>NZ_JBELQA010000010.1:0-158245 GCF_046000495.1 Flavobacterium plantiphilum
GGACCAAAAGTAAATCCAAAAGCATTCGAACTGGATACTGAAATGTTTAAGGTGAAACCACAAACTACAGTATTAATTATTATTACCTTATTAATTATCGCTGCTTTATACGTGAAATTCTGGTAATAGTAAATATATTTTAAATAAGAAATGTGAAATCGAATTCGTTTGATTTCACATTTTTTTATATAAATTCTTTAATTTCTGAAAGTACTGGCAAACCATCGGTATCAAAGAGATTAATTAATTTTATATTTTGTACTATTGTTTTTGGAATTAATATTTTTATTTTGAGGTGTTTAAACTTAATATTTGTTTTTTTTTCAGCATTTCTGGTAAGTTATTCGCAGGGGTATTCGGTACGTTTCCTGGATGTGTCAGATGGATTATCCAATAACTCAATTACAACTATTTATCAGGATAAGGAAGGATATATGTGGTTTGGAACCTATGATGGTCTAAATCGCTATGACGGTTATAATTTTAAAATTTTTAGAAATGAAATTAATAATCCTAATTCTATTTCTAACAATACAATTTATAGCTTAGAAGGCGATTCCAGTAGAAATATATGGATTGGAGGAAATAAAGGTGCAAGTGTTTACGATAAAACTAAAGCTTTGTTTTATCCGGTTAAATATAAAGATAAAGAAAATCCCACTCCCGTAGTTTTAAAAAATGTTGTACATCAAATAAAATCTGTTTCTGATGATTTGGTTTTACTGGCTACGCAAAATTCGGGTGTTGTAGTATTTGAAAAAAATACTTTTGTTGGGAAAACGATTTCAATATCAAATTTAAAAAAAGCGGTTCATTATGATGCTTTAGTTATTCAGAAGGATAATAAAGGAATTTCTTCTTGGATATATGTCAGGAATATTGGGATTTGTAATTACAATTATAGTTCTGAAAAACTACAATTAATTGCGCCTTTATTACTGGATGTAAAATGCATGGAAATGGATACTGATAACAATCTCTGGATTGGTACAGATGAAGGAGTTTTTCTTTTTAATACTTCTACGTTATCAATTTCAGATAATTATTTTTTTAATAAATGTACTGTCACTAATATCCTGAGGGATAAAAAAAATAAATACTGGTTTGCAACTGATGGATGTGGTATTTATACATTAGATAGAAAAAATAAAAAAGCAATTCCTTATACTAAAAATGACAACCAGCAAATTATAAAAAGTAGTGCGGTTTGGAGTGTTTATGAAGATCATTCCGGAAATATATGGTTTGGAACTCTCAGAGGAGGAATCAGCATGCTTAGTGCTACACCTAAATATTTTAAAACAATAAAATATAGCGAAAATGATAAGAGTCTTGCTCAGAATTTTATTCTGTCAGGTTGTGAAGATATAAATCAAAATATATGGATAGGTACTGATGGTGCAGGTTTACGCTATTGGAATCGAAAAAACGATACTTATACGGTTTATAATACCAATTCAGCTAATGCGATTTCCAGTAATTTTATAACCAATGTAATTTGTGATAGTAATAATGAGGTTTGGTTGTCAACCTGGGCAGGAGGTGTAAATAAGATAGACCCTAAAACAAATTTAGTAAGCCATTATTCCTGTTATAATCCTTTTAGCAAACAAATCGAAAAAAACATTTGGTTGGTTTATGAAGATTCTCAAAAAAACCTTTGGGCTAGTGCCACAAATGAAGGCTGTTTGTATCTTTTTAATCGAAATAAAAATTCTTTTGAATTTTATGATAAAGCAATTACTAATTTACAATGTTTGACTCAAACGAGTGACGGAAAGCTTTGGGGAGGAGATTATACTTCTATTGTATGGATTGATAAGGTCAATAAAAAACATGGAAAAACAAATATTGGTTATCCGGTCCGTTATATTCATGAAGATAGTAACAAACAACTTTGGGTAGCAACCCAGGAAGGTGGATTGTTATTATTTAATAGAGAAAACAACACTTTTAAAAGATTTACCACTGCAGATGGTTTGTCGTCTAATACTATTTTAAGAATTTTGGAAGACAAGAATGGCAATTTGTGGATGAGTACCTATAATGGTTTGAGTCGTTTGAATAGGAAAACAAAAACATTTAGAAATTTTTCTAAAAGTGATGGATTACAAAGTAATCAATTTAGTTTTAATGCAGGTTTTAAATTGTCTTCAGGTGAGTTTTTGTTTGGAGGAATTAATGGTTTCAATTTATTTTATCCAGAGATTGTAAAAGATACAAAATCTAATTCTAAAATTGTTCTTTCTGATTTGAGTGTGAATAATGAACCCATTGAAACAAAACCAGATTTAATTTCAAAGTGGGATTCAAATGAAGATATAAATGAAATAAGATTACCTTATGATCAAACGACTTTGTCTATAGAGTTTGTGGCTTTAGATTATTCAAATTCAGATAAAATCAGTTATGCTTATTTTCTTGACGGCTGGGATGATCAGTGGAGTAATGTTGGACAAAACAGGAAGGCTAATTATCCACATCTTTCCGAAGGAACTTATTTGTTTAAGGTAAAAAAATCAAATTTTCAAGATAGTCAAAGTAAAGCAGAAACATTGCTTCGGATTGTTGTTTTACCGCCTTGGTATAGAACCTGGTGGGCTTATTTATTGTATTTGGTTATAGGAGGAACGGTTATTTATAATTATGTTCGGTACAATAAATACAAAGAACGATTGAAATATAAGATTAGAATTTCTGAATTAGAAAGAGAAAAAGAAAAGGAAATTGCTGAGAAGCAGAAGTCTATGTTTACCTATATTTCTCATGAATTTAGAACTCCTTTGTCACTTATTATTAACCCTTTGAAGAAGTTTATTAAAAAAGAAGAAGGTTCAAATGATTCTTCTAAAGGAGATTTGCAAATAGCTTATAGAAACGCCAGACGCTTACTAAGTCTTGTCGATCAGTTACTGCTTTTTCGTAAAGCTGAGAATGATGCAGATGTATTGAAACTTTCAGAAATTAATATGAATAATTTATGTGAGGAAGTTTTTCAATGTTTTGTTACTCAGGCTAAAGATAAAAATATTGATTATAGCATTGATATACCTGAGCATGCAGTTGTTATTATCGGTGATTATGAAAAGTTAGAAATCTCATTGTTTAATTTAGTTTCAAATGCTTTTAAATATACACCAACAGGCGGAAAAATAACAATCAAACAAACAGAAACCGAAAATGAGGTTTTTGTTTCCATAACAGATACGGGTTCAGGAATTGCTTCCAAAAACATTGAAGCTATTTTTGAAAAATTCAAACAATTAGATTCCAATGTTTCAATAAGCACTGGATTTGGTATTGGTCTTTATATTGTAAAGTATTTTATAGATAAGCATAAAGGAACAGTTTCTTGTGAAAGTGAAATAGGCAAAGGAAGTACGTTTACTTTGAAGTTATTAAAAGGACAAGATCATTTAGGCGATTTACCAATTAATCCAAATGTCGCTAAAATGAGTGAATTGGTTGAGGAACTTTTAATTGAAGATTTTGAAGAAAGAAATGCTTCAGTTACTTCTAATTCTAAAATAAATGAAGAAGGGTTAAGTAAAGAAATGCTCACTGATAAAAAGTCGGTTTTAATAATTGATGATAATTTTGAAATTAGAAATTATTTGACAGAATTGTTTTCTAAAACACATTTGGTTTACAGTGCTGTAAATGGAAATGAAGGTTTGAAGCTGACTAAAAAACACATGCCTGATATTGTGATTTCTGATATTGCCATGGAAGTAATGGATGGACTTGAATTGTGTAAAAAAATTAAAGAAAACGAACAGTTATCTCATATTCCTGTAATACTATTGACCGCTTCTAATAATCCCGAGATGCATTTACAGGGAATAACAGATGGTGCTGACGATTATATTACTAAACCATTTGATGACGATATTCTTCTTGCCAGAGTAAATACCTTATTAAGAAATAGAGGGAATTTAAGAAAGTATTTCTTAGACAGCATTACTCTTAAAGAGAATGAACATAAAGTTCCGGCTGAATACCAGGATTTCTTGAAAAAGTGTATTGATATTATAGAGGCTAATATAGACGATCGTGATTTTACAATAAAAACATTTGCTAGCGAAATGGGAATGAGTCATCGTAGTTTATATGCTAAAATAAAGATTGTT
The DNA here is from genome assembly GCF_046000495.1 of Flavobacterium plantiphilum. Lineage (NCBI taxonomy): Bacteria > Pseudomonadati > Bacteroidota > Flavobacteriia > Flavobacteriales > Flavobacteriaceae > Flavobacterium > Flavobacterium plantiphilum. The sequence continues at coordinate 4,131 of NZ_JBELQA010000010.1, forward strand.
TCCGGCGAAACATTAAATGCTTTTATTCGCTCTATTAGATTAAGAAGAGCTGCTATGTTATTGCTTACCGAAAATATAAATATTGCTCAGGCAAGCGCCCAGGTTGGTTTTGAAGATCAAAAATATTTCAGACAGCAGTTTGTTAAACTTTTTGGGATGACTCCATCTGCTTATGTCAAGAAATATAAAGATTCATTTAACAAAGATTTGAATGTAATTAGATAACTGTTTTATATTAAAATAGAAGCTATTCCTTATAATCCTAATCTCGTTATTAATGAGATTAGGATTTTTTGTTAATTTAAAAAAATATCTACTCTATAATTTAGTATTATGTAAATAAACAAGAACTTTTTTTGTTAAATGATTATTTCTGATTGATATGTCCATATAGTTCGCAATTTTCCCCTTTATTTTTTTCGAATTTCCCCCCTATAATTAGTCTTATTTAGTTATTTCTTTGCTTAGATGCTTATGATAATTTTATGATAATAGATTTCTATTGAGTTAAATTATTGTAAAAAAACAACTACTACGAACTAAATTATTAACCAAATACTAAAAGAATAAAGCTTATGAAAAGAATAAATCCTTAAATAAAGAATTGATATAAAATGATTTTAAATTACTATTTAAAAACCAAATAAACTGTTTTTTCTTAAATGAAAAGTAGTTTTTAAAAACTAAGACATATGAATAAACTTTCGTATTTATTTTTGTTAACTTTTTTTGTCATTCTATTTACCGGATGTCAAGAAGACTCGCCAAGTTTCCCATCATCAGATGATCCTACGGTTGCTGTATCTACAAATGAAATTTATGGTGCTCCAAACAGAAAATTTGAAATTAAAGCCACTTTGGCAGATGATCTCGGATTGAAGAGTGTAAGAATTCAAATCCCAGAATTGAGTTTAGATAAAATGATCAATTTTGCAACAGATCCACTTTTAACAACTTATGATTTAAGTTATTTTTTCGAAGTTCCTGCTGATAGAGGTGTATCAGAAGCTTTTGCAATTAAGTTGACTATTACAGACGTTTCTGGTAATGAAGTAGATCAAAATATTAATTTACGTTTAGACGGAGAGTTTAGCTCACCCGCTATTAGTATGATTACTCCTAAAGAGGGAGCTGTTATTCTTTTATCTTCAAGTAATCAATTGCCTGTGAATTTTGTTGTAAACGATGACTCTGGTATTGATTACGTACAGGTTAAATGTGAAGCTTTAGGTATTGACGAAATGGTTCAGTTAGACGGATCACCTCAATCATACACTTTCAATAAAACCTATACTTTACCTGTGACTGCTGCGGAATATGTATTAACTATTACTGCAAAAGATAAATTTGCAATTCCTAATATGGGAACACTAAATATTAATATTGTGGCTACTAATGAGTATCCGGCCATTTATTTATGTGATCAGCCTAAAGGAACTAATCTGACTACAGATGCTGTAGGTGTCCCAATGTATTTTCATGATAAAAATGGTCAAGACTTTGAATTTAAATATTATGCTGATTCAGATAATAAAGAAGTGTATTTCTTAGGTCAGGAATCTGATTTTGCACCACATTGTTTTGGATTAAATACTTCAGGAGAATTAATTGATGATGTTGCTTCTTCGCCTATAGTTTTACCTACTAAAGGATATTATAAAATAAAAGTTAATCCTAGTACATTAGTTTATTCGGTAACAAAATACACTCCTTCAAGTAAAGTTTGGGCTGATGTAGCCAATGGTTTATGGCATGATGAGGAAGCCTTAAGAAGACCTTTTGTGAGTATTGCAGGTGCAGGGATTCAAGGAGCAAACTGGGATACTTGGAACGCCTGGGTTCAAACAAGTTTGCATTTAGCTAACAATCCAAACAATCCATATCAATTAGTAGGTGAATATACACTTACAGGAGAAATGGAAGGAACTTTTACAGGACAATGGTGGAGTCCATCTTGGAGATTAATTAAAAGCGGTATAGCTACGATGTCACCAGGGGAAAATGGAAATGCTAAGTATCCGGCAGCACCAGGTGTTTACAAAGTAATTCTGGACACAGAATTAGAAAGGGCTTTTATCACTAAAAAATAGTTTGTTATAAATGTATAACATTAATAAATAAAATATCTTACATATGAAATATAAATATATAGGGTTACTAATAGCTGTATTATGCAGTGTAACAACCTTTGCACAAATAACAATAAAGGGAACTGTCAAAGACAAATCAGCTGTTGGTATTCCGGGTGTAAATGTTTTTGTCAAGGGTTCTCAGACTTCCGCTTCAACTGATTTGGATGGAAAATATGCTATTGTTGTACCTAACAAGGAGGCTCAAATTGAGTTTTCTTTTATAGGTTTTGCAACTCAAACGATAATTGTAGGTCAAAAAACAACTATTGATGTTACTTTAAGTGAAGACAATCAAACTTTAGAAGAAGTGGTTGTAGTAGGTTATGCAACCGTAAAAAAGAAAGATGTTACCAGTTCTATTGCTTCTGTAAAAGGAAAAGATTTACAAACTATGACTGTAGGTAATGTTACTGAATCACTACAAGGAAAAGTTGCTGGGGTTCAAATTACGGGTGCTGGTGGACCAGGTGCTCAACCTAGAGTATTGATTCGAGGAATATCTACTGTAAATTTAAGTACAGATCCGCTTTATGTAGTTGATGGAATTCCGATGGGAACCAGTATTAATTTCTTGAGTAATAACGAAATTGAATCTATGGATGTACTTAAAGACGCTTCAGCAAGTGCAATTTATGGTTCTCGTGCTTCTAATGGTGTAATTTTAATTACTACTAAAAAAGGAAAAGCTGGTAAAACTAAGTTTACTGTTGACATGAGCTCTGGTTTCCAAATTATGAATAATCCTTATAATATGGCTAGTGCAGAGAATTATGCATCTATTATGAATAAAGCTTATACTAATTCTGGATATTCAGAATATTTACCAAATGCAGAACAATACAGAGGAAAAACAACTGATTGGTGGAAAGCTGGAATCAATAAAGGTTCTGAGATAACTAATGCTTCTATAGGAGTAAGTGGTGGTTCTGAGAAAAATACCTATGCAATAAGTTTAAATTATTATAATTCCGATTCTTTTTATAAAATAGGAGGTTGGAAAAGAATTACTTCAAGAATTGCTAATGATTTTAAATTTACCGATAAATTTTCAGCAGGTCTAACTTTAAATCCACGTTACGAAACCTGGGGAGCACCAGGGAACTGGGCTGATTTTGTTAAGATTGATCCAATTACGCCAATCTATAAACCAGCCGATCAGTTAAACGGAACTGAAAATGAATACAGTATTTACGCTCGTTCTCCATCGTATGTTTGGAATCCGGTTGCAGCTGTAAAAAGATACGATGATTATAGTGATTTGTATAATTTGAATTCGAATGCATATTTGCAATATGAACCAATTAAAGGTTTAATAATTAGAACGCAAGGATCTATTGAGTTTGGAAATAAAATTCAAAATATATTCAGACCAGATTTTGTGATTGATGCAGCACATGAAAAAGCTGAAATCAATAGTGTAGAAAGAAAAGCAACTACCAATGTGGATTGGACATGGCAATCTACGGTGACTTATTCTAAAACATTTGCCGAAAAACACAATACGAGTTTAATGGCAGGTCTTACTATGGAAGAGTACGATTCATCAGATGTTTGGGGTTATGGAGAAGGTGTGCCTAATAATTCTGATTTAATGAGAGAAGTAAGTGCTGCTACTAAAAATAGAAATAGTAGTGGAACATCTTGGTCTAGCTCTTTAATGTCATACATTTCACGTTTTTCGTATAATTATGATAGCAAATACTATTTAACAGCTTCCTTTAGACGTGACGGTTCTTCTAAGTTTATGTCTAATAATAAATGGGCTAATTTCCCGGCGGCTTCAGCGTCGTGGCGTATTTCAAATGAAGATTTTATGACTGATGCCAGTTCAGTAATAAATAATTTAACTTTCAGAGCTGGTTGGGGTAGAGTAGGGAATCAAAATTTACCAGCAGCAGTTTATCAGTCTAATATTGGACAAGGATATTATGTAATTGATGGGAATGTGGTTGATACTTCTTATCCTTCAACTATGGCTAATCAGGATATTCGTTGGGAAATGGTGGAAGATGTGAATTTTGGTCTTGATTTTGGACTTTGGAAAAACAAAATTTCTGGAACCTTAGAATACTACCAAAAAACAACAAAAGATATGTTGTTCCTAAAACAATTCCCTACTTATAGCGGTTTTCCTGCTAATGCAACTATTTGGACAAATGTGGGTTCCATGCGTTCAAACGGAATTGATTTGCTTTTGTCTTATAAAGATAAAAAAGGCGATTTCTCTTATGGTGCTGATGTTACTTTTACCACTGTGAATGTAAAAATGGTTGCTCTATCTGCTAAAGATGAAAAGTTATATGGAGCAAGTAATAGAACTTTAACTGTAGATGGAGATGAACCTGGGTATTTTTATGGGTATGTAGCCGATGGTTTGTTCCAAAATCAAACCCAATTAAATGCTCATACAGATGAGCATGGAACTAAATTACAACCTTATGCTCAAGTAGGAGATATTCGTTTTAAAGATGTGAATGGTGATGGTAAATTAGACGATAAGGACCGTACAAAAATTGGTTCTCCGTGGGCAGATTTTAATGTTGGTTTGAATTTGAATTTTGCTTACAAAAATTTCGATTTAGTGGCTAATTTCTATTCCAGTATTGGAAATGATTTGGTGAACCAAAATATTTCTGATTTATACAATGGAGCAAGTTTAACAAACAAAGTAAATGGTTTAAATCAAAAAGCTTGGCATGGAGAAGGAACGTCTAATTACATTCCTAGACTTTCTAAAGATGACAATAATGAAAACTTCTCTAAATTTTCATCTTTTTATGTAGAAGACGGTTCTTTTGTACGCATGAAAAACCTTCAATTAGGTTATTCTTTCTACAATAAATTTGGATTGGATAAACTAAGATTATCTCTATCAGGTCAAAATTTATGGACATGGACTAAATATTCAGGGGTAGATCCTGAAGTTGGAGGTAGTGTTTTAGGTTCAGGATTTGGAGGATGGAACTACCCGGTTCAACCAACAATTTTGATGGGTATTAATGTAGCATTTTAATAAAAAAAGAATATGAAAAAAATAATAGTATCAATACTAACTTTTGCAGCTTTTGCAGTCTCTTGTTCCGATTTTATCGAGAAAGATGCAAGAGGTACACAAACCTTAGAAAATTATTTTCAAACCGCTCAGGAATGTGAAAATTATGTAAATGAATTAACACACCGATTGTTATTACCTAATGAATGGTGGGTATTAGTTGCACCAAGAATGACGAACGAAATGGCCACTGATGATGCCTGGATGGGAAATACAGGGCAAGATAACAGTTCTCATAGACCAGCTTCTCAGTACCTGATTACTCCGGATAATATGGGAAATTTGAACGGTATGTATACGGCTCATTATTACACAATTCAATCTTGTAATATTGGTTTGGCTAAAATGGAATTAGCTCCTATTAGTGAGTCTCAAAAAAATCAGTACGTTGGGGAATCATTATTTGTACGTGCTTATTGTTACTATGAGTTGGTAAATAATTATGGAGGTGTTCCACTGTATACTACGGTTTTGGGTACTAATGATTTAAAATTGCCGCGTAGTTCTGTAGCAGAAGTATATGCTCAGGTTGAGGCAGATTTAAAAGAATCGGCTGAAAAATTAGAAACGATTGAAGTAAATAGAAATGGAAGAATTAATAAATGGGCAGCTTATGCATTACTGGCCCGTGTTTCTTTGTTCCAGGAAAAATGGGCTGAAGCAAAGCAATATGCTAACAAAGTAATTACCGAAGGACCTTTTTCATTAGAACCTAACTTTATAAATATTTGGGATGTAAATAACCATAATGGAGTAGAATCTATTCTTGAGGCACAATCATCTGGTGTTCAGGATAGAAATTTAGGAAGTGCAATACCTACTTTTTCCGGAGCAAGAGGAGAGGACAAAAAGAATTTCCCAAGTAATGATGCTGCAGATGTACTTGACGGTTGGGGATGGTGTATGCCAACAAGTGATTTAGAAAATGCCTATTTGTCTGAAGGTGATGAAATTCGGTTAAAAAGTACCATTACCAAATGGGGAGATCCTGCTTATGGAGATGAAGAATTGAACCCTACACATAAGTTTAGTTTAAACGATAATAAATCCGGACGTATTTGTCGTAAATATTATATTCCAATAGCTACTCGTCGGTCTTTAGATAAGAGAGATGGGCACTTACCATTGAATATTCCATTGATTCGCTTAGCCGAAATGTATCTTACAAGAGCTGAGGCTAATTATCATTTGAATGATGCTGGCGCTGCTATGTCAGATATTAATGTGGTTAGAGATCGTGTCGATTTAGATCCGGTAGAAGGAATGGCAGGACCTAATCTTTTGAGAAAAATTTACAAAGAACGTCGTTTAGAATTAGCCTTTGAAGGATTGCGTTTGTTTGATATTCGAAGAGAAAAAGATCCAGGAACAGGAAAACCGGTTATTGAATCTTTGATGGGACCAAACGGAACTTTTGTACAATACAATTTGAATTCGACTGATCCTTATGAAACAACGAATACCAGAGAAGCTCAGGATAAGGGAATCAATTTTAATCCAGCCAGACACTTAATATGGCCAATACCACAATTAGAAGTTGATTTAAGCGGAGGAATAATCACAAATCCAAATTATTAAGATGAATTTGATAAAAAAATATAAAGTAAGCCTGTTGTTTGCAGGCTTATTTTCAATGAGTACAGCATTCATTAGCTGTTCGTCAGACAATAATGAAACTTCAGAGCCAGTTGCTGAAACAACAAGAGAATTAAAAATTAATTTGGATGCAAATTTGCAAACAATGGAGAGTTTTGGAGCTTCTGATGCCTGGCAATGTCACAATATTGGGAAAAACTGGCCAATAGACAAAAAAAATGCAATTGCAGATTTATTGTTTAGTAAAGATGTTGATAGTGAAGGAAATCCTAAAGGAATTGGTTTGTCATTGTGGCGATTTAACTTAGGAGCTGGAAGTACAGAACAAGGTAGTGCTAGTGATATTACTGATGAATGGAGACGTACAGAGTGTTTTACTACCGACGGAGTTACGTATGACATGAGCAAACAAGCCGGACAGGTATGGTTTATGAAAGCGGCTAGAGATCGTGGAGTAGATAAATTATTGGCTTTCACCAATAGTGCTCCGGTTTATTTAACTCAAAATGGTTTAGCTCACGCATCGATTAAAACTTTCTATAATCTAAAGGATGGGAAAATGCCGGAATTGGCTGATTTTTGGGTAAATGCTATTGATAAATTAAAATCAGAACACGATTTAACAATCGATTATGTAAGTCCTTTTAACGAGCCACAATACGAGTGGGATGGTTCCGGACAGGAAGGTTCACCGGCTTCAAATGCTAATATTTACAGTTTTATAAATACATTGGCTCCAAAATTACAGACAAAAGGTTTGAGTTCACAAATTGTTGTGGGAGAAGCAGGTGCTTTCGAACCTTTGTATAAAACAGTAAGTGGAAAAGAAAATCGTTCGAATCAAATTGATTATTTCTTTGGAGTCAATTCAACTAAAAATATTGCAGGATTAACGAATGTTAAGAAAACAATTTCAGGTCATAGTTATTGGCAGGCATGGCCAATAAGTGAGTTGATTTCATCAAGACAAGCTGTTGCTAATAGAGCTAAAACTGTTCCTGGATTGAGTGTTTGGGCTTCTGAATATTGTATTCTTGAAAATCCCGGAACAGCTGAACTTCCTGGAGGAGCGGGTCCTGGCAGAGATTTAGGAATGCAAACAGCCCTTTGGGTAGCTCGTATTATCAGTACTGATATTTCAATTGGAGGCGTTACTTCATGGCAATGGTGGACTGCTGTTAGTCGTGGGGATTACAAAGACGGATTACTTCATGTTGATGACGGATTATCAAATGGTGCTGGTGATGCTAATTATTGTAAGTTTGATGGAAATATCAGAGAAACGAAGATCCTTTGGGCTTTAGGAAACTTTTCTTTCTTTGTAAAACCGGGAATGCAAAGGATTCAGATTCCTAATTTAGATAATTCAACAGCTATGACAGATGTTATGGTTACTGCTTATAAAGATGAAGCGACTAAAAAAATGGTAGTTGTTGCGGTTAATTTCGGAACTGCTGCAAGAACCTATAAGCTGAATCTTGCAGGAGGAACATTGGTAAATAATGTATTGACTCCTTATGTTACTTCTGAATTGAAAAGTTTGGAAAAAGGAACTGATGTAGCAGCAGATAATTTTGAAATTCCGGCCAGAGCAGTAGTTACTTACATAGGTGTTTATAAATAAGATTTGGTACTATAAAATTAAAAAAAATAACTTTGGGTAATTTTACAACACTTATTTTACCAATTTACCCCTCATAACTATTAAGGTTTAATCATTTCTTTGCTTTTTTTAAAGTAGGCTTTATGGAAATTCAGAATGGTTTAGCGTCCTCTTATTTATTAAAAAAAAATATAATTTATGTTAACAACAAAAAAAATCTTTCTCTCATTTCTGCTTTGCTCTTGCACTGCTGCATTCAGTCAAATAGGATTTGGAGATTCTCAAAAAATTAATGATCAATGGAAATTTATTCTGCAGGACAATAAAGACTTTCAGGATAATTCTTTTAATGACAGCAAGTGGCAAACAGTTGCAGTTCCTCATGATTGGAGTATCAAAGGACAGTTGAGTCCAACCTTAGCTAGTGCTACAGGATTTTTACCTGGAGGAATTGCCTGGTACAGAAAAACTATGGATATTCCTGCTGCAAAAAAAGGTGAGAAAGTGTTCTTGTATTTTGAAGGAGTGTATAACCGAAGCGAAGTTTTTGTTAATGGACATTCTTTAGGGAAACGTCCTAATGGATATATTTCTTTTGCTTTTGACGCTACACCGTATATTAAGTACGGTGAGAAAAATACCATTGCTGTTCGTGTGGATCATAGTCAAAGTGCCGATTCCCGTTGGTACACAGGTTCAGGGATTTACAGAGATGTTTGGGCAGTGTATGCTAATCCGGTGCATATTGCACAATGGGGCGTGTATGCTTATCCGGAAGTGAATAAAAAAATGGGAATTTTAAATATTGAAGTGGAAGTTGAAAACGGTTCAGCTGAAAAATCAAATTTGACTATTGTTAACGAATTGATTGCAAATGATGGAAAAACTGTTGCTAAGAGTACTAATACTGTAATAATTGCTGCTAATCAGTCAGGAAAAATTACTGCGAAAATAAAAGTGACCAATCCTAAGTTATGGGATCTGGAAAATCCTAATTTGTACCAATTGAAAACTACGGTTTTAAAAGAAGGTAAAGTTATCGATTATTCAACAACTCAAACAGGTTTCCGAAATTTTACTTTTGATGCCAACAAAGGATTTGCTTTAAATGGCAAATGGATGAAAATAAAAGGAGTTTGTCTGCATCATGACGCAGGAGTATTAGGTTCGGCAGTTCCTCGCGAAGTTTTAGAAGGAAGATTGAAAACCTTAAAAAAAATTGGAGTAAATGCTGTGCGTACAAGTCATAATCCTCAGGCACCCGATTTTTATGAATTGTGTGATGAGCTAGGTTTATTGGTTTTAAATGAAGCTTATGACGAATGGGAATTCCCTAAACGCAAATGGTTAGAAGGATGGAATGTTGGAACACCTGGATTTGAAGGTTCTTATGATATTTTTGCTGATTGGGCCGAGAAAGATTTGGAAGATTTTGTGCGTCGTGACAGAAACCATCTTTCTGTTTTTGCATGGAGTATTGGTAACGAAGCCGATTATCCAAATGATCCGTATTCTCATCCGGTATTAGCTGGAGGAGGCGATACAGGATTCTCTCAGGCTGCTTATGGAGGGTATAAAAAAGATGCTCCGGATGCGATGCGATTAGGAGGTATTGCAAAACGTTTGGTGGCAGCCGTTAAGAAATACGACAAATCCCGTCCTACAACAGCAGGATTGGCTGGAGTTGCTATGTCTAACGAAACCGAATATCCGGGCGCTTTGGATATTACAGGATACAATTATACGGAAAGTAAATACCAATCGGACCATAAAAAATATCCAAAACGTGTGATTTTTGGTAGTGAAAATCGTCATGATTACGATGCTTGGTTAGCGGTTAAAAATAACGAGCATATTTTTGGTCAGTTCTTATGGACTGGTATCGATTATTTAGGTGAATCAGGGAGATGGCCTTCAAGAGGGTTTTATTCAGGATTAGTTGATTTTGCCGGTAATATTAAACCAAGAGGTTATTTCCGTCAATCACTTTGGTCAGAGAAACCAATGATTTATATTGCAACTTATCTTTCTAATAATCCTAACAAAAAAGACCTTTCTATGGATGCCTGGCCATTGTGGAATTACAATGAAGGTCAAAAAGTAAAAGTGGTTTGTTATACTAATGCTGCAAAAGCCCGTTTGGAACTTGACGGGAAAGTAGTTGGCGAAGTGAAAAACTATGATTCTGAAGTTGGAATTATTTCCTGGGACATTCCGTTTCAATCCGGAAAACTGGAAGCTGTAGGATTAGATAAGAATAATAAAGAAGTGAGTCGTTATACGATTGCTTCTTCAAAACAACCTTACGCTATTACAGTTAAAAATGCTGATAAAGCTATAAATAAAGACAAAGGTGTAGCCGAAATCATGTTGCAAATTGTAGATGAAAATGGGACTCCGGTAATGATTGCTGATAACGAAATTACGTGTAAAATAATCAGTGGTTCAGCAAATTTATTAGGATTAGAAGCAGGAAATAATTCGGATATGACTGATTATACTGATAATGTTCAACGTGTTTTTCACGGACGTATTTTAGCTTATATTCAGGCTAATGGAAGCAATGAAGCTATTAAAGTTCAGTTTTCCAGTCCTTGGTTAAAACCGGTTGAAGTTATAATCAATGTAGAATAAAATGCTTTTTAGCATTTCTAAAATATTGCTTCAAATGTAAATAGAGCTATTTGTCTTTTTTAGATGAATAGCTTTATTTATAAAAAAATTAAATTCATTATATTTGAAGTGTACTATTAACACATATAAAAAAACCAAATGAAAATTAAGAACAAAATTGTTATCGCTTTAGGGATTATTTTAGGGGTAGTTACGGTCAACGCTCAAAACACCACTATAAAAAACGCTGATTTTAAACAATGGGCTCAAACACCACCAATGGGTTGGAATAGCTGGGATTGTTATGGTTCAACAGTTGAAGAACATGAGGTAAAAGCCAATGCCGATTACATGGTCAAAAACCTGAAAAAATATGGTTGGGAATATATTGTTGTTGATATTCGATGGTTTGTAGAAAATGATAAAGCGGGAGGCTACAACCAGAAAGATCCACGTTATGTAATGGATCAATACGGAAGGTATTTACCGGCATTGAACAGATTTCCTTCGGCAAAAGACGGTCAGGGGTTCAAACCATTAGCTGATTATATTCATAGTAAAGGATTGAAATTTGGAATCCACATTATGCGTGGAATTCCTAAAAAAGCAGTAGAAGAAAAATTACCTATCAAAGGTGCAAACGGAATCACTGCTGACCAAATTTACACTACAGCTTTGCAATGTACATGGTTGAAAGATAATTATACTATTTTGGCTGACAAACCGGGAGCTCAGGAATATTATGATTCTTTATTCGAATTGTATGCACAATGGGGAATAGATTTTATCAAAATTGATGATTTGTCAAGACCTTATCACGAAGGAGAAATCAACCTGATTAGAAAAGCAATAGATAAATGTGGTCGTAAAATAGTTTTAAGTACTTCACCTGGAGAAACGCCTATTTCGGCAGCTGCTCACGTAAGTTCTCATGCTAATATGTGGCGTATGGTGGATGATGTTTGGGATACCTGGCCACACATTACACATTTAATGGATGTGGCTCAAAAATGGTATCCGTATATCGCACCGGGAACTTGGCCTGATTGCGATATGATTCCGTTAGGAAGAATTTCATTAAGAGGAGAACGTGGTGAGGACAGAATGTCCCGTTTAACAAAAGACGAACAATATACCCTGATTACTTTCTTTAACATCTTTAAATCACCATTGTTTTTTGGAGGTGATTTACCAAGTAATGATGCCTTTACTTTGTCATTATTGACAAACAAAGAAGTAGTAAAAATGCACCGCGAAAGCACGGATGTAAAACAACTTTTTCAAAAAGACGGAAAAGTAGCAATGACTTCAAGAAACCCGAAAGATGGAAGTGTTTACTTAGCTCTATTTAATATTTCAGATAAAAATGATGTTAAGGTTTCGGTGCCATTAGCTGATTTAGGAATTACTAAAGCAGATGCTGTAGACTTATGGTCTGGAAAAAAAACAGCTACAGTTACTAATGAAATTTCAGTTTCATTAAAAGCGCATGCTTCTGTACTTTATAAATTAAAAGCAAAAAAATAATGCGCAAATTTCAATTGAGTATAGTTTTATTACTAATAATTAGTTTTTCAAAAGCTCAAAATAAAAGCGGAGTCCCACCAGTACTTGCTGATAAAGATTTAACCGCTTATTTATTTGTGTATTTCACAGGCAATGCTGTTGAAGAAGAAGCAGTTCGCTATGCCATAAGTCCGGATGGTTACCATTATTATCATTTAAATGATAACAAACCCGTTATAGATAGTAAACTCATTAGTTCTACGGGTGGGGTTCGTGATCCTCATATTTTAAGAGGAGAAGACGGTAAAACCTTTTATATGGTTTTGACTGATATGACTTCTAACAAAGGTTGGGATTCTAACCGTGCCATGGTGTTGCTAAAAAGTACTGATTTAGTAAATTGGAAAAGTAGCGTGGTAAATATTCAGACTACTTTTTCAGGTAATGAAAACCTGAAAAGAGTATGGGCACCGCAAACCATTTATGATGCAAAAGCGGGTAAGTACATGATTTATTTTAGTATGCAGCATGCGGGAGGTCCAGATATTATTTATTATGCTTATGCCAATAAGGATTTTACAGCTTTAGAATCGGAGCCAAAAGTGTTATTTGTGCCAAAGTCTAAAAATGCCTGTATTGATGGGGATATAATCGAAAAAGACGGTGTTTATCATTTGTTTTATAAAACAGAAACGAATACTCCAGGTATAAAAGTAGCTACAACTACTGATTTGACGTCTGGGAATTGGACTGAAAATGATAATTATTTGCAGCAAACAAAAGAAGCTGTTGAGGGAGCAAGTGTTTTCAAATTGAATCATTCTGACGAGTATATCTTAATGTATGATATGTACATGAAAGGAAAATATCAGTTTACAAAGACTAAAGATTTAGAACATTTTACAGTGATTGATAATGATATTTCAATGGATTTTCATCCACGTCATGGAACCATTTTACCTATCACTCGTGCTGAATTAAAAAGATTAATTGCTAAATGGGGAAAACCAGCTAACTATCCTCAAATCAATAATAATCCAGTTTTAGAAGGCTATTATGCCGACCCTGAAGTTTTATATTCGAATAAAACTAAAAAGTATTATATCTATCCTACTAGTGATGGATTTGATGGTTGGTCAGGATATTATTTTAAAACTTTTTCATCAGATAATTTAGTAAATTGGAAAGATGAAGGTGTTATTATTGATCTTAAAAAAGATGTTTCCTGGGCTAATAGAAATGCATGGGCACCTTGTATTGTGGAGAAAAAAATAAAAGGAAAATATAAATATTTCTATTATTTCACGGCAGCCCAAAAAATAGGTGTAGCTGTTGCTGATAATCCTACAGGACCTTTCAAAGATAGCGGAAAAGCATTGGTAAGTTCCCGTCCGGAAGGAGCAAGAGGCGGACAGGAAATTGATCCGGATGTTTTTACTGATCCTAAATCGGGGAAAAGTTATTTGTATTGGGGAAATGGATATATGGCTGTTGCCGAATTGAATCCTGATATGTTTTCTTTAAAAGAAGAAAGTACGAAGTTAATTGAGGTTGATAATACGTTTAGAGAAGGAACTTATGTGATTTATAGAGAAGGAACTTATTATTTCTTATGGAGTGAAGATGACACCAGAAGTCCAAATTATAAAGTACGATACGGTATTTCCAAATCACCTTTAGGACCTCTTGAAATTCCAAAAGATAATATTGTTATCCAGGGAAATAAAGAAGAAGAAATCTATGCTACCGGACACAATTCAGTACTAAAAGTACCAAACAAAGACGAATGGTATCTTGTGTATCACCGTTTTTCATACCCAACCGGAATAAAAATGGGCGATGCCGGAGGTTTTCATCGTGAAGTGGCTATTGATAAATTAGAATTCAATGCTGATGGAACTATCAAACAAGTTGTTCCTACGCATGCAGGGATTAATCTGTTAAAGTAGTATTATAATTAGTTTCAGTTTCAAAACCAGTAAACAGCTTTGTTTACTGGTTTTTTTATACAAATGTTATTTGCAGGATGGAACAGGATGAAGTATTTGTTTTTAATTTGCAAATTGCTGTAATTTATTAAATGAATACAATTGGTATGAAAACAAATAGTGTTTTTGTCTGGCTTTATAGCTGTCGATTTTATTGGTGTTTTTTATTGTTAAGTTTGAATACCATTCAGGCTTCACCTCCTGTAGTTTATAACGTTTTGTCTTTTGGTGCTAAAGGAGACGGTATAACAATAGATACAGAAGCCATTAATAAAACGATTGAATCAGCGGCAAAAGCAGGTGGGGGGACGGTTTATTTTCCTGCAGGAACTTATCTTAGTTTTTCCATTCGATTGAAAAGTCATATTTCTCTTTATTTAGATCAGGGAGCAACAATTCTGGCTGCAACACCTTCAGGCGATTTGGGTTATGATGCACCAGAACCCGCTGCTAATGATACCTTTCAGGATTTTGGACACAGTCACTGGCACAACAGTTTAATCTGGGGAGAAAATCTGGAAGATGTTTCTATTCTTGGTCCGGGAATAATTCATGGAAAAGGTCTAACTAGACACGGACCATTAAGAAAACCAGTAGGTAATAAAGCAATTGCACTAAAGCTTTGCCGTAATGTGATTTTGAAAGATTTTACGATTTTGTATGGCGGACATTTTGGAATATTAGCAACCGGAGTTGATAATATGACAATTGATAATCTAAAAATTGATACCAATCGGGACGGAATCGATATTGATTGTTGTAAAAATGTTCGCGTTTCAAATTGTAGTGTGAATTCTCCTTGGGATGACGGAATTTGTTTAAAAAGTTCATTTGCGCTGGGTTATGCCCGACCAACCGAAAATGTAACGATTACTAATTGTAGTGTTAGTGGTTTTGATCGTGGTACTTTTTACAATGGAACTTATCAGCGCAATGAAGCTCATTTAGTTCCTGATAAAGAAGGGCCAACAGGACGTATCAAATTTGGAACAGAATCCAATGGCGGTTTTAAAAATATAACCATAAGTAATTGTGTTTTTGAATATTGCCGTGGATTAGCACTCGAAGCAGTAGATGGAGGTTTGCTGGAAGATGTAACAATTACCAACATTACGATGCGGGATATCATCAATTCCCCCATTTTTTTGCGTCTCGGAAGTCGAATGCGTGCACCTGAAGGTACAACTGTTGGGGCCTTGCGACGTATTAATATCAGTAATATCAATGTCTATAATGCCGATTCCCGTTTTGCAACACTCATCAGTGGTATTCCGGGACATGATATTGAAGATATTCGTTTGAGTAATATTAGTATTTGGTATCGTCCAATGGATGCCGAATCCAAAAAAAGTATCCAGCAAGAAGTGCCTGAGTATGAAAAAAGTTATCCAGAACCTCAAAAATTTGGTATTTTACCAGCTTACGGTTTTTTTATTCGTCATACTAAAAATATAGAGTTGAATAATATCAATCTGTATTTGATGGGCGATGAAACTCGTCCAGCTCTAATTGTAAATGATGTAAACGGAATAAAACTTCGAAATATAACTTTAGATAAAGGATCAAATTCGGTATCGCTAGTAATGAAAAACGTAACGAATTTATCTGTAAAAGACAGTAAACCTTTGAAGGATATGGATTCTAAAAAAATAAAAATAAAAAATTATTAATATTCGTAAAGTATGAAAAAGTTTATTTTTAGTGTCGCTTTGAGTAGTTTTTTATGTTCAGTTAATGTAAATGCTCAGATAGGAAAACGTTTTCCTTCGGAGTTAAAAGTGGTAAAAGATCCTGTAACTGGTACCATGTTAACCTTTCTTACCAGTAAACCAATGGGAGATTCTAAGATTTATCAAACACATAATCAATGGACATCTGACGGACAATGGCTTATTTTTCGTTCAAACAGAGTAGAAGGAGAAGCGATGGCTGTAAATGAAAAAACAGGTGAAATGGTTCAGGTTACCGAAGGAGGTTATATTGGGATGTTAAATGTAGCCCGAAATAGTATGAAGCTTTACTTTATGAGAAAAGTAGCTGATAATGGTGTAAAACAAAATAAAAAAGAAAACATTCGAAGATTTGCTCCAACCTCAATGGAGATTGTAGAAGTAGACTTGGCAAAATTATTGGCAGACAGTACAACGGATAAACTTAAAAAAGCCGATTATTATCAGCGGGTTTGTGGAACGACTAATCCTGAAATGGGTGCTGGCGGAGATTTAGCTTTAGATGGTGATGAAAACTGGGCATATTTCAGGGTGGGGAAAGAATACGCGGCAAAATATTTGCCGGAAGGAACAAAACTGGAAGAAAATTTTGGACCCAGAAAAATGGGAGCAGGACCAGCCGGAATTGCCGCGATGAATGTACATTCAGGAGAAATTAAATATGTAATATCAGTTCCTTTTCAAATTGGTCATATCCAAACCAATCCTTGGATTCCAGGCGAAATTATTTTTTGCTGGGAAACCGGAGGAAAATCTCCGCAGCGGACCTGGACCGTAATGAGTGATGGAACCGGGCTTAGACCTTTGTATCGGGAATCTGAATACGAATGGGTAACGCATGAAGCGGTAATTAGTAAAGATGAAGTAGCAATAGCTATTATGGGGCATCGAAAAATTCAGGGACTGGATACGACAGGGACTGCTGTAAGCGGAGCTAATCCTGGTCAGGAAGCAGCTTGGGGGCCATCAGGAACCAGAGAAAAACCGACCGGATTGGGAATAGTCAACTTAAGAACCCAAGAAATGAAAATAGCAGGACAAACGGATTCCGGAAGTGGATTATGGCATGTAAGCGGTTCTCCTGACGGTCGCTGGGCAGTAGGCGATGATTTCTCCAGAAGCGTTTATCTTATTGATCGGCATACTAATGAAATGCTGCTGCTTACTACAGGTCATAAAACAACAGCTGCAGATCATCCACATCCTACGATGAGTCCGGATGGTACTAAAATCCAGATCCAGTCGGCTATGTTAAGTGATGATGATAAGAGTATGAATATTTGTATTATTCCCGTTCCGGAGGACTGGTTAAAAAGAAAATACTGATAAAAATGATGCTGTGCAAACAAGTCTAAAAACAAATAATTGTTTTTTGTTCTTTGTAATTCTGAATAATAAAACACATTCATCTATGTCTTAAAGTTAGGAATAGCTAACTTTGCAAGCTAATTTTTGCATTCGGAGGAAAAGCAGCACATTTAATTAGTAAATAAATAATGAAAAAAACTTCTAAAATAGCCAGTCTTTTTATAGATGAATTTTCATCTACGCCTAAATATCAACAATTAGTAAACGCTATATTGAATGCTATTAAACAGGGAGTTCTAAAAAAAGGGGATGCGATGCCTTCTATAAATGAACTGAGTTTCCAGTACGAAATTTCCAGAGTAACGATTGAAAAAGGATATAACAGCCTTCGTAAAATGGGAATTTTAGAAGCTTTTCATGGAAAAGGTTATTTTGTTGCTAATACGGATGTTTCTCAGGATATAAAAATTTTCCTGATGTTTAATAAATTAAGCGCTCATAAAAAATTGATTTATGATGCTTTTGTGGAAACATTAAAAGATAAAGCCGCAATTGATTTTTATATTTATAATAATGATTATGCTTTGTTTAAAAAACTATTAAATCAGCAAAAAACAGAATATACTCATTATGTAATTATCCCTCATTTTATAGAAAAATCAGATGCTCACCGATTGTTGATTGAGGATATACCAAAAGAGAAATTAGTTTTAGTGGGAAAAAAATTAAAAGGGATTACCGGAGATTATGCTGCCGTTTATGAAAATTTTGAACAGGATATTTATAATGCACTTACAGAGGCATTAGAGCCGTTGAGTAAATATCATACCCTGAAATTAATTTTTCCGGTAAACAGTTATTTTCCAAAAGAGATTGTAAAAGGCTTTGAGAATTTTTGCTATAATTATGCTTTTAACTTTAAAATTGTCCACAATCTTGATGAAGAAGAAGTAAGAGAGGGAGAGGTTTATATTAATTTAATGGAAGAGGATTTAGTTAAAATTATTGATAAAATTATACGACTGAATTTAACTGTAGGCAAACAGGTAGGTTTAATTTCTTATAATGAAACTCCGCTGAAAAACTATATTATGAACGGACTCACCACAATTTCAACTGATTTTAAAACAATGGGAATTACAGCTGCCAACTTAGTTTTGAATAATTCGAAGGAACATATCGAAAACCCGTTCAGATTAATCTTGAGAGGGTCGTTGTAAGTTGAAATTCGCTCTTTTTTTGAGCTTTTTAGTATATTTCTTAATTTCTTTTTTAACAATTAATGTAAAATCTGTCAGAAATATATAAAATTGCTATAAAAAATGTTAATACAAGGACTGTACAGGACAGTTTTGAAATTCATTTTTTTTTATTTTACATTTCTATTAATTAATCTTAACTCAAATCTCATTTATGGAATCAATTCTTGGTATTCTTTTTCACTCAATAGGAGGATTTTCTTCCGGAAGTTTTTATATGCCTTTTAAAAAGGTAAAAGGTTGGGCTTGGGAAAGCTACTGGATTGTTGGAGGTTTTTTTTCTTGGTTAATTGTTCCGCCATTGGCTGCTTATTTAACAATTCCAAATTTTGCTGAAATCATAAGTACTGCTTCACCATCAATAAAAGCCGTAACTTATTCTATGGGATTAATCTGGGGTATTGGAGGATTAACATATGGTTTGGGTGTACGTTATTTAGGGATGTCATTAGGTAACTCTATTACTTTAGGGTTCTGTTCCGCTTTTGGAGCATTGGTTCCACCTATCTATTATAATTTTAATCCTACTACAGGAAAAGAATCATTTACTGAAATGGCATCTACTTCCGGCGGACAATTAGTTTTGTTAGGAGTATTAGTTTGTATTTTAGGAATTGTATTCTTAGGAAAAGCAGGTACGCTTAAAGAAAAAGATTTTGCTGTAGGACATGAAGATAAAGACCAGGATTTTAACCTGGCTAAAGGTCTTGTTATTGCAATTATTTCCGGTATTTTAAGTTCATTCTTTAATTTCGGAATTGAAGCAGGAAAAACAATGGCAGATACGGCTAATGAGGCTTGGAAAGTTTTAAATCCGGGACAAGGGGAGTTTTTGTACCAAAATAATGTAACTTATGTAGTGTTGCTTTGGGGAGGTCTTACAACCAATTTTTTATGGTGTATGTATCTTAATTTTAAAAATAAAACTTTTAGCGATTACACAAATAAAAATACTCCTATTGCTAAAAATGTATTGTTTTCAGCTATTGCGGGAACAATGTGGTTTTTACAGTTTTTCTTCTACGGAATGGGCGAAAGTAAGATGGGGAACGGAGCAGGTTCTTGGATTTTACACATGTCAACCATTATTTTGACAGCTAATTTCTGGGGATTCTATTTGAAAGAATGGAAAGGAGTTTCCGATAAAACATATAAGGTTTTCTTCTTCGGAATTGCTTTAATGTTCTTATCCATTGTTTTAGTAGGTATCGGAAATTCACTATAAAATAGATTAACAATTTAAAATTTAATATAATAATGTCAAATACAAATACAATGACTTTTAAGCACGTAAGTTACCTTTGGGATGATGCAAAAGCTGCTGAATTAGCAGGAGATGAAGTGGCACTTTTTATTTACCGTTCTAATTTATTAGGAGCGGATTTAAGATTAACGAACTATGGAGGTGGAAATACTTCTGTAAAAATTACTGATAAAGATCCATTAACTGGAGCTGCAACTGAGGTAATGTGGATTAAAGGTTCTGGTGGAGATATTGGAACATTAACAAAATCAGGTTGTGCTGCTCTTTACTTAGAAAGATTGCGCAATTTAGAAAACGTTTACAGAGGTATCGAGCATGAAGACGAAATGGTAGAATTGTTCAACCACTGTATTTTCGATTTAGCTTCAAAAGCACCTTCTATCGATACACCTTTACACGGTTTCTTACCATTCGCTCACATTGATCACTTGCACCCGGATGCTGCTATTGCTATTGCTGCTGCAAAAGACGGTAAAAAAATCACTGAGGAGCTATTCAACGGAGAGATTGGATGGGTTGGATGGCAACGTCCGGGCTTTGACCTTGGTTTGCAAATGCGTGCCTGCCTTGAAGAAGCTGCTGCAAAAGGGAAAAAATTAAAAGGAGTAATGTTAGGATCTCATGGTTTATTTACCTGGGGAGATACTTCATACGAAAGTTATATCAACACTCTTGAAGTAATCGAGAAATGTGCTGAGTATTTAGAGTCTAACTACGGGAAAACTCGTCCGGTTTTTGGAGGTCAAAAAATCGAAAGTCTTTCAGAAGACGCTCGTAAAGTACAGGCAGCTAAATTAGCTCCAATCTTGAGAGGTTTCTGTTCTTCTGAGCGTAAAATGATTGGTCACTATACGGATGATGCAAGAGTTTTAGAATTCATCAACTCTAATGATTTAGAAAAATTAGCTCCTCTTGGAACTTCTTGTCCGGATCACTTTTTGAGAACTAAAATCAGTCCTTTAGTAATTGAATTGGCTCCAAACGAAGATTTATCTGATGTTGATGCTATCAAAGCAAAGTTAACTCCGGCTTTTGAAGCATACCGTCAAATGTACACTGACTATTACAACAACTGCAAAAAATCAAACTCACCAGCAATGCGTGATCCAAATCCGGTTGTTATTTTATATCCGGGAGTTGGTATGTTTACTTTTGCAAAAGACAAAACAATGGCTCGTTTGGCGTCTGAATATTATACCAATGCGGTAAACGTAATGAAAGGTGCTGAAGCAGTTTCAGAATATACTTCATTACCACGTCAGGAAGCTTTTGATATCGAATACTGGTTATTAGAAGAAGCTAAATTGCAACGTATGCCAAAACCAAAAGCATTATCTGGAAGAATCGCTTTAATTACTGGTTCTGCAGGAGGAATTGGTAAGGCTATTGCTAAGAAATTTGCTGAAGAAGGTGCTTGTATCGTAATCAACGATATTAACGAAGAGCGTTTACAAGGTGCTACAACTGATTTCATTAAAGCTTTTGGTAAAGATGCAGTTTCCAGTACTTTATTAAACGTTACTGATGATGCTAGTACAGCTTTAGCTTTAGATGCAGCTTGTCTAGCATTTGGAGGAGTTGATATTGTTGTTAATAATGCCGGAATTAGTATTTCTAAATCAATTGCAGAACACTCATTAGAAGAGTGGGACAGATTATACGATATTCTGGTTAAAGGACAATTTATTGTTTCTAAAGCTGGAATCGAAGTAATGCGTAAGCAAGGTTTCGGTGGAGATATTGTAAACATTGTATCTAAAAATGCAGTTGTTGCAGGACCTAATAATCCTGGATACGGTTCTGCTAAAGCAGCTCAGGCTCACTTAACCCGTTTGATGGCTGCTGAATTAGGAGCTGATAAAATCCGTGTAAACACTGTTAATCCGGATGCTGTTATTTCGGATTCAAATATTTGGTCAGGAGGATGGGCTGAAGGACGCGCTAAAGCTTACGGTATTACTGTTGCTGAATTACCGGCTTACTATGCTAAGCGTACTTTATTAAATGAAATTATATTGCCGGACGATATCGCTAATGCATGTTACGCTTTTGTTGGAGGTTTGTTAAGCAAATCAACAGGAAATGCCTTAAATGTTGATGGTGGAGTATCAATGGGCTTTTACAGATAGTTTTTAGATGTTAGTTTTTAGATTGATTTTTCTAACGTCCGATGCATTTCGGACGTTAGATTTTTCTAAATCAATCTGTTACTCATATCTTTTATCGCTTCTTTTTAACAAATATTCATAACAATTCAGGGTTTCGAAATTGTTTTAAGTCTATCCTTATAATTCCATTTTTTTATGAAAAAAGTAGCATTCAAAATGCAGTTGCATCAGGGTCAGGTGCAGGAATATCAAAAAAGACATGATGAGTTGTGGCCGGAATTAGCCGATTTATTAAAAAGTGTAGGAGTAGAAGATTACTCTATCTTTTTTGATGAAGATACACATGCCCTTTTTGGGGTTTTAAAAATTGAAAATCCTGATCGTTTAGACGAACTGCCTCAGCATCCCGTTATGCAAAAATGGTGGAAATATATGGGAGACATTATGGATGCGAATCCGGACAATTCACCAGTGAGTATTTCACTTAAAGAAGTTTTTTATTTACCTTAAAAAATTATAATTATCATGATATTAGATTCTAATAAAATTGCTGCTCATAATGATGGGCTTTTTACAGCTCATAAAAATAAATTGGTTTTTTCTGTTTCTGAAATTGCAGAATCAGAAGCTATTATTAAAAAATTAGTTGATTTCCAAATTGCAATTCCATCTTGGGCTTTAGGTACAGGAGGAACCCGTTTTGGGCGTTTTCCGGGTGGTGGTGAGCCTCGTTCAATTGAAGAAAAAATTGAAGATGTAGGTTTGTTACACGCTTTAAACAAAGCTTCAGGAGCTATTTCATTACACATTCCATGGGATACAGTATCTGATTATAAGTCAATTAAAGCTTTAGCAGCGCAACATGATTTAAAATTTGATGCGGTTAACTCTAATACTTTTCAGGATCAGGCTAATAGTGAGTATTCTTATAAGTTTGGTTCTTTGCAAAATGTAAACAAAGCAATCCGTAAACAAGCTGTACAACACAATATTGATGTAATTCAGCAAGGTATTGAGTTGGGTTCTGAATCATTAACGGTTTGGTTAGCTGACGGATCTAATTTTCCTGGTCAGTTAAACTTCCGTAAAGCTTACGAAAATACTTTAGAAAGCTTACAGGAAATTTATGAAGCTTTGCCTTCTAACTGGAAATTATTCTTAGAGTACAAATGTGCTGAGCCTAATTTCTACTCTACAACTGTAGCTGATTGGGGACAATCTTACTCTTATGTAAAAAAATTAGGTGATAAAGCTAAAACTTTGGTGGATTTAGGTCATCACCTTCCAAATGCTAATATTGAGCAAATTGTTGCTATATTATTAATGGAAGATAAACTAGGCGGTTTCCACTTTAATGATTCTAAATATGGTGATGACGATTTAACAGCCGGTGCTTTAAAACCTTACCAATTATTCTTAATCTTCAACGAATTAGTGGAAGGAATGGATGCCAGAGGAATGAACCATGCAACTGATTTAGGCTGGATGATTGATGCTTCGCACAATATTAAAGATCCAATGGAAGATTTATTACAATCTGTTGAGGCTATAATGATTGCTTACGCTCAGGCACTTTCTGTGGACAGAAAAGCATTAGAAATTGCTCAAAACGAAAATGATGTGGTTAAAGCTCAGGAAATTTTACAAAATGCTTTCCGTACTGATGTTCGTGCATTAGTAGCTGAAGCTCGTTTGCGTTCGGGCGCAGCACTTAATCCGGTAGCTTTATACCGTCAATTAGCAGTACGTGAGAACTTAATTGGAGAAAGAGGATTGAAAACTGTAGCAACAGGATTGTAATTTTAATTATAAGTTATGAGTTATGAGTTATAAGTTATAAAGTTGATTATTTAATGGCAAAAGGATTTTAGTTTTTATTGTCATTGAACTTATTATCAAATGTATAATTCATAACCCAAAACTCATAACCCAAAACTTATTAACTCATAATTAATGAATGCAGTAGCCATTTTCGACATTGGAAAAACAAATAAAAAAGCCTTTCTATTCAATGAAAGCTATCAGATTGTATGGGAAAATTCAGTAAATCTTCCTGAAACAACTGATGAAGACGGATTTCCATGCGAAGATATTGTAGCGCTGAAAGATTGGTTTTTAAAATGTTGGGGGGAGATGAAATTACAAACCCAATACAATTTAAAAGCTGTGAATTTTAGCACTTATGGTGCCAGTTTTGTTTATATTGACGAAGAAGGTAATCCTTTAACGCCTTTGTACAATTACCTGAGACCATATCCTGAAAAGCTTAAAAATAAATTTTATTCAAAAAATAAAGGAGAAGAAGTTTTTGCAGTAAAAACAGCTTCTCCTGTTTTAGGAAGCCTGAATTCCGGAATGCAGATTTACCGTTTGAAAAAAGAAAATCCTGAGATTTTTGACAAAGTAAAATACTGTCTGCATTTGCCGCAGTACATGAGTTTCCTTTTAACCAAAGAAGGTTTTACAGATATAACGAGTATAGGTTGTCATACAAATCTTTGGAATTTCAATAAAATGAAATACCACAAATGGATTAAAAAACAAAATATAACTGAAAAACTGGCACCGATTCACAGTTCTGAGGATGCTGTTATTATAGAGGGAGATATTGCGGTAGGGATTGGGTTACACGACAGTTCTTCGGCACTGATTCCTTACATAATCAATTTTGAAGATCCTTTCGTTTTGTTGTCAACCGGAACCTGGGTGATTACGATGAATCCGTTTAATGATAAAAAGCTTACCTTTGAAGAATTAAAAAATGATTGTTTATGTTTTCTTCATTATAAAGGAAAGCCGGTAAAAGCTTCCCGCTTATTTGCAGGTAATGAGCATGAAATTCAATCATTGAAATTAGCAAAACATTTTGATGTTGCTGTTGATTCGTATAAACACGTTCTTTATGATAAAGATATTATTACTAAATTAAGAACCGGATTTAAACAATACACTAAAGGGGATAGTAAAATTTTGAAAGATTGTCCTTTTAATAAAAGAGATCTTTCTGAATTTGAAAGTTATGATGAAGCATATCATCAGCTGATGTTAGATTTAATCGCTCAACAAATTGTTTCGACTAACTTAGTGATTCATAATAGCCCTGTAAAGAAAATATTTGTTGATGGAGGTTTTAGTAAAAATTCCATTTATATGAATTTATTAGCAGAAGCTTTTCCCGAAATGGAAGTGTATGCTGCCTCAATGGCTCAGGCCAGTTCACTGGGAGCCGCCTTAGCTATTCATAAGAGTTGGAATACAAAACCAATTCAAAATGATTTAATTGATTTAAAGTTTTATAAACATTAATATCTAAATTTGCCTATCATCATTCAACTAAAAAGAATACTGATAGGCAATTTTGCTTAAAGTGTTTAAATAGTAAATAAAAACCTTATGAAATGAGCAGACGTTTATTGGACATAAATCCCAATAATAGTTATGCAAATTACTCCCGATAGCTATCGGGAGACCTTTTAAAAAAATAAAAATCAGTATATGAAAGTTGGACTTTTTATACCTTGTTATGTGGATCAGTTTTATCCTCAGATAGGTATTGCAAGCTTAGAGTTATTACAAAAATTTGGATGTGAGGTGAGTTTTCCGATGGATCAGACCTGCTGTGGTCAGCCTATGGCTAATAGCGGCTATGCACATTTAACGGAAGGATGTGACACGAATTTTGTGGATAATTTTTCTGAATTTGATTATATCGTTTGTCCTTCGGGGAGTTGTACCATGCATGTGAAGGAACACCTTCATTCGAAAGAGAATGAAGCTGCTGCTACACATATCAGAAAACATGTGTATGAATTAACAGAATTTTTAACCGATGTATTAAAGGTAGAATCTATTGAAGGAAATTTTCCATATAAGGTAGGAATGCATCAAAGTTGTCACGGTCAGCGTGGATTAAAGCTTTCTCAAATGAGTGAATTAAATGCAGCTCCTTTTTCTAAACCGGAACAATTATTAAGAAATATAAAAGGACTGGATTTAGTTTCCTTAGACAGAAAAGATGAATGTTGTGGTTTTGGTGGTACTTTTTGTGTTACTGAAGAAGCTGTTTCTGTAAAAATGGGACAGGATCGTATTGAAGACCATGCAGCACATCATGTAGATTACATCACTGGTGGAGATATGTCTTGTTTAATGCATTTAGAAGGAATTTTAAAAAGACAAAAAAGTAACATAAAAGTAATTCACATTGCAGAAATATTAAACTCAATATGAAAGAAAACGTAATAGAACACAGTAAAGCAGCAGCCATTTTTAATAAAAATGTAGAACGCGTGAACTGGCATGATGATACGCTTTGGTTTGTTCGTTCCAAGAGAGATAAATCGGCTCATGCCATCCCGGAATGGGAAGCGCTTCGCGATACCGCTTCTAAAATAAAGAACAATGTGCTTTCAAATATGCATCATTATTTGCAGGAATTTGAAGCTAAAGCCAAAGAAAACGGAATCATTGTACACTGGGCAGCGGATGGAGCTGAACACAATAAAATAGTGCATTCGATTATTGCAAAGCATGGTGTTACCCAAATGGTAAAATCAAAATCTATGCTTACCGAAGAATGTCATTTGAATGATTTTTTATCTGAAAAAGGAATTGAAGTAATTGATACAGATTTAGGGGAACGCATTGTTCAGTTAAGACAGGAACCGCCCAGTCATATTGTATTACCGGCGATTCACTTAAAAAAGGAAGATGTGAGTGAAACTTTTCACGAGCATTTGCATACTGAAAAAGGGAATAACGATCCTCAATATTTAACTGAAGCAGCCAGACAGCATTTAAGAGATACTTTCCTGACCAGAAAAGTAGCACTTACAGGGGTAAATTTTGCGGTGGCTGAAACAGGAGAGTTTGTGGTTTGTACCAATGAAGGAAATGCTGATATGGGCGCACATCTTGCCGATGTTCACATTGCCTGTATGGGATTTGAAAAATTAATTCCGGAGCGTAAACATTTAGGTGTTTTTCTGAGACTTTTAGCCCGAAGTGCTACAGGTCAGCCTATTACTACTTTTTCAAGTCATTTTAAGAAACCAAGAGTAGGTCAGGAAATGCATATCGTAATTGTAGATAATGGAAGGAGTACCCAACTAGGACGTGAAGATTTTAGAAATTCTCTAAAATGTATCCGTTGTGGTGCTTGTATGAATACCTGTCCGGTTTACAGAAGAAGTGGTGGACATAGTTATCATAATGCAGTTGCAGGACCTATTGGTTCAATTTTGGCACCTAATTTAGATATGAAAAAGAATGCTGATTTACCTTTTGCAAGTACCTTATGCGGTTCTTGTTCGAATGTATGTCCGGTAAAAATTGATATTCATGATCAGTTGTATAAATGGCGTCAGGTTTTAGTTAAAGGAGGGTATACGCCAACTTCTAAAACGATGGCTATGAAAGGAATGTCGGCTGTTTTAGCAAATCCAACCGTATTTAAAATTGCTGGTAAAACAGGAAGATTTGTAATGAAGAATATGCCTTTTATGGTAAATAATAATCTGAATGCCTGGTATAAGCAAAGAGAAATGCCGGCTCCTCCTGAAGAATCATTTAGAGAATGGTATGCCAGAAAAGCAAAAGAATCTAAAGATAAAAAATAATGAGCAGCAGAGATAGTATTTTAAGTAAAATAAAAAGTAACCAACCTGCATCAGTCAGCGAATTACCAGGGCTTGGCTTTTTAGGATTAGACAAAATTGACGTTATTGAAACCTATAAAACGGTATTAAAAGGTATTGGAGGATTTTGTGAAGAAGTAGCTGGTTTAGATGAAGTTAAATCTTATATTGAAAAGCATTATCCGGCAGATAAAAGAAAAATTACAACACTTCCTGAATTTGCTGAATTTGCAGAAATTAATTGGACTAACGATGATCCGCATACTTTAGAGAATGCTGAATTAGCTATTATAAGAGCACATTTTGGTGTGGCTGAGAATTCTGCTCTTTGGGTAACAGATGACATCTTAGGACAAAGAGTTTCTCCATTTATTCCGCAATATTTGGCTATTATAGTGAATAAGAAAGATATTGTTCCCTTTATGCAACAGGCTTATGAGCACATTGGTGATGCTGATTATGGTTTTGGGACTTTTATCGCAGGACCTTCTAAAACGGCTGATATTGAGCAATCATTAGTTCTTGGAGCTCACGGAGCCAGAGGATTAACAGTCTTTTTGATGGAATAATTTATTCTTTTTGATATAAAAAAAATCGCTTCGTGTTTTATCGAAGCGATTTTTTGTTTTAGTTGTAATGTAAAGCTTCACAAAGTAAACCGCAGAGAGACTCAAAGAAATATTAAAAATACAGAAGTTAAAACACTCTTTTAAAAGCTTAACTAAACTCCGTGAATTCTTTGAAAATTTTTTGTGTAACAATTACTCTTTTATTTTCTCAATCGAAACCGCATTGATACAATAGCGCAAACCACTTGGTTCCGGTCCGTCAGGAAATGTATGACCTAAATGGGCATCGCAAATATTGCAAACACATTCGATACGAATCATTCCAAAACTGACATCTTTATGATATGCTACATTTTCCACAGCAATAGGCTGTGTAAATGAAGGCCATCCTGTTCCGCTTTCAAATTTGGTAGTAGAGTCAAAAAGAGGAGTTTTACAACATTTA
This sequence comes from Flavobacterium plantiphilum, assembly GCF_046000495.1. Classification (NCBI taxonomy): domain Bacteria; kingdom Pseudomonadati; phylum Bacteroidota; class Flavobacteriia; order Flavobacteriales; family Flavobacteriaceae; genus Flavobacterium; species Flavobacterium plantiphilum. The sequence continues at coordinate 32,940 of NZ_JBELQA010000010.1, forward strand.
CAGGCATATTTTCCCGGTTCAAATAAAGAACATAATTCAGAACTGTGTGCTCTTTCTGTTCCTTTTTGGCGGGTTACATAAAACTCTTCATCCGTTAATTCAGTTTTCCATTCATCTGCTGTCTTTTCTACTCTTTTGGGTGGAGTAGGATTACCATGTGTGGCAAATTTTATTAAATCGTTCCAGTTTAACATACCGCTTGTTTTTTTTAAATTTATTTTAAATATACCGCTACAAATTTTGCGATTGGAGCCATTCTGGCTTTGTTGAGTTGCAAAGTATCGTTATTTACAACATAATTATCAGCCGTTTCTAAAACCTGAAAAAAAGCTTCCTCTACTGTAGGCTTGATACAGGCCATGCGGGTAGAAGCTATTTTAAAGAAAGCAATCCGGTTGCTTTCTTTCTGTAATTCATATTCTCCTGAAAAAGAATTACAACCGCCGTTTCCATTGACTCTGTTGTCAGTAGATTTTAAGATTAAATACGGCTCTTTTGCAAAATTATCTGCAGTAACTTTTTGTCCTCTGATTTCAATCAGTTTCCAGTATTTTTCTGTTACTGCATTTGTTTTATCGTCTTTTACTTTTTTAGTTGAATTACAGGAAAAGAATAGTATGGAAAGAGATAATAAGCTAATTGTTTTGAAAGAATGTTTCATTTGGGGAGTTTTATAGTTGTTTTACAAATATAAAAAAGCATTTACACATTCTCTGTTTATAATTCCCTAATTTTTAGAATTACAAGAGCAGTAATTATTGGTTATATTTGATTTTCAAAAATTACATTAGAAACATGAAACATTTGTTCAAAGCACAGTTAAACTGGGATTCCGTTTCAGAAGAAACAGATTTGATTTCGAAAAAATATATTAAAACTCATCAGATTTCTATTAAAGGTAAAGAAATATTAAATATTTCGGCAGCTAAAGCCTTTAAAGGGGATCCGGGTTTACTTAATCCGGAAGACTTGTTGCTGAGTAGTGTGGTTTCCTGTCACATGATGTCATATTTATACGTGTGTTCACAAAATGGAATTGAGGTGGTTTCTTATCAGGATTGTGCAGAAGGTACACTTGAAGTTTTAGAAAATGGCTCAGGACGCTTTATAGAGATACGATTAAATCCTAAAGTTAGTATTAAAGAAAAAGAAAAGACAGACCTGGCTTTAAAGTTACATGCAAAAGCAAATGAACTTTGTTTTATTGCTAATTCCTGTAATTTTCCCATTTTGCATTTTCCGGTATCTAATACTTAATAGAGCTGATAAAAAAAGGCTTGTAAATCCTAATAGATTACAAGCCTTTTAGCACTAAAAAGTGTATTTTTATTGTTTTAGAATTTGTATGTTACACCAACTCTAAAATTTCTTGGTTGTTCCGTTTGCCAGTAATAGGCATCTAACCATTCATAATAGGAACCACTGTACAGGTATTTATCTAAAATATTAAATACATTGGCAGTAATTTTTATTTTCCCTGTTTCATAAGATAACCCTCCGTCCATTTTAAAGTAGTCAGGAAGATTTTCTTTGCTTGGTGACCAGGTATCTGTTTGTCTTCCTGCAAGGTAAGTTCCTCCTATAGAAGCTCCTAATCCTTTTAGTGTTCCGGAAGTAATGGTATAGTTCAGCCAGGCGTTAGCGGTATGTTCAGCAAAACCCGGAATAGTAGATCCAACAATAATAGAACTTACATTAGAATCTTTTACAATAGATTCTGTAAAGGCATAATTAGCAATTAAATTCAAACCTTCAACAATTTTACCTCTTAGGTCAAACTCTATTCCACGGGCTCTTTTTTCACCTAAAACTACGCTGAAGTTTTGCTGAGGTGTGTTACTAGGGTCTGATGTTAATTCGTTTTTCTTTAAGATACTGTAAGCAGAAAATGTGGTGCTCCATGCGCCGTTGAACCAGTCTTGTTTAATTCCGAATTCTACATTATTACCGGTTAATGGTTTTACATCATCTCCATTTTTAATAATTCCGGATTGTGGAGAAAATGCCTGATCATATAAACCATATACCGACGTACTTGGTGTAAGTGAAATACTCAATCCTGCACGAGGTGTAATATGACTGTCAGAAAGCGGATCGCTGTAACTGCTGGTTTGCTTTATCCAGGTATATCTGGCAGCAAGTGTTAAACGTACTTTATTTTCAAAGAATCCCATTTCATCCTGAATGTAACCTGCTGCGTATTCTGATCCATATAAACCTACAGCTCTTTCTTTTAGAGGGGTGTCACGATCAAAATCAGGCAATCCATTTGGTGGTGTTCCATAATCAGGATTGTTAACATTAAAAGGATCTTCAAGGGTATCTAAATCGTGTGATTGTCCCCAATCAGCCATGTAATCTTTGCTTCCTAAGTCGATTCCTCCTAATACTTTATGAGAAACATTTCCGGTATTGAATTTTCCGTTTAGAAACATTTGTCCTAAATACATATTGCTTTCAGCATCCCAGATAGCTACATTTCTTATAATTTCCCCGGAGTCTAATATTTGAGTATCAACATTACCATCATCATTTGTATCAATACTGTACGGACCTACTAGTGATGGCCACGAGCTGTATCCCTGTTGTAAATATTTAAAATAGGATGTTTGTGCAGTCAGTTTCCAGTTTGGATTAAAATTATGTTCTAATAATAAGTAACCGCTGTGGTCATTAATTTTTGTGTCCGGTAAACCTGGCTGCGTCATTGTAAAATCAATAGGTCTTGTAGCATAACCCTCATTTTGAGGACCAAAAACATAGTATGAACCCACTTCAGTCATATTGGCTCTTTGGTAATTGTATTCAGCTGTGATTTTAGTTTTATCATCAAGCTGATAAGAAATTACCGGAGCAATTACATAACGGTCATTTTGCTCAAAATGACGATGAGAACCTTTGTTTTGTCCCATAGCATTAAAGCGATACAATAATTTTCCTTTTTTATCTAATTTTCCGTCTAAGTCTATACTGGCTCTGTAGAAGTCATAACTTCCTCCCATTACTGATACTTCGCCTTTTGTAATTCCGGTTGGTTTTTTAGTCACTACGTTATAAAGTCCGCTTGGATCCCCACTGGAAAGCATAAATCCTGCAGGACCTTTTACAAATTCAATATGATCTACAAAACTCATATCCTCAGTAAGTGGTCCCCAAAAAGAAGATACCACATTAAATCCGTTTCTAAAAGCTTGTATCTGAGAACCTCTCATCGTAATATTAGTATACAAATCTCCCCAGTGTTCTAAGCGGACAGCACCACTTACATTTCGAATTACACCATCGCTCATGCTTGTAATTTGCTGGTCTTGCAAAGTCTGACCACTAATAATCTGAATATTTTGCGGAATCTCTAAAACCGGGGTATTCAAACGCAAGGATAATGATGGGTTATTTTGTTTGTACTTGCTTCTTTTTATAATCACTTCATTCAGCTCTTCTTTACTCTCGTTAAGTTTAAAGTTTTTAGTAAGAGTCTGATTTGCATTTATCGTAATTGTTTCGGTGATGGCCTTAACTCCTATACCATTAATACTTAAAATATATTCCCCGGGCTTTAGATTTTTAAATTCATATTGCCCACTGAAGTTGGTTATCGTATTGTATTTTGTATTTTTTAGAGCTACGGCTACACTTTCGGCAGGTGAATTGTCACTCAGCGTAATTTTTCCCTTAATCCTTCCAAAATTTTGTCCAATCATATGAACAGAAGTTAAAAGCAGAAGCGAGAATAAAACTTTTTGCAGATGAATCATTTTCATTTAAAACGTGATTTAAAATTATTCTGCAAAAGTATATGCTAAATATTTCTTAAACAAATTATTTTTAATTATTCTAAATAAAATCAATATAGACTTATTTTTTTGATGTCAATTACTGTATTTCGGATGTTTTTATCAGAAGGTTTTTGATACAATGCAAATGAAAAGAGAGTTAACAAAAACTTAAAATCAATAATTAGTGACGGTACAAAAGATTGATTTTATTTGTCATTATGAAAATGGATTTAAAATCAATGTCAGATGAAGAGCTGCAGTTTCGGCTTAAAAAAGGCAATAATTTAGCCTTTGATGTGATTTTTGACCGATATTGGAAACGCCTGTACACTTATGCTTATAATATCTTTAAAGAAGAAGAAGTTTGTGAAGATATTGTTCAGGAAATTTTTATCAGCTTTTGGAAAAATATTGAAACTGCAACGGTATTGAATTTAGAATCTTATCTTTTTAAAGCTGTTAAATATAAAATAGCAAATCATATCAGGGATTTAAAATTTACACAGGAACATCTTGATGTTTTAGAATTTATAGGTAGCTCTGCCAATACCATTGATGATATTGAGTATAAAGATTTTGAAAAAGAAATAATGATGCGCGTCAATGAGCTTTCTCCTAAGTGCAGAGAAGTTTTTTTAATGAGTCGTTTTGATGAATATTCCAATCAGGAAATAGCTAGTAAACTCAATCTTTCTATTCATACAGTTGAAAAGCATATTAGTAATGCTTTAAAAACACTTCGTTCAACAATTTCTTCTCATTTACACCAAATGTTTCTTTAATGTTAACCGGATTTCTATTGGTTTTAAGAAAAAGTTAAGGCTAAAGATTCCACTACTTGTTTGTTCTGAAAAATGTGACTTATAGTTAAAATCATATTATTTTGAATCAGGAACAGTTTAAAATCATTGCAAAAAAATACGCCGAAAATGAATGCAATGATGCCGAAAAAAGGGATGTAGAAACATTTTTGGAGGAAATGCAGCATAGAGCCAACATGGATATCGTATTGCTTTCGGATAAAAAGGGGCAGAAAATGGCAGATGCGGTTTATGCTGCCAGAACTAAAATCAGAAAAAAAACACTGTCGGTAAAAATAAAGCGAGTGGCTGCTGTTTTGGTTCTGGCAATCGGAATAGGTTTTCTGATTAAACAGTCATTAGTTCCCGGTCAGGTTGTTCAGATCACAAACAGAGGAGAAAAAAAAGAAATCATTTTGCAAGATGGCAGTATCGTAGTATTGAACCGAAACAGCAGTATTTCTTATCCTGAAACATTCGGAGAAACACGAAATATTAAACTCACCGGGGAAGCTTATTTTAAAGTAAAAAGAAATCCTGAAAAACCGTTTATTGTAAGCATGCATGATATGACCCTGAAAGTATTAGGGACTTCATTTAATATTAATTCCTATTCGGAAAACCCTACAAAAGTCAGCGTACTGACCGGTACTGTAGCACTGAATGCTTATTCAGGACAACAAGTTATTCTGACGAAAAATCAACAGGCCGATTTTAAAAATGCTGTTTTCAATGTTACTAAAGAACAGAGCAGAGAGAAAATAGCCTGGGTTGATAATATTATTATTCTAAAACAGACCACACTGGCAGAAACAGCAAAAATATTAGAAAACTGGTATAATGTAGATATTGTTTTTGAAGATACACAATTGGAAAAATTAATAATTAACGGAAAATTTAAAGAAGAAAAACTGGATAATGTACTCGCCAGTATTGCTTTTGTGAAAAAAATAAAAATCGATTATTTAACTAAAAACAAAATTATTATAAGAAGAGATACCACTAATTATTAAAAAAACAAACCCGTTTCTGGTTGCAACAGAAACAGGTTTTAATTAAATGACTAAAAAAATATAGCCCATACTAATGAACACAAACGTACAATTTTTATATCAGTTTTTAAAGAAAAAGTTTTACCATTTTTCTTTCATTTTTTTTATGTTGACTTCACTGTTTGCTTCCGGAAAAATTTATTCGAAGGAAGAACAACTCAAAATTTCTTTAGATATTCAAAATGCTTCCATCACCGAAGTCTTTGATGCTATCGAAAAAAGAAGTTCATTAACATTTGTTTTTGATGAACAAATAGCACACACTTCACAGCACATTTCTATAAAAACCAAAGATGAAAGTGTAGATCAGGTACTTAAAATAATCGCTGATAAGACAGGATTTATATTTAAAAAAATCAACAATACTGTAAGCGTTATCAAAGAAAATCAGGTTCAGAAAACAGTAAAAGGTATGATCACTGATGAACAGGGAATGCCTTTACCAGGGGTTTCTGTTTTGGAAAAAAATACTCAGAATAGTGCTATGACTGATATTGATGGAAATTTTACTATCGATGTAAATACTCCAAATGCTGTTTTAGTAATTTCCTATGTAGGTTTTACAACAAAAGAAGTTAAAGTAACCAATTCTGCTTTAGTAAAAGTAATACTGAAGATGGATACGAATGAATTAAATGAAGTTGTAGTAACAGCACTGGGAATTAAACGTGAAGAAAAACGTTTGGGATTTAAACAGGAAACAGTAAAATCAGAAAGTTTAGCACAAACAACACCTAATAACTGGTCTTCAGGATTAAAAGGAAAGGTAGCAGGTTTAAATATTATTTCAACCGGATCAGGACCTTTAAATTCACAACAAATTACTTTAAGAGGAAATAACTCCTTAGATCCTAAAGGAAATTATGCATTAATTGTTGTGGATGGTGTTCCGGTAAATACTGAAATGACTACCTCAGGTTCAAGTAGTGCGTATATGGGGCAGGATTCTCCAATAGACTACGGTAACGGAATTTCCGATTTAAACTTAGATGATATTGAAAGTGTAACTGTTTTAAAAGGGGCCGGAGCAACAGCACTTTATGGAAACAGAGCTGCCAATGGTGCTTTAATTATCACAACTAAATCAGGGAAAAAAGCAAAGGGTTTTGGTGTTACTCTGAATTCAGGGGTTACATTTGATGTGATACAAAGGTGGCCGGACTACCAGTATAAGTACGGTCAGGGAACAGGACGATCATTTGATAAAGAAGGAAATCCTTATTATTCTTATGGAAGTTCAGCTGATGGAACCAGTACAGGTGGTACCAGTTCAGCCTGGGGACCTGCCTTTGAAGGACAATATTTTTACCAATACGATTCTGTAACAGAAGGTCAGTCAGCAGAGAGAGAGTTATGGAAACCCTATAAAGACAATCGCAAAGATTTCTGGAGAACAGGTTTTACCATAAATAATAATGTTTCCTTACAGGGAGGTGATAAAAACGGTTCAATGCGAGCTTCTTTTGGGCACTCTAAAAATGAATGGATCATGCCTAATACCGGTTTTGAGCGTATTACTGCAGCCGTAAATGCCAATTATCAGATTTCGAATAAAATAAAACTGAATACTTCTGTAAATTATAACAACAGAAGTAGTGACAATTTGCCTTCAACCGGATATAATAATGGTTCGATTGCTTATTTTATGATTTTTCAACAACCTAATATCCCTTTAGACTGGTACCGCCCAATTTGGGAGCAGGGAGCAGAGAATATTGCACAGGTACATCCTTTTAGTTCTTATATCGACAATCCATATCTTATTGCTTACGAAGCGACCAATTCATTGGAAAGCAACCAGCTGGTGGGGAATATATCCGCGACGATTGATTTATTACCTAATCTGAACTTAATGGTACGAACCGCTATAAATACTTATACTCAAAACAGGGAACAACACAGACCGTATAGTATAAATCGCTATGCGAAAGGATATTTCAGCAGACAGGATGTTTCCAAAACAGAAACCAATTCCGATTTTTTATTGTCTTACAAAAAGAAATTTAGTGAGGCTTTTTCACTTTCAGCTTCTTTTGGAGGAAATGCTTTGAGTTATAAGTATAAAAGCCTAAGTGCCAGTGTAGAAGGATTAGTGGTTCCGGACGTGTATAAACTTTCTAACGGAGTGAATATGCCTAATATTTCAGCCGGAGACAGATACAAAAAAGTAAATAGTTTGTATGGTTTGGTTTCTTTTTCTTTTAAAGACCTATTGTTTATTGATGTAACAGGAAGAAATGATAAATCGAGTACACTTCCTGAGGCAAACAATTCCTTTTTCTATCCTTCGGTAAATACCAGTTTAATAGTTTCAGAAATGCTGAATTTGCCTAAAAGTATAAACTATCTTAAATACAGATTCTCATTTGCTCAGGTAGGAAATGATACAGAGCCCTACAGAACCAAAAAATATTATGACCAAAATGCTTTCGCAAGTTCAGCAATATTACCTTCTCTAAAGAATAATGAAAATTTTAAGCCTGAAATTACTTCCAGTTTTGAGACCGGTTTTGAGCTTTTAATGTTGAATAAAAGATTAAATTTTGATGCAACAGTTTATGAAAGTAGAACTAAAAATCAAATTATTAAAGTACCGCTGGACTGGAGTGTAGGATATAGTGATGCGATTTTAAATGCAGGAGAAGTGAGAAACCGGGGAGTGGAATTGGTTTTTGGAGGTAAGGTTTTTGACGGAAAAGTTTTTAAATGGAAAACTTCGTTAAACTGGTCCCGCAACTGGAATAAAGTGATGGATTTGCCGGATGGAATTAATGGACAACAAATCATTGGCGAAGGAGGTACAGCTTCTATTATTGCAAAAGTAGGAGGGACTGCTACTGCTATTTACGGATTTGGATTTGTAAGATCTCCGGAAGGCAAAATTGTGTATGATGCTGCGGGATTACCGGCCTATCCGGAAGAAATTCAATATATAGGAGATGCAAGTCCAGACTGGAAAGCGGGATTTGTCAATAATTTTACCATCGGTAATTTTAGAATAGGAGTGACTATTGACGGTCAGTATGGTGGAATCGTGTATTCGCAAACACACCATAAATTAATGGAACAGGGAAAACTGACTTCTACTTATATGGGTAGAGAAGACGGATTTATAATTGGGGACGGTGTAGTTCTGAATAGTGACGGTTCTTATTCCCCTAATACCACAAAGGCAGGTACTCCGGACTGGTACACGCGCTATTACCGCAGGGCAAATATAGAATCAAACTCTTTTGATGCTTCTTTTGCCAAACTACGTGAAGTAAGCTTACAATATGATTTTCCTAAAAAATGGTTGAAAAATACAAATCTGGAATCGGTTCAGTTAGGTGTTTTTGGTAGGGACTTGGCTGTAATAAGTGATTTTCCAATCTATGATCCTGAGGTAGGAGCCTTAAATGGGGATACTATTTTGCCTGGGCTCGAAATGGGACAAATGCCATCACCGGCGAGTTATGGATTTAATTTAAAAGTAAATTTCTAATTTAAAAATAATGAAAAGAATAAACTATTTAGTTGCAACTTTTGCGCTGCTTTTTTTAGTATCAGCCTGCTCAAATGATTTTAAAGATGTTAATGATGACCCTAACAGGATTTCGGCTATCAGTCCGGGAACATTGTTAAACCCGATAATTTACGGAATTGCTTCACATAATGCTACCAGAAGTGCGAGTGTAACTTTTGATTTAATGCAGGTTTCTCTGCCGTTTCCCAGTGTTTCCGGAGGTCTGCACCGATACGATGTCAGTCCCAGTATAGGAAACTCTTCATGGAATACTTATTATAAATATTTGGCTAATATCAGAGAAATGCGAATGGCTGCTCAAAAATATGAAGATGCTAATTATGAAGCAATTGCTCTGACACTTAATGCTTTGGTTTATGCTAATCTTACCGATATTTTTGGTCCAGTTCCAATGACAGAAGCGGTACGTTCGGAGGATGGTATTTTATATCCAAAGTATGATACCCAACAATTTATTTATGAAACTATTTTGGCTGATTTAGAAAAAGCCAATGCCATGTACACAACTAAAGAGATGATATATGCCGAAGATATTTTGTTTCATAACGATGTGAAAAAGTGGCAAAAATTCACTAATTCTCTTCACATGAGATTGCTGCTAAGAATATCCAACCGAACAGAAACGAATGCTTTTGCCAAATTAAAAACAATGGCAGAAGACGCTGTTAAGTATCCTGTTTTTACCAGTACAGCCGAGTCCGCAATATTGCAGGTTACCGGAGTGACACCTAATGTATCGCCATGGGGAAGACCTCAGGATTTTCCGTTAGGAGCTAAAATGGCTTCTTTTTTCCTGGACAATCTTAATAATTTTAATGACCCAAGAAGGAATATTATTGCAACAGTTGCCAGAGATTTACAAAATAATGCTATTGGATATAAAGGAATACCAAGCGGGTATGAAGGAGCCGATTCTCAATTTCAATACAATGCTTCTACTTTAATGCAGGCACAAGTGGTAAATCCTATGCAAATCTTCTTATTGACTTATGCAGAAGTTGAATTTATTAAAGCTGAATTAGCCCAACGCGGTTTTATTTCTGATGCAGAAACTCATTATAAAAACGGAATTAAAGCAGCTGTTGAACAAGTAAAAGCGGTGATGCCTGCAAATTATTTTGATAATACTGTAGTGCAATACAACGGAACACTGGAGCAAATCATGTTGCAAAAGTATTATGCACTCTATTTTACAGATTATCAGCAATGGTTTGAATATCGCCGAACCGGTTTACCTGTTTTGCCTACAACCGCAGCCATGGGAAACAATGCTGTTATGCCGTCCCGATTTACTTTTCCTACTGACCAGCAACTGTATAATGTAGACAATTATAAGGAAGCGGTGCAGATGATAGGTGCAGATGATATTAATACTAAAGTATGGTGGGATAATTAATAAAAAATAAAAAATGAAAAAAAATATTATCAGCAGTATAATGTTGCTTTTTACGCTGGCTGTTTCTGCTCAGCATACGGTAAAAGGCGTTGTTTTTGAAGATAAAAATAGCAACGGCAAGAAAGACAAAAACGAAAAAGGGATTGCAAATGTTGCTGTAAGCAATGGGATTGAAGTAGTACTTTCGGATAATAAAGGGCAGTATGAATTACCCCTTAAAAATGATGCTATTATTACAGTAATAAAACCGGCAGCTTACAGTGTTCGTATCGACGAGAATAACAAGCCGCAGTTTTTTTATATTCATAAACCTTCAGGTTCTCCCAAAATGAAATTTGAGGGTGTGGATCCAACAGGTAAATTACCTGAATCGGTGGATTTTGCTTTGATTCCTCAAAAAGAAGAAGAACAATTTACAGCACTTATTTTTGGTGATCCGCAGCCTTATAATTTAGAAGAGGTGGATTATTTTTACAGAGGAATTGTGGCTGAGGTAGAAGGTGTTAAGAATGTATCATTTGGTCTGAGTATGGGAGATCTTGTAGGTAATGATTTAAGTTTGTTCAATCCTTATATTCAGACAGTAAAAAAAGTTGGAATTCCATGGTACAATCTTTTAGGGAACCACGACCTTAATTTTGATGCTACCCGGGACGATTTGGCCGATGAAACTTACGAAGCGCATTTTGGACCTGCTAATTATGCTTTTAATTATGGAAAAGTACATTTTATAGTTTTGGATGATGTATTATATCCGGATCCCAGAGACAGCAAAGGCTATTGGGGCGGATTTACTCCGGAACAATTGCAATTTATTGAAAATGATTTAAAATTTGTCCCTAAAAATAACCTGATTGTACTGGCTTTTCATATTCCAATAAGTGAACCCGATGCCAAAGATGATTCGTTTAGAGATGCCGATCGTGAGCAATTATTTTCTTTGCTAAAAGATTTCCCTAATACCTTGTCTTTATCGGCACATACTCATTTACAACGTCAGGATTTTTTAGGAAAAGAACAAGGCTGGCTGCAAAATAAACCGCATCATCATTACAATGTAGGAACTACATCAGGTGACTGGTATTCGGGAAAATTAGACGAAAAAGGAATTCCTATTTCAGTAATGCGCGACGGAACTCCTAAAGGATATGCGTTTATTCATTTCAAAGGCAATACGTATACAGTGGATTATAAAGCAGCAGGAAAAGAAAAAGAACATCAAATGAATGTTTTTTTACCTAAAGTGGTTGCCAAAGGGAAAAACACGAAATCGGCATTGTACGTTAATTTCTTTATGGGAGGAGAAAATGATCAATTGGTTTACCGGGTTGATAATGGCGAATGGAAAGCCATGGAACGCGTTGTAGAAGCCGATCCTTCGTATGTAGAATTAGTATACGAATGGGATTTAGCGGAAAAATTAATGCCGGGAAGAAGGTCTTCTGATCCTTCCGCTTCAACCCATGTCTGGAAAGGAAAAATCCCTGCCAATCTGGAAATAGGAACGCATAAAGTAGAAATAAAAGCTACAGATATGTTTGGGAAAACACATACCGCAAGCGGAAGTTACAGAATTGATACATTATAAAATGAATAGTTATAAAATAAGTGTACTGCTGTTGTTTTTTGTAGTTTTTTTTGGATGTAAAACTAAAAAAGAGGCATTCAAAAAACAGCATGTTGAAGTACAGGGACATCGCGGCGATCGGGGAAATTTTCCCGAAAATACACTTCCGGCCTTTTTAAGTGCTATCCATAAAGGAGCAGATGTAATCGAGATGGATGTGGTGATTTCTAAAGATAAAAAAGTAGTGGTTTCCCATGAAGCTTTTATGTCTTCTTTGTATGTGACAACTCCCGATGGTCTCGCTATTGCAAAAGAAAAAGAGAAAACCTATAACTTATATGCAATGAATTACGACAGTATCAAAAAGTTTGATAGTGGTTCTAATGGAAATCCTCTTTTTCCTCAGCAAAAAAAGCTAAAAACATACAAACCGTTACTGGCTGAGGTAATTGATAGTGTTGAAAAAGAAATAGCAAAAAATCATTATAAAAGAGTGAGGTATAATATCGAAATCAAATCTGAAAAAAAAGAATACGGTATCAGTCAGCCACAGCCGGAGGAATTTGTTGATTTAGTGATGAAAGTTATTCAGGAAAAAGGAATCGAATCCTTTATGAATATTCAGTCTTTTGATCCTTATCTTTTAAATGAGTTGCATAAGAAATATCCAAAGGTTAAAATAGCTTTGTTAACTTCTAAACCAGGGATTGATAAAAACCTCAGGGAACTGACTTTTAAACCTCAGATTTACAGTCCAAATTATAAATTAGTAAGTGCTGTATTTTTAGATTCACTAAGAGCAAAGCATATTAAAGTTATTCCATGGACGGTTAATAATCATGAGGATATACAAAAAATGCTTGATTTAAAAGTAGACGGTATAATAACTGATTATCCCGAACGGCTATTGAATTAGTCTCATAATTACTAGCTGAAATTTTGCATAAAAAAACCGTCTCGTTCTAAAAAAAACGAGACGGTTTTTTAAATTTCTGTCAGGAATTAATTATTCCGAAACGCTTATTTCAAACATTTTATCCCAGTTTTTTCCGGTAACAAAAATAGTTTTTGTTTTAGGGTTGTATGCAATTCCGTTCAAGACATCCTCAGCAGTTGCTTTAATCAGTTTTCTTAATCCTGACATATCAATAATTCCTTCAACAGCGCCACTTTCAGGATTTACAACAGCTATAGCATCTTTTTGCCAAATATTAGCATAGAATTTACCATTGATTAATTCTAGCTCGTTTACCGATTTAATTTTAGCACTTCCCGAATAAACGTTAATATAATCCACCATTTTTTGCGTTTCAGGATCCATCTTCCAGATTTTCTCTGTTCCGTCCGATTGGTAGATGTATTTACCGTCATTCGTCATTCCCCAGCCTTCAATATCTTTGGTGTAAGCAAACGTTTTTTCCAGTTTTAAGGTATTGGCATCATAAATAAAACCTGTTTTTTCCTGCCAGGTTAGTTGGAATAATTTTCCATTGATAAAAGTGATTCCTTCTCCAAAATATTTCCCTTTTTCTAAGTCGATTTGTTGGAAAATTTTTCCGGTTTTATAATCGTATTTTCTAAAATAAGAATTCTCTTTTTGCCCTGTGCTTTCGTATAAAGTATCTTTATAAAACTCTAAACCTTCGGTAAATGAAGCGGTATCATGTGGATATGTATTTACAATTTTGTACTTTAATAATTTGGGAGTAACATTAGAAACCACTTCAATTCTGGTTGTAGTTTCAGCATTTTCACCTTCAAAATAAACTAAGGCTTTGATATTTTGATACCCTAATTTTTGATCTTTAAGTTCAAAAGAAAGTTTCTCTAATCCTTTTACCGTTTTAACTTTAGCATCGTTAACATAGTACACAATACTATCGACTTGTTTGGATTTTGGATTCAAAATAGCCAAATCAACCGTTTGTTGCGGCTGATATTGAGCCGAAATTTTGGAGGTGTCAAAATTAAATATAGTATTTTCTCTTTTTTTTGTATCTCCACAATTAGAAAACAGGGTTCCTAATAAAATGAAAGATAGTAAGTTATGTTTTTTCATGATGTGAATTTTAAAAAGTCTAATATACAATGTTATTTTAAGCATACAAAAGCGCTTGCAAAAATATAAAAAGATTGTATATTTGCACCGGCAAGTCCTACACGACCAGCTCCTGCTGACTCCCCCAGGATGGGAACATAGCAAGGGTAAGCGGTTGAGCGGTGCGATGTAGGTCGCTTGCCATTTTTTATTTAATCTGTTTGTTACTGCAAGTCAGATTTTTTTCAGAAATAGAACAAAAGTAGTCTTCCTTCGGGAGGATTTTTTTATTTTTACCCTTTTGGGAAGTGTTAAGAGTTAGAAGTTAGGTGTGTACACATAACCCATAGCTCATGACTCATAACCCATAACTTTTTAACTTAAGAAAATGAGCAAAGTCGTATTGATTACCGGTGGTTCTTCAGGAATAGGAAAATCTATTGGGGAATTTTTACATCACAAAGGCTTTACAGTTTATGGTACCAGTAGAAATCCTGAAAAGGTTTTGAATTCTGTTTTTCCTTTAGTAACTCTGGATGTTAGAAATATTGAAAGTATTCAAGGGGCTGTTGCTAAAATAATTGCTACATCAGGAAGGATTGATGTGGTAATAAATAATGCTGGTGTAGGAATAACAGGTCCGTTAGAAGAAATTCCAACTTCGGAAATCAAGAATAATTTTGAAACCAATTTTTTTGGTCCTATCGAAGTGATGAAAGCAGTGTTGCCACAAATGCGTGAGCAAAAATCAGGATTAATAATTAATGTCACTTCGATTGCGGGATATATGGGTTTGCCATATAGAAGTGTCTATTCAGCATCCAAAGGAGCTTTAGAATTAATAACCGAAGCTTTACGAATGGAAGTGAAGTCTTTTGGGATTCATATTACAAACGTAGCTCCGGGAGATTTTGCCACTAATATTGCTTCGGGACGTTTTCATGCGCCTTTGATTAAAGGATCTGCTTATGAGATTCCTTATGGAACTACATTAAAAATGATGGACGAACACGTGGACAGTGGGAGTAATCCAGATGATATGGCCGTTGCGGTTTACAACATTATTCAAACCGAAAATCCTAAAGTACATTATAAAGTAGGTGCATTTTTGCAAAAATTCTCCATTGTATTAAAACGAGTATTACCAGATAAGATATATGAAAAAATGCTGATGAATCATTATAAATTGTAATAAGGCAGAATTATTTTGAAATGATTTATTAAACGTTTTGGAAGAAATACGTGATGAATTAAAAGAATTGAATAAAAATAATTCAACTAAGTAATATAAATTGTAAATTTGCGAGCATTAAATAAATTTTAAGTGTTAAAAAAACACTTTTAAAAGAGAATCTAAAAACAATTAAATATATAAATTATGAAATTTTTTATTGACACAGCTAATTTAGCTCAAATTAAAGAAGCACAATCATTAGGTGTTTTGGATGGTGTAACTACAAACCCGTCTTTGATGGCTAAAGAAGGAATCACCGGAAAAGATAACATCTTAAAACATTATGTTGACATTTGTAATCTTGTAGATGGTGATGTAAGTGCTGAAGTAAACGCTTTGGACTTTGAAGGAATGGTTAGAGAAGGTGAGGAATTAGCTGAATTACACGAGCAAATTGTTGTGAAATTACCTATGACTAAAGAAGGTGTTCAGGCTGCTAAATATTTTTCTGATAAAGGAATTAAAACGAATGTTACTTTAGTATTCTCTGCCGGTCAGGCTTTATTAGCTGCTAAAGCAGGAGCTACTTATGTTTCTCCATTCTTAGGAAGATTAGATGATGTTTCAACTGATGGATTGAATTTAATTCAGGAAATTAGAGATATTTATGATAACTACGGTTATGAAACTCAAATTCTTGCTGCTTCTGTACGTCACACTATGCACGTCGTAAACTGTGCTAAAATAGGTGCTGATGTTATGACAGGACCATTGTCGTCAATTTACGGTTTATTGAAACACCCATTAACTGATATCGGATTGGCACAGTTTGTTGCTGATTTCGAAAAAGGAAACAAGTAATTCGTTACTCTGTAGTAATAAAAAAGTCCCTTTCTGTTAAAACGGAAAGGGACTTCTTATTTTTATAATTATTTTTTTTATTTCCTTACAAACGGCGGAAGCAATTTACTGCAAACTTCTCCAAAACCGATGCGTACCTGGCTGTTCTCGCAAAAGCCTTTAATAATTACAATGTCGTTATCATTGATAAATTTACGTTCTGTACCGTCATTCAATTTCAGTGGTTTTTCTCCTCCCCAGGTCAATTCTAACATAGAGCCGTAACTGTCTTCTGTTGGTCCTGAAATAGCTCCGGAACCCATCATATCACCTGAATTTACCCGACAACCATTCGAAGTATGATGAGTTAATTGCTGATTCATTGTCCAGTACATATGCTTAAAATTAGTTTTAGAAACCGTAGTAGGTTCAGCATTTTCAGGTTCAATACTTACTTCCAGATTGATGTCAAAAGAATGTTTTCCTTTTTGTTGTAAATAAGGAAGCGGACTGGGATTTTGTTTTGGGCTGGCAACTCTGAAAGGTTCTAAGGCATCCATGGTTACAATCCATGGCGATATGGAACTGGCAAAGCTTTTAGATAAAAAAGGACCTAATGGCATGTATTCCCATTTTTGTATATCGCGGGCTGTCCAGTCGTTTAGTAAAACCATCCCAAAAATATAATCTTCGGCTTCGCTGATAGGAATCATTTCGCCCATTACATTTGCATCGGTAGTGATAAAAGCGGTTTCTAATTCGAAATCTATAGAACGCGAAGCTCCAAAAACAGGTGTAGAGCCGTCCTGAGGTAAAGTCTGCCCAATAGGTCTGTGAACCGGAATTCCGGACGGAATAATGGTAGAACTCCTGCCGTGATAACCGATAGGCATTTGTGGCCAGTTGGGTAACAAGGCATTTTCTTCGTTACGAATCATTTTTCCAACATTCGAAGCGTGAATTTTACTCGAATAAAAATCAGTATAATCGCCTATTAAGACCGGCAATTGCATTTCTACTTCCTCAATATTAAAAATAATAATGTCTTTATGGGAAGTGTTATCACGCAATTTTGGATTGTTTTCGTCAAAAATATCAGCAATGCGATTGCGTACCAATCGCCAGGTTTTTTTTCCGTCTGAAATAAAATCATTCAGAGTATCCTGCATGAACATATCATCGGTTAATTCGATACCGGAAAAATATCCTAATTGTTGTAATGCTCCTAAATCAATTGCGGAATCTCCAATACGGGTTCCTACCGTCACTACATTTTCTTTTGTTAAGAAAACTCCAAAAGGAATATTCTGGATTGGGAAATCACTATTTTCAGGAACTTCAATCCAGGATTTTCTTTTGGTGTCGTTGGCTGATATTGGCATATTGTGTTAATGTTTTGTTGAAAATTATATATCAAATATATCATAATCTATCAGTTTAACAAACGTTTTTTTGTATTTTTGCGCTAAATTATTTAAAATCTAAAAAATGCAACGCGACAAACAAATTTTTGAACTTATTCTTGAAGAACAAGAAAGACAAATACATGGCTTAGAACTTATTGCTTCTGAGAACTTTGTAAGTGATGAAGTAATGGAAGCTGCTGGTTCAGTTTTAACAAACAAATATGCAGAAGGATATCCTGGAAAAAGATATTACGGAGGTTGTGAAGTAGTAGATATTGTTGAGCAGATTGCTATTGACAGAGCAAAAGAATTGTTTGGAGCTGCGTATGCTAACGTTCAGCCACACTCTGGTTCTCAGGCAAATGCATCCGTTTTTCACGCTTGTTTGAAACCAGGTGATAAAATTTTAGGTTTTGATTTATCTCACGGAGGACACCTGACTCACGGTTCGCCGGTTAACTTTTCAGGACGTGTTTACAACCCGGTTTTCTATGGTGTTGAGAAAGAAACAGGTCGTTTGAACTATGATAAAATTCAGGAAATTGCCACTAAAGAACAGCCAAAATTAATTATCGCAGGAGCTTCGGCTTATTCCCGTGATATGGATTTTGAGCGTTTCAGAGTAATTGCTGATAGCGTAGGTGCTATTTTAATGGCTGATATTTCTCACCCGGCAGGTTTAATTGCTAAAGGTTTATTAAACGACCCAATTCCTCACTGTCATATTGTAACTACTACAACTCACAAAACACTACGTGGACCAAGAGGTGGTTTGATTTTGATGGGGAAAGATTTCGAAAATCCATGGGGATTGACTACTCCAAAAGGTGAAATCAGAATGATGTCTTCTTTATTAGACTTAGCGGTTTTCCCTGGAAATCAAGGTGGACCATTAATGCACATTATCGCTGCTAAAGCAGTTGCTTTTGGTGAAGCTTTACAAGATGAGTTCTTTACTTATGCGCGTCAATTGCAAAAGAATGCTAATGCAATGGCGGATGCTTTTGTAAAAAGAGGATACGATATTATCTCTGGAGGTACGGATAACCACATGATGTTAATTGACTTAAGAAACAAAGGAATTTCTGGAAAAGATGCTGAAAATGCATTGGTAAAAGCAGAAATCACTGTAAATAAAAATATGGTTCCATTTGATGACAAATCTCCATTTGTAACTTCCGGTATCCGTGTTGGAACTGCTGCAATCACCACTCGTGGTTTAGTAGAAGAAGATATGGAAACTATTGTTGCTATGATTGATAAAGTATTGATGAATCATACTAACGAAGATGTTATCGAAGAAGTTGCTGAAGAAGTAAACGAAATGATGAGCGAAAGAGCGATTTTCGTTTTCTAAATAGTAGTCATAAAGTCTTAAAGTCGAAGATTAAAAGTCTTAAAATGGAATGCCAATTTCTATTTTAGTTTTGATCTTCGACTTTTATTTTTTGGCTTTACAACTTTTGATTTTCAAACTTTAAGACTAAAAATATGGGCGTATTACGATTACAATTGCCAACAGACCCACGATGGGTAAATATTGTAGAGAAAAATATAGAAGAAATTCTGACGGATCATGCCTGGTGCGAACAAAAAGCAGCTACCAATGCGATTACTATTATTACCAACAATTCGGAACATCAGGACTTGGTTAAAGATTTATTGGCTTTAGCCAAAGAAGAAATCGATCATTTTGAGCAGGTGCACAATTTAATCATCAAGCGCGGATTAAAATTAGGTCGCGAGCGCAAAGATGATTATGTAAACGAATTGTACCAATACATGAAAAGGAGTGCTGACGGAAGCCGTGTTTCTGGTCTGGTAGAAAGATTATTGTTTTCGGCTATGATTGAGGCCAGAAGCTGTGAGCGTTTCAAAGTGCTTTCGGAAAATATTCAGGATGAAGAATTAGCAGTTTTTTACAGAGAATTAATGGAAAGTGAAGCAGGACATTACACCACATTTATTACTTATGCCCGAAAATATGGCGAAGGAATCGATGTAGAAAAACGCTGGAGAGAATGGTTAGCATTCGAAGAATCTGTTATTGCTAATTACGGTAAAGGCGAAACGATTCACGGTTAATATATCGTTGATAAGTCTCTTTTTTCTTTGCATAATTCCCGCATAAAATTCATTACTTTTAAGAAAAACAAAAGTTATTTAGCAGTAAACCATTTAAAAGTGATAATTATGCGAATAGAAAGTGATTTGAAATTAGGCTTTAAAGATGTAATGATCAGACCCAAACGTTCTACACTAAAAAGCAGAGCTGAAGTTTCCTTAGAAAGAGAATTTAAGTTTTTGCATAGTACTGCAAGCTGGAGTGGTATTCCCATTATGGCTGCTAATATGGATACGGTAGGAACCTTTGAAATGGCAACTGAACTGGCCAAGCACAAATTATTCACTGCTATTCATAAACATTATTCGGTTTCAGAATGGAATGCTTTTTTGAAGAATGCTACTGCTGATTTTTACAACTATATAGCCGTTAGCACCGGAACTGGAAAAAATGATTTCAAAAAAGTAATCGAAATTGTTACTGATAATCCTTTGCTGAAATTCATTTGTATTGATGTTGCCAATGGTTATTCGGAGCATTTTGTGAATTTTTTAAAACAAACCCGAAAACAATTTCCAGATAAAGTCATCATTGCCGGTAATGTGGTTACAGGCGAAATGGTAGAAGAATTACTTTTGGCTGGCGCCGATATCATCAAAGTGGGTATTGGACCAGGTTCGGTTTGTACTACGAGAATTAAAACAGGAGTGGGGTATCCGCAACTTTCAGCAATTATAGAATGTGCTGATGCCGCTCATGGTTTAGGCGGACATATTATTAGTGACGGGGGGTGTACCACTCCGGGAGATGTAGCCAAGGCTTTTGGTGCAGGTTCTGATTTTGTGATGTTGGGCGGAATGCTTGCCGGACATACCGAAAGCGGTGGAGAACTACTGGAAATTAACGGCAAAAAATTCAAACAGTTTTACGGTATGAGTTCCTCTACAGCAATGAACAAGCATGTAGGCGGTGTTGCCGAATACAGAGCCAGCGAAGGAAAAGCGGTAAAACTTCCTTTTAAAGGTAATGTAGCAGATACGGTTTTGGATATTTTGGGTGGTTTACGCAGTAGTTGTACTTATGTTGGGGCTTCTCGATTGAAAGAGCTGACTAAAAGAACTACTTTTATCCGTGTGAGCGAACAGGAAAACAGAGTATTTACAACCGAATAATAGAATGATACATATTGTTAAAGCTACTGCTGCCGATTTAAAAACAATTAGCGAAATTGCGCATAAAACCTGGCCAATTACTTATGGCGAAATTTTGTCTAAAGTGCAATTAGACTATATGCTCCAAGCCTTTTATTCGGATGAAGCTTTGCGGAAGAATATAGCAAACGGTCACGAATTTATCTTAGCAAAAGAAAATGAGATGTGTTTAGGTTTTGCTTCTTTCGAACATCATTATGAAGATGGAGATGCTACCAAAATTCATAAAATTTATATGCTGCCCAAATCTCAGGGCAAAGGAATTGGTAAACTGCTCATTAATGCCATAGCAGATTTTGCAGAAGAAAATCAGTCTCATACATTATTACTAAATGTCAACCGATTCAATAAAGCGTTGACTTTCTATCAAAAAATGGGTTTTGAAATTATGAAGGAAATTGATATCGAATTAGAACATGGTTATTTAATGGAAGATTATATTATGGAAAAACGGCTTTATTAATCTCTTTAGGATAAATTCTTCGAAGTTCTGCTTCGGTTTTTGCCACGAATTCACGAATGAAAAAAATTAGTGAATTTAGCCCTTCGGCAGTTTATTTTAGTCATTTAATAACTCTAAAATTTTAGCTGCATTTATTTCGCTGTAATCATTGATATAAAAGTCACATGGTGGTAATTCCTCTTTTGAATGGGAACTCAATACACCCACTACTTTCATACCTGCATTAATAGCTGCTGTAACACCTGAAAAAGAATCTTCGAAAACAACACAGTCAGTTGGATCAACTCCCAAGCGCTCAGCAGATTTTAAATAAACCTCCGGATTGGGTTTGTGAGCGTTAACATCTTCGCTTGCCATCATAGAGTCCATTTTGTTACCAATTTTTAAAGTACCAATAATCAGATCAAGATTGGCACGTGGGGCAGAAGTAGCAACAGCTGTTTTAAAATCATGCGATTTGAGTTCTTCTAAAAACTTCAAATAATGTGGAATGGTTTCTACTTTATCTTTATAAACCTCTCGAAACATGGACTCTTTTTCGTCTTCAAGCTTTCTAAGTTCTTCACCGGCAATAGAACGCTTAAAAAAATACGTCATAATATAACCATTATGTTTTCCATACATATGTTCTTCAAATTCCTGTTTTGTATGCGGAATCTTGTAATTGTCAAAAAAGACTTCGAAAGCTTTTGCATGATGTGGATTTGTATGGCAAATCACGCCGTCCATATCAAAAATAACACATGGTTGTTTCATTGTAAATTTTGTTTTTTTAATGTTTGCAAGATACAATCATTTCTGCTGTTAACAGAATTTAAAACGGATTTTGACTTTTAAAAACATCTGCTTCCTCATTATTATTTTGAAGAATGAGCTGAAATTATCCAGTACTTTTTTATTTTTTATAAATACGATTTCAAAATTACCAGAACCTTAACAACAAATCCAGATCAGAATCCGTATTTTCATAATCTATTATTTATAAACTGTTCCCATTTCTAAATATATTTTATGGAAAATTCTAAATTACAGGCGTTTATTCCCCTTTTCTATCTGGTTTGGTCTGATGATCTTTTAACTAAAAAAGAGTTTGCTACTTTACAGCAATTCATCAATTCACAAGACTGGCTTTCGACAGAAGAAAAACTAAAATTACTTTCAAAAACAAGTATTTCTAACCCGCCATCCCGTCAGGATATTACGGACTGGAAAAATAAAATAGAACAAACTATTCAGGAACATACAACTGTAAAATCTATTTTTGAAATCAGCTTAGCGTTATCCGATAATGATGCTGTCATTCAAAGTTTAGAAACTTCGTTTGTGAAACTGGAAAATGATTTAGGAATTCTGGGCGAAGAAGCACTCAGTAATTTCAGAACCAGGTCAGAAACGCTTACCGTTACACACCATACAGATGCCAGCTTTGATGTTCAGAAATTAACAGATTTCTTAGACGGAGCACAGGCAGGGATTATTAATAAGGTAAAAGCTGTGATTTCCCGACCGGAATTTCGTTTAGAAAATACAACTGATATTAATTTTTACCGTCAAAAGGTGTATTACTGGTGCAAAATTCTGGCTGATGAAAATCTGGGTAATATGGCTTATCCCAAACAATATGGTGGCGGTGAAAATATAGCGGACTATTTTGCAATTATGGAAACGCTGAGTTACCATGATTTGAGTCTGGTGATTAAATTTGGCGTACAGTTTGGGCTTTGGGGAATGAGTGTGCAATCGCTGGGGACAGAGAAACATTATGCTAAATATTTAAAAGACATAGGTACTTTAAAGTTGCCGGGCTGTTTTGCAATGACCGAAACACATCATGGTTCGAATGTTAAAGGACTGGAAACTACAGCAACTTACCATCACGAAACGCAGACTTTTACGATCCATACACCACATCCTAAAGCGCAAAAAGAATATATAGGGAATGCAGCACTGCACGGGCAAATGGCGACAGTTTTTGCTAAGCTGATTATTGATGGAACCGACTACGGTGTAAATGCTTTTATTGTGCCGTTGCGTGATGAAAACGGTGTGGTTTTAAAAGGAATTACTATTGGTGACTGCGGTCATAAAATGGGACTGAATGGTGTTGATAACGGCACCATTCGTTTTGATAATGTAGTTATTCCAAAAGAAAATATGCTGGATCGTTTTGCTTCGGTGAATGATAAAGGTGAATTTGAAAGTCCGATTCCCAGCGATAACCGACGTTTTTTTACGATGTTAGGAACCTTAGTAGGAGGCAGGATTGGTATTCCGCGTTCGGCATTGGCTACAGCCAAAACAGGCCTTACTATTGCAATAAAATACAGTGACCAGCGCAGACAGTTTGGTCCCGAAGGCGGCTCCGAAGTTCCAATTCTGAATTACCGTATGCACCAGCGAAGATTACTGATTCCGCTGGCTAAAACTTATGCGGTACATTTTGCTCTGCAATACCTGACACAACGTTTTTTAAATAAAACAGAAACCGAAATGCAGGAAATTGAAGCCCTTGCAGCAGGGTTGAAATCTTATTCTACCTGGAGTACAACGGCTATTTTACAGGAATGCCGGGAAGCTTGTGGCGGGAAAGGCTATTTGTCTGAAAACCGGATAGATGCTTTAAAAAACGACACCGAAATTTATACCACTTTTGAAGGAGATAATACCGTTTTGATGCAGCTGGTTGCTAAAAACAGGTTGTCAGAATTCAGAAAAGCTTTTGGAGAGATGGGGTCTTTCGGAATTATTAATTATGTATATGAAAATGCCAAATCGGCTCTTGCGGAGAAAAACCCTATCGCTATCCGTAAAACAGATGAAGCGCATTTACTAGACAGTGAATTTCATTTGCAGGCTTTTCAGCACCGGGAAAAGACCATTTTAGCTTCTGCAGCTAAGCGTATTAAAAAATTAGTTGACGATGGTTTAGACGCTTATGATGCTTTTAATGTGGTGCAGCACCAGATGATAGATGTGGCGTCAGCTTATCTGGATCGTGTGGTTTTGGAACAGTTTCAAATTGCTATTGCAGTAGTCAAAGAGGAAGAAATAAAACGGGTTTTAAATCAATTGTGTCAGTTGTATGCGCTTTCTCAAATAGAGAAAAACAAAGCCTGGTATCTGGAAGACAATTATATGGAAGCTGTGAAGACAAAAGCCATCCGTAAGATGGTCAATCAGTTGTGCTGGGACATACGTCCGGATGCGGTAGCTTTAGTTCATGCATTTGCTGTTCCGGATAGCTGTTTGGGTGCATTAGTGTAGGCTATACTGGTTTATTGCTGGTAAAGGCTTACTTTTGCAGCAAAATAAACAATACGATTTTCTGATAATTATGACTAAGTCCAGATACTTCCAACTCATTTTAATTTTAGGTTCCATGACCGCTCTTGGGCCTTTTTCGATAGACATGTACTTGCCTGGATTTTCAGGGATTGCCTCCGATTTAAACACGACAGTCGCTAAAGTTTCGATGAGTTTGTCGAGTTATTTTATAGGGATATCTGCTGGACAGTTGTTGTATGGTCCTTTATTAGATCGTTTTGGACGAAAAAAACCTTTGTTTATAGGCTTACTGGTTTATATTCTGGCTTCATTGGGCTGTGTTTTTGTGACGGATATTAATACTTTTATCGGTTTGCGTTTTGTGCAGGCTGTGGGTAGTTGTGCCGCAACAGTAGCTTCATTAGCGATGGTCCGTGATTTGTTTCCTGCCAAAGAAACGCCTAATGTTTTGTCTAAATTAATGCTGGTAGTAGGGCTTTCGCCAATGCTGGCTCCTACAGCCGGTGGTTATGTAACGACTTATTACGGCTGGCATACCGTTTTTTTAATTCTGGCTGCTATGGGAGCTTTTGTACTGCTGGCTACTCAGTTGGGATTGCCTGATATACACAAACCAGATGCATCTATTTCACTGAAACCCAAACCGATTATTACTAATTTTATATCTATTTTGAAGATACCTCAGTTTCATACTTATGCCTTTACCGGTGCTATTGCTTTCTCGGGTTTGTTTACGTATGTGGCGGCATCGCCCATTATTTTTATGGATATTTTAAAAGTCAATGCTGAAACCTACGGTTGGATTTTTGCCATTATGTCTGTCAGTTTTATCGGTTCGAGTCAGTTGAATTCGGTTTTATTGAGACGTTTTACCAGTGAGCAAATGATTTTCACCGCTTTAATTTCACAGTCAGTGATTAGTTTTATCTTTTTACTTTTAGCCGTAAACAACCTTTTAGGCTTGTATGAAACGATTGGGATGTTGTTTTTATTTCTGGCCTGTCTGGGGATTTCTAATCCCAATACGGCAGGATTGTCTCTGGCACCTTTTACCAGAAATACCGGAAGTGCATCGGCATTGATGGGAGCCACACAATTAGGACTTGGGGCACTGGCTTCTTTTGGAGTAGGGCTTTTTGTAAAAGATTCCATTGCTCCTATGGTAATGATTATGACTTCAACTACTCTTATTGCGTTGTTTGTTTTGCTGATAGGCAAGCGTAAAATCAAAAAAATGGTTGTTAATAATGGAGATGATGCTGTAACGATGGTTCATTAACTATGCGGAAAGTATTCAAAACAAAAGCTCATTACAATAAAGTTTATGTGCGAATGATAGAAATTTTTGAAGCTAACCGAAGTATTTTTCACTATTCAGGTTAATGCTCCGGAATACTAACTTTGTAACAGCTATAAGATATAAAACTCCGCAATTTTGCGGAGTTTTTTTTGATTGCTTCTTATCTCTGATGGATGTTGTTTTAGTCAGGATATCAGTATTCCGGTGCTGTTAGAGAATAACCGAATCCTTTGTCAGTTTTTTAAACTTTTATCCAATCTTTAAAATAAATGTTACCTTTTGTATGAGCTCCTTCGGGTACTAAACCGCTTTTAGGAAAATCAAAAAACATATATTTATTATCATTGTCTGAAATCACAGTTTTATGCTGTCCTGTCAGTTTTATGTATCGGGAAACAAATTCATCCATTGGAGTAAGTTCAGGACCTGCGATTTCAACAGTACTATTTTTAGCTGATTCTAAAGCAAATTTTATAACCAACTGAGCAACATCTTCAGCGGCTATGGGCTGATAATCCAGTGTAGAAACATGCACTTTATCATCTGTTGACTGTATTGAGATAATAGTATTGGTGTGCTCATAAAACTGGGTAGCACGAATGATTGTATAAGGAATTCCAGAATTTTTGATAGTATCTTCCTGGATTTTCTTAGCCCGCATGTATCCTATATTCAGGACTTTGTCGATACCTACAATGGATAAAATGATATGATGTTTCACTCCTGCCTGTTTTTCTGCTTCAGCGAGGTTTTGTCCGGCTGTTTTAAAAAAACGGATGGCATTTTCTTCCTCCGGAGATGATGAATTAGAAAGATCGATTACAATTTCAGTGCCTTTTAAAGCTTCAGAAAGTCCTTCTCCCGTTATAATATTAATACCGTTTTTAGATGAGCCTATAACGACTTCATACCCTTCTTTTTTTAATTTTTCTGCGACATTTGCCCCAATCAGACCTGTTCCTCCAACTACTAGTATTTTCATGTTTTAAGTCTTTGCGTTAATAAAAAATTACTATACGTGCAAAGTTCTGTATTTTGTTACTAGCCAAAGATATACAAACCACTGTGTAAGGTGGACAAATCGCATTTGCTAAAAAAAATACAACTTTAAAATAGGTAATCCTCCGGAGGAGCATTGTGTTTTCGATATTCGGTGGGGGAAAATCCGGTTTTTTTTCTAAAAAGACGCATAAAGTATTTTTCATCTTCGTAGCCCAGCACATCTGATATTTCTTTTATGCTGGAATCGGTATAATAAAGCATTCGCTGGGCTTCTCTCAAAATTTCTTTCTGAATAATTAAAGAGGCTGATAAGCTGGTTATTTTTTTTACAGTATCGTTTAAATAACTAACGCTGATATGTAATTTTTCAGCGTAGTCAGCAGGTTTTTTCAGCTGATGGTAATTATGCCTGACGAGATTTATAAATTTCTTTGTAATTACAATAGGGCGGGATGCAAAGTTGGCGGTATTGACTTGTGGTTTGCTTTGATAGCTAAGTCCTGCCTGTGCAACAAATGCAGACAGCAACGGATGAGAAACTTCCTTGTAGGGTATCTGATTCAAATCATCCAGCGCTGTGATGGACAGCAATACCGATTTAAACCAATTGTATTCGGTGTCTGTGAGTTCTACAGAGATAATTTCCTCTAAGGACTTATCCAGAGTTGCTCTGACAGATTCTTCGATAAGATCATTTTCAAAAGAAAAATACCATCCGCTGGCTTGTGATGCTTTGTGAACCTGATGAATCTGCCATGGTGGCGAAATAAAAAGGGTTTTTGCAGGCATACGGAATGGTTCAAAATCTAAAAGGACTTCGACTTCTCCGTTTTCTATCAGCATACCGGTATAATGATCATGTCTGTGCGGATAAAGAGCGTCTTGAAAATCATCTGAAAATTCATCCCATGATTTTACGATAAACCCTTTGCTGCTTTCGAGTTTACGCAGTACGACCGGAGTACTTTTATTCATTTTTGCAGCTGTTTCAGGAGAAATCATCGTTTAAAAGTATTTAGAAGTAAGAAGCTTAAAAGTAAGAAATATTTTTTTAGTTTTTTAGCCGCCTTTCTTTAGTCAAACTATTGCTTTTTTTAAGCAGCCTACAGCATTTTTTTAAGTGTTGCCTGATTTTTTTCTTTTCGAATACTACTTTTTAGAAGCAGCGTCTCCTTTGTTGTTTCATCAAAAAAAAGTTGTTACAGCCGTATAGCTATAACAACTTTTAGCACTAGTTTTTTAATCCTGTATGAGGCATTTGTAATATGCTCAACGGTATTTGCAACTTTGCCAGAGGAATCTTACTAGTTGCTCAGGTTATTTGATTTCTCCTTCGTCGAAATGACACAAAATATGTTTAACTTAAAGACATTGCGTTTGTGTTAGCTGGGGATTACTCACTGTTATGGGCACGGAAAACATTTCCGCGCTATCCGTTGCGTTGATATATTAGCGCGGTCGGGGGATAAGGCTTTTTGTCATCTTCAAATTCACTATTATACGATCCAAAATTCATAAATTTATAGTAAATTGTCATTGCCTCAAAATGACTTTCTGCATAAAAAGTATATATCAATTTGCTTTTAGGTTCCATTAATTCTCGACAATTATTTCCACGAGTATCGGCCAAACATAAAGTTGTTAAGCCATTTTCATCAGCCCAAACTTCATGTAATATTTTTTTAATTCCATATACGTTTTTTGTTGTCAACACATAGCCTATAACGTCAGGCTGTGAAAAAACTAAAATCTGCCTCTTGAGAATCTCATATTTGAGATTTTTCTTTGGTAGCCCTCTGAATACTTTCTAAATTTGAAGAGGTTTTTTCACAGCCTGACGTCCCCTTGGTACAAGAGGTTTGGGGTTAAATTAAGCCTTGTTTTCGGATTTGCCTAAACTTCCTAAGTTCAAGATCATTTTTAAATTAAGCCAAAATGTCCAAATCTATTTTAGCAAGTGTTATACGGTGTTTTTATTTCACGATTTCGTTTGTTCTATCTTGTAATTCTTTTAATAATTCATTAAAAAAAGATTCAATTTTCAGAAATAAATTTTCAATAAATATTTCTTCAATATTTTCCAAATAGTACATTTTTTCAAATTCTTTAAATTTTAAACCTTCAATATGCAATAATTTATCATATTGTTCTTTTGTCGCAATTCCGTCTTGATGGTTGAAAATATTTCTAACTTCCATTTGATTAAAAATTGGAGTAAAATACTTTTCACTTTTGACATTTTTATCATTTAAAAAAAGTCTTAAGAATTTCCAATGACCTAAAAAAACGGAATTAGTTTTATTTAATTCAAAGTTTGGTTTAAAATCGTTTTGTATTTTGTCACGAATTACTTTTAATTTACTTTCCAAAACAGCAAAAATCGAAATTACTTTTGAAATATTTTGTATTCTTTTTAGTTCAGAAATTATCTCTTCATCAATGCCATATAAATGAGTTATATATTGGTCAAAATCTTGCTCATCCATTTGTGTATTTAGACTTCTAACTTCGGAAGTTTTACTATTTAAATCTTTATGAACTATTTCAAAGCCCTCGTTTTGAAGAATTACTAATTTCTTTAAAGCATCGATTGAAGTATAAATTTCAAATTTAATCCAATTGATTTCTGCCCATTTTATAATGTTATTTAAATCAAATGAAAGTTTTTTCTTTGTCATAATTTTTCGGTTCTGCAGTAAAATGCCGTATAACTTTTATATTGGTGCCACAAAACGGCTCTAATCTACTCAAAATCGGGTAGCTTTTGTAACATAAAAGGAGCTGTTGTTTATTTTTTAAATATATTAAAATATTCTTACAAAAAGTGTTTTAAAAATTAAACTAATAGAAAGCCCGGATATTATCGGTGTTAGTAGAATAAAATTCAAATGTGACTTATAAAATTTAAGGTAGTTGCATAAAACTTGCACCAATAATTTTTAAGGAGTTGTCAAAGCGTTTCCATACCCTGAAATAGCGAAATTTTCCTTCGAGCGGTGTGCCCATCATGGTGCCACGGGCAGTCATGGTTACAATAGCAAGTGCTGTATTGCCTGTTATTTTAATTTCGTTAATTTCGGTTGAGGCTTCTTCGATAATCATTGCTTTGGCTCTGTGAGCGTTCAGGTCCATTTCCTTAGTGAGCAGTTGTCCGTTAGGGGCAACAGCAATTAAGTCGTCGTGCAATAATTCATCAAGCACAGCTACATTGCTTGCCAGCTGTGCGGAGAAAAGCTGGTCTTCTGCTGCTATGATTTCTTCTCTGCTAATTGTTGTTGTATTCATAGTGGTATGTTTTTGCCTATTGTTTTTTGGTTGCTATAATGATACCGGTAGACCAATTCATTTTAGTCAAATTAAAATCGTTTCGGTTTTCTAAATAGTCGATTAGTTTTTCAACATTCTCCTGATGTCCCTGTGGCCAATTGGGCTGTGGTAACATATCATCAATAATGTACATTCCACCTACTTTTATCAAATCAAGAATTTCATTGATTTCACTATATTTTCCCGGCCAGGCATCAGCAAAGACTAAGTCAAAATTCTCTCCTTTGTAATTTTTAATCCATTCCGTTGCGTCAGCGTTTATGATGTTTACTCTTTTGTCATGACCAAAATAATTCTTCGCTATCTCAATAAGTTTAGGATCATTGTCAATACTGCTAAGTTTAGATGCAGTATCCATGCCGTCAATCATCCACGAAAGCGATAAACCTATTCCGGTTCCTAATTCTAATAGATTTGATTTTGGTTTTGATGTGATTAATGTTTTCAATAAAGTCCCGATATAAAGGTCAGAAGGCATTGTAAATCCAATTTCTTTGGATTTGTTTTCTATTTGAGAATGAATCTCAGGTTTGTCAAGGATATTTGAATCGTTCATGTTTTTATTACTTTTACTTATTTAAGGCGAGACAGTTTTTTTAGCAGGTATAACCGGAAAGTCTGCGCTGGCGGAGGTATGTTTTATTTCTCTGTTTTTTCAAACATTTTAGTGAATGCTTCTGCGGGCATTACGTTAAGTTCCTCCGTTTTACAATTCCATACAGACGCATAATTTTTAGAAAGTACAATATGGTTTTTCCAATTGGTGAATTTTCCGTAAAGCATTAATGTGCAGATATCTGTAGCAGTAATAAAATCTCCTGTTTCTGCCTGGTGGTTGTGTACAGTTTGTACTTCGGTCTCGTCTTTTTTGTATTGTATCGGAATTAAATTTTTATGTAATGCTTTCCGGCTGATGAAGTTATTGTTTTTGTCAAAGTTGAGTAAATAATCATTTCCCAGCAGCACAACTCCGTTAACATTAGGACCTGTGAGAATATATACTTTCTTCTCGTTATTAGAGATCAACGGAATCAGATTTAGTTTACTGTTGTTGTAACTCTTGATAAGTGTATCGTTTTCCAGTGCTTTTTTTGCATTTTCTCTTAAGGTATAATAATCCAGTTCATTTGGGGTAAATGTTCTTTCTTCTACCAGTGCTATTGCTTTACTGACTTCAAAAGTTCCATTAAAAATAATAGTTCCAATGACTTTAGGGTTTTCTTCTTTTGAAAAGAAAATACATTTTGATTTATCGTTTTCTGAATACGAAAAATACCCGCCAATTTTTTCGTGATCTTTATATTTTGCCAGAAAAATATCGGTTCCGTACCAGGACGCCATTTCTGATTGGTATAATTTTTTTCCTTCTTCAATAATAGGTTTGGTTAGCTTATCAGTTTTTGATTGGGCAATACAATGGATTGCAGTAAAAAGTAAAGCTAAGAGTGATAGTTTTTTCATGGTTTTATTTGAGTTGGTTAAAAAAAGATACAATTGAGACGGACATTAAAGATTTTAGTAATTTCTGTTATAGATACATTTCTCCTCTAAATATTCTGAGCATTCTCCATCTCCTGTTTTAAATTTTGTTTTCAGCGTTTTCCTGTTTTCTAATTTTTGTAAAAAGATCACAAGATGAAGATGGGGTCCCGTACTCCAGCCCACATTGCCGCTATAACCTATGATGTCTCCTTTTTTTACATTGCTGCCAATGTTTACAATTGAACCGTCTTTTTTAATATGAGTATATTCAGCAAAGGTTCCGTCGGGATGATAGATAATTATTTCGTTGTTGTACTTTTTGCAGTCTTCTTCGCCACAGTTTATTGAATTTGTATCTGTAACTTTTACAACAATGCCCTCTCTTACAGCTTTAATTTCTGTTCCTTCGGGCATATTAAAATCTAATGCGTTTTGATTTTGATGTGAACGATTACCATTATACCCCTGATTAATTTTAAATGTTTTTGCAGAAGAAAATGGTAAGTCATAAATGAATTCAGAATCATATTCATCCAGATTATGATTGCCTAAATTGGTTCTGTAGGTATAATTAAATTTATACGCCATTCTTTTATTCTTTACTGAAAGATTAGTTAATAATTGTCTTTCTTGTAAAGGATCAATTATGTAGAGTTGATCATTTTCACCTTGAATTTCAAGGTTGTTTAATTCAAAATGCATTTTTACAGTTATGGGGCAGTATTCTTTATTGTCAACAAATACGCTGTAGCCATTCTTGTTTTTCTCGTAGTAAATTTTAATATTATGGTTAGCAAAGCTAAAACAAGTATTCAGTAAGAATACGAAAAGAAAGTAACAACTCCGTTTTTTCATAATTAGATTTGATTAAAGTACTGATAAATATATATAAAATATTCTTACAAAAAAGTATTGTTAAAAAATAAACGGAATAACTAGCCCTGATAGCGCCGATATCCTCGTGTAGCGCAGCGAAACGAGATAAAGGCAATAGCAGGAGGGAAAGTAGTTGTAGAAAAGAGAGTTTGTGCTCCATAAAAGAAAAAAACGACTATTCATTTACCGATAGTTTAACGACAGCTTAACACAAATTATAATCAAAAGGCTGTTACTTTATAACTGGCTCATTAATAGCGGTTCACTAAAATGTTTTTTTATAAGTTTGGGAGTTTTAGTGCTTTGCCGGAAGCGAGCTTATTATTAATTTTAAAATGGAAGTAGTATGCAAAATCCAAATAACAGACTGGCGGGACAAACCGCGATAGTAACCGGAGCGAGTTCCGGAATAGGAGAAGCGGTGGCCACGGGATTAGGCCGTGATGGTGCTAATGTAGTGGTGAATTATGTTTCGCATCCTGAGGCTGCAGAAGAAATAGCGCATCGAATTTCGCTGGACAATTTATGTGGGGATGCGATAGCGATACGCTGTGATGTGAGCAAGGAAGATCAGGTTCAGGCGATGTTTAAGCAAACGGTTAACCATTTTGGGACGGTTGATATTTGTGTGCCTAATGCGGGACTGCAAAAGGATGCCGCCTTGCATGAAATGTCCCTTGCCGACTGGCAGTTAGTGATTGATGTGAACCTGACCGGGCAGTTTTTATGTGCCAGAGAAGCGATTAGGGAATTCCTGCGCCGTGGGATGCGTCCTGAGGTTTCAAAATCTATAGGAAAAATTATCCACATGAGTTCTGTTCATCAGATTATTCCGTGGGCAGGGCATGCCAATTATGCTGCTTCCAAAGGGGCTATTGTGATGCTGATGGAGAGTATTTGTCAGGAATATGCCCATTATAAAGTGCGCTGCAACAGTATTGCTCCCGGAGCGATCCAAACAGAGATTAACAGAGCGGCATGGGATACCGAGGATTCACTAAAGAAACTCAACGAACTGATTCCTTATAAGCGTATTGGGATTCCGGAGGATATAGGGAGCGCTGCGGTGTGGCTGGCTTCGGACGAGTCAGAATATATCAACGGGACTACTATTTTTGTTGATGGCGGAATGACCTGTTATCCGGGTTTTACGACTAATGGATAAAGAGTATTGTAAATGCTACGATTTGTTTTCTAATTTACTTTGGTGCCCGTTGCAAGCAGACAGCAGATTTGGGGCTTCGACAAGATCAGCCTGACAGAATAAAAAGGGAGAGTGGAAATTCGCAGGAAAATATTCTGAGAACAAAATGATCGTGCTCTAAAAAAATTACTCCACAATAATCCCATGTTTGTATAGCAATCCTTTTACGCCTTCGAGAGCAAATTGTGCTTTTTTGAGTTTGGTTTTTTCAGGGTCGATGGTATAGTTATAACTCGTTCTAAAATCGACTTTGTTGGCTATGGCTTTTTCAAATTCGGCGCGGTATAAATCGCAGTTGTAGAATTGTGCTCTGGTTAAATCGGCAGCCATAAAATCAACCGCAATGAGGCTGGAATTATTGAAACTAATGCCTTTTAGTTTCAGAGCGTAGAATTTAGAGAAATCTAAGCTGCAATAGTCAAAATGCATTTCGAAGATGAGTTTGTCGCTCATGGCAAAATTGACTTCTTTGATTTGGCAATCGTTAAAAAACACGGTTCTGAAAGCAGTATGGTTGATTTTAGCATGATTGAAAATACAATCGTTGAATTGGCAATCAATAAACGTAACTCCCATTAGATTGCAATCGGAAAAAACGCAATTGGTAAATGTGCAGGATTCAAATTCTTTAAGGTTCAGCGCTTCCTGACCATAGCGGATGTCGTTGTAATGTTGGTCAAAGAAATACTCGGTCATTTATAAGTTAGGAGTTAGGGGTTGTGAGTTGTGAGAAAAAAAGAAGAAAGAAAGACTGGCTGGCTGGCAAATTTAATAATTATGTTTTCAAAATAAAACCCGACAATAATAAAACTGTCGGGCTTAGCTTAATACAAATTGCTTATGTTTTTGTCTTTTGGATATTTGACTTTATAACTTATTCTGATTTTTTTGGTTTCATTGGGCGAAAGTTTTAAATCCCAGCTTAGTTTCCCGGTTTCTTCATTTACTCTGGCTCTTCCGTTATCGGTAAGTTCAACTGTAATTTCTTTGTCTGTGCTTAATGGATACTGGTCTTCCAGCGCTATAGCCACTTCTTCTTTTTTGTTGTTTTTGACTGTTATATCATAGGTAAAAGTTTGTTCTTTGTAAGCAGAGAGGAATTTTGTACCGGATTTATCCGCTATCTTTTCGCGTGTAATAGCTATTTTTTTATCTCTACCCATACTTAATTTTAAAGTATCGGCAGTCTGATTTGGGTTTACATTTGTTTTTCCAACATACATGCCTTCAAAAATAATATTGGCTTCTCCCTCTAATAAATTATAATTGGAGTAATCACTTATTTCGGCTAGTAAAAAGGCTTCTTTGTCTGCTTTTGGAGCCGCATAATAGGTGTAGGCAGCCGGTAGTTTTATTTCTTTTAATGAAACACTGTGTGCTTTCCAGTTGGATAATATGTCGTAAGGAATGTCAATATCAAAGGAAACATTCAGTTGGTTTTCATTAATGCTGGTGTATTGCGAAATATCGGATTTATTCAGTTTTTTGTCTGCTGTAACAACGACTTCTTTTAACCCTTCTTTAGGAGCTACTTGGATTCCAGAAACTTTTCCTTGTAAAGCATTTGAAATATATTCTGGTTGTGAATATCTTAAAAACCATGGCTGTAATTGTGGTGCCTGATTATTCTGGTTGGGGTTACCGCTTGATAAAGTCAGTTTTACTTTTTTCCAGTCCATTCCGGAATTTTGGAAAACCTGTGCTTTATACATCATGTTAATTGGATTTTTGATGTTTTCGGCACGCAGTTCGTAAAAGGGTTTCCAGGTTGCTGAATTAGTGATGTAACTAATATCGAAAGGGATGTTTCCGGCTATAGTATTCATCACCTGCAGAATGAGTTTTCCGCTTGCAGATTTTTCTTCATTTTTTGTGTTGAATGCTAACTTATTATTTAATTCGGTTAGTCTTTTATTCCAAAATTCTTCTTTTTCCTGTAAGTCAGTTATTGTATTGTCGAGTTCCGTTCTTTTGGCTTTTGAATAATCGACGAGTTTGATTAATTCGGCAACATTCAGTCCTGTATTCACTCCTGTAACCGACTGGTTATTGTCTAAAAGAGCAATGGTTTGTTTGTTAGCATTATTTAAAATCTGAATTCGTTTGATTTCTTTTTTTACCCAGCTGACACTGTCTCTCACTTTTTTTATCAGAGGATTACTTTCGTCAGGTTCAAATTCTGAAATATAATTATTAGTAAACTGTACCGACATAACAGTTACAGAAGCAGGAGCGGCAATTTGAATGGTGTTTTGATTGAGATGATTAGCAATATTTTTAATAACGACTTCAGTTGTTCCTGCCGGAAGATTTACCGAAGTATTTTGAGTGAGTTCTGCGGCATTCAAATAAACAGTAACGGCTTTAATTTTAGCAGTTGCAAAAACCGGTTTCTGGGCAAATGTCAGCATTGAACCGAATAATATAAGAAGGAGTAAAGTATTTTTCATCTAAAAACTAATTTTCTGGATTTTGTTAAACGTAAATGTAATTAAAAAACTACAACATTTACTAACGTACAAGATTTTATTTTTATAAAATAATAAACCCGACCAATCTGTTGACTGTCGGGTTTGATTATTTTAAGAATTTTAAATTTTGTCTAAAAAAGCAGTAGAACAGAAGATTTCGATTAAAAATCTATTCTTCTTCTTTTTGTCCCATCATCATCAGATAGGCTTTGAGGAATTCGTCGATTTCACCGTTCATTACGCCGTCAACGTTACTGGTTTCATAGCCTGTACGAACATCTTTAACCAGTTTATAAGGCTGCATCACGTAGTTTCGGATTTGCGAACCCCATTCGATTTTCATTTTCCCGGCTTCAATATCGGCGCGTTGTGCCTGTTTCTTTTTCAGTTCGATTTCATATAACTGAGAACGAAGCATTTGCATGGCACGCTGCCTGTTGTCCTGTTGGGAGCGGGTCTCCGAACACTGAATCTGGATTCCGGTAGGCTTGTGATACAACTGTACTTTAGTCTCTACCTTATTTACGTTTTGTCCTCCGGCACCACTGGAACGGGATGTGGTAATTTCAATATCGGCAGGATTAATATCAATTTCGATACTGTCATCTACTAACGGATAAACATAAACGGAAGCAAATGAAGTATGACGTTTGGCATTACTGTCAAACGGAGAAATACGCACCAGTCGGTGTACGCCGTTTTCACCTTTTAGGTAGCCAAAAGAATAATCGCCTTCAAATTCTAAAGTTACAGTTTTGATTCCCGCTACATCGCCTTCCTGATAGTTGAGTTCTTTTATTTTGAAACCGTATTTTTCGCCCCACATCATGTACATACGCATCAGCATGGAAGCCCAGTCGCAACTTTCGGTTCCACCGGCTCCGGCTGTAATTTGCAAAACAGCACTTAAAGTGTCTCCTTCATCTGAAAGCATGTTTTTGAATTCGATGCCTTCAATATGATTTTGAGTCAGTTGATATTGTTCGTCAAGCTCTTCGGCTGTGAGTTCACCTTCTTTGTAGAATTCATAAGCCAGTTGTAGCTCGTCCGTTAGCGCAACAGCTTTATCATAGTCTTCGATCCACTTTTTTTTGTTTCGGAGATTTTTTACAATAAGTTCCGCTTCCTTTGCGTTGTTCCAAAAATCGGGAGCAAAAGTTTTCTCTTCTTCGTTAGCAATTTCGATAAGTTTAGCATCGACGTCAAAGATACCTCCTCAACGCACCAAGGCGCTCCACAATACCTTTAATTTGTTCGGTAGTTGTCATAAATTATGTAATTTTGTTGCACAAAAATAATAAAAAAAATCACGTAGGGACTACAGTCCATGTATCTCTATAAAAAATATAAAAATGCAGATAAATTTAGTTAGTGACACAGTAACAAAACCTTCCTACGAAATGTTACAGTATATGTTTAATGCTGATGTAGGGGATGATGTTTACAAAGAAGATCCTACAGTTACAGAATTAGAGGACAGAGTAGCAGCGATTTTCGGGATGGAGGCAGGTTTGTTTTTTCCCACGGGTACAATGGCAAACCAAACGGCCATTAAACTGCATACTCAGCCCGGCGAACAGTTAATAGCTGATAAATATTCGCATATTTTTCATTTTGAGGGTGGTGGTGTTTCTTTCAATAGTGGTGTTTCCTGCTGTTTGCTGGAAGGAAACCGCGGGATGATTACTGCAAAACAAGTGGCGGGAGCTATTAATAAACCTGATTTTTATCACAGTCCGTTAACGAGTCTGGTGTGTATTGAGAATACTACTAATGTAGGTGGCGGAGCTTGCTACGAAATGGAAGAACTGCAAAAAATAAAAGCGGTTTGTGATGCCAATAATTTAAAGCTGCATTTAGACGGTGCCCGAATCTGGAATGCTTTGGTTGCTAAAAGGCAGAACCCAAAAGATTTCGGGAAAGTATTTGATACGATTTCGGTTTGTTTTTCTAAAGGACTGGGAGCGCCTGTAGGATCTGT
The DNA here is from genome assembly GCF_046000495.1 of Flavobacterium plantiphilum. NCBI lineage: Bacteria > Pseudomonadati > Bacteroidota > Flavobacteriia > Flavobacteriales > Flavobacteriaceae > Flavobacterium > Flavobacterium plantiphilum. The sequence goes on from NZ_JBELQA010000010.1 coordinate 71,182, forward strand.
TTTATTGGGTGATAAAAAGACTATTCAGCGTGCTTTGCGTATTAGAAAAATATTAGGAGGAGCAATGCGTCAGTCAGGTTATTTGGCTGCGGGAGCTATTTATGCTTTAGAAAATAACATTAAATTATTGACAGAAGATCACAGACGTGCAAAGGAACTTGCGAATGTTCTGAAGAAGAAACCATGGGTTGCTACAGTGGAGCATGTAGAAACGAATATTTTGATTTTTTCACTGGTTCCGGAATTTCAGGATGAGCTTTTAATAGAAAAACTGAAACAAAAAAATATTTCCATAAGTTCAGTAGGAAATAGAAAATTGCGCATCGTCACTCATTTAGATTATAGGGAAGTGATGCATACGTATGTGATTGAAACGTTGTCTAAATTATGAGTTATAAGTTGTGAGTTATGAGTTGTGAGTTATGAGTTAAGGTTCTTTGTGAAGTGCAAAACTTCTACTCCATAACTCATAACGTTTTCGGGCTTTGCGTTTGGGCGGGTTTCGGAGCACAAAACTGTCAACCTGCACTGAACTCGAATAGAAGCACAAAGCTCCAAGTTTGTACGTCACCCCGCCTGACGCAAAACCCGTGTTAGCGGTAGTTATTTTTCTCTTGTTGCTTTTGTTCCTGTATATTGTTCAAGTTTAGAAATGATTTCTTTGTCAAATCTTGCTTCTATTCTTTTCTTGTCTGATGAAGAAGTGTTGTCCTCAAGTGTCCAACCAGATGTAGCATTTTCAACTGCTCGGATAGAAATTCCAGTTTTTGTCGTGTCAAGCTGAATCGAGTCATTAGCGTCACCATAAAAAGTTACATAATACATTTCTTCTGGGTCAGATGGGAAATAAAATATTCTACTGTCTAAAAAGTCATAACCTCTCTCTTTCCAATCGTCACGAGATTTCCATTTGTCAGGAATTTTATAGTTGGGATATTTGGAAAATAATGTGTCAATTCCTTGAACAAGTTTTCGCTTTGAAGTCGGAAACATCCTTGTGTCAAAACCGCCAAGTGTTCCAGCACCCATAAAACAACTTGTCAAAAAGCAAGATGTCAAAAAAGCTATAATCAGTTTGGTCGTTTTCATAATTACCGCTAACACCTAACTTTTTACTTAAAAAGATTATCCATTCCCGGAATCATTGGCATATCCATTTTGGCCACAGCATCCAGTTCCGCTTCGTTTACTTTAGTTGCTTTTTCGATGGCTTTATTCATTACCAGAATCATATAATCTTCCAGTTGTTCTTTGTCTTCCAGTAATTCATCGGCAATCGTGATGGATTTTATTTTTCTGTTGGCAGTCATGGTAACTTTCAGTAAGCCATCTGTGCTTTGTTCATCAACAAGTACCGTATCCAGACGTTTTTTAGTCTCTTCAATTTTATTTTGGGTTTCTTTTAACTTACCCATCATTCCCATTAAATCCATTTTTATTTTTTTTAATTAAATTAGTTCACGAATTTACTATTTTTACGGGTATTACAATGTTAAAATTGATGAAAAAGGAGGGCGGATTAGTATTTGTTTCCCCTACTTTTGTGCCAACTATTATAAAAATGTCAATAAATACTAATGATAGAAAAATTACAACCTCCAGTTGCTAAAATTATACCTACTGAATTAGAAAAGTTTGGAGACCTTAGAATCGATAATTATTTCTGGCTGAAAGACCGGGAGAATCCGGAAGTTATTGATTATCTGAACAAAGAGAATGAATATTACCAGCAGATGACGGCTCATACGCAGGATTTTCAGAACATATTGTTTGAAGAAATGAAAGCGCGTATAAAAGAAGACGATCAGTCAGTTCCTTATTTATACAATGGCTATTATTATATTACCCGATATGAAACAGGTCAAAATTACCCTATATATTCCCGAAAAAAAGGCAGCCTTTCGGCAAAAGAAGAAATCCTTTTTGACTGTAACGTGATGGCACAAGGGCAGCCCTATTTTAAATTGGGAGGAATGAGTATAAGCCCTGATAATAAACTGGCTATTTTTAGTACGGATATTATTGGGAGACGTATTTACACTATTCAGGTAAAGAATTTAGTGACTAACGAAATTCTTGAAGATAAAATAGAAAGAGTAACGGGATCTGCAGTTTGGGCAAATGATAACAAAACCATTTTTTATTCCAGCCAGGACGAGGTGACTTTGCGTTCCGATAAAATTTTTAAACATAAATTGGGAACAACCCAAGTGGAAGATGTCTTAGTTTATTTTGAAAAAGACGACACTTTTAGTGTGGATATATCCAAATCAAAATCCAGAAAATATTTAGCAATAGAGTCGGGAAGTACCCTGACTACAGAGTATCGTATTTTGAATGCTGATAATCCCGATGGAAAATTTAAGATTTTTCAAAAGCGAAAAAGAGGGGTAGAATACAGTATCAATCATTATCAGGATAGTTTTTATATCTTAACCAATAAAGATGATGCTGAGAATTTTAAACTGATGAAAACTCATGAAGAAGCGACTTCGGCAGAAAACTGGGTTGAAATTATTGCACATCGTGAGGATGTTTTATTAGAAGATATTGAGATTTTTTCCAATTATTTAGTGCTTGAAGAGCGTACCGGAGGTTTGAATAAAATCAGAATTAGGAGTTGGGATGGCAGTGAAGAATATTATTTGCCTTTTGGCAGTGAAACATACACTGCATATACCTCGACCAATGTGGATTTTGAAACTGAAATTCTGCGTTATAGTTATCAGTCAATGGCAACTCCTTCATCAGTGATTGATTTTAATATGCGCACAAAAGAAAAGGAAATTAAAAAAGAGCAAGAGGTTTTAGGAGGTAAATTTGACAAGAATAATTACAAAGAAGAGCGTGTCTGGGCTACTGCTAAGGACGGAACCAAAGTTCCTGTTTCGATGGTTTATCGCAAAGGATTAAAAAAGGATGGTAAAAATCCTTTATTGCTTTATGCTTACGGTTCTTATGGGCATTCTATGGACGCCTATTTTTCATCTACGCGTTTATCCTTATTAGACAGAGGGTTTATTTATGCTATTGCACACATTCGTGGCGGAGAAGATTTAGGAAGGCAGTGGTATGAAGATGGAAAATTGCTTCAAAAGAAAAATACTTTCACCGACTTTATTGACTGTTCGAAATATTTGATTGAGCGAAAATACACATCACCGGAACATTTATATGCAGAAGGAGGATCTGCCGGCGGATTGTTAATGGGGGTGATTGTTAATGAAGCCCCTGAATTGTATAACGGGGTAATTGCTCAGGTTCCATTTGTAGATGTAATGACCACAATGTTAGACGATACTATTCCGTTAACTACAGGAGAGTATGACGAATGGGGGAATCCAAATGTTAAAAAATATTATCAGTACATGAGATCTTATTCTCCTTATGATAATATAAGAGAACAATATTACCCTAATATGTATGTTTCTACGGGTTTACATGATTCTCAGGTACAATATTGGGAGCCAGCGAAGTGGGTTGCAAAGCTGAGAGTAAATAAAAAAGAGGATACTGTTTTGTATCTGGATACCAACATGGATGCAGGGCATGGAGGGGCTTCAGGAAGGTTTGAAGCACTAAAAGAATTAGCAAAAGAATTTAGTTTTTTATTAGATTTGGAAAAAATTAAAAAGTAATTAGTTTTTTTTTGTTAAATTTGCTGCGTATCCAGGTTAAATAAAACTTAATCTTGATTAACTATTTTTTTATGAAAGAAGAAATAAATGCTTATAATAATGTTTTAGAACTGATAGGAAATACACCTCTTATCAAGATAAACAAAGTCACCGAAAATTTAGAAGGTAATTTCTATGCTAAGGTAGAAGCTTTTAATCCGGGACATTCCTCAAAAGATAGGATTGCTTTATACATTATTGAAGAAGCAGAAAAAAAAGGTATATTATCTCCGGGGGATACTATCATTGAGACTACATCAGGTAATACTGGTTTTAGTTTAGCAATGGTGAGTATTATAAAAGGATATAATTGCATATTAGCTGTAAGTTCTAAATCATCTAAAGATAAAATAGACATGCTCCGCAGTTTAGGTGCAAAAGTCTATGTTTGTCCGGCACACGTATCTGCCGATGACGAACGCTCCTATTACAGCGTAGCAAAAAGACTGCATGAAGAAACCAAAGGATCGGTTTATATTAATCAGTATTTCAATCAGCTAAACATTGATGCCCATTATAATACAACCGGACCTGAAATCTGGAAACAGACTAATGGTAAAATAACCCATTTAGTTGCCTGTAGCGGAACGGGAGGAACTATCTCCGGAACTGCTAAATATTTGAAAGAACAAAACCCGAATATTAAAGTTCTTGGTGTGGATGCTTTTGGTTCAGTATTGAAAAAATACCATGAAACCAGAGAGTTTCATACTGACGAAATTTACCCTTACCGAATTGAAGGTTTAGGTAAAAACCTGATTCCATCAGCTACCGATTTTGACATGATTGATAAATTCATGAAAGTAACTGATGAAGAGAGCGCCCATTCAGCCAGAGAAATTACCCGAAAAGAAGGATTATTTGTAGGGTATACTTCAGGAGCTGTTTTACAGGCGATAAAGCAATATGCAGATGAAGGTGAATTTGATAAAAATAGTAACGTAATTGCTATTTTTCCTGATCACGGTTCTCGTTATATGAGTAAAGTTTTCAGTGATGACTGGATGAATGAACAAGGATTCTTCGACAGTATAAATGAAGAAGAAGTACAAAAAATTGAAATGATAAAATAGATTTTTCTATTTTCGATATATTAAACTCCGGAGCAATCCGGAGTTTTTTTTTAGAACATAATTTTTAACATTGAGATTAAGAAATATAAAAATAAGGTTTTGAAATTTAACTTCTTATAGTTTTTAAATTTTATATAAAAATCAATTTTTTATTAAATATGATTGGGAATAAAACAATAAATTTGAAATCTTCTATCCAAATGATTAGAATTATCAATATACTAATGACACTAAACAGAAATACATTTTTTAAGCTTCTTTTTTTTCTAATGTTGTTTTTTTGTACAACCGTTTTTGGACAAGTAAAAAAAGATACTGTTTCTTTATCAGAATTGAAGGTAATGAATGCTCCTATACGGAATTCAATTCAGCATTCAGCAGCAGCTGTTTCCATTATTACTGAGAAAGAAATCAATCAGGCTGACGGTGTAATCCTGACTCCTGTTCTTAATAAAGTTCCGGGAGTTTTTATGCAGCAAGGAGCTTTGAATACCAACAGAATTACCATTAGAGGAATAGGAGCGAGAACACAATACGGAACAGCTAAAATTAAAGCTTATTTTGAAGGAATTCCTCTTTCTAATGCTGAAGGTGAAACTGCTTTAGAAGATATAGATTTAGAGGTTTTAGGCGGAGTTGAAATTATAAAAGGACCTAATTCAAGCAGTTTTGGCGCGGGATTAGGAGGGGTTATCAGTTTGAGGGCAAAGCCATTGGATACAGAAACTTCTTTTGCAAAAACAGCTACTACTTTTGGAAGTTTTGGTTTGGTAAAACAAATTGTATCCGCCGGTTACAGTGATTCACAATCCGGTATTTTTGCTAATTACAGTAATTTACAACAAAACGGTTATCGTGATAATAGTGATTATAACCGCCAATCTGTAAATCTATTTGGAAAACAAAAATTATCTGAAAAATCTATACTTTCATTTTTTGGAATTGCCACCCGCTTAAAAGCGTATATCCCGAGTTCGATAAGTGAAACCGCTTTTAATACCAAACCTGAGTCGGCTGCGTCCACCTGGCTGGCTGCACGGGGATTTGAATCTTATGATAAAGTGCTGGCAGGAGTTGGATTTGAACATCAGTTTTCAAAAAACTGGTCGGCTGACGTGAGTCTTTTTTCTAATTTTAAAGAAGCTTATGAGCCTCGTCCTTTTGATATATTGAAAGAAAAAACAAAAATGCTCGGCTTTAGAGCTAAAGTAAATTATGAAGCTTCTTTATTTTCTTTGCCTAACACCATAAGTCTGGGGACAGAATTGATGACCGAAAATTATGCTTTCTCCCTTTTTAGAAATTTATATCAGTCTTATCCGGGACAAGGCAGTATTCAGGGGGATCAATTTAGTGAAATGGAACAAAAAAGAGGATATTGGAATGGATTTATCCAAATGGAAACGAAACTTTCTGATAAGTTGAATTTAGAATCCGGTTTGGCTTTTAATACTACAAATTACAGTCAGCAGGATGTGTTTTTAAGCGGTGAAAATCCGAAAGAACAATACACTTTTGGTTCGGTTTGGTCTCCAAGATTGGCACTTTCATATAAAATTGGGGAAGCTAAAAATGTGTATGTTTCCTTTAGCAAAGGATTCTCAGTTCCTTCTGTGGCTGAAACATTAACTCCCGATGGGAATCTTAATACAGATTTACAATCGGAAAAAGGGGTTAATTATGAAGTGGGTTTTAAAGCAAATTTTTTAGAGAAAAAGCTTTATACGGAATTGGTTTTTTATTCCACTCAAATCAATGATTTATTAGTAGCACGCCGTATTGCGGAAGATCAGTACGTGGGGATTAATGCAGGAGAGAGTTCGCATAAAGGAATAGAGTTTTTACTGAACTATAAATTCAGGCCTTGTTCAGATATTCAATTGAATCCTTATTTTTCGGCAACTATCAACCGTTTTGAGTTTAAAGATTTTGTAGATAATGATATTGATTATTCGGGTAATTTATTGCCGGCCGTGCCTGATACGCAATTTAATTTCGGATTTGATTTTGTTAGTGACAAAGGATTCAATTTTAATGCTTCATACCGCCTAACAGGGAAGATGTATCTTGATGATGCCAATTCGAAAGAAACTACGGGATATGAACTTTTAGACATCAAAGCCGGATATGCTTTTTATATTCTTAAAAACGTAAAAATGGAACTCAATATGGGAATTCAAAATGCGCTGAATGAAAAATATGCAGCCAGTATTTTGCCAAATGCAGTAGGTTTTGGTACTGTTCCGGCCCGTTTCTATTATCCCGGAAATCCGGTTAATTATTATGGTGGTTTTAATGTAGTGTATGCGTTTTAAGTAAGAGGCTTTTTGAATTTTCTTCCCCAACCCTAAAGGGTGGAAAATTTCTTGAAAATTTATCAAAATTACATACTTTAGGGTTGGGGAAATTAATTTTGATAAATTTAAAACGGGATTTAAATTTAACGCGCTATTTTATTTTTGTATTCCTTAGGTGTATTTCCGGTGTTTTTTTTGAATAATTTATTGAAATTAGAAACGGTTTTATAACCGCATTCATAAGCGATTTCCGAAACGCTCATGTCACTTTCTATAAGATGTTTGCAGGCGTTAGAAATGCGTATTTCGTTGAGGTATTCAATGAAATTTTTCTTAGTCTTAGACTTAAACATTCTGCAGAATGAGGTAGGAGTTAAGCTGGCAATCTGAGCAACTTCATCTAATGAAATTTCTTTTTTGTAATTTTCTTTAATATATTGATAAACTTCACTAAGACGGTCTTTTTTAAAAGATTCATTAGCAGGAAAATAGCTTTCCGGATTTATAAATTCAATATCAGCAGATTCGGAAAGAACAGATAAAATTTCAAAAAGACCTATAATAACTTCGAAATCTTTTTTAAGTACTAATTGTTCTAACTTCTGAGCAATCAGCTGATTTGTTTTTCCTGTAACCGATAAGCCTTTTTTAGCTTTTTCAAACAGGGAATTGATTTTTTTAGCTTCATTCAGTTCATAAAAAGCAGGTCCAAAAATATCTTTGTTGAAATAAACTACAATAGATTTGGCTTTTAATTTGTTGAGATTATGATAGTAAATTTCATCATTCAGCCATACATGAGGTATGTCAGAACCCAGAAAAACCATATCTCCTGCTTCAAAATTGCTGACTGAATTTCCTATAATCCGTTTGCCAAAACTTTCTTTGACATAGACTAATTCCAATTCCGGATGAGAATGGAAAGGTGCCTGGAAAAAAGCTTCCTCTCTTGAGAGTACTGAAATGGCACTATTAAGATAAGATGATATTTTAGTTTTTTCAAGTTTCATAAGTGGTCAAAGATAAATAATAATTAGATAAGGATAAAATCGAATTATTATGTGGTAATATAGGATAGTACCTTTATTTCCTGAATTTTAAAACCTATTTTAAGGTGTAATCTGTTGATTAGCAAATTGTAATATTTGTTTCTTTGCAAAAAAGAAATTGTTTTTTATGTACAACAGAAAATAAAATTAATGCAATTTTATCTCTTAAAACGAGCGGTTTATTCATAAATTTGTCCTTTTGAAAATAAGATATTCATTTTTAATAATTAAATACTACAATTAAAATGTTCTCATTAAAAAATAAAAAAGCAGTCATTACCGGAGGAGGTAGTGGAATAGGGAAAGCAATCTCTGTTTTATTTGCAAAACAAGGCGCAGAAGTTCATATTTTAGAATTAACCGCCGAAAGTGCCCAATCTACTGTTGAAGAAATTGCGGCCGAAGGTGGAAAAGTTTTTGCTCACGCCTGTAATGTTGCTCAACACGATGAGGTGGTTGCTGCTTTTGAAAAAATTGGAAACATTCATATTTTAGTAAATAATGCAGGAATTGCGCATGTAGGTAAAGTAGATACGACTCCTGAAGCTGATTTTGACCGGATTATGGATGTGAATGTAAAAGGAGTTTACAACTGTTTGTTTGCGTCTATTCCACAGTTTCGTAAATCCGGCGGAGGATCAATTGTTAATTTAGCTTCGATTGCTTCGTGGGTTGGTATTCCTGACCGTTTTGCTTATTCAACTGCTAAAGGCGCGGTAATGTCGATGACTTTATCTGTTGCTAAGGATTATATTAATGAAAACATTCGTTGCAATTCTATTTCTCCTGCTCGTGTGCATACCCCATTTGTAGATGGATTTATTGCTAAAAATTATCCGGGCAAAGAAGCTGAAATATTTGATAAATTATCAAAATCACAGCCTATCGGGAGAATGGGAAAACCGGAAGAAATTGCTACTTTAGCCTTGTTTTTAGCCAGTGATGAAGCCGGATTTATTACCGGATCAGATTATCCGATTGATGGGGGATTTATCAAATTAAATAATTAAAAAAAGAGTTGCTAAGATTCTAAGCTGATCAGTTTCTAAGCTGGAAACTAAGAAAAGGCTAAGAATCTAAGCTATTAAGTAATAAGATAAAAGAACTTAGAAACTGAAAAACTCAATAACTTAGTAACTTTTAAAAAAATATAAAGAAATGAAATTAATACGTTTTGGAGCCGAGGGCAGCGAGAAACCAGGAATTTTAATTGGAGAAAAAAGATATGATGTTTCTTCTATTGTGAGTGATTATAACGAATCATTTTTTGAAAATAATGGTTTAGAAAAATTAAAAACAGCTATTGAAAGCGGAACTTCTTTTCCGGAAGTAGCTGCTGATATTCGTTTAGGTTCTCCGGTTGCAAGACCTTCAAAAATTATTTGTATTGGTTTAAATTATGTAGATCACTGCCATGAAACGGGTGCTCCAATTCCCACAGAGCCTATCATTTTCTTCAAATCAACGACTTCTTTGTGTGGACCAAATGACAATGTAATCATTCCTAAAGGAAGCGAAAAAACGGATTGGGAAGTAGAATTAGCTTTTGTAGTAGGTAAAAAAGCAAGTTATGTAGAAGAAGCGGAAGCTTTAGATTATGTAGCCGGATATGCTTTATTAAATGATTACAGCGAAAGAGCATTTCAAATTGAGATGGGCGGACAATGGGCTAAAGGAAAAGGTTGTGATACGTTTGCACCTCTCGGGCCTGTTTTGGCTACTCAGGATGAAATTGCCGATGTGAATAATTTATCGATGTGGCTAACTGTAAATGGTAAAAAATTCCAAGACAGTAACACTTCTAATCTGGTGTTTAAAATTCCATTTTTAGTACATTATTTAAGTCAGTTTATGACATTACTTCCTGGTGATATCATCAGTACAGGAACACCTCCGGGAGTTGGTTTAGGGATTAAACCGGAACCTGTTTATGTAAAAGGAGGGGATGTTATAGAATTAGGTATTGAAGGTTTAGGTTCAAGTAAACAAGTTGCGGTGGCTTATTCTAAATAAAATAATCATTCTCAAAATTTTAAAAAGAGTATTGAATCTTCGGGATTTAATACTCTTTTTTATTTATTCTGATTCGCTTTGAGGAATGCCTTTAAGTTTTTTCATAAATACGCTGAAAGCAGGACCTAATTCTTCAAACAAAGGATCTTTTCGGTTTTTAAGCATAACTTCGCTAAAGAGTTTTAATCCAATGGTAAATTCGGTAGCCTGTTGTTTATTTCCAAATAAATTTTTGTCTTTCTGTCTTTCGATAATAGAAAAAATATTATCGTGATTTTCAAATAAAAGTTCGATAGGGGTTTCTGAAACAGCTTCTCCTTTTGCATCTTTCAAATATTCCAGCGTAAGTTTGTATTGATGGGCTCTTTTTTCCATGAGTTTTTATTTTTAAATAATTAAAGCGATATTTATGGTAAAAATAAGGTTTAACTTCTGTTATTAGGAGTGTTAAATCAACTAAATTAGTTATTAGAATATTAAAATTATAACACTATGATTTCAATTACAGCTATTATAAAAAGCAAAATAGAAACTACAGAAACAGTTAAAGAAATGGTTCATAATCTTGTTGCCAATACAAGAAAAGAAGCAGCGTGTATCCGTTATGATTTGCATTATACCGATACTGTATTTATCATTTGGGAAGAATGGAAAGATCAGGCAGGACTGGATATACATAATGAGCAGTCCTATTTAAAAGATTTTATCACAGCTAGCGAAAATTTATTGGCTGCGCCTATACAAGTCTATAAAACTACTCAGGTTTTATAAGAATCCAAAATGTATATATCTTGTTTTTCATTCGCAAAATCTAGCTCAATCTACAAATAGTATAAAATTTATAAAAAATATTGTAAAATGTTATAGCGCATAAAAAAGTAGTTTTGAATTAAACTTTAAAAACATAATATTATGAAAAAGATTATATTAAGTAAAATTATTTTAGGTGCAGCCTTAGCATTATTTACATTGAATTCTTGTAAAAATGAATCAAAACAAGAAGATCCAAAAGAAGTGGCAGAAGAACAAAATGAAGCCAACATACAAAATGAAAATGTTGAAGATGATGCTGATCATTTAGTAGATGCAGCGGCTATAAATTTATGCGAAATTGAAATTGGAAAGCTGGCTCAGGAAAAAGGTATGAGTCAGGACGTTAAAAAATTTGGAAAAATGCTGGTTACTGACCATGAAAAAGCTTTGGAAGAAACAAAAACATTAGCGGATAAAAAAGCAATTATTTTACCTTCGTCAATTACTGAAGATGGTCGCGATAAATACAATAAACTGAAAGATGAATCAGCTGAAGATTTTGATAAAAAGTTTGCTGATATGATGGTAGACGGTCATCAGGATGCAATTGATAAAATGGAAAAAATTGCTGAAAAAGCTAATGATGCTGATATTAAAACCTGGGCTGCTAATCAGATTAGTCCTTTAACTGCTCATCTTACTGAAGCTAAAAGAATTCAAGAAATGCAGAAAAATAAATAGAAATTATTTTTTATGAAAATGAAAGCTGTTGAGATATTCAACAGCTTTTTCTTTTTTATTCAATATTTATTTGCTCAAACAGAAGTATTGGACATGACTTCTTCAGAATACTTGCTGATAATCCGTTTAAGATTTCTAAAAAAAAGAGGGTTTGATAAAATTTTATGGTTTTGAGGAATATTTAAATTATTAAACATGATTTAATTTAGGGTATAGTTTTTTTTGTTATTGCCCTGTAAATGATAATTATTTATAATAAAAAAAACCTGCTCATGGCAGGTTTTCTGTTTACAATTGAAAAAGTATATGCTAATTAATTATGTCCGGATTCCAAATAACATTTTAAATTCTGAACATCATCACGTACCATTTTCTCAAAAAACGGATTTAAAAGTCTGGCTGCTTTTTCGCCTGCTATGCCAAGAGGAGCATGATAAGAAATAGTAATATCCAGTTCTGTTCCTTTGCCTTTAGGCTTAAAAACCACTTTTCCCGCATTCTCAATTGAGGCGTCATGTAAGGAATGCCAACTTAAAAGCTTTTCTTTTTCATCTTTGATTATTTCGGCTTTCCAGCTTAGCGAACCAATTCCTGCCGGACCTTTAGCAGTCCATTCAGAAATAGTGGAATTAATAGTTTTAACAGATTCTAAATGATTCATGAATTTAGGCAGATTCTCTAAATTTCTCCAAAACGCATATACTTCACTAACGGGTTTATTGATAGTGCTGCTCAATCGGATATTAACATTATGAGCTTTGTCATTTTTTAAATGATCTACTGCATCATAAACCGGACAGTAGCCACTAATTCCTCTTAGCAACATACTGCCTCCAAGGCTGCTTTTCGTCAGGTTTTTTTCTTTTTGTGCAAGACCGTTATATAGGAGGTAAGCACCGCTGGTAACCATTATTATACGTTCCAGAGTTGAAACATTATTTTTAATCATTGGTTTATGCGCTTTCATTGACGCTGAAGATTGTGTTCTTGTTTCCATAATTTTAATTTTTTTTGCAAATAATTTATTTACAATGTCTGTGTATGTGAAAAAATTTATAAAGGAGGATTAGATGTGTGTGATGTATCTGAATCAGAAACATTTCCTGTAAATTCACTGATGAGATCTTTTATGGTGTTAAAGCCATCCGATTCCAGTTCTACAATTTTTTTTATTAAATCTTTTCCTTTTTCAGAAGTTAGTAAAGCTCCTAAAACTGCGCCTACAGCTACTCCTGTTAGTAATGCACCTACTACTTTGCCTGATTCCATAATTATTACTTTTTAGTTTTTATATTATTTGTTGTCTTTTTTTTAATTTTATTTTAATCTTGAATCATCACGCTTTTGAACTCCAAGATCAGCATCATATCCTGATTCGCTTAAATTATCTGTGTCTTCTTCTTCATTAAAATCAGGATCCGCTATGTCGTCTTCTTTTTCATCGCCAAATTCTTCAAATTCATCAATCTTTTCAGGGTTTATTTCTTCGTCCAATTCAGTATTATCAGGATTGAAAGTATGGTTTGTTTCGTTAAATTCAGAATTCTCAAGCATTTTGTTATCTCTGTTGGCGAGTGTATTTGGATTGCTGTCCGCATTGAAATTTGGCTGATTTTTGCTAAATTCTTCAAATTGCTGTTTGTTAGAATTTAAGTCGCTGTCGGTATAGTTGGCAGGTTTGTCTTCCCGTTTTTTATCATCTTCCATGGTATTGATTTTAAGTATTGTTAATTGTTTATTTGGGGAATTTTCTGTGTCAATTACTAAATGTATAATTGATTATCTTCAAAATTACAATTTCACCTTGCTTACAACTTATACAATTAAAGTCAATCATTATATAATTCTAAGATGCTAATTATTGGATTATAAGTGAATTAAAGAAATACAACTTGAGTATTTATAAGTGTTAGCTATAATTATATAAAACAGCAGTACTTATAGCGTCTTATTTTTGTATAAGACATTTAATAAAAAATGACATCAAATAGGTTTCAGTTGTTATTCACAAATAATTCTAAAAAAAATGATATCTCAAAAAGTTATAGAATGCAGTAATGCACTTGTAAAAAGAAATTGGAGCATAGCATTTGTAGAAAGTATGTCGGCAGGGAAGATGTGCTATGAGTTCTCCAGAGTTCCACAATCAGGTAAGATACTTATTGGTGGATTGGTTTGTTATGATGGGGGAATGAAAGAAGATTTACTGGCTGTTCCGCACTATTTGTTAGAGAAATTTACTCCTGAATCGGCCGAAGTAACAGAAGCAATGGCACAGAACTTTTGCAGAACAGTACCTTCTGATATTTGTGTTGCTATAACCGGGCTTAGTACTTCCGGTGGTAGTGAGACCCCGGAGAAACCTGTGGGAACTATTTTTTTGTATTTTATTTTTCCTCATAAACAAATATCGAAACGATGTCAGTTTAAAGGAAATGCAGAAGATATTGTAAATCAGACGATAGATATGGCTGCTTCGGTGATTATTGAAGAATTGGACCAGTTTGACAAACAAAAAAAAGATAATTAATAAATAATAGGATTATTTTCACTCGTTTAAGAGTAATTCTTCTGAAACCCAAAGTACTGCATGATCATATTCTTCCTTTTTAAAGCCTTTAAATTCACCGGAAACCAGATTACAGAATCCGTTTGTGAAAGTAATTATGGTTTCTGAGTTAGTAACAATAGCACCTCTATTCCATCTGCCCATATTTTGTAAACCCAGCATTGCATCCTGTGCCCAGGCACATGTTGCGAAATTCTCTAAGTCGGTCTCTAAAACCAATAGCAAATTAATGTAATTAATCTGTTTGATTAGGTTTTCTACTTCCGGTATAACGATAGCCTTATAGTCTTCCTGACAAACTTCTCCGGTGATTCTAAATGCAGCAATAGTGTTTGGTACCGTTTTTATCAATTCTATCATGATGCAGTTATTTTATTAAGAAATAAATATAAGGATAAGAACTGATTTTATTTTTACAACTAATTTATAAAATCTTATAGAATTTTAATATGGTATTAAAGGGGTAAAAGTCACAATCAGGCATAAAAAACCCCTGATAAAAATATCAGGGGTTTTGTGACCTCGACTGGATTCAAACCAGTAACCTTCTGAGCCGTAATCAGATGCGCTATTCAGTTGCGCCACGAGGCCTTTTGCAGACGTTTTGTATACGTGATTGCGGGTGCAAATATAGGGATAAATGTGTAACTTGCAAGCATAAATTTCAATAAATACTAAAAAAAATGCAGTTAGAAAATTATATCCGTGATATTCAAGGTTTTCCAAAAGAAGGAATTCTTTTCAAAGATATTACTCCGCTATTGAATGATGCTCAGGCAACTCAGGAATGTTTAAAAACTTTAGCAGCATCCTTAAAAGGACAGAAAATTAATAAAGTGGTTGGTGCTGAAAGTAGGGGATTTTTATTTGGAATATTGCTGGCACAGGAACTAAATGCCGGTTTTGTTCCTGTACGTAAACCTGGGAAACTGCCTTATGATACGGTTTCGGTATCTTATGATTTAGAATACGGAACGGATATTTTAGAAATTCATAAAGATGCTATTCAAAAAGGGGATAAAGTATTGATTCACGATGATGTGCTGGCAACCGGAGGAACGGCTAAAGCAGTTTGCGAACTGGTTGAAAAACTAGGTGGTGAAATTGTACAGCTCAATTTCCTCATGGAATTGACTTTTTTAAATGGTCGCGAAAAATTAAATGGTTACGATATTTTTGCGGCTGTAACGTATTAGTCTACTGCTCTTGAAGTAACATAATAGCGATATCCAATAATAGCCAGCTGCCATTTTTTGGCTTTTGATAAATCTAGTCCCTGTTTTGTAAAACTGGGTAAAAGTAGTTTGTTGATTTTGGCTAAAATTTTAAACATAATTTCAGGGTTTTTCTCAAAGATACAAAAAAGACGGTTTCGTGATGAACCGTCTTTTTTTAATTTTTTAAAATGTTTTTGGAGATAGACTGTCTTTAGATAATTTTCGTTTTATAGTAGTGAAACAAGACCTTAAAACCTAATTGATATATCTGTCAAATAATTTTTAGTTTCTACTGCTATTAGAATTCCATATAAAGCTTTCTCTCCATATAGTTCAAAATATTTTTTGTTTTCTGGCCATCTACTATTAATGTCTTTTGTGATTACCTGTTTAACATCTTTTGGATTTAATTTTTCTAAAGTTTGATAATCGCTCTGTTCTCCATCAATTAAAATAACTGCTTTTTTGTAATCAATTCGTTTGTCATCTATTATACGACTTATAGAATTACTGAGTGTTTCGTATCCTGATGTAAATCCTCCGTTGGTCTTTTTCTCATAAAAGAATTTAAATGTTTCGATAGGGTTGTTAGATTGTTTATAGGATCTAGGAAAAACATCATTCGTACTTTCTATATTTGTGATTTCTCCAATGCTGTTTCTTTTTATATTAAAAAAAGTTAAATTAATGTCATGTAAGTTTTTTATCTGTTCGCGTTTTTCCTTAATTTCTTCGTTAGAAGTATTTTTGGTAATTATAAATTCAAACTTATGATTCTCTATTTTTTGTGAAGAATTAGTGGTGGTAATGTAATAGGTTTTGTTTTTCTTACCCTCAACAATTTTTACATCTTTTACATTTCTAAATACAAAGTTGTTTTCTAATTCTGATTGACTAATTTTTTCTCCATCTATATAAACTACATCATAAGGTTTTGGAGAGATGTCTTTATTTTCTTTTTTTGTTTTTGTAGTAACCAGAATCGTCTTTTTACCCGAAATCGTAGCAACATCAATTTTCTCAATTTCGTTAGGATCTAATTTACCTAGTTCTTCTTGGGTTGATTTTTCGCCATTGATATAAATTTCTTTGTTTTTTGATATATTGCTTAAATCTTTTTCAATTTTGAATGATTTCAAATCAACAGATTCAGATTTGGTTTCGTTTTCTTGTTTCGGAACTTCTTTCTCCTGTGCAACTATTTCAATTTGAAATAAAAATACAAAGGCAACTAATACGGGAAATACTAAAGCATACTTCCACGAATTTGATTTTTTAGATTGGTTTTGGTTCAACATAATAATTCGTTTTTTGATTAAGGATTGATAGAAATGATTGGTAATGGAAACACAATTTTCCTGTGTGGTTATTTTTAAAAGAGTTAATTGATAGGCTTTTTTGTCAGATATGTTTTTAGAAGCTTCACTATCAGCAATAAACTCTAAGTTTTGAACCATGACTTTTTTATACAACCAAATCAACGGATTAAACCAAAAAGCAATACAAAACATTCGTGCTACTAATACGTCAACGCTGTGATTCTGGCTGCTGTGTACTTTTTCGTGTTCTAAAATATTTTCCAATTCGGTTGGTGTATATAAAGCCGAATTGTAGACAATAGCTTTAAAAAAGGAAAAAGGAGCAATGTTTTCATTTATATCAATTAGTTTAAAGTTTCCTTGTTGTTTGCTATTTTGACCTTTAAATACTTTGGTTAAACTATAAAAATCAAAGAGGAGTTTGAGTAGAAAAATTACTGTCCCTATTAGATAAATGTAACTAGCAATTAAGTACCAATCGATTTGAGGTTCCGGATTAATGTTCATGGTCGTTGTTGGAATATTAGACCAATCAAATGAATCTGTAGTTGGTTCTACCCAAATTATTTTAGTGATAAAGTAAAGTGGAAGTAGTGCTGAGATAAATAATCCCGAAAGTAAAAACCATCTGTTGGCGGTAAAGAAAGTTTCTTTTCTTAAAAGTAGCATGTAGGCTAAATAAAATAGCCCAATTAAGCCACTTACTTTGATGAAGTAAAGGAATAAATTTTCCATAGTTATTCTTTTCTCTCAATCATGGCTAAAATTTCTCTTAATTCATCAGCTGATATTTTTTCTTCTTTCGCAAAAAATGAAACCATGTTTTTATACGAATTATTAAAATAAGTTTCGATAGCAGTGTTCATAAACTTTTTGCGATAGTCTTCCATTTTCACAATAGGGAAGTACTGATGCGTTTTGCCAAAAGCATTATACGACACATATCCTTTTTCTTCCAGATTTCTAATAATAGTAGAAAGCGTGTTATAGTGCGGCTTTTCGTCTTTAATTTCGGCCATGACTTCTTTTACAAAAGCTTTTTCCAGCTTCCATAATATTTGCATGATTTCTTCTTCTTTGTTAGTTAGCTTTTCCATAGTGATTTAATTTGAATACAATTATATAACTATATTTTTAGTTTGACAACTATTTTTGTAGTTGTTTAACTAAAATTTTAGTTTTAAAGCTTGTTGTATATTTCATTTTATCTGTTTCAGACTTTGTGGCTTTCTAACTTTTAAGCTATTTTTGCATAAAAATTTGAAGATGAGGTGTATTCTAATGGCATTTATTTTGTTGCAAAGTATTTTTGGCTTTAGCCAGAAGCAATTTGATAGGACTGAGGCCAAAAAATATCAGGAAGAATTAAATAAAGAATATGCTGATTCAAAAACAAGTCCGTTAGAAGCGGAAGATTTAGCAGTTTTTAAATCTCTGGATTTTTATCCTTTAAACGAAAAGTATTTTGTAGTGGCTAAATTGGTGAGAACGCCTAAAGAGAAGCCTTTTAAAATGGTAACTTCAACCAGCAGACTCCCGCTTTTTAAGAAATACGGAGAACTATATTTTGAAATTGATGGGAAAAAATGCAAGTTGAATGTGTATCAGAGTCTGGAAACTATTAAAAATCCTAAGTATAAAAACGATTTATTTTTGCCTTTCTTTGATGAAACTTCGGGTAAAGAAAGTTATGTAGGAGGTAAATATATAGATTTAAAAATTCCCAAAGGAAATACAATAGCTATCGATTTTAACAGGTCATACAATCCGTATTGTGCTTATAGTTATCGATATTCCTGCCCGCGAGTGCCATTAGAAAATGATTTAAAAGTGGCTATTCGTGCCGGTGTTAAAAAATTTCATGACTAATGCAGTACTTTAATTTACATACCCACGTTTATACCCATCAGGAAGATATATTGGAATTAGTCAATCAGTATCCACAGGAATTTGAAGCTGATTTACCCCAATATTCCATTGGGATTCATCCGTTGTTTATTGATGAAAACCGATTAGAAAGTGATTTTGAAATTATCAGACAAAAAATAAGTTTGCCTGAATGTTTAGCAATAGGCGAATGTGGTTTAGACAAACGCAGCGAAACTCCTTTTGAAATTCAATTAGAAGTTTTAGAAAGACAATTTGTATTGGCAGAAAAACATCAGAAAGCAATTGTAATTCATTGTGTGCATGCTTTTCAGGAATTGGTAGAATTAAAAAAGAAATTAAAACTTACAGTTCCCGTTGTGATTCATGGTTTTTCTAAAAAAGAACAATTGGCAAAACAACTTTTAGATAATGGTTTTTATCTTTCTTTTGGTAAAAATTTATTGCAAAATCCCGAATTAGAATCTGTTTTTATACTTACCCCGGATAGTAGATTTTTTTTAGAAACCGATATGATTGAAGAGGGAATTCAGGAAATCTATGCTTTGGCAGCAAAATATAAAAAGATAACAGTAGCAGAATTACAACAAATTATTTCGAATAATTTTGATGCTGTTTTTACCAACAAACAAATTACCAAATAAACGAATACATTTTTAATTATGGCTGAATGGACTGAAAGAGCTGAATTGTTATTTAGAAAAGAAGGATTAGAAAAACTGCAAAATGCCCATGTACTTGTAGTAGGTTTGGGTGGTGTAGGTTCTTTTGCAGCAGAATTTCTTGCAAGAGCAGGAGTAGGAAAAATGACAATTGTAGATGGTGATGTGGTGGATATAACTAATATTAACAGACAATTACCGGCATTGCATTCTACCGTGGGGCAGCCCAAAATTACCGTTGTAGGTGACAGATTGATGGATATTAACCCGGAATTAAAATTAACCCGTGTACAGGAATTTCTTTCTCCGGAACGTGCTTTCGAAATTGTCGATTCTCAATTTGATTATGTTTTGGATTGTATTGACAGCATTACACCTAAAATTAATCTGATTGTTGCTGCTAAACGCAAAAGAGTGAAAATCATTTCCAGTATGGGAGCAGGTGGAAAGATGGAAGCTTCGAAAGTAAAAGTAGCCGACATTGGAAAAACCATCAACTGTTATTTTTCAAAAGCAATTAGAAAGCGACTGAAAAAGATGAAAATAAATAAATTGAAAGTAGTTTTTTCTTCAGAAATTCAGGATGAAGGCAGTTTAAAATTAACGGATGGTTCTAACTTTAAAAAATCGTTTTACGGTACCAATAGTTATATGCCGGGATTATTTGGTTTATACGCTGCCGAAACGGTGATTCGTTATATTATTAAAAAAGAGTAAAAAAAGATACTAAGAATCTTAGCAACTAAAAAAAACAAAATGATACAAACAGTAATTTTTGACATGGACGGAGTAATCGTAGATACGGAACCCGTACATCGTTATTCCTATTATAAACAATTTGAAGAACTAAATATTGAAGTAAGCGAAGAATTATACACTTCTTTTACAGGGAATTCTACCCGGAATACTTTTCAAAAAATAAAAGATATTTTTAATTTAGATCAGGAAGTTGAAGATTTGATTCAAAGAAAACGCAGCATTTTTAATGATGCTTTTGATACTAAAAAAGATTTAGAATTACTGGATGGTGTTCGAAATTTAATAGTTGAGCTGTATCAAAATAAAGTACAGTTAATTTTAGCTTCTTCGGCATCCAAAGTTACTATTGAACGTGTCTTTGACCGCTTTGAATTACACCAGTATTTTACACATAAAGTAAGCGGGGAAGATTTTCCACAATCAAAACCACATCCGGCAATTTTTGAGCATGCTGCCAGTTTATCCGTTGCACCAAAAGAGGAATGCGTTGTAATAGAAGACAGCACAAATGGACTTATAGCTTCAAAAGCGGCAGGGATTTTGTGTATAGGATACAACAGTGCGCATTCAAAGAATCAGGATTTATCAATTGCAGACCATGTGATAAATCATTTTGATGAATTGAATTATGTTTTAATTAAAGATATGGATTCTAAATTATGCAATTATTAACAGCATAATACAGAAGAAATTGTAAATTTAAATGCTTAAAAATATTCAGATTATGAAAAAGATAGTTATTGTTTTATCACTCATTATATCTCATTTTGCCGTTGAAGCTCAGGTCAGAATTCCTGAGACAAGTCCAAAAGCTATTGTAAAGCAGGTTGTAGGTCTGACTGATGTTGAAATTGTGTATTCCCGTCCATCTGCAAGAGGAAGAGCTGTTTATGGAAATTTAGTACCTTTTGGTCAGCTATGGAGAACGGGCGCCAATGATAATTCTACAATTTCTTTTAGTGATGATGTTGTCATTAACGGTAAAACGCTGAAAAAAGGAAAATATGCTTTGTATACCATTCCGAATATTCAAAGTTGGGAAGTTCTTTTTTATACAAAGACTGATAACTGGGGAACCCCAAAAGAGTTTGACGAATCTAAAGTGGCATTGAAAACAACCGTAAAGGAAGAAGCTTTACCAAAACCGGTAGAAACTTTTACATTAGCAATTAATAACTTAGAGAGTAGTGCAGCTACTTTAGATATTTCATGGGAGAACTCTTATGTGTCTTTAAAATTTGAAGTTCCTACAAAGAAATTAGCTATAGCCAGTATCGAAAAAACATTGGCCGGACCAGCACCGGAAGAATTTTATACTGCAGCTCAATATTACTATCAGTCCAATAGTGATATCGATAAAGGAAGAGAATATATTGACAAAGCTGTAGAAATGTCTAAAAATGTTCCGTTTTACTACTTGAGATTAAAATCTTTAATTCAGGCGAAACAAGGAGATAAAAAAGGCGCAATAGAAACAGCAAAATGGTCCATTTCTGCCTCGGAAGCAGCCGGAAATAAAGAATATGTAGAGATGAATAAAGCCAGTATTGAAGAATGGAGCAGATAAAAAATCTGTTTTTGTATAAATTTGAAAAATCCGTTTGCATTTCTTATACAAACGGATTTTTTTTATTCTAATGTTTTTACTTTCTTAAATATAGTAACTTCTAATAGCGAAGACAGTAAAATTGTCATCATTGCTCCAATAAAATTCAGCCATAGATAACCCAGTTTTTCTTCGCCACTAGGATAGATGAAAATGGCGAAATAGTAAATAATCAAAATAGTCAACTGAGTAATAAATGCACTATAGAAAATGGCTTTGGCTTTGACAAACTTAAAATAAAAGCCTACCAGAAATATTCCTAAAACAGTACCGTAAAAGATAGAGCCGATAATGTTTACCAATTGGATTAAATTTTCAAAAAGCGTGCCTATACAAGCAAAAAGGATAGCTATAATTCCCCAAAAAAGAGTAAAGAATTTAGTAGCATTCAAATAATGTTTTTCGGTTTTCGGCTCTTTTAAATTTCGCTTGTAAATATCGATAGCTGTTGTAGAAGCAAGGGCATTAAGTCCGGAAGCGGTAGAAGACATCGCTGCAGAAATAATTACAGCCAGCAATAGTCCTATTAATCCTTTTGGTAAATAATGGAGAATAAAATGGAAGAATACATAATCTTTATCGTTTGTTTCACTGCCACTATCTGCCTGATGGATGAGTTCTTTAGCGTGATCTCTTAAGTCTTTTTCTTTGGTCGAAATGGCAACTAATTCTTTTCTCAGGATAGGATTGTCATAATCCTGATTCAATTGATCGATGTATAAAAGATTGATTACCTTTTTGTCTTCGGAAAGGGTTTCCAAATCTTTTTCTAAAGTGTGGTATTCCTCTTTGTATTGCGATTTTTCAACGGTTATTTTATTGTTAGGATTAAAATTTAAAGGCACAGGATTGAATTGGAAAAAAACGAAAACCATAACTCCTGTTAGTAAAATAAAAAACTGCATAGGGACTTTTAATAAACCATTCATGATTAATCCCATTTGACTTTCCCGTACTGATTTTCCGGATAAGTACCTTCCTACCTGTGACTGATCAGTTCCAAAATAGGCTAGCGCTAAAAAAAAACCACCGGTGATGCCACTCCAAAAAGTATATTTCTCTTCCGGGTCAGTAGAAAAATCTACAATATTCATTTTGCCATTTGCCCCGGCAATGTGTAAGGCATTACTAAAAGTCATGTCATTGGGTAAGAAACGAAGAATAAGAAAGAAAGTGATAAACATTCCGGACATAATCACAAACATCTGCTGTTTCTGAGTTACATTTACCGCTTTAGTTCCTCCGGTAACAGTGTAAATAATTACCAGAATCCCTATTACAATATTCATATAAGTCAGATTCCAACCCAGTAATGCCGACAAAATAATGGCGGGAGCATAAATAGTTAATCCTGTTCCCAAACCTCTTTGAAATAAAAAAAGAATCGCCGCCAGCGAACGTGTTTTTATGTCAAAACGTTTTTCTAAATATTCATAAGCGGTAAAAACTTTGTATTTATGGTAGATAGGGATGAAAGTCAGACAAATTACAATCATTGCTATAGGCAGTCCAAAATAAAATTGAACAAAACCCATTCCGTCATGATAAGCCTGACCCGGTGTAGAAAGAAACGTAATAGCACTTGCCTGTGTAGCCATAACCGAAAGTCCTACCATATGCCAGGGGGTTTCATTGCTTCCCAGTATGAAATCCTCTACATTTTTGCTTCCTTTAGTTTTCCAGGCACCATAAATTACAATAAATAATAAGGTGATAACAAGTACAATCCAGTCGAATAATTGCATGGCTTTAAGAGTATAATTTCATTATTAAGTAAAAAAACAGAATATAAATAGCGTTTGCAATTAATACCCAGGTATAATTTGTTTTCCAGTTTTTTTCTTTTTTTAATCCCATTTTATTGTTTTAGATTGATTCAAAATATACAGTTATTCTCGCTTCTTATTCTGGTGTTTCTGTTATGTCTTCATTTGTTTTTAATGAAATCATATTAGCCAGCAGACGGTACGCACCCGAAACTCCCATTGGTAGCTCTCTGAACAAACTTAAACCAGTATAAATATAGTGTCCTTTTCCATAGTTGGCTATTAATAAAGCTCCCTTTTTGTCGGTTTCTCCTTGGTCATGCGAAGACAATATAGGAGTAAAAGCAGCATCAAATTCATTGGGATAATACAAACCCTGCTCCTGAGTCCAGCCTTGAAAATCTTTTGCTGTTATTTTATTCGGATAATTCAGAACAGGATGATCTGGTACTAAAAATTGGATAGCTGCATTCTCATCCGTAACTCTGTCATTAGAAATAGACAGGGGATAGGGGGCTATATTGCCAGGTATATTTTTATCAGGTGTATTGTATTGTACGATTAGAGTTTTTCCTTTTTTTACAAATTCAAGTAATAAATGTTGTCTGTTTTTTATCGAAGGAAGTACATTGTAAGTCCGGATTCCGGTAATAATGACATCAAAATTGTTTAAATTTCTGGAGTTAATATCATCAATACTTAACAATGTAACGGAGTATCCCATTTGACTAAGACATTTTGCAACGTCATCACCGGCACCCATTATGTATCCAATTCGTTCATTATTGATTTTTAAATCCAGTTTTTTAAATTTAGATTCGGCTGTCAATAAAACCTGCTGTTTTGAGATGTGATCATAATCAATGATGATTTGTTCCTGATCCGTTTTTTTAGAATCAAGAATAACAACACTTCGGGCTATGATTTCGGAAGGGATTTCCGGAGGTGTAACATCAAAATGAAAGGTTTTTTCAAAGCCTTTTTTTTCCAGATTAAAAGAAAAAGACTGGGGTTCCACATTCCAGTCCGGAGCTGCTTCTAATTGAACATTTCCATCAATATTATCTTTTCCTGCTTTTATATGAACTGCTATTTTTTTTGTTTTTCCATCATTAAAAAATGAAACCTGATCTGCAATACGGGTACTTACTTCCGGAATGATATCAAGATAATTGTACATTTCGCCTTTTACTTTATCATTATATTTATAAACAACAGTACGTTCAACGGGAATCTTGATTTCGTTTATTTTTAAAGTAAAAAGTAATTTTACTTCTCTGATGATATCAGGAATACCAATATTTTTTTGTTCGGAAACCTGATACATTCCTGTTGTTCCTTTTTCTTTCAGCCAGTAAGGCTGTGTGTATTCAATATTTTCAGGAAGTTCTAAATCGATATAGAAGTTTTCTAAATCATTATTATACAGAATCTTATTGAGAATAGTGTTTTTCTGAAAGGGTAATGTGGTAATACTACTCAGTTCTATTGGAGTAGTACTTCTGTTAATGGCTTCGATTTTTAATTTAACAGTGCTTCCGGGAGTTGTTTGCTGTACATTAGAAACTGCTTCAAGGTACAATCCGGAACAGGCAGTAATAATGTTTGTTATTTCAGTCAGTTTTATTGGCTTCCAGTGATTGTCATCTAAATTATAAATCAGTGTATAAACCTTAACCAAATCAGGAACGGAAGCGGCAGGTTCTGAAAAATTGAAACCGGCTTCAATTTTATCCAGTAATTCGCCAATTTCTTTTCCGTTTTTCACACGATTCCAACTGGTATCAATGCCGTCAAAAAGATTCGTTTTATCGTTTACTTTTTTTCCTTTAATAAGTTCTAAATATTCCGGTTCTTTTCCTCTTGAGCCTGTGCTTCCAAAACCCTGTGATCTATGGCTGCTTCTGCTTAATGCAGCAATTTCCTGATTTGATTTTCCTAATCCTGCATAGTAAACTCCTGTTTCAATAGCCATAAAATTAGATTTATCGGCGGCATCAAATTTTTCCTGATTGCCATAAAACCAAACGGAAGGATTGAAAAAAAGACGCTTGGCCTGCCATGGATCATAATACTTTAACTGATCAGGAAAACTTTTAGGATTGTTGCTGAGATCAAAACTCTCCACACTTAAAATTGCTGATGCCGTATGATGTCCATGTGTTGTTCCAGGTGAGCGGTGGTCAAAACGGTTGATGATGACATCAGGGCGAAATTTTCGGATAGTCCAGACAACATCAGCCAATACTTTTTCTCTGTCCCAGATTCCAAATGTTTCATCAGGATTTTTTGAAAAACCAAAATCATTGGCACGGGAAAAAAACTGTTCTCCACCATCAGTTTTTCGCGCTTCGATGAGCTCCTGAGTTCTAATTACACCCAGTAATTCTCTTAATTCAGAACCAATTAAGTTCTGGCCTCCATCACCACGGGTTAGCGACAAATAGGCGGTTCTTGCTTTTTTTTCATTTGACAAATAGGAAATAAGCCGGGTATTTTCATCGTCAGGATGTGCAGCAATATAAAGCACACTTCCCAGAAAATTTAATTTTTGGATTTGGTTGTAAATTTCGACAGCATTCCATTTTTGCGGTTTTTGTGCTGATGAAAATTGAAATATAAAAAAGGATATAAAAATAAATAGCTGCTTGTTATTGAGCATTTTGGTTCGATTTAATTGCAATAAGTTCAAATGTAGTAATTATTTTTATGGAATGAAATGCCTTTTGTACATAAATAAATACAAAGTAAAAAGGCGAATTCCATTAGAAATTCGCCTTTTTTATATACAGAACTTTAGTGTTTTCTATGTCCGTGATTATTGTTTTTATAATGTTTGCTGTTTGATTTACGGTTATCAGCGTAGTAATGATTCTTACTGTAACGGCGTCCATCAGTATATCTGGTATTATAATGTTTTACTTTGTGATTAGTGAAATGCGAATAAGGACGGATTCCGTGGTATCCTCTTAAAGCAACTCTGTGTGCACGACTTAAATCATAATTTCTGTAAGCTACCGGAACATATCTTGTACGTACCCAGTTTCCCCGGTTTAAATAAACGTACATTGAAGCGTTTACATCATAGTAAGACTGAATCTCTGGGATGTAGTAATAATCAATACCCACATGATTGTGAGGAACCCAAGCTGGTCTTACTACTACTGGTGTGCCTACATTTACATTAATGGAAACTTGTGCCTGGGATGTACTTGCGGCAAATAAAAACATAGCTGCTGTAATTAATTTTAATGTTTTCATGATTTCTATATTTTAAAGTTATTTTGGGGTTTATATTTTTTTTTCTTCTGTTTAACTAAATCCAATTAGCGTGCCAAAAGCTGTTTTATTAACTTTTTATTAACTCTTTTTGCAGGTTAAAAAAAGGAATACTTCGAATTTTAAATATAGCTTCTAAACGGTTCTGATAGGTAATATGCTTTATTTAGGTCAGGGAAAATCAGGGAAAGTACTCTTTATCTAAAAAAATGTTATTTATCTTTTAATTTAAATTTCAGGTCAATGTTAGCTTGTATTAACTTATTTTTAATATTTGGGAATTATAAAAAAAAAGAAACGCAAATCGCGTTTCTTTAGTATTTAGATTTTTGAAAAAATTAATGTTTTCCGTTACCATTTCCTTTTCCATTCCCACGATTGGACTTGTGTTTTCCCGGATTGTGTTTATAGTCACGTTTATCATTGGTTTTATAACCAATTGTTTTTTGTGGTTTGCCTTTATATCCTTTGTAATATTTTGTTTTATGAGTTTGATAATAAACATAAGGAGATTTTCCATGATAATCATGCAATACAACTTTGTAACCATTGTATAAGTCATAATTACGATATTGTTTAGGCAGGTTTCTTGAACGTATCCATTTTCCATTTCCAAAATAAATAAACTGAGAAAGGCGAATGTCATAATAACTTTGGATATCAGGAAGATAGTAATAATCAATATTTGAATATCCGGCTGGTCCCCAGGCAGGTGGCGTACCTATGTTTACATTTACGGATACCTGAGCCTGAGTTGTTGTTGTAGCTGTTAATAATACAATAGCTGCAACTAATAATTTTAATGTTCTCATGATTTCTATTCTTTTAATGTGTTTTTAAAATTCGCTGTTATTTGTCCAAAGCCAATTATTGTGCCAAAAAAAGAATTTAAAATTTAATTGTTACTAAAAAAAGCGGCTCATTTAAAAAAAAAATGAGCCGCTTTTTCAAGCTATTTTATTGATTTTTAAAGCAATAAAATCAATAAAAGAATAATTATAATAATTGCACCCACAGACAAATAAATACCATGTCCTGTAGCTTTTAAATTTTTCTTAATCGTTTTAACTTCGGTGCGCAGCTCTTTTTTTTCAGAAGAAGATAAGTCTGATTTATCCATTTCTTTGATTTCTTCGAGTCGGTTAAGCATTGTCTGGACTTCGGCAGGAATTTCTTTAGGAGTTTCTGTTGGATTTTTTTCTGCCGCATAAGTGCCCGTTGGCAGCACTGCTAATGATAGTATCATGACCATCAAATAAAAGCTTAGTTTTTTCATACGTAAAAAGGTTTAATTAAAAATCAGATTCTTTGTATAAATATACTTAATATTTTTTAGAAAGCATGGAATACTTTTTATTTAAATGGAATAATTTCAGGCTGCTCTAATTCAAAATTCTGGAATCCAAAATCTGTAGTTTCAAAAGCATTCGTTTTAAAAATACTATTGCCCTGAAACGGAATTTTTGGATAATAAGACAAGGAAAGCTGAAAGGAACTAAAGACTAAATAATCATTGCTAATAAGAATTCCAATTCCAATTTTAGAATAGGTCTGATTCTTTTGCATTGGATTGTTTTTATTGCCTATCATCGCTAAACTGTAGTTGATGTAAGGATTGAGTCTGAAACCCCATATTTCTCTGGGAGCATACGATTGAGTCTGGAGCGTTAACAGCATTTTCTGCGTACCGTATACCGGACTATTGAATCCCTGAATTCCATAACTTTCATTAATTGTTAGTAAATCACCTAAGCTATTTTGTCGGTTGACACCGATGATTACCTGAGGTTTTATAAATTGTCTGATTTTCCATTTGCCAATTTCTAAAAGATTGGTAAAATAATTGGCCTGAAACGCTATAGTCGTTTGTTCAGTTTTGGATTTTTCAAAATAACTGCCTATTTCAAAATTTGTACTTAAAAAACCCCATGAATGGTAGTTTCCAAAAGAAATCTGTGCCCCAAGATATCTTCGCCACTGCTTGTTTTTATATTGATAACCACCGGTTATACCGTAAATCCGTCCTACAGGTACATCTTCTATCTGCCCATTTTTAAAAATATAACGATCCTGTATAAATTGACGGGTATTAATTCCTATTCCGCTAAGCAGTAGTTTTTCAGAGGTATAAAAATTAATGGGGTCTAAGGCTGCTGATGGATCAATAGTGTAATCTGTGTTTGAAAACCGGGCACTTACAATCAAATTTGTCGTTCGGTCAGTAACCGAATCGGCTTTAAAGATGTTAAAAGCTTTTCCTGCCCATACATTTTGATTATTATATTTAAAATCCTGAGAAATATAACTGTTATTGATATCCTGAATACTGTCTTTTAAATAATTTTGGCTAATTGAAATTCCGCCTGCCCATTTTGTCAGAGGAGAGTAAAAAGGGCGTTCTATGATAATTCCTTTAGAATAGTAATTTTCAAAATCATTATTGTATTTTATTTCTGTACTTACAAAGGAGTTTTTGATATTGGGTATTAGGTAACTCACATTATTAGCATCTTTTTTGTCTCCGGTACGATGTGAGTAATAATAATCTAACTGATGCCCTATACCAAAAAAATTACGTTCCTTGAGCCCAATTTTCATTTTGGAACTTGAAACAGAAAACCGGGGAATTGAACTCCAGGAATCTAAAACCCGTACGTAGACATCTACGGAATCTGATTGTGGTGTGGCTAATTTTTCAGTAATTTTTACTCTGTTTATAAATTTCTGACTTCTTAATAAACGTTCTGATTCCTCAATTTCCAGTAAATTGTAAGCATCATTTTTTGAAAAAAGTAAGATGTTTTTAATGGCGATTTGTTTTGATTTTAAATGCAGAAAATTTCCTGTTTTTTCCCAATAATTAGGAGTTTTTGTAGAGTCAATTTCTGAATATCCAAAAGGATCTAATGTAACAATGTGTATGTTTCGTATAATTTTACCCTCGACATTTAAATGTTTGGAAGCAACTGTTTTTTCTTTTGCTTTTTTAGATTTTGTAGGTTTAAATACTAAGCGATGGAAGAATTTAGCAGTTTTATTTTTAGGCTGTACTAAAATAGCAGGAAGCTTTATACTGTCTTTGTGCTTTGTTTTATTTTGCGAATGCAAAACCTGAAAACAAAAGAACAGTATACAAACAGCTGTTATCTTAGAATAGATGGACATGAAAAAATCGATTTATAGATTTTAATAAATAAAATTCTTTTATAAAGTTATTATAAAATAGCAAAAATGTGATTTTTTTTACAATTAATCCATGAATTCTTTGTCTTCATAATGATTATTAATTATTGAAATGCCTTTTTGAAACAATAGATTATTAGGGTAAATCACCTGTTCTCCTTCCTCTGTGTTTAAAACAATGTGAAAAGCTGTAATATCTTCTATTTCGCCTACAATTGGGAAATCTTTATCATGAATTCTGATGCTGTCACCTATTTTAAAGGGAAAAGAAAAAAACAAAATAACTCCTGAAGTAATATTACTCAGTATCGACCATTGTGCTACCATAGCAACACCTACAACTGTAGCAGCACCTGAAACGGCTAAAACTATATCTTTAGCCTGTACTCCCCAAATTATAATTAACGCAATAAATGATAAAATATTGATTAATAAATGAAGGTATTTAATAACCAGATTAGTACGGTACTCAATTTTGTGTGATCTTTTGGCATAACTATGTACCACTTTTGTCGAAATCACACGCAATATCATGAGTACAATAAGCACTATACCACTTATAATTATTTCGTTTGTATAATCTTTAAAAAAAGTCATTTTTTCTGTTTTAAGCTAAATTATTCAAATATTGGTACACTTTATCCACTGGAAGCCCAATAACATTGGCATAAGAACCTTCAATTTTTGATACACCAATAAACCCAATCCATTCCTGAATTCCATAAGCTCCCGCTTTGTCAAAAGGTTTATAATTTTCAATGTAATAATGGATGACTTCGTCACTCAATTCGTTAAAAGTAACTTTAGTAATTTCAAACAACACTTCAGTTTTTAGTTTGCTTTTAAAACAAACAGAAGTAATTACTTCATGAGTAGCATTAGACAAGGATTTTAAAATAGCAAAAGCATCCTGAGCATCTTTTGGTTTTCCCAATGCTTTCTGATTGTGCCAGACTAAGGTGTCGCTGGTTACCAGAATTTCATTGCTGTTTAATTCTCCCTCAAAAGCAGCTGCTTTTAATTCGGCCAGATAATTAGTGATTTCTTCTCTTCTTAGTTCCGGCGGAAAGACTTCTTCAATTTCTTTTAAGCGGATTTCAAAATCCAAATCCAAGTCTTTAAAGAACTGCTGTCTTCTGGGAGATCCCGAAGCTAATATGATTTTGTGATTTTTTAATTTATTTCGAAGCATTCCATTTTATATTTAAAGTGATAATTAATACAGATACAATTCCGAAAAAAAGGATCCATTTCAGGACTTTACTCAAATGAATAAATTCCGTTTTTGATTGTGCAGTTGCTATTTTAATACTAAAATAAAGCATTGGGCCTAAAATAAAAAGCAAGCTGTAAATAACGGCAGTAATCAGATTATTCACAATCAGATAGGTGTTCATGTAATTCAGTAAACACAGTATTGGGATGATACTTAAAACACAAACTAGTTTTGATGTTTTTTTTATTCCTAAATAAATAGCTAATGTTTTCATTTCCTGCTTGTAATCTCCATCAAAATCTTCTAAATCCTTTACAATTTCACGCAGCAGATTAATCATAAAAGCAAAAATAGCATAGTCTAAAAGAATGGAAAACAGGTTGGCCATAATTTGCTGATTGCTCAAATCAGTTGCCGGAAAAACGTCAAAAATACCAATAATAAGAACACTTACGGATAACAATAAAGCAATAATAATATTGCCTATGAGGAGCATTTGTTTCAAACTCGAAGCATAGATGTAAAGGGTTGCGGCAACTAAAACAAAAATAGCAGCAAAATTAGGACGCAAAATCACATTAGACAAATAAAACCCTATCGCTACTCCGCTTATATTTAAAAGAGCATACATATTATAAGCCCTATTTTCAGAAATGCTTTTGCCTACAATGACTTTATGTGGTTTGTTTACAATATCGGTTTGCTGATCGAAAATATCATTGATTACATACCCCGCTGCAGCAATAAGCACCGTACTCAAAACTAACAAACCGTATTGCCAATCAGTCAGTGCCAAACCGATATTTTGTAGTTTCAAAAATCCATACCTGAAAATAAGCTGCATTAAAGCGAGCATCAAAAGGTTTTTGTATCGAATGAGTTTTAGAAAGTTCATTTATCTGAATGATGGGTTATGAGTTTACGGAAACTGCTTTGTAAATTCTGCTTCTGAATTAATCAATCATACTTGGCATCAAAACTTTTCATCCACTTTCCCTGTACTTTCAGGACTTGTTCTATAACATCTCTTACAGCACCTTTTCCGCCTTTTTTATGCGAAATGTACTTACTGATACTCTTAATTTCAGGACAGGCATCCTGCGGACAAGTTGGTAAGGCTACTAATTTCATGACATGGTAATCAGGAATGTCATCACCCATGTATAAAATTTGTTCCTGTTTAATTTGATGGATATCAATATATTCATCAAAAGTTTCTACCTTGTCA
This sequence comes from Flavobacterium plantiphilum, assembly GCF_046000495.1. NCBI lineage: Bacteria > Pseudomonadati > Bacteroidota > Flavobacteriia > Flavobacteriales > Flavobacteriaceae > Flavobacterium > Flavobacterium plantiphilum. The sequence goes on from NZ_JBELQA010000010.1 coordinate 103,476, forward strand.
GGTGTTCCCAGATGAATATTGGTAATTCCCAAGTTACGCAAACGCACTCTTACACCTTCGTTACTTCCTCCCGAAATTACACAAACATTATAACCGTTTTCTACAGCTGTTTTCAGCGCATAACCATCGCGGATATTCATGGTTCTTGACATTTCGCCATCATTGTTTACAAATACAGAGCCATCGGTAAGTACGCCATCAACATCAAAAATAAAGGTAGTGATGTCGTTCATTATTTCTTTATAACTTTTTGCCATTATGCTGAATCGATTGTGTTAGAGTTTTATATAGTTTTAATTGATTTTCATTGTTTATTAAAAAAGCCTCGTGAGCGGCAATTGTTTTTTTATCATTGCGAACAGCCGGACCGGTTTGGGCTTCATTAGGCAAAATAGTCATTACTTTATCTGCCGTTTCCTGCATCAAAGGCTTTAAAATGTCAAACGGAATTTGGTTTTCAATGCAAATTTCGTTTCCAATAGCGTAGAGGTGATTGGTAAAATTATTGACAAAAACAGCTGCTACATGCAAAGCTTTTCTTTGTTCTGAATTGATTGCATATACTTTATCTGAAATCAGTCTGGCTACTTTGTTTAATACCTGATAATCGAAAGTGTTTTCTGCTTCAAGGCAAATAGGAATGTTTCTGAAACTGATGGTTTTTCCTTTGGTGAAAGTTTGCAAAGGATAAAATACCCCTCTTCGGTTATTACTATTTAACTGTGTCACAGGAACGCTCCCTGAAGTATGCACGACCAGACGATTCCTGAATGGAAGCTGGGCAGAAACATTTTCAATTGCGTCATCAGAAACTGCAATAATGTATAAATCAGCTTCGAGTAAATTATTGAATTCGGTAACTATTTTTTGTGGACTAAGCAACTGAGAGAGATTTTCTTTTTTTCGGGAGAATACCTGTATCAACGCAACATCATTACTCAGTTCTTCAAGATGCAGAAAGGTAGTAATAAGATGTTGTGCCACATTTCCGGAGCCAATAATACTTATTTTAATCATAACGCAAAATTAACAAAAAAACTCATTTTTAAGGATAATATAAATAGAGAATTAAGCCGGATTGAATTCATGAAAGAGGAAATGATTACAATTCTTTTTGAACCATATCCCTTATTTTTGTGGCTTTTTCAAAATGATCGAGTTGATGTTTCATTATCCACCATTGGGCTACTTCCATCAAAAGAGCGGGATTGTCATTTTTGTTAGTAAAAAAAGCATAAAATGACAGACCAACATTTTCTCCCTTTTTTGCAATTTTTTCATTGCATACCGTAATTATTTTTTGACTTATTATGGTGTTCATTGTATTTAATTTAGATTGATTTTTATGATTTAGAAAAAATATTCGGACGATGAGAATATTTAATCCAAATGTATATCTTTTTCTTTGGTCATGTATGTTTTTCTACTTACGCTGTTAAACAATCATAATTAAGACTTTTGTTGTAAAACCTTTAGAGCTACATTCGCAGGTATAGGGATTTTTTTGTACTTTTGCAGCAAATTTTATAAAAAATATTCATGTTAACAGTAAATAATTTATCAGTTCAGTTTGGCAAGCGAATTTTATTCGACGAAGTAAATACCACTTTTACTCACGGTAATATCTATGGCGTTATTGGTGCTAATGGTGCTGGAAAATCAACTTTTCTAAAAATAATTTCCGGTGAAATGGATCCTACTTCGGGACACATACATCTTGAGCCTGGAAAACGTATGTCGGTTTTAAACCAAAATCACAACATGTTTGATGAGCATACGGTTTTAGAAACAGTATTGATGGGGAATAAAATATTGTATGCTGTTAAGAAAGAAATGGATGAATTGTATTTAGATTACAATGATAAAAATGCAGACAGAATAGGGGAATTGCAAGTGCAGTTTGAAGAAATGAATGGATGGAATGCCGATTCAGATGCTGCATCAATGTTATCTAATTTAGGGATTAATGAGGAGCATCATTACACATTAATGGCTGATATGGAAGGAAAAATGAAAGTTCGTGTGCTTTTAGCACAGGCACTTTTTGGAAATCCTGATGTGTTGATTATGGATGAGCCTACTAACGACCTGGATTTTGAAACGATTGCCTGGTTAGAGAATTTTTTAGCCAATTATGAAAATACAGTAATTGTGGTTTCTCACGACCGTCACTTTTTAGATGCAGTTTGTACACATATTTCGGATATTGATTTTGGAAAAATCAATCACTACTCCGGAAACTATACTTTTTGGTACGAGTCCAGCCAATTAGCGGCGAAACAAAGAGCACAACAAAATAAGAAAGCTGAAGAAAAGAAACAGGAACTGGAAGAATTTATTCGTCGTTTTTCTGCGAACGTTGCAAAATCTAAACAAGCGACTTCCCGTAAAAAAATGATTTCCAAATTAAATATTTCTGAAATCAAACCTTCCAGCCGTCGTTATCCAGCTATTATTTTTGATCAGGATCGTGAAGCCGGAGATCAGATTTTGAATATCGAAGGTTTAAGTGCTTCTGTTGATGGAGAATTATTGTTTAAAGATGTTCACCTGAATATGGCTAAAGGAGATAAAATTGTGCTGTTTTCGAAAGATTCCCGTGCAACTACTGCTTTCTACGAAATTTTAAATGGAAACCAAAATGCTGATTCAGGAACTTTTGACTGGGGAATTACTACAAATCAGGCTTATTTACCGGCAGAAAATCATGAATATTTTGAGAATGATTTGTCATTAGTAGACTGGCTGCGTCAATATGCAAAAACAGAAGAAGAGCGCGATGAGGTTTTTATCAGAGGGTTTTTAGGAAAAATGATTTTTTCAGGCGAAGAAGCTTTAAAAACAAGTCGTGTATTATCAGGAGGAGAAAAAGTACGCTGTATGTTATCCAGAATGATGATGGAACGCGCTAATATTTTAATGCTGGACGAGCCTACTAATCACCTGGATCTGGAATCGATCACGGCTTTTAATAACTCATTGAAAAACTTTAAGGGGTCAGTTATTTTTACCACCCATGATCACGAGTTTGCACAAACCGTGGGTAACAGAGTAGTAGAATTAACACCAAACGGAGCTATTGACCGCTACATGACTTTTGATGAATATCTTGATGATGAAAAGATTCAGGAACAACGAAAAAAGATGTACAACTTGTAAAAGTTATATCTTATATAAAGATATCCCGTATTGTTTTTTTAGAACGATACGGGATTTTTTTTATGTTATTTTCGGAAAACTTTAGCGAAAATCCAAAGAATTATGGCAATTACAAATATCACAAGAAATATTCCGACTCCCATTCCGGCTTGAAAAATGTCTCCAATAAGTTCGCAACTTGTAAATGAAAATAGTATTACGAATACCATTAACAAACGGGTAATGTTACTTTGCATGATTTTGATGTTTTAATTAATTTCTATGAAGTAAAATTAGCTGGAAACCCTAAAAAAAAGTTTACAGAATTTTTGGGAAAAGTTCTAATATTTAAGGATTTGTATAATACCGATTGTTTATGCCGATTTATTTTAAGAAAATCATTTGTATAAATTGACTCAAAGTTGGTATCAAACCTTCTTTTAATAAGAAATCATTAAGGGGAATTTGTATATTTGCACTACCCAACATAATATTTTACTATGACTCAAAAAGTTTTGCTCAATTCCAAAGAAGTCAATATCATTCTTCATCGTTTAGCCTGTCAGCTAATTGAAAAACACCTTGATTTTAGCGACACTATTTTAATTGGTATTCAGCCCAGAGGAACTTTTTTAGCAGAACGACTTAAAGAAGTATTAGAAAAAGAATATAAAACCCCTGAAATTAAACTAGGATATTTAGATATTACTTTTTTCAGAGATGATTTTCGAAGAACCGAAAAACCGCTTGAAGCTAATAAAACCAATATCAATTTTATTGTAGAAAATAAAAAAGTCATTTTTATTGATGATGTATTGTATACCGGAAGAAGTATCAGAGCTGCTTTAACAGCAGTTCAGTCTTTTGGAAGACCGTCAGAAATAGAATTACTGGTTTTAATTGACAGACGTTTTAGCCGTAATTTACCCATTCAGCCTGATTACAGAGGACGACAAGTAGATGCTATTAATAATGAAAAGGTAAAAGTGAGTTGGAAAGAAAATGATGGAGAGGATGCCGTTTATTTAGTTACTAATTAATAAGCAATTAAATTACTGAAGCCTCTATAATATAATAATAATCGTAAAAGAATGAAAGAGTTAAGCGTAAATCATTTATTAGGTATCAAATATATTAACAAGAATGATATAGACCTTATTTTTGAAACAGCCGATCATTTTAAAGAAGTCATTAATCGTCCTATTAAAAAAGTGCCTTCGTTACGAGATATTACCATTGCCAATATTTTTTTCGAAAACAGTACCAGAACCAAACTTTCATTTGAATTAGCTCAAAAAAGATTATCAGCCGATGTAATTAGTTTTTCGGCAGCTCAGTCTTCTGTTAAAAAAGGGGAAACGCTTATTGATACGGTAAATAATATTCTTTCGATGAAAGTGGATATGGTAGTGATGCGACATTCTAATCCGGGAGCTGCTCATTTTTTATCACAAAATGTAAAAGCAAGTATTGTAAATGCCGGTGATGGAGCTCATGAACATCCTACTCAGGCTTTGCTGGATAGTTATTCCATAAGAGAGAAACTGGGCGAGGTAGCAGGGAAAAAAGTGGTTATTGTGGGGGATATTCTACATTCAAGAGTGGCTTTGTCTAATATATATGCTTTGCAAATGCAGGGAGCTGAAGTGAAAGTTTGTGGTCCTAAAACGTTGATCCCAAAATATATTGAATCATTAGGTGTTAAAGTTGAGTCTAATTTAAGAAAAGCTTTAGAATGGTGTGATGTGGCTAATATGCTGCGTGTTCAGAATGAAAGAATGGATGTGAATTATTTTCCGTCAACCAGAGAATATGCGCAACAATACGGTGTTGACAAGACATTATTAGAATCATTAAATAAAGAAATTGTAATCATGCACCCGGGACCTATAAACAGGGGAGTAGAGATTACATCTGAAGTAGCTGATTCCGGGCAATCAGTGATTTTAAATCAGGTTGAAAACGGAGTAGCAATCAGAATGGCTGTAATATATCTTTTGGCTTCAAAAATTAAGTAAGTCAAAAAATCTTAGTAACTTTAGATTTTGTAATCTTAAAAATAACATTATGAAAGTAGATCAAAAAGACCATACAATTACTATAAAAGATACGCAGGGTGATTTTACAGCTTTTTTGATGAAAGTTACACATCAATATAAAAGTTATGAAAAACATAATATTATTATTGATCTTTTAGGATACAAAGAAGCATTAGAAGTAAGTGATTTAAAACTTCTTTTGCCATTATCTAAAAAACATAAAAAATCAAAAAAATCATTTATTGTTGTAGTATCTGATTTTGATTATAATGCTTTACCGGAAAAATTTACAGTTGTTCCATCCTTATTAGAAGCTCATGATATTATTGAGATGGAAGAAATAGAAAGAGACTTAGGATTTTAAATCGTTTAATTGTTTATTCGTTTAAAAGTTTAATCGAATGATATGCATAACGATTAGGCAACCCGTTAACTAAATAAACTTTGAAATTAACCATTCTTGGCTGTTATGCAGCTACTCCGCGTACTTTTACAAACCCTACTTCACAGGTACTTGAAATTAAAAATCGATGTTTCCTTATTGACTGTGGTGAAGGAACTCAGGTACAATTGAGAAAAAACAAAATCAAATTTTCTAAAATTAACCAAATCTTCATTTCGCATTTGCATGGAGATCACTTTTATGGTCTAATCGGTTTGATATCTACTTTTTCTTTACTAAATCGCAATAATGATTTGTATATATACGGTCCGAAAGGAGTGAAAGAAATTATCCTGCTTCAATTGCGATTGTCAAATTCATGGCCCAATTTTGGTCTTCACTTTTATGAATTAGAAAATAAAGAAAGTGAACTTATTTATGAAGATGAAAAATTAAAGGTAAAAACCATTCCTTTAAAACATCGTATATATACCAATGGATTTCTGTTTGAAGAAAAACCAGATAAAAGAAAGTTAAATGTTGAGGCTGTTCGTGAATATCAGATTGAAAAATGTTATTTTCAGAACATAAAAAACGGAAAAGATATTGTTCTCGATGATGGAACAGTTGTTTTAAACAGCCAACTTACTTTTGACCCCGAAAAGCCTAAGAGTTATGCTTTTTGTTCTGATACAGTCTACAATGAAGCTATTCTGCCTATTATTGAAGGAGTAGATGTTTTGTATCATGAAGCTACTTTTTTGCAGTCTGAAGAAAAATTAGCTGCTAAAACAATGCATACAACTGCCGTAGAAGCTGCTACAATTGCAAAAAAAGCTCAGGTGGGTAAACTTATTTTAGGGCATTACTCCACACGCTACAGTACTATTGATTTGTTTAAAACAGAAGCAGAAACTATTTTTTCCAATGTCCTGTTAGCGGATGACGGCCTGAGTTTTGATTTATAATTTATAATAAAAAAATAATGGAAGATTTAAGTAATTACAGAAGATCTTATGAGAAAAGCGAATTATTAGAAACTAATATTCCGGAAGATCCGATTAATCTTTTTCATCGTTGGTTTCATGAAGTAGAAGATTTTGAAGGTCAGAGTACATCAGGGGCTGAGGTCAACGCTATGACAGTTTCGACATTTGGGCTGGATGGTTTCCCTAAAGCAAGAGTCGTATTATTAAAAAAATACAACGAAGAAGGTTTTGTTTTTTACACCAATTATAATTCGGAAAAAGGAAGAGCTATTGAGAAAAATCCAAATGTATGTCTTTCTTTTTTCTGGCATACTGCCGAACGTCAGGTTATTATAAAAGGAATTGCAGAAAAAACTTCGGATATTATATCAGATAATTATTTTGATTCCAGACCAGAAGGAAGTAAACTGGGGGCTGTTGTTTCTAATCAGAGTCAAGTAATTCCCTCTCGTGAATTTTTAGAAAATAATTTAAAGGAATTAGAAATTATTTATGATAATAAAACTGTTGAAAGACCTAAGCATTGGGGAGGATATATTGTTCGTCCGGTAGAAGTTGAATTCTGGCAGGGGAGAGCCAATAGATTGCATGACAGAATCCGCTATTCGTTACAGGAGAATTATGTATGGAAAACAGAACGATTATCTCCTTGATGTAGGTAAAAACTTTGTTTTTTTAAAAAATGATGTATTTCATCGATTTTTTTTGTAGTTTATCGATAAAGTGTCGTATGTTTGAGTAAGTAATAAAAACAAAAACTAATACTTTAAAGAGTTTGCCCCCCAATCTACTTTAAACTTAAACTACTAGCTTATGAAAGTAAAATTACTCCCTTTGATGTTACTAAGTGCGGTGATGTTTACAATGAATTCCTGCTCTTCTGATTCTGCAGAAACAACAGCTGATTTAACAACAGCTGTAATTGTAGAAAATTATGATTATAATGATGGAGAGTTAGAAACAATGAAGTTAATTAATGATTACAGGGTAAGTATAGGTTTAAATCCGTTACAGAAAATTAATCATATCTCATATAAATCTGAGGAGCATGATTATTACATGATAGATAATAAAGTGGTAAGTCATGATGGTTTTGTGGAACGTTCCAATAATATTATGAAATTGTTAGGTGCTACTACAGTTGGAGAGAATATTGCTTTTAATTATAATAGTGCACAGGCTGCATTAACAGCATGGTTAAACAGCCCGGCACATAAGAAAAATATAGAAGGTAACTATACACATTTCGGAATATCAATAAGACAGGATGCTGCTACAGGAAAAAAATATTACACTAATATTTTTGCAAGAATAGACTAATTGTTTTGGTTTTTTTTATAAAAAAAGAAAGGTATTTGTCCCAAATCTATCTCTCTTAAATTAGAAAGAGTTTATAATATTATATAAACTCTTTTTTTATTTTTTTAAAGTTTAAAAGTGAGGCTATTTGTGGTTTAATTTATTATTTAATTTTGCTACAATAGTATTGGCTTTTTCGTTTTCACCAATAGCAAATAATGATTTTGCATATTGATCATAATATACCGGATCCAGATCAGTTGTCATGGCAAATAATTCGCCATACCATTTTGCTGCTTTAGGCATATTTAAATCACTATAAAACGCATTTCCCAGTTTCTGAAATAAATCAATTGATTTATATCCTTTTTCAGCAATTCTTTCATAAGTTTTGGTCACATTTACAAAAGCATATTTTTCTGCTGCTTTATCAACAGTAGGAACTTTTGAATTTTGGGAATAACCATTATAGCATAAAAAGCTTGCTATAATGAATGAAAAGACTGGGGTTACTTTCATTTATAAAATAATCTTAGTTGGTTTTTGATAAAAATAAGTCGATATATTTATGTAAATAAAAAATTATCTGCTAAATTTAATAGAAATATGTATATGTTTAACAGTTTTAGGTCTTTTTTTTGATGAAATATAGTATTTAATAATATAATTATAGTTTTTTGTAGCTTTTTTAGCTGGAAAAATAACCGTTTTTGAGCAGAAAAACCTCGAATAAATCTGTATTTGAGGTTTTTTGATTTTATCTTTTAGAATAGAAAAAACCGCCTCAGTTTTGAGACGGCTTCGTCTAAAAAGCATAATATATTTTTATCTATCTACTGAAACATTTTCGGAATCATTTATTAGTATTCAATCGATATTTTTTTCATAGGGATTAATAGTTTTTATGCTTCCGTCTTCATTGTAAGTAATCTCAGTAACTTTAATAGATCTTAAATGTGTTATTCCTTCAGATAGGGAGGAGTCATGATAGAATAAATACCATTTTCCGTTTACTTCGCAAATAGAATGGTGGGTTGTCCATCCAATAACAGGTTCTAAAATAATTCCCTGATAGGTAAATGGTCCATAAGGACTGTCGCCCGTTGCATAACAAATATAATGAGTATCTCCTGTAGAGTAGGAAAAATAATATTTTCCATTGTATTTATGAAGCCATGGTCCTTCAAAAAAACGACGATTATGATCTCCGGCTAAGAGTATATTACCTTCCTGGTCTAAAATTTTAATCTCTTTTGGAGTTTCTGCAAATTCTTTCATATCATCTGAAAGCATCGCTACAATAGGTCCTAAAGCGACTTCTTTTGCTGTTGGTTCTTCATTTTCTTCCGCATAAGTATTGTTACGGTATTTTTGTAATTGTCCGCCCCATATACCGCCAAAATACATATAGTATTTCCCATCCTCATCCTCAAAAACGGCTGGGTCAATACTATAACTTCCTTTGATGGGTTCTTTTTCAGGAATGAAAGGACCAGTTGGAGAATTACCAATGGCGACACCTATTTGGAAAATACCATCTGCTCGTTTAGCAGGGAAATAAAAGTAGTATTTTCCGTTTTTATAAGCAGCATCAGGAGCCCACATTTGGCGTTCAGCCCAAGAAACATCTTTTACATGTAGCGCAACTCCATTGTCTTTTGCTTCAGCGTTAATAGTATCCATAGAAATAACATGATAATCTTCCATCCCAAAATGATCTCCATTATCATTAAAAGGAATTCCGGCATCTATATCATGTGAAGGATAAATATATATTTTTCCATTAAATACATGAGCGGATGGATCGGCTGTATATATGTGAGATACTAGTGGTTTTGATATAGATTTTTGTACTAATTCTTTAAAATCTATATGTTCTATACTTTCTTCAGGCATATTCTTGTTTTTAGTATTTGTATAATGTAATTATGATCTTCTTTGTTTTAAATCGGATTCTATTTGGACTTCCATTTTTTTGTTAATCTCATAGAAAAACAATAAACCAACCCCAATAAGGAAAGGTGTTGCAGGAAAAATGCTTACTAATAATTTAATTCCGTTTATAGCACTTTCAGGTTGTTGTAATGAATTAGGTATGTAATTAAAAAGTCCTAATAGGGAAGTGGTCAATGCACCACCTATACTTAATCCTGCTTTTAATCCCACCATCATAGCTGAAAAGATGATAGCTGTTGCACGACGGTTGTTTTTCCATTCAGAATAATCAGCAACATCAGCAATCATAGCCCATAAAATAGGAATAGTGATGCCATAGAAGAAACCATGTAAAATTTGAGAGAAAAACATCAAAGAAACCGATTGCGGAGAATAAAAATAAAAAGCGATAATAAACAGTGTTGAAATGAATAAGAAAAGACCAAAAATGTCTCGTTTCCCATATTTGTCTGCTAAATTTTTAGACAATGTAATCCCCACAATCATGAAGATAATTCCACCGGCATTAAATAAACCAAATCCAGCCGAAATAGGATCTTCACCAAAATAGTTCAAACCCAGCGAGGAAAGAATGTCTAAAATTGGCTTGATAATTAAAGCTAACTGTTCTTTGTCTACATAATTTTCAAAATAATACACATAAGAACCTCCTTTTAAAGCTAATGTGATAAATACTAATGTGGTAAGTGTCAACATAATTACCCAGGGTTTATTTTTAACCAAATCTTCTAAATCTTCTTTAACACTTGATTTTTGTTCCGGTTTAGGAACAATTCGTTCTTTGGTAGTGAAAAAGGTTATCAATAGCATAATAGTACCTACAATAGCCAAAATTGTCATTACTTTTTCAATACCAATGGCTTTGTCTCCATTTCCGGCACTCTTGATAATTCCTAACATAAATACCTGCACAAAAAATTGAGCAAACATTACAGCAACAAACCGGTACGAGGATAAACTATTTCTCTCCGCCATATCTCCGGTAATTACTCCGCTCAAAGCAGAATAAGGCAGGTTGTTAGCTGCATAAAGCAATAACAAAAAGGAATAGGTTATTACAGCATAAATTACTTTTCCTTCATAGGAGAAATTTGGAGTACTAAAAGCTAATAAGGCTACTATTCCCAAAGGAACTGAAGTCCATAAAATCCATGGACGAAATTTCCCCCATTTACTAGTGGTTCTATCAGCAATTGCTCCAATAATTGGGTTGAAAATAAAAGCAGCAATTAATCCTACCACTAACATTATTATGGACGAATGCGTAGGCGATAATCCGTAAATATCTGTATAAAAATAGGCTAGGTAGGTCATTAAGGTTTGAAAAACCAAATTGGCGGCAAGATCTCCCAGGCTGTATCCAATTTTTTCTTGAATAGATAATTTTTGTGAAGTCGTGTTCATGGAGTTAATTATTTGCTTTTTACTTTAAATTTAAAACTTGATAATATGCTTTCTTTGGTTGTAATTTGGAATCAAATAATAAAGGATAATCCGTTCTTCCGCTAATAGGGAAACCATTTAACCAAGACTGCATATCATTAACTCCCCAGAAGGTAACTCTGCTTATTTTGTCTTTGTGTTTTAGAAATAGTTTAAAGATATCCTCATAACGTTGCGCAAGTTTAACTTGCATGGAATCCGGTAATGATTTAGGATAAGGATTCATTTTTTCATTATTTTCAAATCGCTGACTCACTTCAGCTCCTTGCAATCCATAAGGACTTGGTAATACAGAAACATCAAGTTCAGTAATAGCTACTTTTACACCTAAACTGGAATACGCAAGAATACTTTTTTCTATTTCCTGAATTGTAGGTCTATCAAGATGCCAGTGTCCCTGCATGCCAATACCGTCAATTTTAACTCCTTTTTCCTGTATTTTTTTTACCATTCTGATTACTCCCTCTCTTTTTGCGGGATTTGTCATGCTGTAATCATTATAATAAAGATCAACTTTAGGGTCAGCTGCTGCTGCAAGTTGGAACGCCTTAGCTATAAAATCTTCCCCAAGTGTTTTTAAAAAAACCGATTTTCTTAAACTTCCATCATCGTTGACTGCTTCATTAACAACATCCCAAGAATTAATTTGACCTTTGTATTTTTTTACAATGGTAGTAATGTGATTTTCGAACGCGGCATTCATTTCAGCACTGTCATTTATTTCAGAAAACCATTTCGGTAATTGGCTATGCCAAATCAAGGTATGACCATGGATAAACATGTTGTGCTTTTTTCCAAAGGCAACATATTTATCTGTTGTTTCAAAATCAAATTTGTCTTTTTGCGGATGCACAAACATTGATTTCATAATGTTTTCAGCAGTAATAGCATTAAACTCATTCGAAATTAATTGAGTTGTTTTGGAATCTTTCTCCTCAATTTGATTCACATCTAGTGCCGTTCCTATATAAAAATCACCATTATAGGCGTTTTTAAGCGAAGTATTTACAGCAGATTGGTTGTTAATTTTATTATTGCAGCTACTTAAAGCAAATACTGCTGAGAAGAATAATAAAAAAGGTTTGGTTGGTTTCATATTTAAAATTTAATATTTTGAATTATTTTTTATGTTCAAACTTTGAGGTGGTCCTAAATAGCTTTGTTTTAAATTACTTTCTTCTGTTTCTATAATGATTTTTTGAAGTACCAAGCCTTCGTCAATTCTAAAATAATTTAGAATATGATTGCCTTCTTGAACATCAAATTCGGTTGTAATCACTTTTATATTATCCGATACATTCTTATCCCAAAATTTAGGTACTTTTCCGTTATAATCAAAAATATTAGGTTCTGAGGCATAATTTATTTGACTAGGTTTTTCGTTGTCAAAAGATAATCCATAGTAAAATCCTTCTCTTGTAGAATAGTTTATTGTTGGAGAAAAATACAGCTTAACTTTTACTTTTCCAGCCTTTTGAAAATTCACTTTATAGGAAAGTTTAGGTGAATTTTCAGTCAATGCTACGCGTCCTTTTTGGATAGGTAAGGATATAACTCCTGCGGTACTTTTGCCTAAATTTTCTACCACTTCCCATTTGAAATCTTCAAGCTCTGATTTGTCTGAGAAATTTTCTGCATTAATAACAATATAACCATCATTGGCTACAAAACCTTTAATACCTTCTTTACTGCGATTATTCGTTGTTATTTTTACTGGAATTTTTTCTCCAATTCCTGAAATTATGATTTCTGATGTTTGAATACCTTTAGGTGCTTTTTCCCAGTTTATAGTTACAACAATGCGTTCTTGTTGGTCAATTGTCCCTTTTGTTTTAGAAATTTTTATCCAATTAGATTTTGTACTGATAGTATAATTAAAAGATTTTGAACCTCGATTAAAAATATCAACGTATGAAATACTGTTGGAAAACGCATTAAATTCAGGCAAAACAGCAACTTCGGAGGAGTAAGGCCACCATTGTGTACTGCCTTCAATAGCAATTCCCATTTCCGCTTTTTCCGGAATTGTAATTGTTTTGGTTTCTGGTATAATGTTAGTTCTTGGTTCTTGCCAATTGGTGTAGCCAATATGAGTTTGAGACATCATATGATTCCATTTTCCATTGGCCATTGTTTTGTGGTAATAGTTAGAAAGTTCAGCATCTTTGTCAAACAATGTTTTTACTTTTTCAGCATATTGATTAGTAGCGGACCTTCCTTGGCTGGCATACCAATTATTTTTTGCTGCCGTAACATACAATTCATTTAAATTAGCACTTGCCAAGACAGGATACAATACTAATTGATAAAAAGCATCTTTATATTCAGGACTTAGTTTCGCGTTTATTTCTTGTGCTTTTTGAACCAATTCGTTGTAGCTTGCCACTACGTTTTCGGCTTCTTTATAATTCACTAAACTATAGGTTGAAGCATTCAATAATTCAGGTTTTCTATTTGAATTGTATTTGGTGTACATTTTCAAGATAGTTGCAATGTCATTTGCATTTTGTTCTCCAAAATTTGCTGAAGCCCATTGGATATAATAGTCTTGTAAATTTGTGGCATTCCAATATTCTGGATTCCAAGCATAATCCAAGAAGAATTCAATAGGGAATTCAACAGGTTTGATATCGCCTACATTTACAATCCAAACTTTGTTTGCGCCATGTTCATAAGCGAGATGCATTTGTTCCCAAGTACGTTCAATTTGGTTGGTATTAATCCATTTGTAATTTCTGGGACCACCTACGTAATCAAAGTGGTAATAGATTCCAAAACCTCCTTGACGCGGTTTTGCATTCAATTCAGGTAGTTTTCTTAAATTTCCCCAGTTATCATCGCAAAGTAATAGAGTTACATCGTCAGGGACTTGCATTCCTTTGTCATAGTATTCCTGAACTTCTTTGTATAATGCCCAAATTTGAGGGGTTTTATCCGCAGGTTTTTGGGTTACGTTACTTATGATTTCGCGTTGTGTTTTTACAATTTTTTCTAAAAGTTCTATGGCTGTACCTTCGGTCATAGGTTCATCTCCATCACCGCGCATACCAATGGTAACCAGTGTTTCTTTAGTACCCATTCGTTGCATTCCATCTGTCCAGAATTTCTTTAAACCTTCAGGATTTTTATTAAAATCCCATTCGCCATTAACAGCTTTATTCCATTCCCCATGGGCTTTGGCTAATGGTTCGTGATGCGAAGTTCCCATGACAATACCATATTCGTCAGCCAAAATTCCGTTTTGAGGATCATCAGCATAAAATTTTTCATTCCACATGGCTGGCCATAGATAATTGCCTTTCAGTCTAAGGATTAACTCAAACACTTTATCGTAAAATTTCGCGTTGAATTTTCCATAATTTTCACGAACCCAACCGGTAAGTGCAGGAGCTTCATCATTGATAAAAATGCCTCGGTATTTTACTTTTGGTTCTCCCAAAGTATGAATCCCTGGTAAAACATGTAATTCCGATTGTTTTTTTACAGGAACATCAGCCCAAAAATACCAGGGAGAAATGCCAATTTGATTTGATAAATCATACATGCCGTATATGGTTCCTCTTTTGTCTGAACCTGTTATTACTAAAGCTCTTTTTATGTTTTTTGTTGGATTTTCTACAATTTGAGTGCTGAATTTCTCCCATTTTCCAGTTAGTCCAGCGGCATTTATTTTTCCATCTTTCACTAATTGGTCAATGATAGCACTATGTCCTAATGTACCAATGATAATGACATTTTCTGTTTCCTGATTATTATTATCTAATCTTTTAGCATGCAAATTAGTTACATTATAAAGATCATTTTCTAAATGTCCTGCAACACGTAAAACACCTGCAAAATCATTATCACTTACTAAGATTGAGGCAACTTTACCTTTGCTTACAATAGGAAAACTTCCTGTTGTAATAGAATTAATCACATATTTATTAGGATTGATTGCATAGTTTCTCTGAACAGTGAGAATCAATACTGTCAATAAAGTATAAAAGCTATATTTTTTGATTATGTTGTTCATTCTATTTTTCAATTCTTTATTCTAATTTGTACTATTGCTATTTTGTCAATTCTGAAATGCTGTTTTTTATTAATTATTTCCCGGAGCAAATGGGAATTTGAGTGATTCAAAATACTCTAGGGTTTGTGTGGGTTTTTCAACCCCATTTGGTAATTCTTTACCAGAAAATTGTTGAAAATACAATAAGCAGGCATCACGCCACCATTTGGCCTCTTTGTGTTGAATATTTAAAAGCATTTCCACTTCGTGAAAACGTTGTTCATCAACATAAGGTTTCATCTTGCCCCAAGTACTTTGCATATTGCCAACTTGATTTACACCTTCCTGATATTTTTGTGCTAATCCGTCCCAAAGTGTTGCCCCATTTTTTAGTTTATAATCCCAGGATACATGATGAAACCATAATAGATCTTTTTCCGGGCACTTGGCTATATCGTTAAATTCTTTCGCTATTTCGGGAGCGTATTGTGCTGTTGCATTGCTTCCAGTTGAAGAACGGTCGAATCCAATTCCATTTTTATCGGCTTTGTGATAATAAACAGGATTCCATTCGGGTCTCGATAAATTGCTCACCCATGGTCCGGGACCATAATGATGTCCGGTATCCATAATATGGTGTAAACCTAGTGGTGTCATGTAATTAACTACGGCTTCTCTGGAATCTATCATCATTTCTTGGACTGGTTGAACAAATTTTTCATTATTAGAAAATGTCATTCGCAACCATTCTTCTGCAATAGTTTTGGAGTCTAAATTAGGATTCCATGCCAAGCGTCCAAATCCATACCAATTCGCTTGCGCAAAAGGATGTCCGCACCAATTGATATCGCTACCAATATTAGCAACACCAGCCATTCCGGTAAGCTTATGAGGGTCTAATGAACCATCAATTATTTTAGCTACTGTAGAACCTTTTCCTTTGCTGTAGGTATCTGATTGTAAAACTTCCTGGAATAATTTAGGAAGAAAAACCAAATGTGTACTAAAGCCTAAATATTCTTGAGTAATTTGAAACTCCATCATTAAAGGAGTTTTGGGCATAGCTCCAAACATAGGATGAAAAGGTTCGCGAGGTTGAAAATCGATAGCGCCATTTTTAACCTGTACAATTACATTATCTCTAAATTTTCCATCATAAGGAACAAATTCGCTATAGGCTTGTTTGGCTCTGTCATCAGTATTGTGTTCAGAATATACAAAGGCTCTCCACATCACAATTCCCCCAAAAGGAGCTAAGGCATCTGCAAGCATATTGGCTCCATCCACATGATTTCTGCCATAATTTTGTGGTCCGGGCTGTCCTTCTGAATTGGCTTTTACAAGAAAACCTCCAAAGTCAGGAATTGATTTATAAATTTCAGCGGTTTTGTCTTTCCACCATTTTTGTACTTCAGGGTCATAAGGATCGGCAGTTTTTAATTTTCCTATTTCAATAGGTGCTGAAAAGCGTGCTGTTAAATATACTTTTATTCCATAGGGTCTAAAAGTGTTAGCTAAGGCAGTTACTTTTTCAAAATATTGTGGCGTTAATATTAGGGCATTGGCATTTACATTATTTAAAACGGTACCATTGATCCCTATAGAAGCATTAGCGCGCGCATAATCAATATAACGTTGATCAATAAAATCAGGAAGTTTTTGCCAGTTCCAGATAGAGGAACCTGCATAACCACGCTCAACAGTTTCGTTAAGGTTATCCCAGTGGTTGAGTATTCGAACATTTATTTTAGGAGCATCTGTAATAGCCAAATTGCTAATAGATTGATTGGTTTGTAATAATCTTAAAAAATGAAATACACCATATAAAACAGCTACATCCGTTTTTCCAGTTATTAAAACTTGTTTGTTGTTGTTTAAAGTTTTGATAACATAACCTTCATTGTTTATGATTCTGATGTCTTTTTGTATGTTTTGCTGTAATTCTGCAGAAAGTTCAGATGTCTTTCCTATTACTATTATATTTGCGCTGTTTTCGTTATTTATTTTATGTATTTCTTGTCCTAATAAGCTACTTAAACCTTGTTCTATTTCTTTTGTTGCTATAGCAATCGTCTCTGAATTCCCAAAGGCATGAACTCCTTTTATAGTAGATCGATAACTATTAAGGATTGTAGCATCTTCTACCTTATTGTATTGCAACCATAATTTATAATCTTTTTGAGCAGACATTTTCTGTAAACTCAAAAGTATAAACAGGAATAGAACTGCTTTTTTGTAATTACCCAATATTTGAAATTTTAGAGACATTATCTATTACTTTTTTTATGAAATGAATTTTTGTTTTCTGGATTTGATAATTTACGATTTTAATTTTTTTGTAAATTTAATTTATTTTCCTGTATATTTGCAATCGGTTGCGTAAAAGTAAAACATTAGAATATATAAAAAAAATTTTACTGTGTTTTTTTTATATTCGTAATAAAAACATTAAAAAAACTGATAAATGATAAAGTTATGAGGATTAATTCTAGGTATTTCGTTTTGGTATTGTTGTTGTTTATTGATTTTTGTTGCGTAGGACAAATAACAGCTAATAAAAATCAATCAATGGCTTTTTATAATACATCTTTGTCTATTGATGAGCGGGTACAGGACCTAATATCAAGATTGACATTAGAAGAAAAAGTAAGTCAAATGATGAATAGTACTCCGGCAATAGAACGTTTAAATATCCTATCTTATGACTATTGGAATGAAGCTTTGCATGGAGTTGGACGTTCAGGAGTGGCTACTATTTTTCCACAAGCTATTGGTTTAGGAGCCACTTTTGATAGTGATTTAGCGTATCGGGTTTCTTCTGCAATATCCGATGAAGCAAGAGCAATGTATAATGTGTTTAATGACAAAGGATATCATTTTCAGTATGGAGGATTGACCTTTTGGACACCCAATATTAATATTTTTAGAGACCCAAGATGGGGGCGAGGTCAAGAGACTTATGGAGAAGATCCTTTTTTGACTTCAACAATAGGAACTGCTTTCGTAAAAGGTTTGCAAGGGGATAATCCAAATTATTTAAAAACAGCAGCTTGCGCCAAACATTTTGCAGTACACAGCGGACCGGAAAAATTAAGACATGAGTTTAATGCCGAAGCTACTGCAAAAGATTTATGGGAAACTTATTTGCCTGCTTTTCAATCTTTAGTCGAAGAGGCTCAAGTAGAGTCAGTGATGTGTGCTTACAATAGTACTAATGGAGAGCCTTGTTGTTCTAATAAATATTTAATTTCCGATGTTCTTAGAAAACAATGGAATTTTAAAGGGCACGTAGTAACTGATTGTGGCGCAATAGCAGATTTTTTTGCTGCTAAAGATAAAGGCGGTCATGGAGTTGTTACTACCAAAGCTGAAGCTGCAGCTCTTGTAGTTAAAAGTGGTGTTAGTTTGAACTGTGGAAATTCGTATGATGCATTGCCTGAAGCAATAAACAAAGGCTTGATTACAGAAAAAGAAATAGATGCTCAACTGGGCACTCTTTTAAAAACACGATTCAAGCTAGGTTTGTTTGATAAAATTGGAAGCAATCCTTATGATGCCATACCTTATAAAGTGGTTAATAGTCCGGAACATAGAGCTTTGGCCAAAGAAGTGGCGCAAAAAAGTATAGTTTTGTTGAAAAATAATGGTATTTTACCATTGAGAAATGACCTCCAAAAATATTTTGTTACAGGTCCTAATGCTTCCAGTACAGAAGTGCTTTTAGGAAATTATTATGGAATAAATCCTAATATGGTTACAATATTAGAAGGAATTACTGCGGCTATAAAACCACAAAGTAAATTAGAATACCGATTAGGTGCTATGCTGAATAAACCTTCGATAAACCCTATTAATTATGCTACTGGAAATGCAGGAAATAGTGATGTAACTATTGTTGTATTAGGTGTTTCTAGTACTTTGGAGGGAGAAGAAGGCGATTCTATAGATTCTAATTCAGCGG
Source organism: Flavobacterium plantiphilum (assembly GCF_046000495.1). Classification (NCBI taxonomy): domain Bacteria; kingdom Pseudomonadati; phylum Bacteroidota; class Flavobacteriia; order Flavobacteriales; family Flavobacteriaceae; genus Flavobacterium; species Flavobacterium plantiphilum. Next base: position 122,677 of record NZ_JBELQA010000010.1, read on the forward strand.
GAGACAGATTGAATTATGATTTACCTGAAAATCAAATAGAATACCTTAGAGATTTAAGAAAAACAGCTAATAAAAAGCCGGAAAATAAAAAACCAATAGTAGTGATTATTACTGGAGGTAGCCCTATTAATTTAGCGGAAGTGCAAGAACTAGCCGATGCTGTTTTGCTAGTTTGGTATCCGGGAGAAGAGGGTGGAAACGCAGTAGCGGATATTCTTTTTGGAAAAGTTGCCCCTTCGGGAAAATTGCCAATCACTTTCCCAAAATCTTTAGATCAATTGCCTCCTTTTGAGGATTATTCTATGAAAGGCAGAACCTATAAATACATGAATGTTGACCCAATGTATCCTTTTGGTTTTGGGTTGAGCTATACTAATTTTACTTATAGTGGAGCTAAAATTTCTAAAAATAAAATTTCTAAAAAAGAAGACGTAACTGTAACAGTAAAAGTGACCAATACAGGTCAGGTGAAATCAGACGAAGTAGTACAATTGTATGTCTCCGATTTAAAAGCTTCAGTTGATGTTCCGAATTTTCAATTGAATGCAATCAAAAGAGTTAGCCTAGAGGCAGGCGAATCTAAAGAAGTATCTTTTCAGTTGACACCAAAAGCTTTTGAAATTGTGAAAATGGATGGTTCAAAAACAATAGAATCAGGAGAATTTAAAATTTATGTAGGAGGTTCCAGTCCAATGAAAAGAAGTTTTGAATTGGGTGCGCCAAAAATGGCTGAATTAGTAGTAAATGTGAAGTAATCTAATAAAAGTAACGCAATGAAAACAATCAAAAATTTATTTATAGCTTTATTTTTTGTGCAGGTGGGTTCCTTGGTTGCTCAAATTAGATTACCAAAATTGATAAGTGATGGTGTTGTTTTGCAAAGAAATGAAAAAGTAAAAATTTGGGGTTGGGCTGCGCCAAATGAATCCATTCAATTAGAATTTAAAGCTAAAACATATACTGCTAAAGCAAATGCAGAAGGGAATTGGAATATTGTACTTCCTGCCCAAAAAGCAGGTGGACCTTATGAAATGGTTTTTAAGGCAACTAATGAAATCAAAGTAAAAGATATTTTGTTTGGTGATGTTTGGATTTGTTCAGGGCAATCTAATATGGAGTTGCCAATGGAACGTCTAAAAGAAAAATATGGTGCCGTAATTAAGAATGCTAAAAATTCTAATATTAGACAATTCTTAGTGCTTGATAAATATGATTTTAGCCAAGAACAAACCGATTTAGATGCGGGGGAATGGGTTTCAGCAGATCCAAAAACGGTGCTTGAATTTTCTGGAGTTGCTTATTTTTTTGCTAAAGCAATATATGAAAAAGAGCAAATTCCTATTGGTTTGATCAATTCAGCTTTAGGTGGTTCTCCTATAGAATCCTGGTTGAGTGAAGATGCCTTAAAGGCTTTTCCGGAAGCGTATCAGGAAAGTCAAAAATTTAAAAATAAAGAGTTAATCAAAGAGATTGAGTCTGGTGACAAAAAAAGAAATGATGACTGGTATAATTTATTGAATAAAACCGATTTGGGTTTGGGAAATCACTGGGATTTAGCGGGAACTTATGATAAAGATTGGGATATGATGCAAATACCAGCCTATTGGGCTGATTCTTCATTAGGAAATGTAAATGGAGTAGTCTGGTTTCGCAAAGAAATTGAGGTTCCAAAAGCTATGGTTGGTAAGCCAGCTAAATTATTCATGGGACGTATAGTAGATCAGGATTTTGTTTATGTAAATGATCAATTAATTGGAACAACAAGTTATCAATATCCTCCTCGAAGATATGATGTCAATGCTGATGTATTGAAAGAAGGAAAAAATACTATTTCGATTAGAGTAATCAATAATTCAGGCAGAGGTGGTTTTGTAGAAGACAAGCCTTATTTTCTGGCTGTAGGTAATGATACCATTGATTTAAAAGGGACTTGGAAATATAAATTAGGAGCTACAATGAAACCTTTGCAAGGGCCAACATTTATTCGTTGGAAACCCGAGGGATTGTTTAATGCGATGATAGCACCTTTGACTAATTTAAAAATTAAAGGAGTGTTGTGGTACCAAGGAGAATCAAATGCGGGAAATCCAAAAATGTATGCTAAAGCATTGCCTGCTTTAATTCAGGATTGGAGAAAAAAATGGGGGCAAGGAAACTTTCCTTTTTTATATGTTCAATTGCCTAATTATATGGAAACTTATGCCGAACCAAGAGAAAGCAATTGGGCTGTTTTAAGACAAGCACAGCTTGAATCTTTAAGTGTTCCTAATACGGCTATGGCTGTTGCTATCGATTTGGGGGAATGGAATGATATTCATCCTTTAAACAAAGAAGACGTTGGAAACCGTTTGGCATTGTTGGCTCGTAAAATAGCTTATGGAGAAAAGAGTTTAAATGCCGAAAGTCCGATGCCCTTACAATCTGTGTTTGAAAAAGATAAAGTGATTATTACTTTTAAAAATATTGGCGGTGGATTGATTGCTAAAAATGGAACAGAATTAAAATCTTTTGCGATTTCCAATGATGGTAAACACTTTGTTTGGGCAAATGCTAAGATAATTGGAGATAAAGTGGAAGTTTGGAATGATAAAATAAGCAATCCCACTGTAGTCCGATATGCTTGGGATAATAATCCGGATGAAGCTAACTTATATTCTAAAGATGGTTTACCTTCGACTCCTTTTGAAGTAAAAAAGTAAATAAAAAACTCATTGATAATCCAATTTGTCAATGAGTTTTTTTTCAATTATTTTCTTTTAGAAGATTCTCTTATTAGTACTTCGGTATTTAAAAAAGTAATTTCTTTAACATCTTCTTTTTTAGGAGATTTTATGTTTTTTAAAATAATTTCGGCCGAAATTTGTCCCATTTTAGCTGCGGGATGTGTAATTGTAGACAAATTAGGATCAATAATTTCTGAAATAGGATCATTATTGAAACCAATAATTGCAATATCTTCCGGAACTCTCATTCCTTTTTTCTTGGCACTTTGTATAGCACTTACCGCCATAATATCTCCTGAAGCAAAAATTCCGTCAGGGGGAGTTTTTAAGCTCAGTAGTTTATTACTTGCTTTTACACCTTCGGTGTAGGTAACCGTCTGAAGGTCTACAATGAGTTCTTTACTTTCAGATAAATTATGTTTTTTAAGTGCGTCTAAATAACCCCGCATTCTTTCGGTATATAAATTTCCAAATTTAGATCCTGCCGTGAGATGCCCAATTCGGGTGCATCCTTGCTCTATAAGATGTTCTGTAGCTTTAAAACCTGCAGCATAATTGTCAATGATTACCCTAAATGTATTAAATTCTTTTGGAACCCTGTCCACAAAGACTAAAGGTATATTATTGCTTACAAATTGTTGAAAATGAGAAGTGTCAGTTGTTTTCATTGCTAATGAACAAATTACACCACTAACTCTGCTCCCGTATAATGATTTTGCCATACTGACTTCTGCCTCATAGGAGTCATTGGATTGCATAATAATAACATTATAACCTGACTTTTGTGCGGTTATTTCTATACCACTAATTAACGAAGATAAGAAAGGTTGTGTTACAGTAGGAATTAATACGCCTATTGTTTTTGTTTTGTTACCGCGTAATCCTGCTGCTAAAGTATTAGGAACATATCCCATTTCTTCAGCAGTTTTTTTTACTTTTTTTATAGTTTTTTCACTAATTGAATGGTGGTCTTTTAAGGCTCTCGATATAGTGGATGTTGCTAAATTTAACTTGCTTGCTATATCGTAGATAGTAATGTCTTTATTTTCTTCCATAAAAATTAGTGTATGAATTGCAAATGTACATATTTTAAAGTTTAGTTGTAATGCTTATAGTTTAGTTGTAATAACAAAATATAAACTCATTTTCAATCTGTTGCCTAAATTAGGAATAAAGTTTAATTGAGCAAAAAAGCTAACAAAAATTGTTATGGTAAATTTAACAAAAACAGTGGCAGAACAAAAAATCAGCAATAGCAAGGTTGCTTCCGGTAATATTTTACAATGCGGAAACCTTTGGGTTATGATTGCTTCATTACGTATTTGTTCTAACTGGTCTTTCTGCCCATTAACAGTAAGGCAACACCAATACCAATTCCTGTAAATAAAGCCAGACCGAGTTTATGAGTTGTTTTTGACGGCGGATTTCCGTACACCCGTAAAGGCTCTTTAGAATTTGTTATTATATTTCCGGGGTCATTTTCTTTGTTTTTATTCAGTTTCATTTTCATTCGCAGTGCTGCAGATGCTGAATTCATAATAAGTTTTGGAAATAATTTATAAGTCTTTGTCAGAGCGGCGGCTCTTAAATCAGGAAAACTGTCTTTTTTGGGATGTTTTGCTAAATCTACCATTGCAGCTGCGGTATCACGTGGGTCTGAAGCAATAAAAGGGATGGAGATATCAAAACCGGAATATTTGGCTGAATGTAAATTACCGGTAGAGTTTTGTAACTGCGGATACAGATTACAGATATGGATATGCTTTCGGTTTGATATTTCTCCTTGCAGGCATTCCATCATTCCTCTGATTCCATATTTAGTAGCGGAATACACAGCACTGTATGGCGCAGGCATAAATCCTCCAATGGATACATTATTAATTAAAATGCCTTCGTTTTGCTTTTTAAATATTTTGAGTGCAATATAAGCTCCGTGCATATAGCCAAACAAATTAGTTTTAATGAGCTGTTGGTGAATTTCCAACGGGATTTCTTCAAATTTTCCACTTGCCATTACGCCGGCATTATTTACCCATATGTCAATTTTTCCACCCATTGAAAGCGCTTCTTCAACTACTTTTTCAACATCCTTGGCAACAGACATATCAGCATATACACCCACCGCAAGAACATTTAATGTTTGACAGTATGCTACTACATCATCTATTCCTTTTTTACCTCTTGCTACTGCTATTATATTGCATCCCTGAGCGGCAAAAGCTTCTGCAGCTGCACGACCAACACCACTACTGGCACCTGTAATGACAACGTTTTTTCCTTTGAGACTGTTATTTGTGTTTTTTATATCTTCCATAATATTAACTGTTTATAGTTTAGATGTATTAAATTACTAAAATATTTTTTGGTGTGTATCCATTTAAGAAAACTTTAATTATAAACAATCGTCTTTATTTAAAAAGAAGTAAAAAATAAATAAACTAAATCTTCGATGATGAACTTAGTTGCTTTAAAAAGTTTGCTAATGGCGTAGTTTAAAACCGTTATTTTTTAATTTCCACAGAGACCTAAAAAATAAATTTTATTAAAAACAGTATAAAAAATCATTCAGTTATTAAATAATTATATGCTTATAGCTTAGATTTACTGTTTTTTTATATTTTTATAAAATGGAATTTAGAAACTTACTTTTGATTGATGATGATACTGATGATCAGGAAATATTTATCAGTGCCATCGAAATTATATCATCTGAGATGATATGTACAGCTATGACAGACGCAAGTGCTGCTTTAGAAAAATTACTGACTAGTGAACTACAACCTGATGTTATATTTGTAGATTTAAATATGCCTATTATGAACGGACAGGAATTTGTTTCCAGGCTTAAAAAAGTTGAGCAATTCCAGTCGGTGCCAGTAATCATATTTTCAACTTCGGCAAGTCCGGAAACTATTGCAAATACTAAGGAATTAGGAGCTGCTGATTTTATAACGAAGCCTAATAGTTTTAATGACCTGGTAAAAATTCTTTCATCATTATTCACTAATTAAATAACTGGTCTTGGGTAAAAAAAAATATGAAGACTTTCTCAGTGGAGGAGGAGAAATGGGAGCATTGATACGCGATTTTGACTGGGAAAATTCTCCTTTAGGAAGCCCGGATAAGTGGCCTTTGAGTCTGCATATTACTTTGGCTACCATTCTTCATTCAGCCTTTCCCATGTTTTTGTTTTGGGATGAAGATCATTTTTGCTTTTATAATGATGCTTACAGACCAAGTCTGGGTCAGGCAGGGAAGCATCCTATGATTGGAAAAAAAGGAAAGGAATCCTGGACCGAAACCTGGGAATTTATAGGACCTCTTATAGAAAAAGTAAAAGCTACGGGAGAATCCTTTAAATATGAGGATATGTTAGTACCTATTTACAGAAACGGTTCGCTCGAAGATGTGTACTGGACATTCACTTACAGTCCCGCTTATGGAGACCTTGGCGAAATAAGAGGGGTGATTGTAACCTGTATGGAAACTACAGAAAAAATGACCACATTTAATATCATTTCTGCTGCTAATGAAAAGCTTCGGCAAAATGAAAATCTTCTTCAGCAAAGCAGAGACCAGTTACAATTTGCTATTGATGCAGCAGAATTAGGAACCTGGGAACTGGATCCAGTGACGAATAAATTCAGAGGTAATTCCAGACTAAAGGAATGGTTTGGGTTACAATCTGATGAAGAAGTACAATTATCTTCAGGCATACAGGTTATTGCTGAAAAAGACAGAAAAAGAGTCAGTGATGCCATATCATATGCGTTATCTTATGAATCCGGTGGAAATTATGATATTGAATATACCATTGAAAATCCGGTAAGCGGGAAGGAAATTATTGTAAAAGCGAAAGGGAAAGCAATATTTAATGCTGAAAAGCTGCCTTATGCGTTTAATGGTACTCTTGAAGATATCACAGAACAAACTAATATTAAGCAGCAACTGGAATTAGAAGCAGCTGAACAGAAAATAGCCAAGCAGAAACTGGAAGAAGCTGAATTATTTTCAAGAGATATATTTGAAAATTCTCCGGTAGCTAAATTAGTGCTTTTAGGCCCTGAAATGAAAATTGACAGAATTAATGAGTATATGCTTGAAATTCTTGGTCGGGATCGTTCGGTTGTTGGTTTGCCGTTTTACACAGCAATACCGGAACTAATGTCAACAGAGCATAAAAATCGTTTAGAAAAAGTATACAACAGTGGCGAAACCTTTTATCAGCTTGAAGAAGAGATTACAATATTACGTTCTGGCGTACCTTATACCGGATACTATAATTATGCTTACAAAGCACTTTCACTATCAGGCGCTATTTACGGTATAATAGTTACGGCAACTGAAGTTAGCAGGCAGGTAGAATCCAGACGCATCATTGAAGCAAAAGAGAAAGAACTTAGGGATTTAATTACAGCTGCACCCATAGGAATATGTGTGGTGAGCGGTGATCCTGTATGGGCAGAGGAAATAAATGACCGCTTTTTGTTAATATCCGGAAAAACAAGAGAGCAGTATGCTACTAAACCTTATTGGGAAGTCTTAAAGGAAGTGGAGGCTATTTTTAAACCCGAACTCGATAAAGTGTTTCAGACAGGAGAAAAATATTCAACAGAAGAACATGAAATGCTTCTTATTCGCGACGGAATAGAAGAAAATATTTACCTGACTTTTGATTATATACCGCTTAAAAATAAAGAAGGAATTACCATTAAGGTTATTATTTTAGTTGTTGAGGTCACACATCAGGTTGAGACACGCAGAAAAATTGAACTGGCAGTGGAAGAACGCACAAAAGAACTGGCAGAAATGAATTATAGCTTAATGCGTTCGAATGCTGAACTGGAGCAGTTTGCCTATATAGCTTCTCATGATTTGCAGGAACCTGTTCGTAAAATCAGTACTTTTCTTGAAATGCTGCACCATAGTCTGGGCGATATAAGCGAAAAATCAGAAGGCTATTTTAAAAAGATACTGAATTCTACCAACCGCATGACCCAATTAATACGTGATGTACTGGCTTATTCCAAGGTATCAGAGAATAACGATGCTTTTGTCGAAGTAAATCTTAACTCAATTATAGAAACGATAAAAACCGACTTCGAGCTACCCATAGCAAGTAAAGGGGCTATAATTAAAACTAAAAATTTGCCAGTCATTGAAGGAATTCCATCACAGTTGGTACAACTTTTTAGTAACTTACTGTCCAATTCCCTGAAATTTGCCAAACCGGATATCACACCGATTATACAAATTTCAGCAGTTGTAGCCGGAAAAAAGATAATCGAAAAATATCCTGAACTTACTCATAAAGAATACTATCATTTACAGTTTAAAGACAATGGTATTGGTTTTGATCAGGATTATGCAGACAGAATTTTTAAGATTTTCCAACGACTCCATAATAAGATGGATTATGAAGGTACCGGTATCGGATTATCCATTTGTCGCAAAATTGTACAGACTCATAAAGGACATATTTCGGCAAGTTCCAGTGAAGACGGAGGTGCTACTTTTCATATTTTGTTTCCCAAATACTGAAAACCAACCGACTGGACACATTTCAAAATTAGATCGTTTAGTATCATAATATTTTGATTTCGTCTACTTCCCGATACAGAAATTTGCAAAAATATTCCCAAGTAACTCATCGTTAGTCACCTGCCCGGTAATCATTCCGAAGTGGTATAAGGCTTCGCGAATATCTAATGCCATCAGATCACTGGAAAGATTGGTTTCAAGACCAAATCTTACTTTCTGGATTTCATCCAAGGCTTTTAAAAGCGAATCATAGTGACGGGTGTTAGTCACAATTGTTTCGTTGTTGCGTAAAGCTCCGGTGTTGACAAAAGATAGGAGTTGGTTTTTGAGTTCGTCAATTCCTACTTTGTTTTTGGCAGAAATAAATTGAAGTTGTGTGTTATGTGTTGTGAGTTGTGTTTCAATTAACTTAATTTTTTCTTCTGAAAGTAAATCCATTTTATTGATAACAATCAAAAGTGGTTTTAAGGGAAATTGGTTTTTAACTTTTTCAATCTCAATTTTTAGTGCTTCCAAACTCACAACGGACAACTCATAACTGTCAACTAAATATAAAACCACCTGAGCCTGTTCGATTTTTTCGAAAGTTTTTTTGATTCCGATGCTTTCTACTACGTCTTGAGTTTCACGAATTCCGGCCGTATCGATGAAACGGAATCCGATTCCGCCAATGACTAATTCGTCTTCGATAGTATCACGTGTTGTTCCGGCAATGTCCGAAACAATGGCACGTTCTTCGTTCAATAAAGCGTTTAAAAGTGTTGATTTCCCAACGTTTGGTTCGCCTACGATGGCTACAGGAATTCCGTTTTTGATGACGTTCCCAATAGCAAAGGAGTCAATCAGTCGTTTTAAAACAAATTCAATGCGGTTAATCAGTTCGTTAAACTGAGTTCTATCGGCAAATTCGACATCTTCTTCAGCAAAATCCAGTTCGAGTTCGATTAAAGAAGCAAAATTCAATAGTTCTTCACGCAGTTTGGCAATTTCATTCGAAAATCCGCCGCGCATTTGCTGCATTGCAATTTGATGCGAAGCTTCATTATCAGATGAAATTAAATCGGCAACCGCTTCGGCTTGCGATAAATCCAGTTTTCCGTTTAAGAAAGCTCTAAGTGTAAACTCCCCTGCATCGGCCATGCGACAGCCTTTTCGAAGGAGTAACTGAATAATCTGCTGCTGGATATAAGTAGAACCGTGACAGGAAATTTCAACGGTATTTTCGCCCGTATAAGAATTAGGCCCTTTGAATATAGAAACCAATACCTGATCCAGTGTTTTGGAGCCGTCAATAATATGCCCCAGATGCAGGGTATGGGATTTTTGCTTTGTTAAATCTTTGTTTTTGATGGATTTAAATACCGAATTGGCAATTACAATCGCATCCTGACCTGAAATACGAATAATTGCTATGGCGCCGGAACCGGAAGCTGTGGCCAGTGCTACTATAGAATCGTTGTTTAGCATTTTCTTAATTATTGGCTGTAAAGGTACTAAATCTACTGAAGTATTGTGGAAAGCCTGAATATAAAACCACAATTTTTTGGAAACTAAAGCGTTAAAATCGTATCTTTAATTCAGTTACCGAATGTTTAATTTTAAAAGCTGTTTAAAATGAAACGTATTTTATTTCCTACCGATTTTTCTGAAGCGGCAACGAACGCATTTGTACATGCTTTAGAATTTGCTAATAGTGTTGACGGTGAGCTGGTATTATTACATGCCTTTGATTTGCCTGTTTTTGACAATCAGTATTTTCCCGAAAATTACATGATCATTTACGAATCAGTAGAATTGAGTCAGTTTGAAATGTTTAAGGATGAATTACCTAAACTTAGAGATATTGCCCAAAAACGCAATTTAGATGCTGTTAAAATGACACACCGCCTAATGGATGGGAGTTTATTATACAATATTGAAAAAACAATTGCAGAAGACCAAATCGATTATATTATTATGGGAACCGAAGGAGCATCAGGCTGGTCTAAATTGTTTCTGGGAACCCACACGACCGATGTTATTTCGGATGTCTCCATTCCGGTGCTGAGTATTCCTCTGAAAGCACATTATAAATCGGTTAAAAATATTGCTTTTACTACCCGTTACCGACCTAAAGATAAAGCTGCGTTGAGAGAAGTTATAGCAATTGCTAAAAAAATGAAGGCAAAAGTCAGACTGGTGTATGTCAAAACCAGTTATTCGGATGTGAAAAAAGAAACAATGAAAGAATGGGAAACTGAATTTGCCGGTGAACCCGTAGAATTTAGCGTTATTTACAGTGATGATGTAAAAGAAAGTATCACCGATTTTATTTTGTTTAAACAAATTTCAATTTTAGCGATGCTTACCTACAAACGAAACTTTTTTGAAAGTTTATTCCACCATAGTCTCACCCAGGATTATGCTTCAGAATTGGATATTCCTATTTTAGCCATTCCCATTAAATGAATTTTAGCTGTTGATTTTGCAGATTAAATTTAAAATATGCCAATTTGAGCTTTAGCTCCTTTATATTTGTATTTCATTTGATACATTATGGATATTTATAAGTCTAAAGTTGATTTTTTTACTGGCGAATTAAGCAAAATTAATACAAGATATAACACTGTTAGTGTGCTACGGCTTTCCAGCATTGTGCTGTTGCTGTTTGCTTTATATTATTATTTTCAAAATCAGGAAATTACTTTATTGCTTGCAGCGGTGCTGTGTTTTACAGCCTTTGTTGTTTTGATGCGAATGCATTCGAAATTACAGTTCAAGCGAAAAATCACTCAGGCATTATTCAGCATCAATCAGGACGAGATTCATTTTCTGGAAAGAAAAACAATTCCATTTGAAAATGGCGAAGAATTTCAGGATTTTCAGCATCCGTATGCGTATGATTTGGATATTTTTGGGAATCATTCTTTGTTTCAGCATCTTAACAGAAGTGCCACATTTATTGGAAAAAAAACACTCGCTAAAGATTTATTACATATAGCAGGCAATCATGATATTCTGGATAATCAACAGGCAGTAAAGGAACTGACTCAAAAATTAGACTGGCGTCAGGAGTTTTTGGCTTTCGCCAAAGTAACTAATGACAGCGAATCCAGTTATAAGACATTATTGCAGTGGAGTACTTTCAATAGTGAGTCTTTGCCTAAATGGCTGGTGTTTTTTTCCTATGTAAGTCCGTTGTTTTTTGTTGTAATTTTTCTAAGTTATTTATTTACTTCTAATCTTTTTTTACTGAGTTGTTTGTCGTATTTGTTTGTTTTGAATTTGATGGTTCTGGGGCGGTTTTTTAAACGAATTCAATTAGAAATTGCTAATTCAGATAATATTGATAAATTAATTGGACAATATGGTCTATTGCTGGAGAAAATAGAAACAGAGCAATTTGTATCTAAAAGTCTTTTGGATTTACAGCAAAAACTAAAATTCAAAACTGAAAATGCCAGTGTTCATTTGAAAAAATTATCCGAATTATTTTCCAGAAATGATGCTATTGCCAATTTATTTACGGCTACTTTATTTAATGGAACTTTCTTGTTTAATATCCATGTTTTAAAAGCATTATTACAATGGAAAAAGGAACATGCAGCAGCTCTGGAAGATTGGTTAATTGTAATTGGCGAATTCGAGAAATTAAATAGTTTAGCTAATTTCTCTTATAATAATCCTGATTACGTCTTCCCGGAATTGAATACTGATTATAAAATTAATTTTTCTGATCTCAGCCATCCACTGTTAAATCCGGAAACCAGAGTAGGGAATGAGGTGGCTTTTCATCCGCAGTCGTTTATGATTTTAACCGGCTCTAATATGTCCGGAAAAAGTACGTTTTTGCGCAGTTTAGGAGTAAATATGGTTTTAGCGGGTATAGGTTCAGTGGTGTGCGCCAGTGCAGCTCATGTGTATCCTTTACCGGTTTTAGTATCCATGAGACTTTCAGATTCTTTATCAGATAGCGAATCTTACTTTTTTGCCGAAATCAAACGCTTGAAGCAAATTATGGATGCTTTAGAACAACAGCCGGCATTTGTTTTACTGGACGAAATTTTAAGAGGAACAAATTCGGATGATAAACGAAACGGAACCATCGAAGTACTGAAAAAAGTAATTGCTAAAAAAGCCATTGGTGCCATTGCGACGCATGATATTGAAGTTTGTCTAACTACTAATGATTATCCCGAAATTTTAAGTAATAATTGTTTTGAAGTGGAAATACAAGACAACGAACTGCATTTTGATTACAGACTAAGAGAAGGTGTTTGCCGCAATAAAAGTGCTACTTTCTTAATGAAAAAAATGGGAGTTATTTAAATTTCAGCCACGAATTCACGAATGTTTTTTTAACACTTATGTATTTGGGATTAAATTTCTCCAATCAGACTTTTGATAAATATGATTTATAAAAATTTATTCTTAAACAATTTGTGTATTCATGATTACTAATCAAAAAAAAACCGCTTACCTAATGGATTCGCGGTTTTTTTAAATATAAAAAATGGTTGGTTAACAGTGCAATAGTAAGTATAAAATTTGGATATCAAAAATTTTATACCAAAAAAAATGCAATATTCTTAACTATTTAGCATAACAGGCATAACAAGCATCGTTACTGTTTCACCATCTTCTAGCCCGTCTACAGGAGTTAAAATTCCGGCACGGTTAGGCAATGACATTTCCAGCATGATCATGTCTGATTGTAAGTTAGTCAGCATCTCAGTCAGGAAACGGGAGTTGTAACCTATTTGCATATCGTCTCCCTGATAATCACAGGTCAGGCGCTCTTCAGCCTTATTAGAATAGTCGATATCTTCTGCAGAAACATTCAATTCAGCTCCTGCAATTTTTAGGCGAATCTGATGCGTAGTTTTGTTAGAAAAAATAGCGACACGACGTACCGAACTCAAAAACTGAGAGCGGTCAATCATTAATTTATTTGGATTTTCTTTTGGAATTACTGCTTCGTAATTTGGATATTTTCCATCAATAAGACGGCACATCAATACATAGTTGTCAAAAGAAAAAGTAGCATTCGAATCGTTGTATTCAATTTTTACTTCAGCATCAGATGTGGACAGAATATTTTTTAAAATTGTCAACGGCTTTTTAGGCATGATAAAATCAGCTACCTGAGAAGCAGTAACATCGGTACGGGCATATTTAACTAATTTATGAGCATCTGTTGCTACAAAAGTCAAACCTTGTGGAGAAAACTGGAAGAATACTCCTGACATAACCGGACGTAAATCATCATTACCGGCAGCAAAAATAGTTTTACTTACTGCAGTAGCTAATACATCAGCAGGCACTAATGTTACAGATGGTTCGTCTAAATTTACGGCTTTAGGGAATTCTTCGCCCGGAGCATACGCTAAGGCATATTTTCCTGAATTTGAACTTATTTCTATAGTGTTGTTTTCTTCTACTGTAAAAGTCAACGGCTGTTCCGGAAATGTTTTCAGGATTTCCAAAAGCAATTTTGCCTGTACAGCAACACTTCCCTGGCTCGTAGAATCGATAGACAAAGTAGCAGACATGGTTGTTTCTAAATCAGAAGCAGAAACGGTTAACTCGTTATTGTCTAATTCAAATAAAAAATTATCCAGGATAGGTAATGTATTGCTGCTGTTGATAACACTTCCTAAAACTTGTAATTGCTTTAATAAGTACGAACTCGATACTATAAATTTCATATGAAGATTATATTTGTTTTTTTATTGGAATTTGGTCACCGTCATTATTTGTGTTTGAAAACAGAACGGTTTCAGCTCTTTTATTTTATTTTTTAAGTATTTTTTTTTAAAATTGGCAAAGGATACATTTTTACAAATATATCGTAAACAAATCTAGTTTTGAAAAATTTTTATTAACATCTATTTGCTGTATTTGTATTTTCTCATAAAGCTGAATGCTACGCCAAAAACACCTAAAATTAGGATTGGAAGCCCGATAGTTAAGACTTGGGTTCGGGTATAATTTTGATAAACTTTCTCTTTGTCCAATAAAGGTAAATCTAAATCCTTAGAACGAATGTTAATAAGTCCCGTATCATCAAGCAAATAATTAACGCAATTGAGCAGAAAATCTTTGTTATCATATACATTTCCGGAACGTTGATCAAAACCCAGTTCTACGGGTTCGTAATTTTTGTCCAGTTGATTTTTGATGACATCACCATCTGAAATTACAATCATTTTACCGGTTTTTCCAGTAGGTTCAAAATTGCTCTGGTCAAAAGCTAAAACCCGGTTTTCAAATGCCGAATGGAAGTTGCCTTCTAGTAAAACCGCCATAGGAAGATTTCCAGTATTTGGGTAATGATTTGGACTGGTTTCTTCGGTTACAATATTCAAATTAATTTCGGCAGGTGTTCCCACTTTTTTAGAATACTGAGATGATTTTAGCAACACTGTTTTCTTGATTCCGTTTTTCAAAGTATCAATTGGATTAGCAAAATCAAATTTAATACCGCCCAGATTTTTCACAATTGGATGCTGGCTTTCCGGATATACCAATGGTGCATATTTCCAGTTAAAAGTCTGGTATTGTGCAGCGCTTCCTTGTTCTCCCGTAGCCAGTTTTATGGGACTTCCCTGCTCGTCTTTTACAATATCAGGATTGATTCTGATGCCGTATTTGAAAAACATATCGTTTAAATTCAAATCTCTTGGAAAAGCAAAAGCAGCTCCAGCATCGTTGTATAAACTATCCATTTCTATGGCAACCTGATCTAAGAGCCAGATTGTTTTCCCTCCATGAATAATGTATTGATCTAAAACCTGTTTTTCTGCATCGGTGAATGTTTCGGTAGGTTTGGCAATGATAGCCAAATCATATTTTTTTAAAGATTCTAAAGTTGGCACAGGACTTTTGGCAACAGAATCTAACGTAAAAGGACCAATGTGGTAGCTTTCTCTTATTTGCAATAAAAATTTAGCTATAAAAACATCCTGAATTTCTCCGTTTCCTTTGATTACAGCAATCTTTTTTTGTTTTTCTTTAGTCACTTTATTCAAAGCATCGGCAATAGAATATTCTAAATGCTGTACAGACCCGATTACTTTTTCAGTCGTGGAAGCCCCCATGATATTTTTGAGCAAGGGGATATTCACTTCTTTATTATGATAAACCGCAATTGCCCACGGAAAAACCATTGCCTGAGACTGCTTTCCTTTGTCGTCTACTGTTATGTTTACAGGAGTCAGACCTTTCATGTACAACGCTTTTATGTTGTCCATACTGGCTTCTTCATTTTCTAAAGGATTGACAAATTCAAAATTAATATTCGAATTATATGCCTGGAATTCTTCGAGTAATTCTCGGGTTTCCTGTTGCAGTCTTTTGAATTCAGCCGGCAAATCGCCTTCCATATAAATTTTTACTGAAAGGGGTTCCTCTACCTGTTTAATAATATCTAATGAAGTTTGTGATAAAGTATACCGATGATCCTTAGTTAAATCAAACCGATGAAAAAATGAGTTTCCTGTAATATTTAGAATGAGTAGTATTACTACGGTAACTAATACTGATTTCAGATTTCTTTTTTTAGTTGCTTTCATTACAGTTTAAAAGATTTAAGTTGGTAAACAGTAAACGAAAGAAAAGCCACCATAAGGCTTATAAAATAAAGGATATCACGGGTGTCAATGACGCCCCGACTCATACTTTTAAAATGATTTTGCATTCCTAAAACCGAAATTAATGATGAAAAAGAAGGGATTAGAGATGAAAATCCTTCGAATCCAAAATAAAAAAAGAAACATAAAAAAACCGCCAGAATAAAAGCGACAATCTGATTGTCAGTAAGGGCAGAGGTGAAAATTCCGATAGCGGTGTAAGCACCAATTAAGAATAAAAGTCCAAAATAAGAACCAATTGTACTTCCCATATCGATGTTGCCTTCGGGCATCCCTAAATTAGATATAACAGCAACATAAGTAAAAGTAGGGATGATGGCGATGATAATTAATAAAAGAGCTCCAATAAATTTTCCGTTTGCTATTTGCCATACCGATAATGGTTTTGTTAGAAGCAATTCAAGAGTTCCCTGTTTTCTTTCATCAGAGAATGAACGCATAGTGACCGCCGGAATTAAGAAAATAAAAATCCATGGTGCAAGGGTGAAAAAGGGAGTCATATCGGCAAAACCCGAATTCAGAATATTGTAATCACCTTCAAAAACCCACAGGAATAATCCGTTGATAATAAGAAAAATGGCAATCACTAAATAAGCTGTCGGAGAACCAAAAAAGGATTTAATTTCACGTAATAATAAGGCTTTCATTCTTCTTTAGTTATGAGTTATGAGTTGTGCGTTAATTCTGTTTAGATATTTATCAAATCTGCAATCTAAAATCATAATTCTTAATTCTTAAATTCGATAGTAACTGCGTCGCGATAATTAAGTCCTAATAAGCTACTGGCTGAACCAATTTTAGAAGGATTACTTCTGAAAATGGCAATTTCTAAATACCCGGCTTCATTAAAAATGGCGAGTTTTTCACCTTCGTAATTTTTAATTGGATATTTATCTGAAATAGCAATTGCCGAATAATTAGGTAATATGGTTTTGATGTTTTTAGTTTTCATCTGGATTTCGTAGGGTCTTCCTTTGGCTACTTCCAGAAATTGTTTTTTGGTAATATTAGTCACCACATTCCCAAAATGATCAATGTAAATCACATGACCTTTTAAGCTGTTATTATCATTGGCAGTCACGGCTTTCATTTCGGTGACTTCTTTTACCGAAGGTATTTCCCTGCCAATAACATTCAGTAAACCACCTCTGGCAATATGACAGGCCACAGTTACAAAAACATCCAGTCCCGAAGCATCGCTGGGCAAACGGTCGTGAATGTTGATAGCAACAATTTTTTGCGGAACAATCTTTTGCGAAAGCATACTTAAAATTCCATTATCGGCAGCAATAAAGTAAGAATCATTCCATTGCATTACGATATGCTGATTTTCTTTGTTTAATTCCATGTCAACCCCAATAAGATGTACCGTTCCTTTAGGGAAACTGGAATAGGCAGCACTGATAATATAGCTGGCTTCTACGATATTAAACGGATCTATGTCATGTGAAATATCTACAATCTGTGCTTCCGGATATTCCGATAAAATTTTCCCTTTCAATGCACCTACAAAGTGATCTTTTAAGCCATAATCGGTAGTAAGGGTAATTATTGACATATTTTTGTTTATAACTATTGGTGAAATCTAAAATTAATTTTCATTAAATTTGAGAAATGCAAAGCTAATAATAGTAATCTCAAAAACGCAAAAAAGCCAAAATAAATTCTAAATAGTAACCAAATAAAACCAGGATGAAAGACATTTTGGAAGAGTTTTTAAATTGAATTAGTAATACTATAAAATTATACCCTTTGAACGAAAGAATTATCGAGCTCATAGACATCGCTCCAAAAGAGTTTTGGGGTGCTCAAGACACTCATCTTGAAACGATTAAAAAATATTATCCAAAATTAAAAATAGTTGCCAGAGGGACAACTTTAAAAGCATTTGGAGAAAAAGACATTCTGGACGAGTTCGAAAGGCGTTTTCAAAGATTAATGCTTCATTTTACCCGTTACAATAATATTGATGATAATGTAATTGAGCGTGTAATATTAGGAGACGTACAGGACGACAAACGCATGAGTCCAAATGACAAAATTTTAGTTCACGGAGTAGGAGGCAAAATTGTAAAAGCCATGACTCCTAATCAACAATTACTGGTAGATACCATTAATAAAAATGACATGGTTTTTGCAGTTGGACCGGCTGGTACCGGAAAAACCTATACCGGTGTGGCTATGGCGGTAAAAGCTTTGAAAGAAAAACAAGTCAAGCGTATTATTCTCACGCGTCCGGCAGTGGAAGCAGGAGAAAATTTAGGATTTCTTCCAGGAGATATGAAAGAAAAACTGGACCCTTACATGCAGCCGCTTTATGATGCGTTGCGTGATATGATTCCGAATGAGAAACTGGAAGATTATATTTCCAAAGGAATTATTCAGATTGCTCCATTGGCTTTTATGCGGGGGAGGACTTTAGATAATGCTTTTGTAATTCTGGATGAAGCTCAAAATACGACGCATTCGCAAATGAAAATGTTTTTAACCCGTATGGGGAAAAATGCAAAATTTATGGTTACCGGTGATCCCGGACAGGTAGATTTGCCCAGAAGAACCATTTCCGGACTTAAAGAAGCCTTACTGGTTTTGAAAGATATTGAAGGAATCGGAATTATTTATCTGGATGATAAAGACATTGTAAGACACCGATTAGTTAAAAAAGTAATTGATGCTTATAAATATACTGAAAATCAGGATTAAACAGTAATTGATTTCTCCGTTTTACATCATTTTTAGAAAATAATTCTAAAAGAAAACCGGTGAAATTTTTTTTAATCTGTAGTTAATTTTGTTGTTTTGCCACAACTTTATTGATAATGTATAGTAAAAAAATAATATTCTAACTGCGGCCTCAACTGAGGTCGCATCTTTTTAATAAATACCACAACTATTGAAGAACGTAATCATAACAGGCGCATCAGGAGGAATAGGAAAGGAATTAGCGGTACATTTTGCAAAAAATAACTGGAATGTTATCGCTACAATGCTCTGTTTGGAACAAGGAAAAGAATTAAGAAACATACCTAATATTCACTGCTACTTACTCGATGTAACTTCGACAGAAAGTATAACTGTAGCCAAGCAAAAAATTCTGCAGGATTTTAAAACCATTGATGTGGTTATAAATAATGCCGGAATAGGATACAGAAGTTTTGTTGAATTCTCCGAAGATGAAGAAATTAATAATATAGTTGATGTCAACTGGTTAGGAGTGGTTAAAGTTTGTCGCGCTTTTACATCTGTTTTCAGAAAGCAGAATAAAGGTCATTTTATTAATATTTCTTCTATTGCGGGTTTAGTGAATTTACCATTAGGGAGTTTTTATCATTCTACCAAGCATGCCGTGGAGAGTTTTTCTGAATGCATGGCATATGAATTAATGAATTTTAATATCAGCGTTTCTACAGTACAATTTGGAAATACACCTTCTAATTTTCAAAAAAATGTAACCAGATGTAATCGTACTCCTGTGAAATGTTACAATGAACTGATGGAAAAAATAAGTACGGTTGTAGAAGGTAAAACCAAGAAAAATGTAGATTTAAAACAAAATATTATTACTAAAGTATTCGAAATCGCCGAAAATCCACCTAAGAAATTTAAGCGTAATACTATTGGTTTTGATGCCAATGCTCTGAACGTGTTGCGTAATTTCCTTGGATACAGATTGTTTGGAAGAATTATACGGTATTCGGTTTTTAAATGATACCTGATTTAAGTAACATTTTATAGAGTTTTTTTATATTAACAATTCCCTATTTATACCTGTTCCCTTTTTCAAAAAACATTCAACTTACAAGAAAAAACTGCCTCCTGACTCAGCAGTTGTACTTCATTTTGTAAAATAAAGTATTAACTTGTTAATTTTTTTAATTTTTGACTTTAAACGTTTTTTTACGTCCTTAAACGATTAAATGGTCCCGGATTTATTTTATGAATAAGTAACTTTATATAAAGTTATGTTTTCTTGAAATGCTTATTTAAGTATTAAAAAACAGATAATTGGAATACATTTCTTGCGAGCTTTTTATTTACAAATTTGAAATAAAATGAAAATAAGATACCTCTACATTATCTACTGTACACTTTACTGCAAATTTAGTTTTGCACAAGAGATTCATGATATTCAATTTACGCCACCACCACCGGGACTTCCCCCACCACCCGGATTGCCATTTAAAGCTGGAATTGAAATCATTTTCATTACAATCATCCTAGGTTTGTTTTTGATTGCAAGAAAAGTAAGGTAAAGAAATACTCCTAATTCTACAGAAAGAAATAGTTAGATAATAAGAAACCGTTTAATAAAGTATCAGGGATGAAGAATAAAATTTTACTTTTATTGCTGAGCATAACCACAAGCAGTATTTCTCAAATATATTTTAGTCCAAACGCTAATATGTATGTGAAAAATGAGGTTCTGTTCGTAAATCAAAATGTCAATTTAGATACCGGTTCTAATTTGTATCTCAGGAGTAATGGGCAGCTGGTACAAGGGACAAACGCTACTTCTGCTAATAGTGGGGAAGGGGTAGTTTCTGTTTATCAGGAAGGTACTGCGGATAATTTTGATTACAATTACTGGTGTTCACCCGTGGGTACTGCCTCTTCAGGATCAGGAAACGGAAACTTTGGGATAAGCATGCTACAACAGCCTCAAACCGCTGTAACTTCTAATCCGGTAACTATTTTAAATTCTGACCTTGATGGTATTTCTAATCCTTTATCAATTTCAGCACGCTGGATTTATAAATTAGTAAACGCAAGTGGTTATTCTCAATGGACATTAGTTGGTTCGCTTTCAAGCTTAGCACCCGGTGAAGGATTTACAATGAAAGGTACCAGCGGAACAGATGCAACTGATCCCGAAGGTACCGGGATTGTTAATAATCCCGGAAGTGCCCAGCGATATGATTTTAGGGGCAAACCTAATGATGGTACTATTACCATTAATCTTGGAGCTAATAATTCTACTTTAACAGGAAATCCATATCCTTCCTCGTTACACCTAAATGCTTTTCTTTTAGACCCCGGCAATACTGCTACTGGTGGTATCGCTTATTTTTGGGAACAGGATAAAACGGTAAATTCGCATTATCTTGCGGATTATCGTGGGGGATATGGGGCGTATTCGCCTATCAGTCTGGCTTCAAACGGTATTTATGTTCCAGCGACTTTTAATTCTTATAATCCGGATGGTTCTCTTAATACAGTTGGTTTGTCATCAGGGCTATCCATAGAGCGCAAATATTCTCCTATCGGACAGGGATTTATTATTTATGCTTCTGCAAATGGTACAGCAACATTTAAAAATGCACACCGTGAATTCTACAGAGAAAGTAATGCTTTGTCCCAGTTTGAAAAACAGACGTTAAAAGCAGATAAAACAGCTGTTGAAGAAAACTCCGGGAACGAAGTAACAGAAGTTTCTCATTTTAAGTTAAACACCATTATCAATAATCAGTTTACGAGACAACTGGCATTGGCTTTTGTTCCGGAAGCTACTGATGGAGCAGACCCGGGAATAGATGCTTTACATTTGGATGAAGCATTACCCAATGATGTAACCTTTCTGATAGCTAATAACAACTATATTATTCAGGGAATTCCATTTGATAATACCAAAAAAGTACCCTTACGGGTAAAAGCCGCTGTACCTACAACTTTAAAATTCTATGTACCGGAAGTTGTTAATTTTGATTCTTCTCAGCAAATTTTCCTCTACGATTCCTTAGATAGTTCTTATCATGATATTAAAAATGACAGTTACCAGATAACAGTTGCTGCAGGCGTTTATTCTGAGCGTTTTAAAATTGCCTTTAAAGACGAAAATATATTGGCAGAAGAAAATAAAAATACTCCAAAAATAATAATTGTTCAGGATAATAAAAACCGCATTATTAAAGCTTATAATCCCGAAAATATAACTGTAGAATCATTTATACTCTATGATATGCTGGGCAGAACAGTGATTTCAAAGAAGGATTTACCACTTCGTCAGGAGTATTCTTTTTCTACCGGGAATTTGCATAATGGAATTTATATTGCAAAATTGATTACTGCTGATAAAAGAGAAATAAAACAAAAAGTAATCCTGAAAAACTGAGATATTAATTAACAAACCAAAGAATATGATACCTAAAAATACCTTAACCAATTACAGAATAGTTTTACCGTTACTTTGTTTTTTAATGAGCTTTTTGGTAAAAGCACAAATAGGAATCGGTACGACCAGTCCGGCTGCTTCTTCTATGCTTGATATTCAATCTACTTCTAAAGGATTGCTAACACCAAGAATGACCACCTTACAACGAAATGCAATTACGAGTCCTGCCGAAAGTTTACTGGTTTTTGATACTACCGAGAAAGCATTTTACTATTATAATAGCACCACATCTTCGTGGATTAAATTAGCGGATGATAGTATCAAGAGAAATAATTATAAACTGGTAAAATCAGCAGCAGATTTGGCACCGGAACTGGCAGCGGGAGGAGGAACAACTTATTTATTAAGTACCAATACTTATTATGAAATTAATGGAACCATAACCTTGACAAGATCTATTAATTTAAATAATGCCTACGTTTCCGGACTGGATGCTAATGAAGATGTTCTGTCTTACACCGGTGGAACAATTTTTCAGGGAAATACAGGAGGCAGTGTCAGAAATGTGACATTAAGAGGAGGTAAAGCTTTTGAAATTACAGGTCCAGGAATAACGTCTTCATCCTCTTTACTCGTTCAGAATACTGTTGTGTCCGGTATGACTACCAGTGTAGGAAGTATATCAGGAATCGGACTTTATTTTGGTAATATTATTCAGTTTGTGAGTAATACGACCGGTATTACGTATTCAAATATTGGTAATTTACTTCTTAATAATCAGGCCTGGCTGGATAGTAATAATGGTACATTTGAAACATTTTCCGGTAACTTTGGATTAATTCAAAAAGCCAGTGGTTTTAGTACGGTAAATGGTAGTGATGTTGCAATGGATGTTAGTACTGCAGGATTAAATGTAGGAACCGGTATTGTAGAAGGAACTGTTTTTTCAGGTACTACTTCAAATGCTTCCGGATATATAAGAGGTTATGCCGCAGCCTCGACTTATCCGGGCTATTATTTTAGTACCGTCTGGACAGTAAATGCTCCGGGTATTCCCAGAGAAGGAGACGAAGTGGCTACAGGGGATATTAATCTGGATGCAGCAGTAGGAAGCGGTCAGGTCACTTCTTTCACGGGAACAGGAACATCGAGCAGAACAAAATTAGTTGGTACTACTACTTCTAATAATTTGTTTCGCTTTACAAGGGATGGAAATAACAGAATTACATACAGAGGAAATAAAACGAGATATTTTCAGGTAACCGCTTCGGTTTCCTATCAGGGAAGTGCTGCCGATATGACTTTAATTCTTTATTTTGCCAAAAACGGTACAGTGATTACAGATACTAAAGTTTATGGAAGACCCTCTACAGGATTCTTTTCATCAGCAGGTATCTTAGCGTTACCCATAGTAGGAACAGTACAATTAAAGAAAGATGATTATATTGAAATCTGGGGTGAAAGATATGACGGAAGCGGAAATATGTCTACCGTTTCATTAAATCTAACTGCCAGATAATTTTAGCAATACGTTAATTTGCTGTTATTTCAACCTCTGTTTACTACGCCTTCTTCTGATTTTCAATATTTTTGTACTGAATTAGAGTATAAGAATATATGATAAAAGAAAATATAAAAGTAATTATAAGCGACTTAGACGGAACATTACTTAACAGTGATCACCGAATTTCAGAATATACCAAGGAAATTTTCAGAGAATTACACAATCAGAATTATTTAATCATTGTAGCCACAGGACGTCATCATCTGGATGCGATGCCGATAATTGAAACATTAGGTTTTCCAATTTATCTGGTTACTTCTAATGGTGCCCGAATACATTGTCCCAAAAAAGAATTGCTTTTTTCTATTAATATGGTAGCCGAAGCCGTAAAATCAGTTCTGGAGATGGATATTCCGGCTGAATATACTACGGTGCTTTTTAAAGAAAATGTATGGCAAACGAATAAACACAACGATAAATTACTGGAATTTCAAACGGAACTGAATTATATTCCTGAATTAGTAAACTACAAAGAAGTGACTGATTTTGATGTAATAAAAATATTCTTTACACACGAAAGCCATGGGAAATTACTGGAGTTAAGAGAAAAAATTCTGGAAAAGCATCCTGATATTTTTAGTCATGCTTTTAGCTTACCTCATTGTTTAGAATTTATGGATAAATCCGTGGATAAAAGTGTAGCCATTGCACGTATCCTGGAAATAGAAGGATATGATTTTCATCAGGCGATTTCCTTTGGAGACGGATATAATGATGAAAAAATGTTAACTACTACCGCTAAAGGTTTGATAATGGGGAATGCTCCTGATAGTCTAAAGAATAAGTTGTCGCATCTGGAAGTTATTTCTAATAATCATAAAGACGGAGTTGCAAGTTATTTGGTGGAAAAATTATTAAACAACATAAGTCTGGAAACTAAATAAGAAACGCCTGTAGGTCAATAAGAATATAAAATTAACTTGTGAAAGCTGTTATAAAAACGGAGTGAGAGTTAAAAGTATTTATAGAAACAGCACTTTCTTTGTTTTTCTGTGTAAAATAATCCTAAATTTGCATTCTTATAAAATCAACGCAATACGTATCTACAATGAGCAATACAATCACTACAACTAATTTTAATTTTCCGGGTCAGAAGTCAGTTTACAGAGGAAAAGTAAGAGAAGTTTATAATATAAATGACAAATTATTAGTAATGGTGGCAACCGACAGGCTTTCGGCATTTGATGTGGTTTTGCCAAAAGGAATTCCTTACAAAGGACAGATTCTAAACCAGATTGCTACCAAATTCATGGAATTAACAGCAGATATTGTTCCTAACTGGTTGATTGCTACTCCGGATCCAAGCGTTGCTGTAGGGCATTTATGTGAACCTTTTAAGGTAGAAATGGTTATTCGGGGGTATTTATCAGGTCACGCTTCACGCGAATATGCCGCAGGCAAAAGAACTATTTGCGGAGTACCCATGGCAGAAGGCTTAAAAGAAAATGATAAATTTTTAGAGCCTATTATTACTCCGACTACCAAAGCCGATAACGGAGAACACGATGCCGATATTTCCAGAGAAGAAATCCTTTCTAAGGGAATTGTAAGTGAGGAAGATTACATTATTTTAGAAAAATATACCAGAGCTTTGTTTCAAAGAGGTACTGAAATTGCTGCCAGTCGCGGATTAATTTTAGTAGATACCAAATATGAATTTGGAAAAACTAAAGATGGTGAAATTGTTCTAATTGACGAAATTCATACACCGGATTCTTCTCGTTATTTTTATTCTGAAGGATATCAGGAAAGACAAAATAAAGGGGAAGAGCAAAAACAATTGTCTAAAGAATTTGTACGCCGCTGGTTAATAGAAAATGGTTTTCAGGGTAAAGAAGGGCAACAAATCCCCGAAATGACGGATGCTTATATTGAGACAGTTTCAGACAGATATATTGAATTATACGAAAACATTATTGGAGAAAAATTTGTAAAAGCAGATATTTCGAACATCAATGAAAGAATTGAAAAAAACGTTTTAGCTTATTTAGAAGAAAGAAAATAGAAGAAAGAGTCAAGAGAAAAGATAATCCAAAGCCGCAATTTCTAATTTTTGAAATTGTGGCTTTGTTTTTGTAAATAATTTCAATTTTATTTTTTAGGGGAAAATAAAAACGATAAATCTTTAAATCGCTAAGTTTGTAAAAAATAGAATTATGAATATCCTACTTGTTGAAGATGATAAAAGAATTAGCGACTTTGTTACCAAAGGGCTTCAGGAAAATGGTTTTCATGTTCATTTGAGTGAAAATGGTGTTGAAGCCAGAGAATTACTTTTATCAGCACAATGGGATATTATTTTAATGGATATTATGCTTCCTGATATTAGTGGTGTAGAATTGGTAAAACTTATTCGCTACAAAAAGAAAACTACTCCTGTTATTATGCTTAGTGCATTAGGTGATGCTGATGACAAAGTAGATGCACTGGATTCAGGTGCAGATGATTATCTGGTAAAACCATTTCATTTTAAAGAATTAATTTCCCGGATAAATGCACTTGCAAGAAGGACGAAATTAAAATATGAAGAAAACAACAATTCTTATAGCTGTGGAAGTATATCTGTTAATACTGATGAACATAAAGTGATGCTTGACCATGTAGAGGTTGAGCTTTCTCCGCGGGAATATAAATTACTTTTATATTTGATAGAAAATAAAAACAAAGTATTAGCGCGTACGCAGATACTGATAAATGTCTGGGGTATTAATTATGATACTAATACCAATGTAGTTGATGTTTATATCTCTTATCTCAGAAATAAAATGAAACTTAATTCAGGTGTTTTACAGACTATTGTAGGTACAGGGTATATGCTTAAAGAGGTGTAGATGAAAATTAAAAACAGACTTACTATTCTTTCTTCTGTTACTTTTGGCGTAGTTTTCATAATTGCTGCGTTAATTATTTATGTTGCATTTTATCGCAGTTCTGAAAAAAGAATTTATGATAATATGCAAAAAAACTGTTTGCTTTCGGCCATCTATTATCTTGAAAAAGATGAATTACCTATTAGTGAACACAAGCAGATAAAAGAACAATATAATGAGAATGTTAAAGATATAACGGTTGGGATTTATAATGATAAAAATGAAGTTCAATACGGTTCAAATCTGAGTTTAAAAACAATTACTCCGGCAGTATTAGAGAAGGCAAGGAAGAATAAAAAGGTGATGTTTGAATCAGATAATCATTTTTATTTTGGAATTTTTTATCAGGATAATCAGGGAGATTTTGTGGTTTTTGTTCAGGCCAATGATTATGAATTTAAAACTCAGAACCATCAGTTAATGATAATTATGACGGTTGTGTTGTTTACCGGATTATTGGTTATTTATCTTTTGAGTTTGTTTTTGTCTAAAATAGCCTATAAACCTATCGATACTATTATCAAACAGGTAAATGAAATTGAAGCTTCGTCTTTAGACCAACAAATTGTAAATCTGAATACTAATGATGAAATTCAGAATTTAATTGAAAGCTATAATAATCTTTTTCAGAGGTTATCTAATACTTTTAAAACGCAGAAAAATTTCATTAATTATATTTCTCACGAATTTAAAACACCATTGGCATCGATATCAGGACATTTAGAAGTTTTTGCGCAAAAAGAACGTACGCCTCAGGAGTATCAGGAAACAACAGCAAAGGTTTTAAATAACGTTTATGAAATTGAAGAAATATTGAATACGCTGATGATTGTTTCGGGACTTAAATCGGAAATGGTACAAAAAGAAAGTTTCAGAATCGATGAACTGATATGGAATTGCAGTGATAAAATCACCAATACCAATAAATTTTCTGCTGCCAGACTTCGTATAGAATTAGAAATAGAGGAAGAAAGTAATCTTACAGTAAAAGGAAATGAGTCAGAAATTAGCATAGCTATTTATAATATTATTGAAAATGCAATTAAATATTCGGATGAACTTGTTGTAATAACGCTTTTGTTATTTCAAAAACAAATCCAAATAAAGATTAAAGACTTTGGCAGGGGAATTAAAGAAAAGGACTTGCATCACATTCATGAAACTTTCTATCGGGGCAGTAATGTTGGAAAAGTGCAGGGAAGTGGTATCGGACTTTCACTGGCTTCTGTTTTATTTGCTAAAAATAATATCAATTTTCAGATTACTTCAAAAGAGAACGAGGGGACACAAGCTGTCATAACTTTTGCAAAACTCTAATCAGTTTCTAATACCGTTCTTACTTCTTTCTAATTTGGTTTAAAGATGGGTTTAATACGGGCAGTATAACTTTGCTTATTATTAAATCAGAAAGCTTTGAAACAACTTATTTTACCCACAATTTTTCTTTTTTCTGTTTTGGCATCAGCACAAAATATAGTAAACGATACTATATTTTTAAGCCGTAAGAATGCCGAAACGATTTTTTTACAAAACAACCTCAGTTTGATTTCTGAAAGGTTAAATATTGATATTGCTCAGGCTCAAATTATTCAGGCTAAAGTATGGCCTAACCCGACATTTTCAGTAAATGAATTCAATCTCTGGCGTAATACTGGTTCAGAGGAATTACCTGCCATTTGGGGGGATTATGGCCGCTATCAGGAATTCGGTGCCAGTTTAGAACAATTAGTTTACACTGCAGGAAAGCGAAAAAAAATGATTGCCATTGAAAAAGTGGGAGCAGAAATGGCTGTGGAATATTATAAAAATTTCCTAAGAAATTTAAAAATGGAATTCCGCAACAACCTCACGGCAATGCAATACAATCAGGCTAAAAAGATTGTTTATTTAAAGCAACTTCAATCCGTACAAAATCTAACAAAATCATATGCTATACAAATGGAGCTGGGTAATATTAGCCCCGGAGATTACATTCGGTTAAAAGCCTCGGAAGTAGAATTTCTCAATGAATTGAATACAATTGAAATAGAAAATAATGCATTGCAAAGTGAAATGAAAAAACTATTGCATCTTAATCCTATGAGTTATGTAAAAATTAGTGAGGATGACGCTATTCCGGACATGGATAAGATAAACAATTTAAATATTGAGAATAGCATCGCCCAAATTGAGAATTACAGACCTGATGTAAAGCTGGCAAAACTCAACGAGAAGTACAGTCAAAACAAATATGCTTATGAAAAAGCTTTGAAAACTCCCGATATAACTTTGGAAGCATCTTATGACAGAGGAGGAAACATTATGCAAAATTTCTTCGGACTTGGTTTTTCCATAGACCTTCCCGTTTTTGATAGAAATCAGGGAAATATTAAAGCTGCACAATTTTCAGTAGAACAAAGTAAATTGAATAAGGAGGAAGTTTTAAACAATGCGCAGACTGAAATTATGGAAGCCTATAATAATTTTAAAGCTGTACAAAATCTATATAAAAACATTGGTGATGACTACCAGACAAAACTAGATAAAATGTTAGATAATTATCTGATGAGTTTCAAAAACAGAAATATAAGCCTGCTGGTTTATTTAGATTATGTTGAAGCCTATCTGAATAATAAGATGATTTTATTAGACACACAGAAAGAATTAAATAATTGTCTGGAAGAATTTAAAAATGCCAGCGGACAAGAATTAAACTAAAAAATATGAAAAACACTATTTTATTATCCATAACGCTTATTCTGCTAATTTGTGGATGTGCTAAAAACAAAGAAGAAGAGAAAGCAACTGTTGAAAAATTTTGTCTTACACCTAAATTAAAAGAAAAAATAAGTATTGAAACGGCTCAGTTATTGCCTGTAACAGAAAGCTTTTCTTTAACAGGAAACGTTGCTTATAATGCCGATGATGTTGTACAATTTTCCAGCTTAGTTAACGGCTTAATAACTACTACTTTTTTCTCATTAGGAGATTATGTAAAAAAAGGCCAGATTTTAGCTGAAATTAAAAGTACAGAATTGAATAGTTTGCAGGCAGAACACAAATCGCTAAAATCACAACTATTAGTGGCAAAAAGAAAACTGCAAGCCACACAGTCGATGTATGAAAATGAAATAGCTTCTCAAAGTGATCTTATTCAGGGGCAAAGTGAAGTGGATGTTTTAAAATCATCAATCGACAATGTAGAACAAAATCTTGCATTATACAGTGCCAGTGGAGAAAAATCTGTCTTCCAAATCAAAGCACCCGTAAACGGTTATATTGTTTCTAAAAACATGAGTCCCGGAACTCAGATTAATGACAACGAAGGCTCACTTTTTACTATTTCTAATCTTTCTAAAGTATGGGTAATGGTTAATATATATTCCACAAATTTAAAAGATGTTCACGAGGGAATGGATGTTAAAATTACCACACCTGCTTATCCTGATCAAACTTTTGATGGAAAAATTGACAAATTATCTCAGGTTTTTCAGTCAGATGAACATGTACTTAAAGCAAGAATTGTAATGGATAATTCTAATTTAAAACTCAAACCAGGTTTAACTGTAGATGTTTTGATAAATAAAAAAGTAAATCAGAAAGATATGGTTGCGGTACCGGCGAAAACTTTAATTTTTGATAACAATCAAAATTATGTCTTGATATACAAAGATGACTGCCATTTAGAAAGAAGACAAATAACTCCAACTATAAAAAATAAGGATTTTATATACTTTGAAAACGGACTTGATGCAGGTGAAAAAGTAATTGTTAAAAATCATTTACTTATTTCAGAGCAGTTAAAAGACAATGAGTTAAAAAGCGGTAATAAAAATCAGTTAAGACAAGATTAATTATGCAAAAAATTGTTCAAAATATTGTGTCCTTTTCCCTTAAAAATTCGCTCATTATATTTTTTATGACTGCTGCGTTATTTATTGGAGGAGTCTACAGTTATATTCATACCCCCATAGAGGCATTCCCCGATGTAACAAATACCAGAGCCAGAATCATTACGCAATGGCCGGGTAGAAGTGCTGAAGAAGTAGAAAAATTCATCACATTACCCATTACTAATGCGATGAATACTATTCCCAAAAAAGCAGAAGTCCGTTCCATATCTTTATTTGGATTATCTGTAGTAACAGTATTATTTAATGATGATGTAGATGATTTTTATGCACAACAATATGCATCAAATCGGATGAATAATATCGACTTACCGGAAGGAAGTGATCCTGAGATTGATCCTCCATCCGGTGCAACAGGAGAAATTTTCAGGTATGTAATAAAAAGTGATCTTCCTATAAAAGAAGTTACAGCATTACAGGATTGGGTAATTGAACGCGAATTAGTTTCTGTTCCAGGAGTGGCCGATGTAGTTAGTTTTGGCGGAGAAGAAAAAACTTTTGAAATCAAGATTAATCCATCAGAATTGAATAATTATGATATTTCTCCTTTAGATGTTTTTGATGCGGTATCTAAAAGTAATATCAATGTGGGTGGAGATGTAATTCAGCGTGGCGATCAGGCTTATGTCGTTCGTGGTGTAGGTTTAATCGATAAAGTAGAAGATATTGGAAATATCTTGATTAAAACCGTTGGAAACACAGCTGTTCTAGTGAAACATGTGGCTGATGTTTCTATTTCTGCAAAACCCAGATTAGGACAGGCAGGTTTAGATAATGATACTGATGTTGTCGAAGGAATCGTTATTATGCTTCGTGGTGAAAACCCTGGTGATGTAATTGAAAATTTACGTGCAAGAGTGGACGAGCTAAATGAGAGAATACTACCTTCTAATGTAAAAATTATCCCTTTCATTGACCGTACTGAGCTGGTGGATCATACTGTTCATACTGTAAGTAAAAATCTTGTTGAGGGAGTATTATTAGTATCGTTGATTGTTTTTATTTTCCTGTATAATTGGAGAACAACGGTAATTGTGGCATCGGTAATTCCATTGGCATTTCTTTTTGCAATTATAATGTTGCGTATTCAGGGTTTGCCCGCCAATCTTATTTCGATGGGAGCACTTGATTTTGGGTTACTGCTCGAAGGAACATTAGTAATTGTGGAGACCGTCTTTGTGTCGCTCGAAACAAAAGCGCATAAAATAGGCATGGAGCGCTTTAATAAAATGTCAAAAATGGGATTAATTAAGAAAAGTGTGGGTAGCGTGGCAACGTATATTTTCTTTGCATTAATTATTTTGATAGTAGCACTTTTACCTATTTTTTCTTTCCAAAAAGTGGAAGGTAAAATGTTTTCTCCATTAGCATTTACTTTAGGTTATGCATTATTAGGTTCTTTAATTTTGTGTATTACTTATGTTCCGGCAATGTGCAAAGTGTTGCTGACCAAAAATATAGTCGAAAGAGAAAATAAAATCAGCCACTTTTTTAGAGAAAATCTTTTTAAATTATTTCAATGGAGTACAAAATACAGAAAAGCGACTCTTATTATATTCTTCAGTTTGTTAGCCATTTGTATAGGACGTTTTGTTTTTTATGGTTCAGAATTTATTCCTAAGCTAAATGAAGGGGCTATATATCTAAGAGCGACTTTGCCTAATAGTGTGAATTTGGACGAATCGGTTCGACTGACTCAGGAAATGAAAAAAGAGATGCAGAAATTTGATGAGGTCAAATTTATTCTTTCGCAAACAGGAAGGCCAAATGATGGTACAGACCCAACAGGTTTCTTTAATATTGAGTTTCATATCGAATTAAAACAGGAATCGGAATGGAAACGAAAAATCAGCAAAGAACAACTAATTGCTGAAATGAAGGAAAAACTGGAACTATATCCGGGAATTAATTTCGGGTTCAGTCAGCCTATTCAGGATAATGTTGAAGAATATGTAGCAGGGGTTAAAAGTCCATTGGTAATTAAAATCTTCGGAAATGATTTATTCGAATTAGAGTCAATGGCACAAGAAGTAGCCAATTCTATAAAAGATGTAAAAGGAATTGAAGATATAAATGTCTATAAAAACATTGGTTTACCGGAACTTCGAATCCAGCTTCACGACGAAAAAATGGCACGTTATGCAATCACTACTGCCGATGCACAAGCAGTAATAGCTATGGCGATAGGTGGGCAGGCAGCATCTACTTTCTATGATGATGAAAAAATGTTTGATATTCGAATTCGTTTTCAAAAAGAATACAGAGATTCTAAAGAAAAAATAGAAAAAATTCTAATTCCGACGATGGACGGAAAACGTATTCCTTTAATGGAAATAGCCACTATAGATTATAAAACAGGACCTACCTTTATTTACCGTGAAGGAAACAGCAGGTATATTGCCATCGGCTTTAATATTGCCGGTCGCGATTTAGGAAGTACAATTACTGAAGCCCAAAAGAAAGTGGCAAAGGATATGAAATTGCCTAAAGAAAATGTAATGGAATGGGCAGGAGAATTTGAAAGTAAAGAACGCGCTACAAAACAGTTAGCTCTTATAGTTCCTGTAGTTTTGATATTAATCTTATTCTTACTGTATTTCAATTTTGGTAATTTTAAAGACACACTTATTGCCGTAAGTACCATGCCTTATGCTTTCATTGGCGGATTTATTTCTCTATGGATAACAGGTACAGTATTTGGGATTTCTGCAGGAATAGGATTCATTATTTTATTTGGAGTCAGCGCCATTGACAGTATAGTTTTAATTGGCGTAATAAAAGAAAATCTTGCCAAAAGAATGCCACTGAAAGAAGCCATTAATAATGGAGTTTATAGTAGAATCAGACCTATTGTTATGATTGCGTTGATGGGGTCCTTAGGACTCTTACCGGCAGCACTTTCAACAGGAATGGGGTCTGAAATTCAGAAACCATTGGCAATTATGATTGTGGGAGGATTGCTGGTTTGTATGATATTGTCTTTAACAGTATTACCTCAGGTATTTTATTTAAGTTACAGAAATAGCAAAAAATAATAGTTAATCAATTAATTCAAAAAAAAGACTATTCTTTATCTTAGGACAGTCTGTTTCTAAAAACAAAAAACTTTTTTCAGTTTTCCAAAATTTAAAAATCCGTCTCGTTCTGTTATGAACAAGACGGATTTTTTTACCCCGATAGTTTCCTTCCGGATTTCGGAATTGGAAGAAATCCTCTTGTGGTGCGATAGCTAAAACAAGAGATATGGCGGATAGCAGGATTAGCTCCTGAAAATATTATTTAAAATAGGAAAATGTTTCGTTATTTTCTATTTTAAGTAAGGATTCATAAATTAACCGAATCACATTTTCTACATCTTCTTTATGTACCATCTCAACAGTGGTATGCATGTAACGCAGTGGAAGCGAAATCAATGCCGAAGCTACACCGCCATTGCTGTAAGCAAAAGCATCGGTATCTGTTCCTGTTACGCGGGAAGAAGCCAAACGCTGAAAAGGAATTTTTTTCTCTTCGGCAGTACTTACAATTAAATCTCTTAAATTATTTTGTACAGCAGGAGCGTAGGTAATAACCGGACCACTGCCTATTTTTGTTTCTCCCTCAATCTTTTTATCAATCATTGGAGTAGTAGAGTCGTGGCATACATCAGTAATAATGGCTACGTTTGGCTTAATGGTTTGAGTAATCATTTCGGCACCACGCAAGCCTACTTCTTCCTGGACGGCATTTGTAATATACAGACCAAAAGGCAATTTTACTTTGTTTTCGTGTAATAAACGAGCCACTTCGGCAATCATAAATCCTCCCATACGGTTATCGATAGCGCGACAAACAAATTTATTGTCGTTTAAAACCATAAATTCGTCAGGATAAGTGATCACACAGCCCACATGAACACCCAGTTTTTCAACCTGTTCTTTGGTTTCACAACCTAAATCAATAAAGATATTGCTGATTTTTGGATTTTCTTCTTTGTCTCTGTTTCGGGTGTGAATTGCCGGCCAGCCAAAAACACCTTTTACAATTCCGTTTTTAGTATGAATGTTAACACGTTTTGAAGGCGCAATCTGATGATCAGAACCTCCGTTTCTGATAACGTAAATTAAACCGTCTTCGGTAATATAATTTACATACCAGGAAATTTCGTCAGCGTGTCCTTCTATGACAACTTTAAAAGGCGCATCAGGGTTTATAATTCCTACAGCTGTTCCGTAAGTGTCTGTTATAAATGTGTCTACATAAGGTTTAAGATAATCCATCCAAAGTTGTTGACCACTACTCTCATAACCAGTGGGAGAAGCATTATTAAGGTAGCTTTCTAAAAAAGCCATTGAATGGTTGTTTAGTATTGATTTTATGCTCATAAAAATATTTTTTTGCTAAATTATAAATTTGGTATTACAGTTGTGTATATAATGTATAATTTTACAGCAAAATATTGTCTTTATGAAATCAATTTATTTTTTAATATTCTTTTTATTACTGTCATTATCCGGCTTTAGTCAGGTAGAAACTCCTTATGATCCAAATGCAATGGGGTATGTATTGACGGAAAAGGACAGTGTATTAAATGATACTATAAAGTTACCCGAAATTATAGTTGCAAAAGATAAACAAGATCCCGAAGCAAAAAAACAATTTCTGATTTTACAAAGCAGGGTTTACAGAACCTATCCTTATGCAAAACTGGCAGCAGACAGATTGACTAACTTAAATAAAGGAATGGAACGACTTTCCTCTGAAAGAGAAAAGAAGAAATATTTTAAAATAGTAGAAGACTATCTTACTAACGAGTTTGAGGCAAGATTGAAAAAATTATCCCGAAGCCAGGGACGTATTTTAGTTAGATTAATTGACAGACAAACAGGTAAAACTACTTACGAACTGATAAAAACATTAAAAAGCGGATGGAAAGCCTTCTGGTCTAACACCACAGCAAGTGTATTTGATATTAATTTGAAATCTAAATATGCACCTTTTGAATCCAATGAAGATTATCTGATAGAGAATATTCTTAAAGAAGCCTTCGAAACAGGAAGATTGCAAAATCAGCCCGCCGCTGTTCCTATAGATATTGATAAATTGAACGAATACTGGGATACTAAATTATCTTCCAAGCCTAAAATCTAAATTATAAGAAGCTCGTACTACAATATAGTGCGAGTTTTTTTATGTAGCATTCTCCTGCTATCCGCTTCAATCTTACTCGCCGAACCCCGGCAAGTAAGGATTTCCGCTGCT
>NZ_JBELQA010000011.1:0-95957 GCF_046000495.1 Flavobacterium plantiphilum
CGTTTGATTTAAATTCGTTTTTCTTGCCAGTCTTTATATGAACGTCTGCGTTGTTGCGGGTGCAAAAGTAGTTACTTTATTCGTTTAAACAAGGTTTTTTTTAAACTATTTTTTGTTTATTTTTTAACATACTGAAAAACAGATGATTTAAAACTAATTTATTATCAAATCAGACTAATCTACCTCAGCATCTCTCTTATATGGCAAATAAACCACGAATACAGCTCCGTTGCCTAGAGAACTTTTTGCCGTTATATAACCATTATGAGCCTGAATAATCTTTCTACACAATGCCAATCCTACTCCTGAACCCATATATTCGTTCTGGCTATGCAATCTGGTAAATATATTAAATATATTTTCAGCATATTCCTGATGAAAACCTATTCCGTTATCCTTAAAAACAAACTTAAAATATGTCGAATCCCCATAATTCAAATCCCTAACCCCTTTTTCGACAGAAACACTTATAAGTGGCTTCCTATCCGGAGAAGAATACTTAAGAGAATTCAACAGAATATTTGAAACAAGTTGCTTCATCAGAAAAGGTACTGCATATACATGAGGTAAGTCAGAAACAACAATTTCCGCATCTGCATCTACTATATTATCTTTTAAATCAAAAAGGATCTCTTCCAGAATCCTATTCATATCTACCAACTCAAATGCCTTATCCGAGTTTTTAATCCGAGTATATTTAAGAATATCTGCTAACAAATTTTGCATACGCATTGCTGACTTATTCATTCTACATAATGAATCAATCATATTTTCACTCATATTGTCTTTTTCCTTAAACAAAACCATAGAGGAAATAACCTGTATTTTACGCAAAGGCTCCTGAAGATCATGTGTACTAATCCAATTTATATTCTGCAGCTCCTCATTACTCTCTTTCAATTTCTCACTCAGCTTACGGTATTTCATCTCTTCATCACTCAACAACATAAGATTAATCTGCTTCTGTAAAGCGTGCGCATATTTTGCCGCAACATTCAGTTCCGGATACAACCACGGAGTGCTTCTATTTTTACTGATTTGCTTCCATTTCGCAAAAGAATTTCTGGGATGCAATCCATTTGCATCCTTAATAATTGCTTTATTCGGATCTCCAGCCCAATTTACCTCGATTACAGTTTCGGTTCGATACCAAATAATAGAATTATTTTTACCTAAAGAATAATAAACAACTCCAGAAACCCTATCCCATACCGATTTCATTGTTGGAATAAAATCAATAATTTTATCTGTAGCAAAATTACTATCATTAGAATGCTCAAAAAGCCAATCAGACAAAGATGGAATCACACTTACTGGCGGCGTTATTCCATTTTTATAAACCTCTCCATTTATATACAATGAAACACCCGAAGCATTGCAAAGTTTAAGCAATTCAGGACTAACACTAATAATTTTGAACGACTCCATAATAGGAGGCAAATCAAGACCGGTAACTTTTTCCAGAGCATTATTAGTTTTTCTGGAAACCTCATATTCTTCGTTTGACTGCCTCACATCAATTTGAGAGGTAATAAACTGCCCCTGAAGCTGAGCAGCCAATCTTATTTCTGGAGTAAGATTTTTTGAGGAATAATGATGACAGGCTATCAATCCCCACAATTTCCCCTGATGTATTAATGATATAGTCAATGTTGCACCAACTCCCATATTTTTCAAATACTCGACATGTATCGGCGAAGTACTTCTCAATATAGACAAACTCAAATCTAAATTCCTGCCACTACCATCATCTATAGTATATATAGGCACAGGTGTATAATCCATATCCATGATCAACCTTAACACATTGCGCATATACAACTCTCTTGCCTGGACAGGAATATCAGTATGCGGATAATGCAAACCTAAAAACGGCTCCAAATCTTCACGACAGCTTTCAGCAAAGACTTCACCATTATATTCTTTATCAAAACGATAAACCATTACACGATCATAACCTGTCAACGAACGCGTTTCACGAGCAACCATCTCACAGAGACTTTTGAGTGATTGTGTAGTATTCAAATAATTTATAAACTGAAGTGTCTGATTATAAACATCTGTAACAGAATCTGTTTTAACACCACAAGGCTCTGCCTCGAAAATGTAACAATCATCGCTTTGATGAAAAAAACACTGAAAACTCTTATTTTCCAGTTTCATCTTCAACTGAAGAACATTTGCTTCTAAAGCAGAATCATTAATTACATTAAAGTTTTCTACACCAAAAACATCCTTAAAACTTTTCCCTAAAACTTCTGTATATTTAAAAGACAGATAATCCGAAAGATTTTCACTGCAAAAAATAATTTTAAATTCTTTTGTCAAACCAATTAAAAAACCATGAGGCTGAATACTTCCCGGAATATGGATTGGTTCATTTTCACAATTAATCAAATTAACAATATCCCTATTTACAATATCCCTTATTTTCATTTATTACCGGTTTCTAAATACTCAAAAATTAACCTAAAGGCAAAATTAGCCCCTTCAATGATTACATCCCCACAGCCCTGTTCCTGTTCATACCGAACCATTTCCGAAACAAAACTTTTCCACAAAGATCCTGTATTTTCTTTATAACCGGCAAAGTACTGAGCACCACATTCAGCAGTAAATCCCAATTGATTTTCAATATTTTTCAATATAACTCTGCCTCCAAGAGAAGACCCTTCTAATACATACATAATTCCCAATGCAAACGGAATTTCAAAATCAGCATCAAATTCTGTACTAATATTTGTTATCGAAAAACCCAGCACTTTCAAATCCTCTCGTATTAAACTCAATTTCTTCCTCCTATTAATATCAGAAATTAAATTTGAAATCACAGGGTACACCTTTAATTCAATATCCCTTACTACAGGTTCCATGATCTGTAAGTATTCAGCATATTTTTGAACAGTAATTTCCGGAGAAACAATTAGCTGAGACAAAGACAGCGATTCTAATTGTTTGTGGAGAGCAGAAGTAGACAATCTAAGTCTATCTACAAAAGAGACTTGAGATACAGTTGAACTATGAGAGTTTATCATTAAAAATGGGGGTTATAATACGTAAAGATTTTATTAAACTTAGTTATTTTTCAAAAATAATCAAATTACTTGAAAAACTCTACACAATTACCATACGCTCTATTTTATTTTAAAAAACCATTATTTTCTTAGTGAAAATTATACAAAAGCTATTATTGAAGTTACTGCAAATCATTTATATTTGCAGTCCATAAAATTTAAAGAATGATTAAGATTACTTTACCCGATGGGTCAGTTAGAGAGTATGCGCCAGGCGTAACTCCGATGGATGTTGCTAAAAACATTAGCGAAGGATTTGCTAGAAATGTAATTTCTGCTTCTTTCAATGGTACAACTATTGAAACCGTTACACCTTTGACTACGGATGGCAGTCTTACATTATATACATGGAACGACCAGGAAGGAAAAAAAGCTTTCTGGCACTCTACTTCGCACGTAATGGCACAAGTACTAGAAGAGATGTATCCAGGGATCAAATTAACACTTGGTCCTGCGATTGCAAACGGATTCTATTATGATGTAGATTTTGAAGAGCAAAAAATTACCGAAGCTGATTTTAAGAAAATTGAAGACAGAGTCCTTGAAATCTCAAGAGGAAAGCATGAATTCAAATTACGCCCTGTTACTAAAGCAGAAGCTCTAGAATTATACAAAGACAATGTTTATAAAACAGAATTAATTTCGAATCTGGAAGACGGAACAATTACTTTTTGCGACCATGATACTTTTACTGACTTATGTCGTGGAGGACACATCCCAAATACAGGAATTATCAAAGCAATGAAAGTAATGAGTGTTGCAGGCGCTTACTGGCGTGGTGATGAGAAAAACAAGCAATTGACACGAGTATACGGTACTTCTTTCCCAAAACAAAAAGAACTTACTGAATATTTAGCTTTGCTAGAAGAAGCAAAGCGTCGTGACCATAGAAAATTAGGTAAAGAATTAGAGTTGTTTGCTTTTTCTCAAAAAGTAGGCCAAGGTTTACCTTTATGGTTGCCAAAAGGAGCAGCGTTAAGAGACAGATTAGAGCAATTTCTAAAAAGAGCACAAAAGAAAGCAGGATATGAACAAGTTGTTACTCCACATATAGGACAAAAAGAATTATATGTCACCTCTGGCCACTATGCGAAATATGGTGCAGACAGTTTTCAACCTATAAATACTCCGGCTGAAGGAGAAGAGTTTTTATTAAAACCAATGAACTGTCCTCATCACTGTGAGATTTACAATGTAAGACCGTGGTCTTATAAAGATTTACCAAAACGCTATGCTGAGTTTGGTACTGTCTATAGATACGAACAATCCGGCGAATTACATGGCTTGACTCGTGTAAGAGGATTCACTCAGGATGACGCACATATTTTTTGTACTCCGGAGCAATTAGATGAAGAATTTAAAAAAGTAATCGATCTTGTACTTTACGTTTTTGGTTCATTAGGTTTTGAAAATTTTACTGCTCAAATCTCATTAAGAGATCAGGAGAACAGAGAAAAATATATTGGTACTGATGAAAACTGGGAGAAAGCTGAAAATGCAATCATCAATGCTGCAAGAGACAAAGGATTAAATACCGTAGTCGAATACGGAGAAGCAGCATTCTATGGTCCAAAATTAGATTTCATGGTAAAAGATGCACTAGGAAGGCAATGGCAATTAGGAACCATTCAGGTTGATTACAATCTTCCAGAGCGTTTTGACCTAACCTACAAAGGATCAGATAACGAATTGCACCGCCCGGTAATGATTCACAGAGCTCCTTTTGGATCAATGGAACGTTTTATAGCCATTTTATTAGAACACACAGCAGGAAATTTCCCTCTTTGGCTAATGCCTGAACAGGTTATTATCTTGTCTTTGAGCGAGAAATATGAAATTTATGCTAAAAAAGTTTTAGATTTGCTAGAAAATCACGAAATTCGCGGGCTAATTGACAACCGAAACGAAACAATTGGTAAGAAAATTAGGGATGCTGAAATGCAAAAAATCCCATTTATGCTGATTGTAGGCGAAGAAGAAGAGAAAAATGGAAGCATTTCGATCCGTCGTCATGGTCAGGAAGGAAAAGGAAATATTACCGTTACAATTGACGAATTTGTTTCGATTGTAAACGAAGAAATAAATAAAACATTAAAAGTATTTACAGTTTAACTTAAATTTTAAAGTCATAGCAATAAGAAGTAACAGAGGTTATCAACCTCGCGTAGAAAAAAAAGATGCCCATAGAATCAATAATAACATTCGTGGTCTGCAAGAAGTACGTCTTGTAGGAGAAAACATAGAGCCGGGAGTTTTTAAACTTTCAGAAGCTTTAAGATTAGCCGATGAATTCGAATTAGATTTAGTCGAGATTTCTCCTAATGCGGATCCTCCGGTATGTAAAATTATGGATTACAAGAAATTTGTTTACGAACAAAAAAAGCGTGACAAAATTCTGAAAGCCAAATCTACACAGGTAACTGTTAAGGAAATTCGTTTTGGTCCTCAGACTGATGAGCATGATTATGAATTTAAAAGAAAGAATGCTGAAAAATTCTTAAAAGAAGGCGCTAAATTAAAAGCATTCGTATTCTTTAAAGGACGGTCTATTATTTATAAAGATCAGGGTCAAATCTTATTATTAAGATTAGCTACCGATTTAGAAGAATTTGGTAAAGTAGAAGCAATGCCTGTTCTTGAAGGAAAGAGAATGATTATGTTCATTGCTCCTAAGAAGAAAAAATAAGACACTAAGTACCTGAGCTGCTGAGTGACTGATAAAAACTCAGCAACTCTGTTTCTTAAATCCTTAGTCAGTCAAAAACAAATAAGTAAGTAAGAATAAATTAAAACACTAGGAAAAAATGCCTAAAATGAAAACCAAATCTAGCGCTAAGAAACGTTTTAAAGTTACTGGCTCTGGAAAGATTAAAAGAAAACACGCTTTTAAAAGTCACATTCTGACTAAAAAATCTAAAAAACGTAAATTAGCTTTGACTCACTCAGCGCTAGTTCACTCTACAGATATGAAAAGCATCAAACAACAATTAAGAATTATATAATTGTTAATCGTTAAAAGTTATTCGTTAAGAGTTTTAAAAACTCATAATTCCTAACTTCTAACCTCTAACTTTTTATTCTTTAGGTTAAAAAAATTAAATTATAACCTTGGAGTATGGCTATAAGCTCCCTTGATTAAATTCGGGACGCCTGCTACAAAAAAAACAATAAAATTATGCCAAGATCGGTAAATTCAGTTGCTAAAAGAGCAAGAAGAAAAAAAATAATGAAGCAAGCCAAAGGTTTCTTTGGCAGACGTAAAAACGTTTGGACAGTTGCAAAGAATGCGGTAGAAAAAGCAATGTGCTATGCATACCGCGACAGAAAAGTGAACAAAAGAAATTTCCGTGCTTTATGGATTCAACGTATCAACGCCGGAGCCCGTTTAGAAGGAATGTCTTATTCACAATTCATGGGGAAAGTAAAAGCTAACGGAATCGAATTGAACAGAAAAGTTCTTGCAGATTTAGCTATGAACCACCCAGAAGCTTTCAAAGCTGTACTTAATAAAGTAAAATAAACGTTTTATCAACTCAATTTAGGATTACTTACTTACATAGAAAAGCCTCAATCTAACGATTGAGGCTTTTTACTTTATATGAAATCCTAACCTATTAAGTTTTCTGTTTCTTCTTTCTGGCAGCAGGAAACAAAACATTGTTTAAAATTAATCGGTACCCAGGTGAATTAGGGTGTAAATC
Source organism: Flavobacterium plantiphilum (assembly GCF_046000495.1). Classification (NCBI taxonomy): domain Bacteria; kingdom Pseudomonadati; phylum Bacteroidota; class Flavobacteriia; order Flavobacteriales; family Flavobacteriaceae; genus Flavobacterium; species Flavobacterium plantiphilum. The sequence continues at coordinate 6,776 of NZ_JBELQA010000011.1, forward strand.
CAATACTGTCGGAGCATCCCCTACTTTATGTTGGTAATCTTCAGGATCATGTCCTCCAAAAAAACTAAACATTCCTTTTCCTTTTTGCCCATGAATATATCTTGCTTCTCCATTAAGTTCACAAGTACCTAAAACCAGAATATTAGATTTAACTAATTTAGCATCAAAAGCCGTGGTTTGCCCCATAAATCCTTTTACCAGCTGGGTATGATTCTGACAAAGCATAGAGGGAATCGGATCCCATTTAGCCGAAAATTCCATCAGAGTAAAATAATCCTTCTCCATAGGAACATTTCGTTTTTCAGTCATATCAATATCTGAAAACTCATATTTTTCAGGTCGTCGCTCCAGAATAAAATCTTTAAAAGCAAAAGAATTATGATAATCTAGTTTAGATTGATAATTTGCATCACTGGCATCTCCATCAAACATAGGTTCGCAGATATCAACACCATGTGCTGATAAAGCAATATCAAAACTATCTGTTGCAGAACACATGGCAAACATAAATCCCCCGCCAATAACAAAATCACTAATCTTTTTAGCTACAGCTCCTTTCTCTTGTGAAACTTTTGTAAATCCTAATTGACTTGCCAAATTTTCGGCTCCTTTTTTTTGTTCGATATACCAGGGTACATTTCGATAAGAGCCATAAAATTTACCATATTGTCCGGTAAAATCTTCGTGATGCAAGTGCAGCCAATCATAAAGAATCAACTGATCGCTTAAAACTTCTTCATCATAAATAGCAGTAAAAGGAATTTCGGCATAAGTTAAAACCAGAGTTACCGCATCATCCCACGGTTGCTTCCCTTTTGGAGTATACACGGCTATTTTGGGAGCTTTTTCCAGAATTACATTTTCCATATTTTGTGACGGACTTGCAATTTCATCTAGAACAGACTGTTGTTCACTATCAGTGAGTACTTCGAAACTAACCCCTCTAATCTGACATTCCTTTCTAATTTCAGTAGCATCAGGCAATAAAAAAGAACCACCACGATAGTTTAACAACCAACTGGCTTTATACTTTTTATCCAGACACCAATAGGTAATTCCGTAAGCTTTTAAATGATTCTGTTGCGTAGTATCATCCATGGGCAACAGAATAAAAGAAGCTTTCGCAGAGAAAGAAACTAAAACAATAGTAAGAATGGCTATTTTTCTAAAAAGCATTGGAATGTTTTATTCAAATATAGCGCTTTAAATTAAAATGGCATATCGTCATCATCATCATCATTCAGATTACTTCCAAAGGCTTCATGAGGCGAAGGCAGATTTTTAGTAATAAAAGAATTATCATCCTGATTCATTGACGAAGGTAAATCATCATCATAACCACTACCAAAATCATCTAAATTATCAAACTTACCTAAATGCCCTAAGAATTTTAAACGAACATTTTCAATACCACCATTACGGTGTTTTGCAATCATAATTTCAGCCTGACCTGCTGTTGGAGCTGCTTCATCATCATCCCACTCATCAATTTTATAGTATTCAGGACGATACAGGAACGATACAATATCGGCATCCTGCTCAATCGCCCCCGATTCACGAAGGTCAGAAAGCAAAGGTCGCTTACTGGAACCTCGCGTCTCAACTGCACGAGACAGCTGAGAAAGTGCAATAACAGGAACATTCAATTCCTTAGCCAATGCTTTTAAATTTCGGGAAATTGTCGAAATTTCCTGCTCACGATTTCCACCGCCCTTTCCATTTCCACCAGCAGTCATCAACTGCAAATAATCGATAATGATAATCTTTATTCCGTGTTGGGAGGCTAAACGTCTGGCCTTTGCTCTAAGATCAAAAATAGAAAGTGAAGGTGTGTCATCAATAAACAATGGTGCTTTTTCTAAATCTTTCACTTTTGTACTCAACATCGTCCACTCGTGTGGTTCCAATTTACCTGTACGCAGTTTTTCTGATGACAGACCTGTTTCTGAGGAAATCAAACGGGTTATTAATTGTACTGATGCCATCTCTAGAGAAAAGATAGCTACACCATGTCCATAATCGATTGCCATATTTCGTGCCATCGATAATACAAAGGCTGTTTTACCCATTGCAGGACGTGCCGCAATGATTATCAAATCACTAGGCTGCCAGCCTGAGGTAAGCTTGTCAAGATTAGTAAAACCGGTTTCAACACCACTTAATCCTTCTTTTTTACTAATTTCTTCAATACGTTTCTTTGCCTGAAGCACTAAACTTTGTGCCGTTTCTGAACTACGTTTAATATTACCCTGAGTAACTTCATAAAGTTTTGATTCCGCTTTATCCAATAAATCAAAAACATCAGTTGTTTCATCATAGGATTCTTCAATAATTTCAGACGAAATACGAATTAAACTTCTTTGAATAAATTTTTGAAGAATGATTCTGGAATGAAATTCAATATGTGCCGAAGAAGATATTTTCTGAGTAAGCTGTATGAGGTAAAAATCTCCTCCTGCTAAATCTAATTTCCCATTTTTTTTTAACTGTGCAGAAACCGTTAATAAATCGATAGGTTGCGTTTCGGTAAACAACTGAACAATTGCTTCAAAAATATGTTTATGGGAATCCTTATAGAATGCGTCAGGCTGAAGGATATCAATTACATCATCAACCCCTTTTTTATCAATCATCATAGCGCCTAGTACAGCTTCCTCTAATTCAATAACCTGAGGAGGCAACTTCCCTTTTTCCAGATTTATAATTGTTGTTTTATCTACCTTTACAGGCTTAACATTCTTGAAATTTTCCATACTACGAAAGTAACATAAATTTTAAAAAAAATACAGTTTAGTTATTACATCTCTATGTTTATAACTCATTCTTTTTTGTTTATAACCAAAAAAAATCCGTCTCGTTTACTAACGGGACGGATTAAATTTATAAAACAGAATGATTATTCTTTGAATTCTCCCATCTTAGTATATTTATCCATTCTTTGAGCAATTAAATCAGTTGTTGATAAAACTTTCAAGTCATTATATGCTTTCAAGATGTATTCTTCTACTGTTTTAAAAGTAGTTTCTCTGTCATAATGAGCACCTCCCAAAGGCTCCGGAATTATATCATCTACCAGATTTTGTTTTTTCATATCAGCTGAAGTCAATTTCAAAGCATCTGCTGCCCTTTCTTTATACTCCCAGCTTTTCCATAAAATGGACGAACAGGATTCAGGTGAAATAACCGAATACCAGGTGTTCTCCAACATATATACACGATCCCCTACTCCTATCCCTAATGCACCTCCAGAAGCACCTTCACCAACAATGATTGTAATAATTGGTACTTTAAGCAATACCATTTCATAAATATTTCTGGCAATAGCCTCTCCCTGTCCACGTTCTTCTGCTTCTAATCCAGGGTAAGCTCCCGGTGTATCGATTAAAGTAATAACAGGAATTCCAAATTTTTCTGCCATTTTCATTAATCGTAAAGCCTTACGGTAGCCTTCAGGATTAGCCATCCCAAAGTTTCTATATTGACGTGTTTTAGTATTATATCCTTTTTGCTGACCAATAATCATAAAAGATTGTCCGCCAATTTTCCCTAAACCACCTATCATAGCTTTATCATCTTTAAAACCTCTGTCTCCGTGAAGTTCTAAAAAAGTATCTCCGCAAAGCCCTCTAACGTGATCTAAAGTATAAGGTCTGCTGGGATGTCTGGATAATTGTACACGTTGCCATGCAGTAAGGTTTTCATAGATATTCTTCTTAGTTTCAATCAGTTTTTCATTGATTTGTGTACAGGTAGACGTGACATCAACTTCTGATTCCTGTCCAATTACCTGACATTTTTCCAACTGATCTTCTAGTTCTTTTATTGGAAGCTCAAAATCTAAATATTCCATAGGACTTGTGCGTTATTATTTTATTTGGAAGTGCAAATATAAAATATTAAATCATTTACACCTGCTTATTTTTTATTTTAGTAGCAGTTTACAAAGATACAATCAATTATGCTATTCTTAAAAAAAACAGACCTAAAACCTCATCCGACTGAAAATCAATAAAAAAATTTTCAGAAAGAGCTATTCTGTTGTTCTTTACAGTACAGATTAAAATGTAATTATTGTATTGTTGCTAACTTTTTATCAATCACTCTTTCCATGTAATCCTGAATAAAAGCTTTACACTTTAATTCTATTGCATTCATTTCAGCATTTCTTTTACCTATAAGATTGTTTTTCAGCTCTTTGTCATCTTTATGGTAAAAACCAACAGCTTTTTCACCATCAAAAGTACAGATATAATTCCCTCTTGAAAATTGATAAATACTACCGGTAGAATTAATTACAAAGGGCTTAACTGAAGTTTTATCAAACAAACTCTTACCCCAGCTCCTGAAAGGTTTTGAATACCCTATAAGATCTAAAATTGTAGGGTAAATATCTATTTGCTGAGCCAAATCATTATCAACCCCCACAAGATCACTGTTGGGTTTATAAATCATAATAGGAATTGCAAAACGATTAACAGGTTTTTTGTATTCATCATAATAAGGTTTATTACAATGATCGGCTACGAAAACAAAAATAGTATTAGAAAACCAAGGTTCTTTTTTAGCTTCATCAAAAAAACGTTTGAGGGCAAAATCAGTATATTCCACACATTTATGTATAGGCATTTCTCCTTCTCTAAATTTATTTTTATATTTTTCCGGAAGAAGGAATGGTTCATGAGAAGAAAGTGTAAAGGCAGTAGCAAAAAAAGGAGTTTTCTTTTTATCCAAAGTATTCTTCATATACTGAAGAAAAGGCTCGTCCCAAATCCCCCAGTAACCATCAAATTGAGAATCATCGTTAAACTCAGTTCTTCCATAATAATTATCAATACCCAGAATTTTCCCAAAACCTAAAAACCCCATAGAACCATTTACAGCACCATGAAAAAAAGAGGTGTTGTATCCTTGTCCTTCTAAAACTGAAACCAGAGATTCTATTTTTTGTTTTGGATAAGGTGATGATGTAAAAGCATCCTTAAATGACGGAATTCCGGCTAAAATGGAAGACATTGCATGAACCGATTGCCTGCCATTTGCGTAAGCATTTGTATAAATCATACTATGCTGCGACAGGGAATCTAAAAAAGAAACGTGACTTTTATAATCAGGTATTTTAGAATTTTTATTAAAAGCTCCCAGATACTCTCTGCTAAAACTCTCTAAAATCATTATCACGACATTTGGTTTAGTTATCGGATTATGATTGTGATGATATTGTTTTACAGGTACAACTTCCTTCAGGATTACCTGCTGGTTCACGTCTTTAAAATCAGGTTTTGAAAAATGATTGCTAAATAAAGTTCTGATTAATGCAAATGGAGTATTTAATACAATATCAACATGCGCTATATTTTTTACATGCGTATTAGCATCCATAAGATTGATGGGCTGTGTTTTCTTCTCATATTGCCATCCGCGTATACCTAGAACGGTAAACAAACTTATTAACACCAATCCCACCATAGAAAAGCCAAAATAATATTTCTTTTTAGTGGGCACAAAATCCTTAACAGTGACTTTTTTATACAAATAAATCCAAAGTGAAGAAAACAAAACAAATAAAACCCAAACGTGCCAATACGTCAACAAAAAGTCAAAAAGCAAAGTTGCCTTATTTGTTTCATTTTCCAAAACACTTAAAAAAGCTATGGTGGTTCGCGCAAAAGTAAATTTATAATAAATGAAATCTATAAAATTAGTCGAATACGCCAGAAGGTTGGTTACAAAATAAAGGTAAAAAAGAAACTTTTGAAAGCCCTGATTAGTATTTTTAAAAACAGGTAAAATCGATAAAGCAATAAACAATATATTTACATATAAGATGGCTGAAGTATCAAAGAGCAAACCATAATAACAGAGGGGCAGAAAATCCATAACCGAATCAATCTCCAGTAAATCCATATTGTAAAAGAAAAAAAGGACACGGGATATAAAATAAAAAAGATAGGCTAACGAAAGTCTGTATAATAAAACTTTGTACTCGTTCAGACGTAAGTGTTGTTGCATTTTAATGGAATTGAGTAAAATCGTGCAAATATAAAATAAATAATGTTTGATGTTAACTAAACATAAAACAATTACCTTACTGTGTTAAGAAATTGATTTTGAAAATCAAACAAAAAAAACAAACACTAAAACAACCAGAGTTAAACTTCTCCAATTTTTTTTAAAATAAGTCAATTTAGTTTTCCGTTTTTAAAGTACGACGGTGTTTTAAAATGCCATTCAGAATAACCGTTACAATAATGATAAAAGCTCCTATGTAGAAAGAAGGGCTCATTTTTTCTTTTTCACCAATAATAAAATAAGCCAGAACTATTCCGTATACAGGTTCGAGATTAGTCGTTAACATTACGGTATAAGGGCTTAATTTTTCCATAACTTTTACCGATGCTGTAAAAGCATAAGCAGTACAAACAGACGACAAAATAAATAACAAAACCCAATTATTTTCAGTCACAATAAAGAAATCCTGTGTAAATTTATTTTGAATGATAAAATAAAACGAGATGAAAAATATTCCGGCAAGAAACTCATAAAAAGTAATTACTGCCGAATCATGTTTCTGAATTAATTTACCATTAAATAATGTAAATAAAACACCTAATACTATGGCTATAAAAGAAAACAGCATTCCTTCTAAATAAGCAATTTCAACCTGCATAATAATTGCCAGTGCCATAACGATAATCAAACCAAAGAACACTTCATACCCTAATACTTTTCGTCCATAGAACAAAGGCTCCAGCAGCGAAGCCAAAAATGCTCCCAATGAAAAAACCGAAAGAGTAACAGATACATTAGAAACATGTATGGCATGAAAGAAAAAAATCCAGTGCAATGCAATTAGCAAACCTACTAAAGCTAGTTTAAGCAAGGAATCGAATGGAATTCTGAAAGATTTTTTTGAAAATAAAATATAAATCCCCAAAAACAAAGCAGCTAAAAGCATGCGATACCAGACTATTATATCGGCAGCAATAGTGATCAATGCACCTAGGATGGCGGTAAATCCCCAAATAAAAACAATTAAATGAAGATTAAGATAACTTTTAAGTTTATCGTTTGGCATTACGCAATAAATATATCGCCAGAATTCCAAAAACAATATTTGAAAACCAAACAGCCACAAAAGGAGAAAAAGTAGATTTTTCGGCTAACACACCAAAAATTTTATCAAAAAATACAAAACCAAAAGCCACTGCAATTCCTATAGTAAGATTCATTCCCATACCTCCTCTTCGCTTCATAGAAGAAACCGCCACAGCAATGATAGTCAGAATAAATGCTGAAACAGGAACACTGAATTTTTTATATAAAACTACCATATACGTATTAATATTAGATGAACCACGCTTCTTTTCCTTGTCAATAAAATCAATCAGTTCATTAAGACGCAGGGTTTCAGCAATGTAAACAACAGGAGTCAAATCTTCCAGTTCAAATGTAAACTTTACATTCTTTTCAGGCAGCGATTCTATTTTATCACCTAATTTACCCACAGTCCTTTTAGAGTAATCATACAGCGTATACGTACTGTCTTTCTCATTCCATTTGATCCTGCTGGCCGTAATTTTAGAAACCATTTTCTCTTTATTAAACCGCTCCAGAGAAAAATTAAAAGCCATTTTAGAAGAGGTATTAAAATTACTGACATACAAAAACTCATGATCATTCAGTTGTCTGTAGACATCAGTATTATCACCTGTCATTTGTTCCTTTCCGCCCGATTTTAAATAAGTATAGCGGAAATTATTAAAACCTTCACTGGCTCTGGGAACGATATAAAACCCCATCAATAAAACTCCTACAGAAACTATTGCAGCTCCTATAATAAAAGGTCTTAAAAAACGTGTAAAAGAGATTCCGGAACTTAAAATGGCAATAATTTCAGTGTTATTGGCTAACTTGGATGTAAACCAGATAATCGATAAAAACAGAAATATGGGAAATAAAGCATTCGCAAAATAAATAGTAAAATGATAGTAATAGGTTGCTATTTCTATAAACGGAACCTTATTTTCAATCATTTTATTAATCTTCTCCGAAACGTCAATTATAATTCCGATTGGGATAAACATCAACAACATAGCCCCAAAAGTGGCTAAATATCTTTTCAGGATATACTTGTCTAATATTGTTAACATAGCACTGATTTGTTGATTTATTAATTTGCTGATTTGATTAAACCATTAACCAAATCCACAAAATTACAAACGTTGACTCATATTTTTTACCATCATCTCTTTCCATGCTCTAAAATCTCCTGCAATAATATGTTTTCTGGCTTCACGTACTAACCACATATAAAAACCAAGATTATGAATCGTAGCAATTTGCTTTCCTAAATATTCATTGGCAGCAAATAGATGACGCAAATAAGCTTTGGAATACTCTGTATCTACAAATGTAATTCCCATTTCGTCAATTGGAGAAAAATCATCCTCCCATTTTTTATTCTTGATATTGATGGTTCCGTTAGCCGTAAACAACATTCCGTTTCTGGCATTACGGGTTGGCATTACACAATCAAACATATCAATTCCTAAAGCGATATTTTCCAAAATATTAATTGGCGTTCCCACTCCCATTAAATATCTTGGTTTGTCTTCCGGTAAAATTTCAGTAACTACCTCGGTCATCGCATACATTTCCTCAGCCGGTTCTCCTACTGAAAGTCCGCCAATAGCATTTCCTACCTGACCGGAATTAGCAATATATTCTGCCGACTGACGTCGTAAATCTTTATAAGTACTTCCCTGAACAATAGGAAAAAAAGCCTGATCGTAACCATATTTTACCGGCACTTTATCCAGATGGCTGATACAACGATCTAACCAGCGGTGCGTCATATGCATAGAACGCTTCGCATAATTATAATCGCACGGATAAGGTGTACATTCGTCAAAAGCCATAATAATATCAGCTCCAATTGTACGCTGAATTTCCATTACATTCTCCGGCGTAAACGTATGATAAGAACCGTCAATATGCGATTTAAACTTAACCCCTTCTTCCTTAATTTTTCGGCTATTTGAAAGTGAATACACCTGATAACCTCCCGAATCCGTCAAAATATTACGATCCCAGTTCATGAATTTATGCAATCCACCAGCGGCTTCTAAAATTTTAGTTTGCGGACGCAAATACAAATGATAGGTGTTTCCCAGAATAATATCAGGATTAATGTCCTCTTTCAACTCTCTTTGATGCACGCCTTTTACCGAGGCAACGGTGCCTACCGGCATAAAAATAGGCGTTTCAATAACACCGTGATCTGTGGTAATACTTCCCGCTCTGGCTTTTGAAAGTGGGTCTTTTTGTAATAAATCAAACTTCATATTAAGGTTTTCTCCCAAATTGTTCTCCCGACTATTCGGGAGCGCAAAGATAGTTTAATTTAGAAAAAAGCTACATCTTTTTAACAGCAAAGTAAGACTTCCCAAAAAAGCTTTGGGCGTGTCCCTGCTTCCACTGCGTTACATCAGGGTCGGGCTATCCGTTACAATCTTTTATTTCTCTCGTAAAAAACGAGAAAAATAAAAGGATTTCCACTGCTATCCCTTACGCAAAAAGCAATGTATTTTTTCACTATTAAGAAATTAATTAAGCCTTCCTTATCTTTCACAACTTATATTAACTTTTAAAAACCCTAATTCTGAATAAACTTAGAGGGTTCAAAAAATGGAACTTATATTCGTAACTTTGTAATATCTATAATTACAAACACAATGAAACTCAACATACAAGACACTTTCAATAAAGAATTACCCGCCGACCCCATTTCAGAAAACTACATCAGACAGGTGGAGCAGGCTTGTTTTTCATTTGTAACACCCGTAAAAACAGCTAGTCCCCAAATCATTCACGTTTCCCCGGAAATGCTTGAAAACTTAGGATTATCTCAAGAAGATGCACAATCCGAGGAATTTAGAAATGTATTTACCGGAAATGAAGTTTTGGCAAATACACAACCTTATGCCATGTGTTACGGCGGACATCAGTTTGGAAACTGGGCAGGACAATTAGGCGATGGTCGTGCGATCAATTTAACTGAAATCGTTCACAACAATAAAAGTTGGGCTATCCAACTCAAGGGTGCCGGAAAAACACCCTATTCCAGAACCGCTGACGGCTTAGCCGTTTTACGCTCTTCCATCCGAGAATATTTATGCAGTGAAGCCATGTTTCATTTGGGCGTCCCTACCACAAGAGCGTTGTCTTTAGCGTTGTCAGGTGATGAAGTTTTAAGAGATGTATTGTATAATGGTAATCCTGCTTATGAAAAAGGCGCCATCGTCAGCCGTATTGCTCCCAGTTTTTTGCGTTTTGGAAATTACCAAATCCTTGCAGTACGTAATGATGTTGAAACTTTAAAAATACTTGTCGATTATACCATCAAACATTTTTACCCGGAATTAGGCGAGCCTTCTAAAGAGAGCTACCTGCAATTTTTCAGGAAAGTAGCCGAAAACAGTCTGGAAATGGTTATTCACTGGCAACGAGTAGGTTTTGTACACGGCGTTATGAATACTGATAATATGTCCATTCTGGGATTGACGATTGATTACGGACCTTACGGCTGGTTGGAAGGATACGACTATGGCTGGACTCCTAACACTACCGACTCCCAGCACAAACGCTACCGATATGGGAACCAACCCAATATCGTACTTTGGAATTTGTACCAACTTGCCAATGCTTTATATCCTCTTATCAATGAGACAGAAGGTTTAGAAAAAGTGTTGGCTGATTTTGGCACTTCTTTCGAAAGCAAATACCTAAACATGATGCGTTCTAAAATTGGTCTTTTTACCGAAAATAATGATGATCAAAATTTAATTCAGGAATTAGAAAACAATTTACATTTAACTGAAACCGACATGACAATTTTCTTCAGAAACCTAAGTCGTTTTCAAAAAGAAAATCCGGAAAGAGGTTTAGCAATCATAAACGATGCCTTTTACAATTCTATTGAGGAATTGCCTAAAATTAACGAAGCCTGGAATAAATGGTTTGAAAAATATAGTCTTCGTTTACAATCAGAGAATGAAACTGATACCGAACGCGCTGAAAAAATGAATGCAATCAATCCTAAATATGTGTTGCGCAATTACATGGCACAGCTAGCCATTGATGCAGCTGATAAAGGAGATTATAATCTGATTGATGAACTTTTCAATCTATTAAAAAATCCTTATTCCGAACAGGAAAACATGAAAAAATGGTTCGCCAAGCGCCCTGATTGGGCAAGAAACAAAGTAGGTTGTTCTATGTTGTCTTGTAGTTCTTAATCATTCAATTTAACCCGTTTGGTGTAATTATTAAAAGCTTCAGTTCGAGTGTTTCTTGTGCAGTATAACGAAACAAAAAATGTATCGAGAACCGTTTTCAATAAAATTTTTCTTGTTCTCGATACAATTTTCTATCGAAAATCACTCGAACTGACGAAAAATTATCATCAAAAACTAATTACGCCCACCGGGTTCTAATTTATTTTCTAAAGAAACAAATCCCTCTTCAAACACCATGAAACACACCTTATTAATTGTACCTGGATTAGGCGATTCGACTACAGGACATTGGCAGGACAACTGGTTACAACATTTTCCAAATGCAACGAAAGTAGTTCAGAATAATTGGAATCAACCGCAATTAGAAGATTGGTTAAAAAATCTGGATGCAACTATAAATTCCATTGAAACACCTATTGTAATTGTGGCGCATAGTTTAGCTGTTTCCTTAGTAATGCATTGGTCCCAAAAAAATGATACCAGCAAAATTGCCGGTGCTTTACTCGTAGCTCCCGCCGATGTAGAATCTCCTGAACATACTCCGGAAGAAATATGGAACTTCGCCCCCATTCCTTTAGACCAATTAAAATATCCTTCTATTGTGATTACGAGTGCTAACGATCCGTATATTTCGGCAAAAAGAGCCGAATTTTTAGCACAAAAATGGGGAAGTGATTTTTATAATGTAGGTCCAAAAGGGCATTTGAATCTGGCATCACAACTAGGTCTGTGGGAAGAAGGACAACAAATTTTAGAAAATTTACTAGAGAAAATTACTAAAAATCAAAAATAACAAACACTCTTTCAGGATTTTTTGTTTAACCTTAAAGTACTACAACGTTTGATTAAAAACCTATTTTATAACAATCAAAAACAAAATTGTTGTAAAAATAATTTCTTTCAAAAAAATTTAATTCTGAAAAATAATTCTGTGAATGCATTTCAAAAATTAAAACACCTAAAAAAATAAACTTCTTAAATTTCATCACATCACTAATAACAATGGATTCCTAAAATCAATTTAAAAAAATTAGTGTTGATTTTACATTTATAAAATCGATATGTTTTGTTTCAAAGAGAATCAAAACTTTCTATAGAACATTCCTACCCATTCCAATTGCTGTCAAACAATTATAAAAATCATTTGTCTTACGGCAAAATAAAATTTACATTTGCAATCAGTTTAACTTTTACACTCAAAATGAAACCTAACACTCAACAATTAAACGATTTAATTATCCAAGTAAGAAGAGACATCCTTCGAATGGTACACGCTGTTAATTCAGGTCACCCAGGAGGTTCTCTAGGTTGTACCGAATTTTTGGTAGCCTTGTATCAAAACATAATGGACCGCAAAGAAGAATGGGACATGGACGGAATTGGTGAAGATTTATTCTTTTTATCAAACGGACACATCTCACCTGTTTTCTATAGCGTTTTAGCAAGAAGCGGTTATTTTCCGGTAGCTGAATTAGCTACTTTCCGTTTGTTAAATTCAAGATTGCAAGGTCACCCAACTACTCACGATAATTTACCGGGAGTACGTATTGCATCAGGTTCTCTTGGTCAGGGAATGTCTGTAGCAATTGGAGCAGCACAGGCTAAAAAATTAAACAACGACAATCATATCGTATATACTCTTCACGGTGACGGGGAATTGCAGGAAGGACAAAACTGGGAAGCAATTATGTATGCATCTGCTAAAAAGGTAGATAACTTAATTGCCACTGTAGATTTAAACGGAAAACAAATTGACGGTACTACGGATGAAGTATTAGCAATGGGAAGTCTTCGTGCGAAGTTTGAAGCTTTTGACTGGGAAGTTATTGAAATCACAAAAGGAAACGACATTGAAGCGATCATTGGAGGAATGAACGAAGCTAAAGCCAGAACCGGAAAAGGGAAACCGGTTTGTGTTTTATTGCATACTGAAATGGGTAATGGTGTTGATTATATGATGTTCAGTCATGCATGGCATGGTAAAGCACCAAATGATGAGCAACTGGAAAATGCTTTAGGACAAAATTATAACACTGGAGGCAATTCAGATTATTAAATTTTAGATTTTAAAACTCTTAGCACAGAGTCGTAGTGGCTCAGTAACTCAAAAGAAAACAATGAAAAAATATACAAATACAGGAAGTAAAGATACCCGTTCTGGTTTTGGAGTGGGAATGACTGAATTAGGTCAGAAAAACGAAAATGTGGTAGCACTTTGTGCAGATTTAATTGGCTCATTAAAATTTGATGATTTCAAGAAAAATCATCCGGAGCGTTTTTTCCAAATCGGAATTGCTGAGGCAAATATGATTGGAATCGCTGCAGGTTTAACAATTGGTGGAAAAATTCCTTTTACAGGAACTTTTGCTAACTTTTCTACAGGAAGGGTTTACGACCAAATTCGTCAGTCTGTTGCTTATTCTGATAAAAATGTAAAAATCTGTGCTTCTCACGCCGGATTAACTTTAGGAGAAGACGGAGCTACACACCAAATCCTTGAAGATATCGGTTTGATGAAAATGTTACCGGGAATGACGGTTATCAATACTTGTGACCACAACCAGACAAAAGCAGCTACTATTGCTCTTGCTGACCATCACGGTCCTGCATATTTGCGTTTTGGACGTCCGGTTGTACCTAACTTTACTCCTGCTGACGAGCCTTTCGTAATTGGAAAAGCCATCATGTTAAACGAAGGAACTGATGTGACTATTGTTGCTACAGGACACTTAGTTTGGGAAGCTTTAATTGCTGCTGAAAAATTAGAAGAAAAAGGAATTTCTGCTGAAGTAATCAACATTCACACAATTAAACCGCTTGACGAAGAAGCTATTTTAAAATCTGTAGCTAAAACTAAATGTATTGTAACTGCTGAAGAGCACAATTATCTTGGCGGTCTTGGAGAAAGTATTGCAGGTGTATTAGCCTTAAACAATCCTACTCCGCAGGAATTTGTAGCTGTTAAAGATAGTTTTGGTGAGTCCGGAACTCCAGCTCAATTAATGGAAAAATACAAACTGAATAATGAAGCTATTGTTGAAGCAGTAGAAAGAGTTATTGCCAGAAAATAATTTGTCCCAATCCGATAGCTTTCGGAACTGAAATATAAAAAATCCCATTCGTCGCGGCGAATGGGATTTTTTAGTTATGACTATTTTTTTTACTTCGCATAAAGCAAAGACTGAATGACTTCAAAAGAAATAGTTTCATCTTCGTTGACAAAATATTTCAGTAAGACTTCGCCCCATATTTTACCATCACTATAATCAGCAATTATCCAACGGTGGTTCAGCACTTTTACTTTATTGATTACAAATTTATTTTCACCAATTTGGTCTTGTCCTGTATAAGGATTACCTTTTGAATTCGCATTAAAATCCATTAATTTTTCGGTCACTATCGGAATTAACTTCTCGTAAGCAATTGTTTTATTGGCCAGAGCCGAATCAAAATAGTTCTGAGCATTTTCATTATGTTCCAAAGAAAAATAATTCGCATCATTTAATTGAGCAGTAACAGAATTCAGACTATCTCTTAATCTTTTTGTTGTTTTTTCATATCTGTTTTGCTCAAACTTCACTTCGTTACTTAAAAAAGAATAGGTAAAAACATTAATCAATACTAATAAAATAAAAGCATAGAGCAGAAAAGATTTCTTCATTGTAAAAATATTATAGGGTGATTTCTAAATTATCGTAAGCCAGGAAAACATTTTCCGGAAGTCTTTTTTGTACTTCTTCATGGAATCCTAAAATATGACTAATGTGGGTGAGATAAGCTTTTTCGGGTTTTACCAGCGCAATAAAATCTAATGCTTCCTGTAAATTAAAATGTGAAAAATGACGCTCTTCACGCAAAGCATTAACTACCAGCACTTTCAAATTTCTTAATTTTTCAATTTCTGCATCAGCAATGGTTTTAACATCAGTCAGATAAGCAAAATCGTCGATGCGATACCCAAAAACCTGTAGATTACCATGGAGTACATCAATAGGAATTGCTAATTTGTTTCCTATCGCAAAAGGCTCATTATTAACAATTTCAATTGTTTTTACAGATGGCGCTCCCGGATATTTATTCACCGTTTCAAAAACATAACCAAAACGGCTTTTCATGTCTTCCAGCACTCTTTGATGTGCATAAATAGGCATCTCACCCTGTTTAAAATTAAAAGGCCGGATATCATCCAGACCGGCTGTATGATCAGCATGCTCATGCGTAAAAATAATTCCGTCTACTTTCTGACAGTCAGAAGCCAGCATTTGCTGCCTGAAATCAGGTCCGCAATCAATAACATAGGAATAATTATCCCATCGGATTAATACTGAAACCCGAAGTCTTTTGTCCTTACTATCCGTACTTTTACATACGGGATGATCACTTCCTATAACCGGAATACCCTGAGAAGTCCCTGTACCTAAAAAATATACCTTCAAATCTTATTTTTTTCACAAAAATAGGATTATTTCTCTTTTATTAGGCTAGCTATTTAATTAACTTTGTAACATCAGGCAAAAACATAAATTTAAACTAAAAAAATGGGTAGCGAAATAAAACTAAAAGGAGACAGAGTAATTGCACAAGTCCCTTCGATAAAAGACAAGGCACTACGTATCAATTTAAATGAAAATATTTATGGAACATTTGCCGAGATTGGCGCAGGACAGGAAACCGTAAGACATTTTTTTAGAGCCGGTGGTTCATCCGGAACTATAGCAAAAGCAATGTCAGCTTATGATAAAGATTTTAGTGATGCTGTTTATGGGGTTGAAAAAGACGGTCGTTATGTTACCGAAAACCGACTAAAGAAAATGCTTTCGCACGAAGTAAGTCTTATTGAAAAACGACTGAACAGAGAAAAGCACCCTAACAAAATGTTTTTTAGTTATGCCAATACGGTAGCCACAATAGATTTTGCAAAACAATTTAAAGGGCACGGCTGGGTTGGAATTAGTTATCAGATTGATCCTAACGAAGATTATAACGAAATCATACTTCACATTCGTTTTAAAGAAACTGATGCCAAATTACAACAGGAAACACTTGGAATTCTGGGCGTAAACTTAATTTACGGAGCTTATTATAAATACAATGATCCTAAAAAACTGTTGCGCTATTTATACGATCACCTGGACAAAGACCAACTGGAGATTGACACCATTAATTTTTCCGGACCACGCTTTGCTGATGTTGATAACCGTTTAATCAGTTTGCAACTGGTTAAAAACGGAATGACCGATGCCGTAATGTTCAACCCAAAAGGAAAAAACATTCTTCCGGCTTCTATTTTATACAAGAAAAACCTGTTGGCTTTAAGAGGAAGTTTCCGTCCCGTTACTAAGGTAAACATGGATATGTACGAGAAATCGATGCGTATGTTTATTGAGGAAAACAAAGTAGACAAAGAAAACACTCTCGTTATTTTCGAAATTACCTTGTCTAACCTGCGTTCAGACGGTGAAATTGACGAAAGAGACTTTATGGATCGTGCCGAATTACTTTGTTCATTGGGACAAACGGTAATGATTTCGAACTTTCAGGAATATTATAAAGTGGTGGAATATTTTGCTAATTATACCAAAGCCCGAATGGGACTTGCCATGGGAGTCAACAACCTGGTTGATATTTTTGATGAGAAATATTACCGTCATTTAAGTGGTGGAATTCTGGAAGCTTTTGGTAAATTATTCTTCAGAGACATGAAAGTATTCTTATACCCTATGTTAGATGAAAATGGAGAAATTACTACTTCTGAAAACCTGAAAGTACATCCCCGAATGAAAGAATTGTACAAATTCTTTAAATTCAACGGAAAAGTAATTGATGTGGAAGATTACAACCCTGAAAACCTAAAAGTATTCTCTCGTGAAGTACTTAAAATGATTAGCCATGGAGTTCCCGGCTGGGAACCAATGCTTCCTGCGGGAGTTTCTGAAATTATAAAGGATAAACGCCTTTTTGGTTATAATCCTGAAAAAACATTAGTTGAATAAAACTATAACAATTATACAAAACGCCACAAGAGAATTTCTTTTGTGGCGTTTTTGGTTTATTAAATCTTTCTTTACTAATTTTTGAAATAAATATCCTATTTTTGGAAAAATATAAAAAATCTGATATTTATTTATCCCCAAGTAAGTCAACTTAAGGTTGCTAAATCTAATTCTTATATCTTATTATATAAGTTTAAGCAATTATTCCAAAATAGCATGAAAGAAATTTATAAAGACAAAGATGGAAATTTACTGTTTAGAAAAAGTTTTTGTGCCTACATTGATATTTTAGGGTTTAGTGAAAAAATTATCCAAAACGACTTAACTTTTTTTAATTCATACCTAAAAACGCTTACTGAAGAGTTGAAACATATAGAATATATGCATGATTTGTCAGGCAAAGAGGATATGAAAAGTTTTGAGTTAAAAATTTTCACCGATAACTTTGTTTTTGGTCACCCTTGGTTCGATGAATATGGAGAATCTGAATTAGGAAATATATTTGAAGTATTATCTCATATACAATATACATTTATTAAATCAAAAATATTTATCAGAGGCGCAATTAGTGTAAGTGATTTATGTATGGACGAAAACATTGTACTTGGCCCTGCTTTAATCGAGTCTTATAAACTAGAATCCGAAAAAGCAATTTATCCAAGAATAATATTATCAAACGAAGTAGTAGACATTGTAAAAACACATATCAATTATTATGCTGATAAAAAATATTCGCCACAAAATAAAGAATACCTTATTGATATAGATGGATTCCATTTCATCAATTATCTATACATAATATTTTATGAATATGAGCATCCAACTGAGTATATCTTAAATGAAATTACAGAACATAAAAATATTATTGAAGAATGTTTAACATCACATATTGACAATTATAAAGTTTTTGATAAATATTCTTGGGTTGCAAAATATCACAATTATTTCTGTGAAACATTCATTACTTATTATAAGCCAGAAATTAATTTAGAAGAAATATTAATTGAAAAAAGTAAATATATTAGAAACATCAATCAAATAATTTAATTGCCCCCGACCGCTCAGATATAACAACACAAGTTTGCGCGGAAATGTTTTCCTTGCCCACAACAATGACTAAATAGAAACACTTTGTAGAGCTACTTGATGAGATTGCTTCGCCAGTTAGCTATCGCTCGTGTCCTCATTCTTCGGAATGACAAAATTGGGCGTATTTATCCTTAACCAGCTCCGCAAAGTCTCCGACTTTGAGGATGTATTAATCTGTCTCTGACAGATAATCCATTAAAAAATGTCGATTGAAAATCGAAAAACAGTACCTCAAAGTCGGAGACTTTGCGGAGCAGTACAAAACTCTACTTTTTACAATTTCAATAACAAAAACGCCAAGAAAAAATATTTCTCTTGGCGTTTTTGTTTATTTCAAAATCTGACTGGCGTGCTCTTTGGTTTTTACATTTTCAATTACCTCATCGATAATTCCGTTTTCGTCGATTATAAAAGTGGTTCTGTTTATACCGTCGTACTCACGTCCCATGAACTTTTTAGGTCCCCAAACGCCAAATGCCTGAATGACTTCTTTTTCTTCGTCGGCTAATAACGGAAAAGGGAATTTGTATTTATCTTTGAATTTGGCTTGTGCTTTTGCCGAATCGGCACTTACACCCAGAAGTTCATAATTGCTAGCCTGAAAACGCTCAAAATTATCTCTTAAATCGCAGGCTTCGGCGGTACAACCTGGCGTACTGGCTTTTGGATAAAAGAAAACCACCAGTTTTTTTCCTTTATAATCTTCTAATTGATGTGCTTTTCCGTCCTGGTCTGTGCCAAAAAAATCGGGTGCTTTATCGCCTTTTTTTAATGTTGTCATTTTTTCTAGTTGCTGAGTTACTAAGTTGCTAAGATACTAAGTTTTATAAAAAATGATGTTCTAATCCAATTCAAAAACTAAATAATAGTATTTTTACATTCGAAAAAAGTCTTTAAAACTTAGACTCTTAATAACTCAGTAACTTAATAAAAATGACCAAACAAGAACGGGTAACATTTGTTATAAATACGTTAAAAGAACTCTACCCTGTTATTCCTATTCCGCTAGACCATAAAGATCCATATACATTGCTGATTGCGGTTTTGTTATCAGCTCAATGTACGGATGTGCGTGTGAACCAAATTACGCCATTGCTTTTTGCGAAAGCGGATAATCCGTATGATATGGTAAAGATGTCGGTAGAAGAAATTAAGGAAATTATTCGCCCTTGTGGTTTATCCCCCATGAAATCAAAAGGGATTCATGGTTTGTCACAAATATTGATTGAAAAATACGACGGAAAAGTTCCGCAAAGCTTTGAAGCCTTGGAATCATTGCCTGCTGTGGGACACAAAACAGCCAGTGTGGTGATGTCGCAGGCTTTTGGGGTTCCTGCTTTTCCTGTAGATACACATATTCATCGGTTAATGTACCGCTGGAATCTGACCAATGGAAAAAATGTGGTGCAAACTGAAAAAGATGCCAAACGCTTATTTCCTGAGGAACTATGGAACGAATTGCATTTACAGATTATCTGGTACGGAAGGGAATATTCGCCAGCCCGTGGTTTGAATCTGGAAAAAGATATTATTACCAGAACCATTGGTCGTAAAACTGCCTTAGAGGGGTATAAAAAGTAAATCTCACTAATTTAAAAAATATTAGTGAGATTTACCAAAACAGCTGTTACCAGCTTCATTAATTTGCAATAATTTCAAAACTGTTGTCCGCCACTTTAATCATGTGAAGCGCTTTTGAATAATTCAAAAGAAAAGAAATAACTTCTTTTTTAGGTTTCATGTTTGAAATAAGCTGATTTTTTTTAGAGTAAATTTTTGCCATGTACTATTTTAATTAAAGGTGTTAGAATAGAACGTGACATGTATTTAAATATTGTTTAATTGGTTAAAATAATCTGGTGTTTATCAATTACTTTTCTCAAATTCATCAACGCATAACGCATTCTGCCTAAAGAAGTATTGATGCTAACTCCTGTAATTTCTGAAATTTCTTTAAAACTCATGTCTTTATACATACGCATGATTAAAACTTCTTTTTGATCTTCGGGGAGTTCTTCGATTAATTTCTGAATATCCAGTTCTACCTGATCCGCAATTAACTGATTTTCTATTGTAAGAGAATCATCAGTCATAATAGAAAAAACGGAAAACTCTTCTGTCTCTCTGTACAAAGGCATTTTTTTATTTTTTCTAAAAAAATCAATGACCAGATTATGTGAAATACGCATCACCCACGGAAGGAATTTTCCTTCTTCATTATAAGAGTTCGATTTCAGTGTTTTAATTACTTTTATAAAAGTGTCCTGAAAAATATCATTAGCAACATCTCTGTCAGATACCTTTGAATATATAAAACCGTAAATTTTGGATTCGTGTCTTTTAATTAAAGTAGCTAAGGCATCTTCATTGCCTGCTACATAATCCTGTACTAACAAAGCGTCAGGAATTTGAATATCAGCTATCATAATAATACTTTTTAGTATGAGTTTAAATTTGGGTATTTTTTCTAAAAAGTAGTTTTTTACTATAGGCGCTTTTATTTTTTCATATTGTTAACTGTCCAAATTTAACAAATAATTGTTTTGTTCGGCAAATAAAAAACAGAAAAATGATATAAAAACGATTTATTTATTTAAAGAATAGATATTTTACAACTGATAAAAGTAAAAAACGACACTTTATTTATGGCTTAGGCAGATTCTTTTCTCATCTGGAAAATGATTACTTTTGTAGAAATCAATATTTTTATGCAAGTTGACTTTTCGAAAATAGATCCAAAGAAAAATATAATAATAAAAGGTGCTCAGGTTCACAATTTAAAAAACCTTGATGTAGTAATTCCGCGTAACAAACTAGTGGTAATTACAGGACTTTCCGGATCAGGAAAATCCAGTCTGGCATTTGACACTTTGTATGCCGAAGGACAACGCCGTTATGTAGAAAGCCTGTCTTCTTATGCGCGACAATTCCTTGGCAGATTAGACAAACCAAAAGTAGAATACATCAAAGGAATTGCTCCGGCTATTGCCATTGAACAAAAAGTAAATACCAGTAATGCCCGTTCTACCGTAGGAACATCAACGGAAATTTACGACTACATGAAACTTTTGTTTGCCAGAATTGGACGGACTTACTCACCGGTTTCGGGTCGTAAAGTGAAGAAAAATACGGTTTCGGATGTTATCAATGATGTTAAACAATTAGAACTTAACAGCAAATGGCTTTTGCTTGCCCCTATTCATCTGGAAGAAGGAAGACAACTGGAAGACAAATTAAAAGTTTTACTCCAACAGGGTTTTTCTCGAATATTAGTGGATAATGAAACCGTGCGTCTGGACGAAGTAAACCAACATTCATTAGACAATAAAGATATTCTTTTAATTGTGGACCGGATTGTAGTTAAAGACGAAGAAGAATTTTATAACCGTCTTGCCGATGCGGTACAAACTGCCTTTTATGAGGGAAAGGGAATTTGCTATTTACAGGAATTAAATACAGAAAAGCGATTGGATTATTCCAATAATTTTAAGTTAGACGGCATCACTTTCCTCGAACCAAATGTACATTTATTTAGTTTCAACAATCCATATGGAGCCTGTCCGGTATGCGAAGGTTACGGAAATATCATTGGGATTGATGCCGAATTAGTGGTACCAAACACCAGTTTATCGGTATATGAAAATGCCATATTTCCGTGGCGTGGTGAAAGCATGAGCTGGTATCGCGATCAATTAGTCAATAGCGCTTACAAATTTGATTTCCCTATACATAAACCTTATTTTCAGTTAACCGAAGAACAAAAAGAATTAATCTGGACCGGAAATTCTTATTTTGAAGGTTTAAATGATTTTTTCAGGGAACTGGAAGCTAAAAATTATAAAATCCAAAACCGCGTGATGCTGTCACGTTACCGTGGAAAAACCAAATGTCAAAGCTGTAAAGGAAAGCGTTTGCGTGTAGAAGCTTCTTATGTAAAAATCAACGGAAAAACGGTTTCTGATTTAGTTGATTTGCCAATTAGACATTTAGTTGACTTCTTTAAAAACATCAGTTTAGATGAATATGAAAAACAAATTGCCAAAAGACTTTTAGTCGAAATCAATAACCGGTTGTCATTTTTAACAGAAGTTGGCTTGGATTATTTAACGCTGAACAGAAATTCATCCACACTTTCGGGAGGAGAATCGCAGCGTATCAACTTAGCAACTTCATTAGGAAGCAGTTTAGTGGGCTCTATGTACATTCTGGATGAACCCAGTATTGGATTACACCCAAAAGACAGTGAACGTTTAATAAAAGTATTGTTGTCTTTACGTGATTTAGGAAATACCGTAATCGTAGTAGAACATGATGAAGATATTATGAAAGCGGCCGATATGATTATTGATATTGGTCCCGAAGCAGGAACTTTTGGAGGGGAATTAGTTGCTCAGGGGAATTTTGAAGAAATATTACAGTCCAATTCCTTAACAGCAAAATACCTCAACGGAGATTTAGAAATTGCTGTTCCTAAAAAACGCCGTCCTTTTAAAAATTTTATCGAAATAAAAGGAGCCAGAGAGAATAATCTTCAAAACATTGATGTTACTTTCCCGCTGGATGTTTTAACGGTAATTACCGGAGTTTCGGGAAGTGGAAAAAGCACACTTGTCAAGAAGATTCTGTTTCCTGCCATGCAGAAAAAACTGGATAATGCGGGAGAAAAAGCAGGACAGTTTAGCGAAATCACAGGTTCTTTTTCGCAAATAAAACATATTGAATATGTAGATCAAAATCCTATTGGTCGTAGTTCCCGTTCAAATCCTGTAACCTATATTAAAGCGTATGATGATATCAGAGATGTATTTGCTAAAGAAAAACTGTCTAAAATCCGAGGCTATCAACCCAAGCATTTTTCTTTTAACGTTGATGGCGGCCGATGTGAAACCTGCAGTGGCGAAGGAACTATTAATGTAGAAATGGTATTCATGGCCGATGTACAATTGCCCTGTGAAACCTGTAACGGAAAACGTTTTAAAAAAGAAATACTCGAAGTAGCATATGAAGGCAAAAACATCAATGATATTTTGACAATGACTATTGATGATGCTGTTTCTTTTTTTGAAAAAAATAAGCAAAATAAAATTATTCAAAAGTTAAAACCATTACAGGATGTTGGTTTAGGATATGTTCAATTAGGTCAGTCCTCTTCTACGCTTTCCGGTGGAGAAGCGCAACGTATCAAACTCGCTTCTTTTCTGGTAAAAGGAGCTACTAAAGACAAAGCTTTATTTGTTTTTGACGAACCTACAACCGGTTTACATTTTCATGATATCAAGAAACTATTGGCTTCTTTTGATGCTTTAATAGAAAAAGGGCATTCTTTATTAGTAATTGAACATAATCTCGATTTAATTAAATGTGCCGACTGGATTATCGATTTAGGACCTGAAGGAGGAGAAAATGGCGGACAATTATTAGCTGTAGGAACTCCAGAAGAAGTTGTAAAAAACAAAAAATCAATTACAGCTCAATATCTTAAAGAAAAATTATAAAGCAAAAAAACTCCGCCTTATTAGAGACGGAGTTTTTTGTTTAAAGTTTAAAACTCTTTAACTATAACATCTATCTTCGAAAGTATTTCCATCTTCATCAATAGCAATTATAATTTTTTTTTCTTTTTTAGCTTCTATGCTTTTATATATCCAGGGAATAGACCACAAACCAAAAGTGACACAAGAAATTAAAAAATTTAAATGATGATTAATTTTTGTCGGCTTTTTGGATAGTACTACAAAAGGTAACTTATTATTGACTTCCTGTACAACAAAACCTTTCTTAATTTTTTTATCCAAAACCTCATTTAACTTTAAATTTTCGGGCTTATCAAGAATATTTATCATAATTGGGGTGTTTTAATCTTGTTATACTTTAATAAAGTATATTCTTTCACAAAATTAATACCATAAATCAGGATTTCATATACCCACTTTTAGTGATTAACACATTATTAAAACTTTTTTTGTAAAAAATCACTTTATTATTTTGAACTTTTTCAACAAACCATCAATAACTTCATTGATTTGGTGGGAAATCACAAATCGGTAATTTAAATACACATAAGCCAGACTAACGAGTATTGATTTTAAACAAATTGCAATGATAGAATTAAATGGAAAATCCCAAAAGTAAAACAACATAAACAAAATAAAGGTCAAGCCTAAAGAATAGAGTGTCTGATTCGTAAAAGGATATAAATGCAGTCTTTTGACAACAAAACCTAACTTAGCCAGACTGTATAAAGTTATAGACAAGAGAGTAGCAAAAGCCGATCCCAAAATTCCGTACAACGGAATAAAAATCATATTTAAAGCCACTGTAAGAAAAACTAAGACAACACCTAAAAATAAAACAGCTCTGTAATATTTAGTATTAAAGATAATAGCATTATTGTTTCCTAATATCAAATCAAAATACTTAGATAAGCCAATCATAAATACGACATATATTCCTCCTCCATATTCCGGTGGAATCATTTCATATAACTGATTAATGTTTACAAAAATACAAAGCATTACATATCCGCCTACAATTTGCAGATTGATAGAAGTTTTTTTATAGAGATCATTCAGTTCATCGTGTTTTTCTTCATGCATTAACTTAGCGGTAATCGGATATACAATTTGGTGCATAGCTCTGCTGGGTACCGAAATAACCAATGCAATGTAAGTAGCCACCGAATAATAAGCAATATTTTCAATTTTGATATACTGATTGAGCATTATTTTATCAATATCTAATAATAAATTAGCAACACCTCCTGATAAAATAATAAAGAAAGTATACACTAAAATATCTTTAGAATTATGAGGAATTGTCAATTGTAAACTCGGTTTTTTAAGATAAAAAGCATACAACATAGTAACTAAGAAAGCTACAAAATAAATAGCAGCTGTGAGATAAACAAATTGTTCAACATTAATCCAATTATAATAAATTCCTAATAAGGATATTAAAGAAAACAATCTTAAGCCTACTTCTTTAATAAAGTTACCAAATACCGAGTGCATTTGTACCCTCGCCCAGGAATAGAAAATTTCAAAATAAGCCATGCATAAACCAATGAATGGAATTATCCATAAATAACTTTTTACAATCTTATTTTCTCTGGATAAATAAACAGCTATATCATTATAAAAGTACCAACAAATTAACAATAAAGGAATTGACAATAATAGCGGTAATACAACTGCAAATGACAAAAATCGATTTTCTTCATTTTCATTTTTACATTGAGAAAAAAACTTAACTAATGTATTCTGCATTCCAAAGGCCAACAAAGGCATAATAATAGCTGCAGCAGAAAGCACATAATTAACTAAACCATAATAGGTTGCACCCAAAAAAAAAGGATATAAATAAATGGTATTCACTGCGCCGATACCAAAACCGATATACGTAATTATAGTATTCTTTAAAGACTGATTTAAAACGATTCCCATTTATAGAAACTAGAGATTTAGAAGTTGTACTAACTGTCCGGTCAAATTTTTTCTTGAATATTTTTGTAAACCTACACCATGAGATTCTAACTTCCCTTCCAGGTATTGATTATAAAAGTCCAAAATTAACTTTTTAAGTTTTACTTTTTCAGAATAATCAAAAAATACTCCTGTATTGGTATCAGTTACTATTTCGGCAAAGTCAGAGCCCTGAGGTCCAATAGCAAGAATAGGTCTGTTAGAAACCATATATTCGAATAATTTACCGGGGATTATGCTTCTGGTCTCTTCTGAATCAATTTCGATAAGTAATAAAACCTGTGATTTTCTTTGATGTGACACAGCTTCGTCATGCGAAACATATCCCAGGTTATTCAGATATAAATCCAGACCGGAAGCAGCTATGGTATCCAGAACTTCCTGACTCACAGCACCAATTAATTTAATTTCTAAATGTGATTTAAAATCCGGAATCTCATCTAACAATTCCGTTAAAGATTCCCATAGTAATTTAGGATTTCTGGCTGAAAGAAAAGAACCAATATGTGCCAGACTGAATTTGGAATCCAATGGCTGTTTTTCTGCTTTTTCAACATCAAACCCATTTGTAATTACTGCAACAGGCTTTGTGGTCAGTGATTCAAATTCTGCTTTTGTAGTTTTGCTGGTGACAATAATGGAATCAGCAGTATTTAAAACTTTAGATTCTAAATCTTTATGTTTCTGAGCTGCAAAATCAGACAACCGCAGCGATTTATGGTAACCAATTGTAGTCCAGGGGTCCCTGAAATCAGCAACCCATTTTACATTTAGCTTTTGCCTTAATTCTAATCCGATAAGATGTAAACTATGGGGTGGACCTGACGTAACAATAGTTTCAATATTATTTTCAACAATATATTTTTCTAAATAAGAAACAGATGGTTTTACCCAAAAAAAACGAGCATCAGGAATAAATAAATTACCGCGTATCCACAAGAGAACTTTATCTAAAAAAGATTGTTTCTTTTGGTTAGGAATAATCCCCGAATTCATTTTTCTTGTTTTATTTTTAGACAAAAACGAAGCCAGTTGGTAAGGTTCAAAAATTTTTTGCTTCAGAATAATTGCTTGATTAGAAACTTCCTGAAGTAAATTTTCATCCACAATTGGATATGTAGGATTTTCGGGAATATATACAATTGGCTGAACACCAAAATCAGGTAAATATTTTACAAATTTCAACCAGCGTTGCACTCCGGGACCTCCGGCAGGCGGCCAATAATAGGTAATAATCAAAAGTTTTTTTGAATCCAAAGCCTTAATAATTAAGTTTAAACGTAAATAAAAACCGAAACAACCACTTACCCCAGATTATTTTTCCTTTGATAATAAACCCCTCCAATTAGTAAAAATAACATTCCTGCACCACTAATAAGTGTAATAATACTTCCGGTTTTAATTACTTCCGGTTCAAACTTGAATTCTACAGTATGAACCCCTTTAGGCAACATCATGGCTCTTAAAACATAATCTACCGGAAAATGTTCTGTTTTCACTCCGTCTACGTAAGCATTCCAGCCATTTGGATAATAAATTTCCGAGAAAACGGCTAAACCTTCATTTCTACTATCTGAAATATATCTGATATAATTCGGTTTATAGGTACGTAACTGAATAGTCCCTGTAGTATCCATATTGCGTTTTAAACGTGCATTTTTAAATTTACTTCCGTATAAATTCAAATTAAAAACAGCTACTTTTTTAGTGTTTAAATGATCCAGTGCTTTCATTTCGTCATTGGCTTTATTCACTAATTTTACTTCGTTCACAAACCAGGCATTGCCATTAGCATCCGGATTAACAACAGGAAATTCTTTTCCTTCCTTATCGGTCTGGATAACATACTTTACGTTAAGCATATTGAGTATTTCCAAATTATTTTTTGCAATCTGGTAGTCAAATAATTGTTGCATTCGTCTTGGTTTTGCAGCATGATAACCACCAATCGATTTATGAAAATAAGAAGTTCTGGCACTTGAAAAATTACCATTTACTTCAAAAACACGGTAATGAGTAGTGTCTTTGAGGATTTGAGCATCAGAAGGAGTTTCCTCAAAAGGAACCGCAACTTCTCTGCCACTGACAAAATCTTTTGCCGAAACATATTTTTTAGCAACAAAGAATAAATCAGAAACCATAAATAATCCAACGAGAATCAGCGCCGTTGTCTGTGCAATTCTGTTTTTGAAAAACAACCATAAGATTCCTGAAGTTAAAACAATAAAGAAACCAGAACGTAACAAATCTGCACTGTAAAGCGTTTTTCTGTCGCTTACAAGCGCATCTACAAAACTTGGTCCGTAACTTTCAGAAAAATAACTGTCACTTGCTCCTGTAAAACTAAACATGCCCTTGCACAGGAACAGAATAATAACAGTCCCTAAAGCAATTGCTGCTGATTGCCACAAACCTTCCCATTGCCTATTTTTATCTGCTTTAAAAAAAGACTGTAATCCCATTATCGCTAAAACAGGAAAACATAATTCTAAAATAACCTGAATAGAAGAAACGGCTCTAAACTTATTGTAAAGTGGCACATAATCAATAAAAAAATCTGTTAAGGTTGGAAAATTTTTACCCCACGAAAGTAATAATGCTACAACAGCCCCGGAAAGGAAAACATATTTTATTCTTCTTTCATCTATGATTAAAGCCAAAATTCCTAAAAAGAAAACTACGACACCAATGTATGCCGGAGCAGCAACAATAGGCTGATCGCCCCAATAGGTTGGCATTCCGCTGACAAAATCAGCTGCCTGTCCGGCAGGAACCCCCTGACTTATCATAAAATTATACATACTGCTGTCGGTGCCCAGAGCCTCATGATTAGAACCACCAAAAAGTCGTGGTGCAATCAAATTGAAACTCTCTGCTATCCCATAACTGTATTCAGTAATATAATCGCGGGTCATGGCACTCGTATCTGTACTTTTGGAGCCATCGGGATTAAAAGTCAATTCACTTTTCCCACGGGTACTAAAATCCGCATACTCTGCTGTAGCCATTAAATTAGTCGCATTGGCGCCCAGAGCAAAAAAACCTGCAACAGCCAGGATACCAAACGAAGTCAATAAGGCTTTGAATTCTTTAGTTTTTATTCTTACATACGTATAATAAACGGAAAGTATCAGCAGGAAAATCAACAGATAATAAGTCATCTGAAAGTGATTAGCGTTGATTTCTAATGCTGTTGCCACCATCGTTAACAAACCACCCCAAATGTATTTTTTCTTATAAACCAGTATAAAACCGGCAATAACTAATGGCATATAAGCAATAGCATGTGCCTTAGCATTATGTCCTACACCTAAAATAATAATAAGATAGGTTGAAAAACCAAAGGCTACAGCCCCAAAAAAGGCTTTCAAAGGATCAATCCTTAATACCAAAAGCAAACCATAAAAACCCAAGAAGTACAGAAATAAATAATCAGCGGGACGCGGTAAAAAACGTAAAGCATGATCCAATACACTTATAAAATCATATGGATATTTTGCTCCTAACTGATACGTAGGCATTCCACCAAAGGCCGAATTCGTCCAATAGGGCTCCAAATGCTCTACAGCCCTGAAATCATTTTGTTCTTTCGCCATTCCGGTATACTGGGCGATATCGGATTGGAAAATCTGTTTACCCTGAAGTACGGGATAAAAATAAATGAGAGAAACTAAAATAAAACCTAAAATGGCAATAGCGTGCGGATATAACTTATTTATTATTTTCAATTTTTCGGGAATTTTATTTAAATATGGATTACTATTGAGGCAAATTTAATCTATTTCTTCGTAATCCACATAATCTCCTACTTTTTTGGTTTCCCTGGGTTTCTTTACATTATCCGTATTATAAATAACAGTCTCGTCATTCTGTTTTTTTTGCCAGGAATTCTGCTGTTCACGCTGTTGTTGCTGGTACATATTTTCTCCTGCCTTCTCCACTACTTTTTTAACTATCAATGGTAGAAATAATTTTGCCAGAAACCTAAAAATATAATAGAAAGCTATGATATAAAATAATGTTCTTATAAATCCTGAAAAAGAAGCCAATTGCATAATAAAAATATTTTTTAGCAAATTTAACAAATACTACGCTCAAAATTGGAATATCATTCTTAAATAAATAATAAAATATAGTACATTTGGAAAGCCTATCACTTTTAAAATCCAAACAACATGCCTTCATTTAAAGTTTTATTAGTCTTAGCCCTAAGCTTATTAGTCAATTATAATTATGCTCAGCACACCGACGAAATTAACTCTAACAGACCTGGAGAATCTATGTCTGCGTACGCAGTGGGAAAATCGGTAATTCAGATAGAAACCGGTATTTACGGCATTAATGAAAACCACCGATTATTAGGTTATGATGCTAATGGGTATGGGATAGATCTTGATTTACGGTATGGTTTTTTAATGGAAAGATTAGAACTGGTTGCTAATCTTCAATACCAAAACGAAGATTTTGTAACCGCTTTTAACCAATATAATAAATCAGCTTTAAAACAAAGTATTCTGGGAGCCAAATACCTCATTTATGATCCTTATAAGAATTATGAAAAAAAGGTAAATATCTACAGCTGGAAAGCCAATCATTCTTTTAACTGGCACCAATTAATTCCTGCTGTTTCTGTTTTTGCCGGTGCCAATTTTACTACTAAAAATAATCCGTATGCTTTTACTCCCGATGCGATGATTTCTCCTAAGGTGATGCTGGTTACCCAAAATCATTTGGGTGATGGTTCATGGGTTTTTGTAACCAATATTATTGCTGATTATATTGGCACAGATTACCCAAGTTATGGTTATATCATCACTTTAACCAAAGGCATTAGCAGAAAATGGTCCGGATTCATAGAAAACCAGGGATTTAAGAGCGATTTTTACAGTGATGCCATCCTGCGTGGCGGAGCTGCTTTTTTAATTAATAAAAATATGCAGATAGACGCATCCATAAGCCATAATTTAAAAGACACGCCTACAGTTTTCTATGGAGGAATAGGTTTTTCATGGCGTTATGACACCAATTATAAGGAAGTACGAATGAAAATAGAAGACAGCTCCTCTCAGCCAAAATCAGTAAGAAAAGCAGCCAAAAGAGATCAAAAAAGAAAAGACGCAATAGAATAAAGAAAACAAAAAAAATGATTACAATAAAAGAAGCAATAACAAAAAAAGAACTGACCGAATATATTAAATTTCCTTTTTCTTTATACAAAGACAATGAATTTTGGGTTCCGCCTTTAATTAACGACGAATTAGAAACTTTTGACAAAACTAAAAATCCTGCTTTTGATAATGCAGAAGCTTATTTTTACATTGCCTATAAAGACGGTAAAATGGCAGGACGTATCACTGCTATTATTAATTGGGCTGAAGTTAATGGTCAGCAAAAGAAAAAAGTGCGTTTTGGCTGGTTTGATGTGATTAATGACATCAATGTAACTGAGGCTTTACTGGAAAAAGTATACGAACTGGGCAGAAAAAACAATCTGGAATATGTTGAAGGCCCTATGGGATTTTCTAATTTAGATAAAGTAGGTGTTCTGACTGAGGGATTTGATCAGCTGGGAACGATGGTAACCTGGTACAATCACCCTTATTATGCTGCTCATTTTGAACAACTGGGTTATGTAACCGAAAAAGAATATGTAGAAAGTAAATTTCCGTTTTCGAATGTACAACCGGAGTTTTTTCAAAAAGCAAACGAATTGGTTAAAAAAAGATACCAATTAAAAGCTTTGAACTTTAAATCCACCAAAGAAGTCATGCCTTATGTCGATAAAATGTTTGATTTATTTAATACTTCTTATGCAAATCTATCTTCATTTGTCGCTATTTCTGAAGTCCAAAAAGAATATTTCAAGAAAAAATACATCAGTTTTATCAATCCGGAATACATCAAATTTGTAGAAGACAAAGACCAGAACATCATTGCTTTCAGCATCGTAATGCCTTCTTTCTCAAGAGCTTTACAAAAAGCAAAAGGAAAACTATTCCCTTTTGGAATATTTCATTTGCTTAAAGCAAAAAAACAAAGCAAAGACATGCTTTTTTACTTAATAGGTGTGCATCCTGAGTATCAGAATAAAGCAGTAACCGCTATAATTTTCAATGAATATTATGAGACTTTTAAAGAAAAAGGTATTGAAAACTGCTATAGAACTCCTGAATTAGCAGACAATATTGCTATTCATAATTTATGGAAACACTTTGATCCTAAAGTACATTGCAGAAGAAAAACATTTAGAAAAGATCTTTAAAAAAAACATCCATTAGTATAGCCTAATGGATATTTTTTTTGGTATTTGAAACAAAAGTAAAAGTATTATTCACAATTAATTTTGTGGTACACAATATTTCCATCAAATTTAATTTTGCTTTTATCCTTAAAAGCCATTCTGTCGTTAGCATCAATCATTTCACCATGACCTTCAACATAGGTATTAGAATCTTTTTTAATAAAAGCCATTTCACGGATAGAAGTCTTTCCTTCAGACTCAAACTTATAATCGGCAAAAATGGTGTCTCCGCGCATATTTCCTAAAAGCGTCCCAAAACTTCTGTCTTTTTCAAAATAAGAAGCATCTAATTCTCCATTCACATCATTGACCGTATTGATATCAAGTGTCAGCCTCAGCGTGTCTTTTTCAATTACAGCCTGATAACATTCTTTTTTAGGTGTTTCTATTGGCGCTTCTGCTTGCTGCGGAGCTACAACTACCTGATCAGTTTTTTTATTCATACAAGAAGAAGCAAGAATTACAAACAACACTACATTACTAAGTATATATATCACTTTCATAGTTATAATTTTTTAAAATTAATATAATGTAAAGATATTTTTTAACAAAAAAAATCCACTCATATAATGAATGGATTCTTTTATATAATTCCCATAAAGAGAATCTAAATTTTAATTGTATTAAGCTTGCGCTTCCATATCTACTGTTGTTTTTTCAGCAATAGACTTATAAGTACCGTTTACTAATTTCTCACGGATAGCTTCAAAAGCGGTTAATGTTTCCTCAATATCAGCTAAGGTATGAGAAGCCGTAGGTATCATTCTTAACAAGATAATTCCTTTAGGGATAACCGGATAAACCACGATTGACAAGAAAATACCGTAGTTCTCTCTCAGGTCGTTTACCATCACCATAGCTTCTGGAATACTTCCTTCAAGATATACCGGAGTAATACAAGTATTTGTATCTCCAATATTAAATCCTTTTTCTTTCAATCCGTTTTGTAACGCATTTACGTTTTCCCACAATTTATCTTTAATCTCAGAAGATTTACGCAATAACTCTAAACGTTTCAAAGAACCCAAAGTCTGAATCATAGGCAATGCCTTAGCAAACATTTGCGAACGCAAGTTGTATTTTAAATAATCAATAACATCTTTATCAGCCGCTACAAATGCTCCAATGTTAGCCATCGATTTTGCAAAAGTTGAAAAATAAACATCAATTCCGTCCTGACAGCCTTGCTCCTCACCTGCTCCGGCACCTGTTTTTCCAAGAGTACCAAAACCGTGTGCATCATCAACTAATAAACGGAAATTGTATTTCTCTTTCATAGCAACAATTTCTTTCAATTTTCCTTGTTGCCCGCGCATTCCAAAAACACCTTCGGTAATAAATAAAATACCTCCTCCGGTTTCCTGAGCCATTTTAGTCGCACGTTGGAGGTTTTTCTCCATACTATCTAAATCGTTATGCTTATAAGTAAAACGCTTACCCATGTGCAAACGAACACCATCAATAATACAGGCATGCGAATCTACATCATATACAATAATATCATTTTTAGTTACCAAGGCATCGATAATAGACACCATTCCCTGATACCCAAAATTCAATAAATAAGCTGATTCTTTCATTACAAATTCAGCCAATTCTTTTTCTAATTGTTCGTGATAAGTTGTGTGACCACTCATCATACGCGCACCCATTGGGTAAGCCGCACCAAACTGAATTGCAGCATCAGTATCAGCTTTACGCACTTCAGGATGATTGGCCAGACCTAAATAGTCATTCAAACTCCAGTTCAAAATATCTTTTCCTGCAAACTTCATTCTAGGCCCTAATTCTCCTTCTAATTTAGGAAATACAAAATATCCTTCTGCTTGCGAAGCCCATTTCCCTAATGGTCCTTTATTGCTCTGAATTCTTTCGAATAAATCTTTTACCATACTATCGTGATGTAATAACATTAATTTTAACAGTTTGCAAAAATAATTATTTAAATTTTATTAGCACCTTTTAAGCTAAATTTATTTTCAGGAGCTATTTATGTTAGTATTTTTTCAATGACTTTCTATTTTAAATGAAATGAGATTTATATTTTTTGTAAGAAAAAATGAATATATTTGAAAAACAATAAAAAACAAACAAACCTTAACTAATATACCCGATTTTAAGTGCATATTACAAAAGGTTTGTTTCCTGTATAAAATAAGTTAGCAACAACTGTAATTGACACTTATGAATTTTAGATTTACCGAATTTGGTTTTATAAATGCACTTTATTCATTAATTCCTATCTTTCCAATTTTCACATTATTTCCAGGCATACTTACTGCTATGGGAATACAAAGTTTTACTAATAACTGCGAAACAGGTTACAAAATAGTTCTTTGGACTTCAATACTATTAAGTATTTTATTAATTACTATTTACACTTATAAAATTGACAAAATTTCTTTTAAATCAGAAAAACACATTAAATATAATTTTAGATTTTGGAATTTAATACTTTACACTTTGGTAAACACATTAGGTTTAATCCTAATTATAGGCATTAATTTAGCTTGCAATGGAGACGGACAGACTGCATTAGCTTGCATTATGTCTGGACCTATGGCAAGTTTAACACTCGTTGGTTTTGGACTATTAATAGATCTAAAACTGTATTTAACCTAATATTGAAATTAAAAAAACCAGATGGTGCGAAATTGCATTCCGTACCCAGCTCGCGCGCGAGTCACGCTCACGCTAATTTGCGCACTATTAAACACTCAAAATCTTACAATCAATTAATACATGAAGAATATTATAGCTTTTGGATTCCTCTTTTTTTTTAATCAGTTGCAACACTAAATCACAGGAAACACAAAAAACAGATGACAGTAATTGGGATGCGTATATAGCCAATTATGAAAACGGTGCAGGCTCTACAACTTTGAATATGGATTTAAAAAAAGTTGCTCCAAAAACCGACTTAGCGTACATTCTAATTACAGGAGTAACTTTCTCGAATTGCAATAAAGATGGTTTTCCTGAAAAAGAGGAATTCAGTAAGCTTTACGAAGTTTCAGATGAAGTTGAGACTACAATATCTAAAATAACAAAAACGGAATTGGCAGGAACTTTTACTTATCAATGCGAAAGATTAAATTATTACTACATCAACGACACAACTCAAATTAGGTCTAAACTAACAGCACTTTACAAAAACAAATACAGCAATTATAAATACTATATAAATATTAAACCCGACAAAAACTGGGATGCTTATCTAAATTTTCTGTATCCAAATGAAGAAATACAAGAAAACATGTCAAATCAAAAAGTAATTGAACAATTAAAAAATGGAGGCGATGATTTAACAAAATCAAGACAGGTAGATCACTGGATCTATTTTTCGAATGAAAAAAACAGAGACTTATTTGAAAAACGAATAGCCAAAAACGGATTTAAAATTGAAAACAAAGAAAAAATTGACGATCCTGACAAACCATTCAAATTACATATTTCAAGAGATGATAAAGTTGACTCGGAATCAATTAGCAAAATCACTTTAGAATTAAGAAAAAGAGCAAAAGAATTAGAGGGTGATTATGACGGATGGGAAACCTACGTTGTGAAATAACAAAAACCATGACCTTAATTGTCATTTTCTTTCCGTTCGTTTCTTTCTTTTTAAGAGGTAGGATATTAACTGGAATTCTTTGTTTAGTATTACAAATAACTCTTATTGGTTGGATTCCTGCTGCCATTTGGGGAGTCATCTCTTTACAAAATGCAAGAGCTAATAAAAGAAATAAAGAACTGATAAAAGCTATCAAATCTAAAACCTAAGTCTGCAAGTAGCACTTAAAATTTATTTAATAAAAATGAAGAATCACAAAGTATTTAAAATGCCTTTTGCTTCAGTTTATCCGCACTATATTGCTAAGGCAGAGAAAAAAGGACGTAGCAGACAGGAAGTAGACACCATTATCTTCTGGCTTACCGGATACAATGAGCAAAACTTGCAACATATTCTGGAAAACCAAACTGATTTTGAAACATTCTTTGCTCAGGCACCACAAATAAACCCGAATGTTTCTAAAATCACAGGCGTGATATGTGGCTATCGTGTAGAAGAAATCGAAGACAAACTGATGCAGCAAATTCGTTATCTGGACAAATTAATAGATGAATTAGCTAAAGGAAAAATAATGGAAAAAATTCTACGCAGTTAGATCAATTAACTCCCTCTTAACCGAATCACGTTTCAGGATTCCAAACAAAATCCTGTAATAATTCGGTAAAAATCTGTAACATACCAAAAGTATAGAAGTGATATTTTTGACTTAAAATAAAACAGTCATGATAGCTATACTACAAAACACACCCGATAATGTTGCTGCTTTTGAAGCACGCGGCACGGTAACCCAGGCCGATTTTGAAAACGTGGTCTTCCCCACTGCGGAACAAAAAGTAAAAATTTTCAATGAATTAAACTACCTTTTGTATCTCAATACTGAAATTGGAGATTTCACTTTTAAAGCCTGGCTGCAGGACTTACTTCTTGGAATAAAAAACCTCTCCAAATGGAATCGTTGCGCTATTGTTACAGACAATAACAATGTGCAAAATTTTACCGAAATATTTAGTGTTCTGATGCCCGGAGAATTCAGATCTTTTTCAAAGAACGAATTAGACACCGCCATTCTTTGGTGTGCTGACGGAACAGAAAACAATCATTAACTTTTAAAAATCTAAGACATGTCAATAGAAAATTTAACACAGACCAAAGCCATTGAAAAATTAAAAGAATTATCAGAAAGCGCCAGAGTTTGTATGTTTTGTACCAACTTAACTGAACTTCCAATGAATTCCCGTCCGATGAGTCTTCAGGAATGCGACAAACAAGGAAATCTTTGGTTTCTAAGCAGCTCCGAGAGCAATAAAAATTTTGAAATAAAAGAAGAGAATAAAGTACAGTTATTTTTTATGAATAACGGAAACGCCGAATACCTGTCAATTTACGGTAAAGCTTTTATTTATAAAGACAAAAATACAATAGAAGAACAATGGAGCTCACTGGCTAATGCATGGTTTGAAGATGGAAAAGAAGATCCTAAAGTAACCGTAATCAGAGTTACACCAGAAGAAACTTATTACTGGGATACCAAAGCCGGTAAATTTGTAACAATGCTAAGCTTTATTGGTGCCGCTTTAACAGGATCAACAACGGACAACAGTGACGGAATTGAAGGAAATCTGAATATCAGATAAAAAACAACCTGACTCTTCTGTAAAAATAGTATCAAATAAGGAGAAGCAAAAAACTTCTCCTTTTTCTGTTTAAAAGAACGCAAAATGAAATAACAGCAAACAGAACAAAAACTAAAGTAAAATATTTATCTTTAGCTCACTTAAAAAAATGCAATGCCACAAAATACAAAAGAACTCAAATTAGCCGTATTAATTGATGCCGATAATGTTCCATACAGCAATGTAAAGGGAATGATGGAAGAAATCACTAAATACGGAACTCCGACAACAAAACGCATCTATGCCGACTGGACCAAACCCAATGCTAATGGCTGGAAAGGCGTTTTATTAGAACACGCTATTACTCCTATCCAGCAATATGGTTATACCACAGGCAAAAACTCTTCAGATTCCGCACTGATTATCGATGCGATGGATTTACTCTATTCAGGCAAACTGGACGGTTTTTGTATTGTTTCCAGTGACAGTGATTTTACACGTTTAGCCATCCGATTAAGAGAATCCGGCATGAAAGTCATCGGAATTGGAGAACAAAAAACACCTAAACCTTTTATCAGTGCCTGCGACCGCTTCATATTTATCGAAGTTTTAGATGGTGCAATTAAGAAAAAGACAGCTAAAACGGTAGTAGATTCTAAAAAACCAGTTGAAAAAACCACTGTTAAAACAACTGAAAAGCCTGTACAAAAACCGCTAAACAAAATAGACGAACCTACAATTGATCTTATTGAAGATTCGATTGACGATATTGCCGATGATAGCGGATGGGCCTTCTTAGGTGACGTAGGAAATCTGATTGTAAAGAAAAAACCCGAGTTTGATCCCAGAAATTACGGTTTTACAAAACTGACCCCCATGTTAAAATCGCTCACAGATATTCTTGAAATAGATGAAAGAGATTCAGACAAAAAAGGGATAAAACATGTTTATGTCCGTTTACGTTTTAGTTAATAAATACTCATATTAAGACAGTTAAACGGCTATTTTAAACACAGTACATCTCCGAAATTTAAGGTTATTTTAAAAGATTCTATAAGTAACTCCAATCCTTTTTGGATTAAATTTGTGTTTGCCTGCAATTTAAATCAATTATCAAATGAGAAAGCAAATTTTCATCGTTGGAATTTCATTATTAGCCATTTCATTATTTTTCAATTATTACATGGAAACATCGTATTTGTTTTCTGTAATAATGATGGTTTTCATAGGTATAGGATTTTATAATAGTGTACAAAAAAAACATGCTATACTCCGAAACTTCCCAATTATAGGGTATTTCAGGTATATTTTCGAAAGCATTTCACCTGAAATCCAACAGTATTTTATCGAGCGCTCCACCGACGGGAAACCATTTTCACGCAATCAGCGCTCTCTGGTCTATCAAAGGTCTAAAAATATTGATTCTAATACTCCTTTTGGAACACAATTAAATATAAATCATACGAATTATGAAGGGATTAAACATTCTGTATTCCCAACCAAAGTAAATGAAGAATTACCTCGCGTAATGGTGGGAGGAAAAGACTGCAAACAGCCTTATTCAGCTTCGTTGCTGAACATTTCTGCGATGAGTTTCGGTTCATTAAGCGAAAATGCAATTTTAGCATTAAACAAAGGTGCTTTAAGAGGCCATTTCTATCACAATACAGGAGAAGGAGGATTAACTGATTTTCATTTACAGGGTGCCGATGTTACCTGGCAAATAGGAACAGGCTATTTTGGCTGCAGGGACGACAGAGGAAATTTTGACGGAGGAAAATTCAAAGAAAAAGCAAGCTATCCGAATGTAAAAATGATTGAAATTAAGCTCTCTCA
The DNA here is from genome assembly GCF_046000495.1 of Flavobacterium plantiphilum. NCBI lineage: Bacteria > Pseudomonadati > Bacteroidota > Flavobacteriia > Flavobacteriales > Flavobacteriaceae > Flavobacterium > Flavobacterium plantiphilum. The sequence goes on from NZ_JBELQA010000011.1 coordinate 45,957, forward strand.
AGGTGCCAAGCCAGGTCATGGCGGAGTATTACCAGCAGCTAAAAACACGGAACAAATTGCAAAAATAAGAGGCGTACTACCCCATACACTGATTCTGTCTCCTCCGGCTCACAGTGCTTTTTCTGACGCCAGAGGCTTAATCGAATTTATTGCCCGTCTGCGCGAATTATCGAATGGAAAACCCATCGGATTCAAACTCTGTATCGGAAAAACAAGTGAATTTGAAGCCATTTGTCACGAAATGATCGCTGCAGATTGTTATCCGGATTTTATTACTGTAGATGGAGCTGAGGGAGGAACCGGAGCTGCACCTTTAGAATTTTCTGATGGTGTGGGAATGCCTTTTGAGCCCGCTTTAATATTTGTTAATAAAACATTGGTTAATCTCAACATCCGCGATAAAATACGAATAATAGGAAGTGGTAAAATTATTTCCGGTTATTCTGTCTTACATGCTATTGCTTTAGGAGCAGATATGTGCAACAGCGCCAGAGGATTCATGTTTTCACTGGGATGTATTCAGGCATTGCGTTGCCATAACAATCAATGCCCTACAGGTGTAGCTACCCAGAATAAAATGCTGATGAAAGGTTTAGTAGTAACAGATAAATCTGAGCGGGTTTATCATTATCATCGAAATACCCTTCATGCGGCTAATGAATTGCTGGCTGCAGCAGGAAAAACCAGTTTTGCAGAAGCTGATATTTCTATTTTTATGCGTGGTGATGAATTCTCTCATCTTTCTGATTTGTATTTCCCCAATAATTTAACAAATGTCAGCCAGCATTAAAAAAAAAAGGAGGGCTGTTAAAGCCCTCCAACATTGGTTTTGATTTACTATTCTCAACTTATATAATTAACTAAAAAGGTGTTGATAGTGTGTTTTCATTTTTCTACCCAAATTAACATACACACATAGTGAATCAAAACCACAGTGTAAAGATACGGCAATTATTCATAATAATTTTGTTTCCAGAAACAATTTAACATCTAATTAACCTGAATAACAGCTAGTTATACAATATTTAATACTAAATATCACCATTTCTTAAAATCTTAAATTATGCAACTTGTATTCGCATCCAATAACAAAAATAAAATTAAAGAAATTCAACAACTATTACCTGAAACAATTGAGGTTTTGAGTCTCGAAGCAATAGGTTGCCATGAAGAAATTCCTGAAACAGCTGACACTATAGAAGGAAACGCCATACTGAAAGCTAATTATGTAACTCAAAAATACGGTTATGACTGTTTTGCTGATGATACCGGACTGGAAGTGGAAGCCTTAAACGGAGCACCAGGTGTATATTCTGCACGATATGCAGGGATGCAACGTAATGCAGAAGACAATATGAATCTTTTGCTGGAAAATCTCAAAGACAAAAACAACCGTACCGCACAATTTAAAACTGTAATTGCATTAAATGTAAACGGAAAACAACAATTATTTACCGGAATAGCAAAGGGGAAAATTACGATGGAAAAATCAGGAAATCAAGGATTTGGATATGATCCAGTTTTTCAGCCCGAAGACTATCAGCAAACTTTTGCTGATTTAGATTTAAAAATAAAAAACCAAATCAGCCATCGCGGCAAAGCTACCCAATTACTCATTTCTTATTTAACAGAAACAAAATAATTATTTAAAATCCAACAATTTTTATTTATTTTTTTCTAAAATACACTTGTTGTTTACCATTAAAATTCATAAACCAAAGGCACAGTTTTAAGTTTAAAAACATAACTTTCTGATAATCAAAAGATATTAAATCATTAAAACTTAGAAATGCATTAGTTTATATGGATTATTAACAGTAATTTTGCACCCTATTTTAAAAATACATAATGAATAAATTTGAACAATTAGGATTGAGTGAATCGTTACTGAAGGCGATTTTAGATCTAGGATTTGAGAATCCGTCAGAAGTACAGGAGAAAGCGATTCCCCTATTATTGGAAAAAGATACAGATTTAGTTGCGTTGGCTCAGACAGGGACAGGGAAAACGGCAGCTTTTGGTTTTCCAGTTATTCAAAAAATTGATGCCGACAACAGAAATACACAGGCGTTGATTTTATCTCCAACGCGCGAACTTTGCTTACAGATTACCAACGAACTTAAAAACTACTCTAAATACGAAAAAGGTATTAATGTGGTAGCAGTTTACGGAGGAGCTAGTATTACAGAACAAGCCAGAGAAATTAAAAGAGGAGCTCAAATTATTGTAGCTACACCAGGAAGAATGCAGGATATGATTAACAGAGGATTAGTAAACATCACTCAGATTAATTATTGTATTCTGGACGAAGCAGACGAAATGCTGAATATGGGATTCTATGAGGACATCGTAAACATCCTTTCAACAACACCGGATGAAAAAAACACCTGGTTGTTTTCTGCAACTATGCCTGCGGAAGTAGCCAGAATTGGAAAACAATTCATGACTAACCCTGCAGAAGTTACCGTAGGTACTAAAAACTCTGGTTCTGCGACGGTTTCTCACGAATTTTATCTGGTAAATGCCCGTGACCGTTACGAAGCTCTGAAACGTTTAGCTGATGCAAACCCTGACATTTTCTCAGTGGTTTTCTGTCGTACAAAACGTGATACACAAGCTATTGCCGAAAAACTAATCGAAGACGGATACAGCGCTGCAGCTTTACACGGAGATTTATCTCAGGCACAACGTGACGGGGTAATGAAATCTTTCCGTGGTAGACAAATCCAAATGCTTGTTGCAACAGATGTAGCGGCTCGTGGAATTGACGTTGATAACATTACTCACGTAGTAAACTATCAATTGCCGGACGAAATTGAAACGTACAACCACCGTTCAGGAAGAACAGGTCGTGCCGGAAGATTAGGAACTTCTATTGTAATTGTAACAAAAAGTGAATTACGCAAGATTTCTTCTATCGAAAGAATCATCAAACAAAAATTTGAAGAAAAAACAATTCCGTCAGGAATTGAAATCTGTGAAATCCAATTATTACACTTAGCAAATAAAATTAAAGATACTGAAGTAGATCATGAAATTGACAACTACTTACCGGCTATCAATGATGTATTAGAAGGTTTGTCTAAAGAAGAGTTAATTAAGAAAATGGTTTCTGTTGAGTTTAACCGTTTTATAAACTACTATAAGAAAACAAGAGATATTTCTGCTTCAGGATCTGACAGACGTGATCGTGGAGATGACCGTGCACCAAGAGAAAACAATAATGGCGGTGCTACAAGATATTTTGTAAACATTGGTTCCAGAGATAATTTTGACTGGATGTCATTAAAAGATTACCTGAAAGAAACATTAGACTTAGGTCGTGATGATGTTTTCAAAGTGGATGTAAAAGAAGGATTCTCTTTCTTTAACACTGATCCGGAACATACTGACAAAGTAATGGAAGTACTGAACAACGTACAGTTAGAAGGTCGTCGTATCAATGTTGAGATTTCTAAAAATGATGGTGGCGGAAGACGTGATCATAATGGAAGAAATTCAGGCGGAAGACGTGAAGGCGGAAGACGCGAAGGAAGTTTTGCTCCACGCAGAGAAGGCAGTTTTAGAAGTGACAGAAATTCAGCTCCAAGAGAAGGTGGTTTCAGAAATGACAGAGGTGCTTCAAGACGTGAAGGGGGTTCTTCAGAAAGGCCTGCAAGACGCTCGGAAAGTTTTGGTGATGCTCCAAGACCAAGAAGACCAAGAAGAGATTAACGATTCGTTAATTTTCTTATAATTAAAATAATAAACTACAAAATATTTAAAGCCGATTTATTACTTTTAAAGTTTTAAACCAGTTTATGAAATATTTTGTAGTTTTCTTTTTTATAGTATTCTCTACAGTCACTTTTGCTCAGGATCAAATTACTTCCCAAAAAGTAACCGGCTATATCTATAACGATAATACTAAATCTCCCTTATCAGGTGTAAACATCATCAATATCAACAGAGTAAGAGGTTCCAGAACTGACATGAACGGATATTTTGAAATTGATATCCACCCTAACGACACCTTACATTTGTCTCTTTTAGGATTTCAGTCACTACGAGTGAAAGTAACAAATGACTGGATAAAAAACAAAATAGCTAAAATATATCTGACCGAAAAAGCAATTGCGTTAGAAGAGGTTGTTATCCGTCCCTTTAACCTCACCGGTTATTTAGAAGTGGATTCTAAAACGATTCCTATCAACAAAAATTATCAATACAGTATTTCAGGACTGAACAATGGTTATGAAGCAGGTGAATATTCTCCGGGAGCTTTTGGAAAAGTTTTGGGTTCTATATTCAACCCTGCCGATATGCTTTATAATTTCTTTGGAAAAAAAGCCACTGAGTTAAAAAAATTAAAAGAAATCAAAAAAGACGACACCGTAAGAAATCTTTTAGAATCTAAATTTGACCGCGAAACACTGGCAGTGCTGCTGGGTATAGATAAAAATGAAATTCCTGAAATTTTACAACGATGCAATTATTCGGAGTCTTTCATTCAAACTGCCAATGACCTCCAAATTATGGATGCCATAAGCGGCTGTTATGAACAATATAAAGTTTTGAAAAAATAAAGTTTTAGTTTAGATAAATCCTCAATTGAAATAATTGAGGATTTTTTTTAGATTAAAAAACAGTACACTGCTACACTATTATTTTAGCGGAATGTTTGCCAAAATCTCTACTAAAAATTTCCAGAATTTCCGGGAAGAAGTAATACTTGCTCTTTCATCGGGTGAATGAGCTCCATGAATAGTAGGACCAAAAGAAATCATATCCATATCCGGGTAATTAGCGCCTAAAATCCCGCATTCTAAACCGGCATGACAAGCCACTACTTTAGGTTTTTCTTGATTTAGCTTTTCATATATTGGAACTAAAACATCCAATATCTCCGATTGCGCATTAGGTGTCCATCCGGGATAAGAACCCGAAACCTCCACCTCGCAGCCCATTAATTCAAAAGCAGAACGCAGCTCATTAGCCAAATCAAACTTAGCCGATTCAACCGAAGAACGCGTTAAGCACTGCACTGATAATTTCCCTTTACCCAAATCAACTTTTGCAATATTATTGGAAGTTTCAACCAGATTATCAAAATCTGCACTCATTCTATGCACCCCGTTTGCAGCAGTAGCCATTGACCTTACAAAGTAATATTGCGCCATTGGAGGCATCACTTTTGCAGGTGTATTTTTTAATTTTTCGAAAACAATTTCTAAATCCGGTTCAGTAGTTTTCAGTTCATTTTTAATTTCGCCTACAATTTGCTGCATATCAAACACAAAAGCTTCATCATAAACCGAAGCAATAATCACTTTTGCTACACTTTCACGCGGAATTGCATTACGTAAACTTCCTCCTTTTATTTCAGAAATTTGCAAACCAAAACTATCAAAACCGTCAAATAACAGCCTATTCATAATTTTATTAGCGTTTCCTAAACCTTTGTGAATGTCAATCCCGGAATGCCCCCCTTTAAGTCCTTTAACAGTTATGCTATATCCTACCGAATGTTCCGGAGTTTCTTCCTCATCATATTCTGCTTCGGCAGTGACATCAACACCTCCGGCACAACCAATATCGATTTCATCATCTTCTTCAGTATCCAGATTCAACAAAATTTGCCCTTGTAACAAACCTTCTTCTAAGTTCATGGCACCCGTCATTCCTGTTTCTTCGTCAATTGTAAATAAGGCTTCAATAGCAGGATGAGCGAGATCTTTGCTTTCTAAAACAGCCATAATTGCTGCAACTCCCAGTCCATTATCTGCTCCTAAAGTTGTTCCTTTAGCACGCACCCAGTCACCATCTACATACATTTCAATTCCTTGTGTATCAAAATCAAAAACGGTTTCCGCATTTTTTTGATGCACCATATCTAAATGCCCCTGTAGAACTACAGGCTTGCGATTCTCCATTCCCGTCGTTGCCGGTTTTCTGATAATTACATTTTGAACTTTATCTTCAAAAACCTCTAATCCTAACTTCTTACCAAAGTCTTTTATAAATGCCACTACACGTCCTTCTCTCTTTGAAGGCCTTGGGACTGCATTAAGACTGGCAAAATTATTCCACAAAACCTGTGGTTCTAAATTCCGTATTTCCTGACTCATATTGTTGTGTTGTATTTTCGATTTAAAAACTCAAAGTTACAAAGTTTAAAATCCTTTTCGGATAATAAATTAATTATTGTAATTATATTTACAACTCTATAAAATGTCATTTTGAAAAGAAAATATTTATTACCAATACTGCTTATTTTTCAGATTCTGATTCTAAAAATGCTCTTTTTTTTCCCCGAATTAGTAGAATCTTTTTACAGCAACGGACTATATCCGTTACTTTCTGATTTTTTGAGAATAGTATTGGGATGGATTCCGTTTTCAGTGGGCGATATTTTATATTTTATACTGATTGTATTTTGTGTAAAATGGTTTTGGAACAACCGGAAGAATTGGAAATTAAACTGGAAAAACCTGTTATTAAAGATATTGAGTTTTGTTTCTGTTTTTCACTTCTTCTTTTATTTTACCTGGGCAATTAATTATTACAGAGTTCCTCTTTTTGAAAAAATGAAAATTGAGCGTGATTATACTGATGCTGATTTATTAGATTTCACCAAAAAAGTTATTGCAAAAACGAATCAAATTCAAAACCGCATCACTAAAAATAACCGATTAAAAGTGGTCTATCCATATACGCATGAAGCCACTTTTCAAAAAAACAGGAATGGTTATCAAAATCTGGCAAAAAAACACCCTGCCTTTACTTATACTAATCAAAGTATAAAAAAATCCCTGTTTAGTTTACCTTTAACTTACATGGGTTTTGGTGGTTATTTAAATCCGTTTACTAATGAAGCTCAGGTAAATTATTTAATGCCTATGTACAATTTACCCACAACCAGTTGTCACGAAATGGCACATCAAATGGGATTTGCCAGTGAAAGTGAATGCAACTTTATTGGCTTTCTTGCTTCGGTAAACAATGACGATTTATATTTTAAATATTCCGGTTACAGTTTTGCATTGCGGTATTGTATGAACAATTGGTATCTTAGAAATAAAAAAGTTCATCAGGAATTATTAAAAACCATTCATCCCGGAATCATAAAAAACTATAAGGAAACAGAACAATTCTGGATGCAGTACCAAACCCCTGTAGAAAGAGGATTCCATACTTTTTATGACCATTATTTAAAAATCAACCAACAGGAAGAAGGAATAAACAGTTATAGTAAATTTGTTGATTTATTAGTGAATTATTATAAAAATAAAACTTTATAATTATTCTATTTCCCATTGACGCAATTTGTTTAATTGTTCCTGTTCTTCTAACTCTTCAGCTGGAATAACCTTTAAAAAAGAAGGATGCTGTTCTATGGCATATTCTATCTTTTCTACAATTTCGTCAATGGTATCCATTTCATAATCAATAGCAAGCGGTTCTTTAATGATAAAAGACTGTAAAATTCCTTTCTTTTTCATTCGGATTCCTTTTCTGTCAAATGAGCGTCTGAAACCATCAATAACAATCGGCACTACTATAGGACGATGTTGTTTAATGATGTGTGCGGTACCTTTTCTGACAGGCTTAAAAGAACGGGTAGTTCCCTGCGGAAAAGTAATAACCCAACCGTCGTTCAGCGCTTTTTTTATGTTTTCGGTATCATTCGGGTTTACCGCTTTTTTCTCCGTCACATCTACCCCTTCAGAACGCCAGGTTCTTTCAACAGGAATGGCTCCGGCATAAGATAATATTTTAGGTAACAGCCCCGAACGCATGGTTTCCTTAGCGGCAACATAATAAATATTCATCTTAGGCTGCCATAAATAACCAATATTCTTAATTGAATCAATTCGTCCGCTTAAACTGGCATTAAAAACATGAAACATTGCCACCACATCAGCAAAATAAGTTTGATGGTTAGAGATAAAAAGCACATTAGTATCTGGTAATTTTCGAATAATCTCCGAACCTTCAATCTGTAATTCATTAAAGCCCCGATAGCGTCTATGAGTAAAACTTCCAAAAAAACGGATCAGCCATTTTTTTAGAAATAAAATGTGTCCAAAAGGATTTCTTTTAATAAGTCTCATAAACAGTTTTAAATTTTAAATGTTAGCTTATAAATTTACAAAAATAATAGAAAGCGCTCTATTATTCAGCATCCTCAAAAACGCTTAACAACACATCTTTCAATTCACTGAGCATCATTGCAGTAGCTCCCCACACAATATGTTCATCAATCTTAAAAGCCGGAACTTCAATGAAAGCCCCATATGACGTTGACAAATTTTCGACAGATAAAATAGCATCATCCTGAAAAACTTCCAGAGGCAATTCAATAATTGACGCTACTTCTTCAGGATCCAAAATAAAAGCCGGTTCTTCGGTACAAACCCCTAAAAAAGGATACACCATAAAATTACTTGGCGGAATATACAACGGACTAAAATCTTTCACTATTTGGATTTTACTGCGACTGATTCCAATCTCTTCCTCTGTTTCTCTTAAAGCAGTCTCTCTTAAATTTATATCTCCTGTTTCAAATTTACCACCCGGAAAAGCAATTTGTGCGGAATGAACGCCTTCATATGAATTGCGGACAATAAGTACAAGATGAGTTTGTTGATTTTTAGGATAAAACAACATCGTTACAGCAGCTTCTCTTGGGTGTTTTTCTTCCAGATTAATTTTCTTCAAAAGCTGTTTGCGCTCAAGAGGCATCATTTTTTCATGAGAAGCAAAAGCCGGAAGTGATGCCTGAACTAAATTAGGTATAATTTTTAAAAAATGCTGAAAATCCATAATCAAAGTCTATTTTTGCAAATAAAACATAAATATACTTTAGAAAAGAAGCCTGAACAAATTTCTAAAGATGAAAGCTTAATATAATGTACAGTAAAGAAGAAACGCAACGCTTAAAGAGAGAATTCTGGGTGACATTTGCCGAAAAATACCCGCGAAAATGGTTGTTATATGACACTAAAATTAAAGACTTCTCTTTTAAATTTTATGTGGACAACAAAAAAGCGCAGGTACTTATAGACATTGAGCCTCGCAATACCGAAAAGAGAATTGCTTACTTTGAAAAGTTAGAAGCTTTAAAAAACATTTTAGAGGAAGAATTCATCAGTGATTTAGTATTCGAAAAAGACTATGTTTTAGAAAATGGAAAAACCATTAGCAGGATTTGGGTTGAAAAATCAGGCGTTGGTTTTAGCAACCGCAATCACTGGGATATTATTTTTGATTTTTTCAATGAAAAAATGGATGCTCTGGAGCGTTTTTATCTGGAATATGATGAGTTTATAAAGGATATTGAAAATTAAAAAACAATCATATTCTTACAATCAAGAAAAAAAATTATATTTGAAAAATAATATAAATTCAAAATGAAACATTTTTTCTTAATTGTATTAATTAACGTTATTGCTAAAACATATTCTCAAAACAATTTTTCTGACATATACAATAATGATTCCATTATAAAAAAAGGAATCAATTTATATGATTTAGAAAAATTTGACGATGCAATCGTTGAATATAATAAAATAAATCCTACCGACCCTAAATATCTCATAGCACAGTACGAAAAAGCTTTATGCCTGAATGCCTTAAATAAAAAGGACGAATTTAAGTCATTTTTAGAAAATTTGTATCTGACCAAACAGATGCAAAAAAGTCCGCAACTTTATACACTATATGGTATTTTTCTGAGTGATAACAAAGAATACGAATTGTCCGAAAAAATCTTTAATGAAGGAAAACAGTATCTTTCAAATTCTGCTTCTTTTTTATACAATTTTGCGATTTTATATATCAGAAAAGAAGAAACTCAAAAATCTATTGATTTACTTAAGCAAGTTATCACTATCAATCCAAATTATTCTTCTGCACATTATTTATTAGGTCTGATTGCATTTGAAAATGGAAAAATAACCGAAGGAACTCTTGCTTTAATGAGTTATCTTATACTGTCTCCAAATGGAAAATTTGCAGAAAAAGCAGTGCTACAATTAAATGCGAAATATGGTGAAAACTATCTGGTTAAAAATAATTTCATTTTTTCAAAAAACGGAGATAATTTCGAAGAAATAGAAACTATTTTAAGAAATCAATTACCTCTAAATAAAGCTTATAAAATAAAATCTGAAATTGATGATGTAATCATTAGACAAGTACAAGCAGTATCCGAATACACTCTTGAACATAAAATGGGTGATGGTTTTTTTGAAACAACTTACATTCCATGGATTAAAGAAATGGTTGAAAAAAACTATTTTGAAGGATTTTCATACTACATGCTTTTATCCTATCAAGACAAACTGGAAAAAGAATTAAATAAGCAAAAGAAAAAAATAACATACTTTGAAGAGAATTTTTACAGCAAGGATTTTTGGTATTTTTTCGCAAAACGTAAAAAAGATTTATTTGGAAAAGAGGAAGAAGTTATTACTTTTTTAAAAGATAACGAGCCTTATCTTGTAGGGAAGGTAATTAACGGAAAATACGAAGGAAAATACAAATACCTGAATAAAAATGGTCTTCTTATTGGTGAATTAAACTTTGTGAACAATGAATTAGACGGACTTCAAAAATATTATAATAATGAAGGGCAACTAACTGAAGAAAAAACATTTAAAAACGGAAAATTAAATGGGACGAGAACTACTTATTATCAAAATGGAGGTGTAAGTATAATAGAAAATTACCAAGATGGAATCTTAGAAGGCATCAGCACTTCATTTTACCCTAATGGAAGTAAAAGTTGTGAAGTTAACTTTACAAATGGAGAAAGAAATGGGAAATATGTTTGTTTGTTCGAAAATGGTAAATTAAAATCTGAAATCAGTTATTTGAATGGGAAACTAAATGGAGCTTTCAAAACCTTTAATGAATTAGGCAATTTAACTGCAATCGAGAATTATGAGAACGACATACTTGATGGAGAATATTTAGAATATTACAACGACAAAACCATCAAATCTGAAGCAATCTATAATAAAGGTAAAATAAAGGATTTTTATAAATCTTATTATGCTAATTCATTATTAGAAAAAGAACTTAATTATATCGATGGGAAATTAAAAAATCTAACGAACTATTATTCTAATGGAAAAAAATCAAGTCAGGCCTTTTATAATGACAAAGAGCAATTAGAAAATTATAACTACTACGATATTGAAGGAAATTTATATTATACAGAAAAATTTAAGTCCGGAGAAATCAATTCAGGTACACAATATTCATTAAACACTCCAAAACCAATTGAAACTAATTTGTTGAATAACAAATTCGATATGGCCGATTATAATGGAACTAAAATGGTTTCCGGTAATTACAGCAATGGAAAAAAGAATGACCTTTGGCTGTACTACTATCCTTCAGGCACAAAAAGGTTAGAGGAAAATTATACCAATAGTGTTCTAAATGGCATTAGTAAAACCATTAACAGAAACGGAAGTGTAAACAGTATAAAAAACTTTACTAATGATAAAATTAACGGAAAATATGAAGTTTATGAAAATGGCAAATTAACTTCTACTCACTATTATACAGATGACATTAAACATGGTCCTTACCAAACTAATCATCCTGACGGCACCTTAAACGAAGAAGGTTACTATATCGATGGAAATTTAAATTATGATTATAAGTCATATTGGCAAAACGGAAATATTTATAAACATTCTATCTATATTGACGGAATTGCGACAAATACTAAAATTCACAATGAAAAAGGAGAACTTGAAAATGAATTTGACTATAAAAACAAAACTGGAATATTTACCACTAATTTATTTCATGGTACAATAACACGTAGCTTCCAACTTGCAAATGGTATTTTCAATGGCACTTATACTGAAAAAGACAAATTAGGCAATACTATTGTAGATGCGAACTATATCAACGGTCTTTTACACGGTAATTATAAATATTATGGTCCATTGGGAACTATAAAATATGAAAGTAATTATTTCTTAGGATACACTAATGGCACATCCAAAAATTATGATTTGTACGGAAACCTCCGATCTGAATACACCTCTACTCATGGTGTTGAAAATGGAAAAATAACGCATTACTATCATAATAAATCCAAACTCTCTGAGTACAACAAAATTAACGATTCCAAAGAAGGCGACTATTCCTATTACAATCAAAAAGGAGAATTGCTTCTTACAATAATTTACCAAAACGATAGTCCGGTATATTACATTGCCAGAAATAAAAACAATGATCCATTATCTAAAACTATCATTAACAAAGAAAACGCTAACATTACAGCTTATTACCCTAATGGAAAAATAGCGATGCAAATGAATCTGGTTAATGGGGAAACTGATGGGAAATTCATAATTAACAATGCTGAAGGGAAAACCGAATACCAATGTAATTATTACAACAGTTTAATAAACGGCGAACGAATTGAATATTATTCTAATGGAAATATTTATAGAAAAGAGCATTTCTTAAACAATAACTATGATGGAATTCAGGAGTTTTTTGAAGAAAATGGACGCCTAAAAATATCCGCAGAATATAAAAATGACGAACTAAATGGTAAAACTTTAATTTATACTAACGGAAAACTAAATTCAACTAAAAAATATGATTCTAATGAATTACTCGAAATTTCAATATAAGCTATTTATTTATTTATTCTCATCGTGTTTTTTTAGCTTAAGTACTCTTGCTCAAAATACACTTACTGAATACAAAAGAACGTATCCTGACTATAATGAACTTATAATCAACAACCAACAATCCTATAATATATCTATAGAAAATAAAAAATTAAAAATAATACAAGACAACCATTTTGAGTCAATGATTCTCTCCGAAAATGGTATTCAAAACAATAAAGAATCATTTTCTTATTCCAATTTAGTAAAACTAAACAACTATGATGCTTATGCACTGTTTAATGATAATGGAAAAGAAAAAAAAATAAAAGTAACCCAATCAAATGAAAAATCTTCAAAAAACGGAAGTGTTTTCTTTGATGATGTAATGGTACGTGAACTCACTTTTAACAATCTGGAAACAGGTTCTAAAAAAGTGTACAATTATCAAACTGAATTTATTGACCCTTATTTATTACATAAGTTTATTTTTGGTGATGAATTACCAATTCAAAATTCAACACTTGAAATAACTACTGAAAAAAACATAGAAATTGGATACAAAATCTTTAATGATCCTAATAATAGTATTGTGTTTTCAAAATCTGAAAAAAAAGGAAAATGGATTTACAAATGGACATTGACAGATATTAAACCTTTAAAATACGAAAACAATGCTCCTGGTTATTTGTACATAGTTCCTCATATCAATTTCTATATAAAAAATTATGTTATAGATAATCAAACTAATAATGTATTGGGTAATATCGATAATCTTTATTCCTATTACAAAGGATTCATTAAAGACTTAAACAAAGAAGAAGATACTCTTTTAAAAAACTTAACATTAGAAATTACAAAGAACAAAAAAACCGATGAAGAAAAGATAAAAGCAATATTTTATTGGGTAAAAGAAAACATCAAATACATTGCTTTTGAAAATGGTTATGAAGGTTTCATCCCTCGTGAAGCAAGTTTAGTTTTTCAACGCAAATTTGGCGATTGTAAAGACATGGGAAACATGATAAACTCTATGGCAAAATATGCCGAAATAAAAGATGTAACTCTAGCCTGGATTGGTACAAGAAGTTTACCTTACACTTATAATGATTTACCCACTCCTGCCGTTGACAATCACATGATAGCGGTATTTAAAAAAAATGACAATTATATTTTTCTTGATGCCACTGATAACGAAACCAATTACGGTATTCCAACAGCCTTTATCCAGGGAAAAGAAGCCCTACTTTATGAAAATGAAAAATATAAAATTGTAAAAGTACCTATTGTTCCTGCAGAAAAAAACAAAATATCGGATGATGTAAACCTTAGTCTTAAAGACAATAAACTAATTGGAAAAGGAAAATTAAAACTTGAAGGCTACAACAGAAGCCATACACTAATGAAAATTGGAGAAACTTATAATAAAACCAGATTTGAATCTATTAAAAACTTAGTTTTAAAAGGCTCTAATAAATTTAATTTAATAGAATACAATGAAGAAAACAGAAATGACAAAGACAAACCCTATATTATAAATTACAATTTTGATTTAGATAATTACATCATACAATTAGATTCTGATTTTTATATTAATTTATTTCTGGACAAAATTTTTGATGACTTTCTAATTGAAAAAAACAGAATTTCAAATTTTGATTTTGAATACCTAACACAATTCAGTAAAAATTACAATTTAGAAATCCCAAAAAATTATAGTATAAAACAAATACCAAAGAATTTTAGCATAAACAATGATTGTATAAAAGCTGATTTTATTTATGAATTAAAAAACGGAAATATAAACCTAAACATCAATTTAATTCAGAAAAAACTAACCTTAAACAAATCTGACTTTGAACTCTGGAATTCAAGTATAAAAGCATTAAAAACAAATTACAACCAAGTCCTAATTTTATCAAAAAAAATATGAAAAAAACAAATTTAAAAACCATTCTAACATTGCTCTTATTCATCAATGTTACAATCAACTATGGTCAAGACTTCTCCTTTAAAAATTATGACTGGTTAGAAAAACCAAATAAAATAGAAATTCCGGCACTTTACAAAAACAGTAAAGAAGTAGTTCTGGACTGTACGGAAAAAATTGAAATTGTAGTTAATGGTAATTCTGCAAAACAATACCACCTTAAACATGAAAAAATATTTATCAATTCTGATGAAGCAATAGAACGAAACAATAAAATCTATATTTCATTTGGAAATAACGAAACCATTTTAATGAACAAACTAAGGGTTCTTTTAAAAAATGGTTCTGTAATTACTTTAAATCCAGAAGACATCAAAGAAGAAATAGATAAAGAGAGAGGTGTTAAATACAATTACTTTGCAGTTAATGGTCTGGAGAAAGGTGCAATAATTGAAAAAATATATTTACTCGAAGAAAACCCTGACCTAAAAGGAAAAACCATAAAAATGCAAGCGCAACTTCCTATTAGTAATCTAAACTTTCAACTAATTTACCCAAAATACTTAGTATTCAAAACTAAAACTTATAATGGTTTAAGCAATCCAATACTTAATGATAACGAAATAGCAGATAAAGCTGTACTTACTATTAATGAAAAAGATATTGCAGCATTAGATAATGACGAAAAGTATTCGAATTGGGATGTTCAAATTAAACTTTTCAGATATAAATTAGATGCAAACAATAACAACGGCGCAAAGAATCTTTATAATTATAAAGAATTTGCAACTAATGTACACAACCGTATTAATACTGCACTAGATAAAAAAGAGCAAAAATCAATTGAAGATTTTTGTGCTACAATTACAAAATCCAATGATGAACAAGAACAAATTTGGAATATTGAAAACAAAATCAAAAAAACAATAACTTTTGAACGATTTATAGACTCTAAAGAAAATCTAATAGATATCATCAAATCAAAACAAGCTAATGAAGTTGATATTTTAAAATTATACAAAGCCGTTTTGAAAAATTTTAAAATTGAAAACAATGTAGTCTTTACAACAAGCCGCTATAAAATACCTTTTGACAAAGATTTCGAAAGTTATGAAAACCTAAATGATTTTTTACTTTATTTTCCAAATATAAAGAAATACCTGAGTCCAAGAGAAGTTGAATTTAGAATTCCTCTTTTTCCAAAATTTTTGGGCAATAACTATGGTCTTTTCATCAAGGAAAAAGAATTTGCAGGAACTACTATGGTAATTAGTGATGTGAATTTTATTGAAATTCCGGGAACTGAAATTTCTCATGATTATATGGATATAATAGTCGATTTCACAAAAGATATTGCTAATCCGAATATTACCAGTAAGCTTTCATTTGGAGGTTATTCAGGATTTAATATGCAACCTATCAAAGATTTTTACCCTGCAGAACAATATCAAACCATCCTTAAAGATATTGCCGAAAATTATTCTGTTAAAACAGAATACAAAACGCTAACAGCCAGTAATGATGGTGTCGAAAATATAGGTAAAAAACCATTTATTTTAGATTTAACTTTTGAAGGAAAAGATCTTATTCAAATAGCAGGTGATAAATATTTATTTTCAATTGGTCAAATTATCGGTCGTCAAATGGAGTTTTATCAGGAAAACAAAAGAGCGCTCCCTGTAGAAATTGATTATCCACATTTTTACACCCGTAAAATTAAAATAATTTTACCTCAAGGTGCTACAATTCAGAATTTAGAAAAATTCAACATGGATTTCAAAACAAACATAAACAATAAAACAGAAGCTGCTTTCTTAAGCAATTACAATAAAAAAGACAATGAAATTGTTGTAGAAAACACCG
This sequence comes from Flavobacterium plantiphilum, assembly GCF_046000495.1. Taxonomy (NCBI): domain Bacteria; kingdom Pseudomonadati; phylum Bacteroidota; class Flavobacteriia; order Flavobacteriales; family Flavobacteriaceae; genus Flavobacterium; species Flavobacterium plantiphilum. The sequence continues at coordinate 62,376 of NZ_JBELQA010000011.1, forward strand.
AATACTACAATATAATAAACTATCCTTTATCTTGTTTTGAAGATTATAAAGCAGTAATAAATGCAGCTGCGGACTTTAATAAGATTATAGTAATTCTATCCAATTAATAAAAAGTCAAAATCATTTTGCAATAAATAATTAAAGGCGGTTCAAAAGTAATTTTTGAATCGCCTTTTTTACATCGCAAAAATATTATACACAATTACGTGATCGGGATAAGTGATATAAAGTTGTTTGCGGTTTTTCTGCATTTTACGGGTAATAATTGAAACTGTACAATCAACACCATCGTTATCTTTACAGCTAAAAGAATACACTAAATCACTTTCAGATTCAGATTCAGGCTGATAAACTAGTATATTATACAATTGAATATTTTGAGAATATACTACAATCCTGTTCTTGTCAGTATCTAAAGTGACAGCAATATTAACTAATCCCAACTCAGACCATTTCCCCCATTTTCCATTCTCATTTTTCTCTAAAACACTGAATCCTGAAGTCCTGAATCGATATACCTGACTATAAGATTGCTGGAAACCAATTGCAAAAAACAATAAAGTGATGTAAAAATAAAAGCTTTTTTTTTGTGTCATTTTGACTTATTTAAAATAAAAAATTGGCAACTTGTTTTTTAGCAAATTCATATTCCCGCATCATATCTAAAACAATAGTTTCAGCTGACTTTATTTCGTGAATTAATCCGGCTACCTGACCTATCTCTAATTCTCCCTCATCTACATCACCTTCAAAAATACCTTTCTTAGCACGGGCTCTTCCTAATAATCCGGACAAATCTTCTACAGTTGGACAGTGGGTGTATAATTCCTCAATATCTTTAAAAAACTTATTCTTTATCAATCTGACGGGTGTTAATTCCTTTAATGTTAATTGGGTACCACCTTCTTTTGTATCCAGAATTATTTTCTTAAAATTATCGTGCGCCGAAGATTCTGTTGAAGCAGCAAACCGGCTTCCTACCTGCACACCATCTGCCCCCAGAACCATTGCTGCCAGCATACCGTTTCCATTGGCTACACCACCGGCTGCAATAATAGGAATTTTTATTTGTTCTTTCACCATCGGAATTAAAGTAAAAGTAGTGGTTTCATCGCGACCATTGTGCCCTCCTGCTTCAAAACCTTCAGCAACGACGGCATCTACTCCTGCTTGCTGTGCTTTCAACGCAAACTTGGTACTGCTCACCACATGGACTACTGTAATTCCATTGTCCTTTAAATAAGGTGTCCAGGTCATAGGATTTCCTGCCGAAGTAAACACGATTTGCACCTTTTCTTCAACAATTATCTTCATGATTTCTTCGATATTTGGATACAGCATCGGAATATTGACACCAAAAGGTTTCGAAGTAGCTTTTTTACATTTGCGAATATGTTCTCTTAAAACTTCCGGATACATTGAACCGGCACCTATCAATCCCAAACCTCCGGCATTACTTACTGCACTGGCTAATTTATAACCGCTAACCCAAACCATTCCCGCCTGAATCAAAGGATATTTTATATTAAATAATGTTGTTATTCTGTTCATTTGCCAATCAATTTTTAATTATTTTCCCATATCTGGAAATGAAATCCGATTCAATTTGATAGAAATAAAGTCCTTTACTTAAAGGTTCTAAAGAAAAATTGGTTTCTAAATCCAGTACCTTACTTTCTAAAACTTTTTGTCCAAGTACATTATAAAAAAGTATTTTCCCTTTATTAAAATCAGTAGGAAAACGAACAGAAACAACATCAGAGGCAGGATTGGGATAAGCGACAAAATACTGCAGATTTTCATTTTTTAAATTTGCTTTGTTGGCTAATGCCAAATTAAAATCAGGAATTCCATAACCATACAGATTATCCGGTGTATTATAATTATCAGATGATTCAAGCAGCATTTCTTTTATTTCCTGATTTGTTTTCTCTGGATAGGCCTGCCACAAACAGGCAAGCATTCCGGCAATAAGCGGAGCCGAAAAAGAACTTCCATTAAGATAAATATTATTTCCATTCTCATCAGACACTACTGTATTTTGCCCCAGAGCCATTACTTCAGGCTTTATCCGACCATCAGATGTGGGACCTGCAGAGCTAAAACTTACCCGATTTTTATTTTCATTTACTGCTCCTACTCCAATAACAGAAGCAGCATCTGCCGGAGCTCCTATATAGGGATCCTTAGTTGTTCCTTCATTTCCTGCCGAAACAACTACAAGCATTCCGCGGCTAAAAGCAATTTCGGCTCCTTGAGAAATAAAAGCTGTACTTCCGTTTCTTTGTTCATAAGTATGATTATATGCGGGATTGTCAAACTCCGTATACCCTAATGAACTATTTATAATATCCACTCCTAAACTATCTGCTTTTTCAGCAGCCTCCACCCATAGTGATTCCTCCACCGGATTTTCAGCACTTATATCTTCGGTAACAAACAGATAATAAGAAGCACCTATCGCTGTACCTGTTAATGAATTCTCAGTATAAGCACCCATCGTGGAAAGCACATTGGTACCATGGGAATCCTTAGTATAAACAGCATCACTTCTGGTTACAAAATTATAAACTCCTAAAATTTGTTTATTATCCCTTAACCGTTTAAACGGAACTATTTTATCAACACCTAAAAAACCGGCATCCAGCACAGCTATTATTTTTCCAGAACCGGTATATTTTTGCTGATGTAAAACCTGTCCGTTTAGCATTTTTATTTGCAAATCAGCAGTTTCATTATCAGCAGAGATATACTTTTCTTTTTTTAAATGCTTGTTTTTCCTAACAACAATTTTAGAACCTTTATTGGTTTGATTTAAAACAGGATTAGCAAAATCTATTTTAGACACAAAACCATACTTTTTTAATGCATTCACTACATTCTGAGAACCTCTTACATGAATGGCATTCATCCATTTAGACTTAGCCATAATTTGGATTCCCGAAACCTTTTTTATGATACTAATAAAATTCTGATCGATAGGAATATCTTTAAAATCCAAAGCAATATTTTGAATATTTCTCCGGTCTAAAGCACGCTGTGAAAGCATTTTTAACGGATTGTTATAAAAATAATGCTCATTTGCTTTAGCATTAAAATATACCCAGGCTTCTTCCTGCGAAAAAACAAAAAGAGGAAATAATAGAAAAAATAACAAACGAGACTTTCTCATAAAGTGTGATACCGTTTTAAAAAAAAAGTGATTAATCTATAAAAGAATTAATCACTTAAATTTATTATTTTTTTCTGAAAGTATCACTAAGAAATCACTCCGGAACCTAATAATTCATCCTCCTGATACCAGGCTACAAATTGTCCCTCGGTTATAGCCGACTGTGGCTCTTCAAAAGAAACATACATTCCGGATGCAAACTGATGTAATGTGGCTTCTTGTAAAGGCTGCCTGTAACGAATCCTGGCCATTACTTTCATCGAATCTCCATTGGCCAGAGCCAAATCTTCACGAATCCAATGCACTTCAGATTTTTCTACAAATAAAGCTTTTCTAAACAAACCCGGATGATGGCTTCCCATTCCGGTATAAATAATATTCGAATCAACATCCGTAGCTATCACAAATAAACCTTCAGCAGTTCCTCCTACATTTAAGCCTTTACGCTGACCGATGGTAAAATAATGTGCTCCCTGATGTCTGCCTACAGTTTTTCCCATATCCGGTGTATAAGCAATTGGACTTGCTGCCAGAGACAAGGTTTCTTCATCTGACAAACCTTTAGGTATTCCAATGTCATAAACGGAATTATTTTTATCAATCTGGACAATTATTCCCGGCTTAGGTTGTAATTTTTGTTGTAAAAATTCCGGAAGACGTACTTTACCAATAAAACACAATCCCTGAGAATCTTTCTTTTCTGCAGTAACTAATTCCATTTCGGCTGCAATTTCTCTAACCTGAGGTTTGGTTAATTCTCCAATAGGAAAAAGCGCTTTGGCTAATTGCTCCTGTGACAACTGGCACAAGAAATAAGATTGATCTTTGTTATTGTCAACACCGGCCAGTAATTGATAAACCGGCTTTCCGTCAACATCAATTTCACTTTTGCGGCAATAATGTCCTGTAGCCACATAATCGGCTCCAAGACTTAAGGCAATTTTCATGAAAACATCAAATTTTATCTCGCGATTACACAGCACATCGGGATTAGGAGTTCTTCCTTTTTCATATTCGTTGAACATATAATCAACGATTTTTTCTTTGTATTGTTCACTTAAATCAACGGTTTGAAACGGAATTCCCAGCTTCTCAGCTACTAACAAAGCATCATTACTGTCTTCTAACCACGGACAATCATTAGATATCGTTACCGAATCATCATGCCAGTTTTTCATAAAAAGCCCAATAACCTCATAACCTTGCTGTTGCAACAAATAAGCTGCAACACTTGAATCTACACCACCAGAAAGTCCTACTACAACACGTTTCATTATAAATTTATTTTTAATGCCTGCAAAGGTACAAAGTTTTCAAACGATTCTGTTCATTATCACATTTCGTTTGTATACTAAAAAACATTTAAGAATAAAAGAACTATTTTTTATTTGCCGTTTCTTTTGATTTATAAAGGCTCAAATTCTCTTCTGCAGTCAATTTTCCATTTTCGAAAAATTGCCAGATACCGGTTTTTTTTCCGTTAGTGAATTTACCTTTTGAAACGATATTGCCGTCAACATCCCTAAAAACAGCTTCACCATCATATTGATCATTTTTAAAAGCAACTTCTTCTAAAACAACTCCTCTTTCGGAATATTTTTTAGAACTGCCATTTTTTGAACCTGATTTATAATGGGTTTCTTCGGCAATTTTTCCGCTTGGAAAAAATACAGAACGCAACCCTTCTAATTTTCCATTTTTATAATGCTCATATGTCATAATGCTTTTAGAGTCTTTATGGTAATATTTCCATTCTCCTTCAAACATTTTATTGACTACCTTCCCTTCGCTGACTTTATTTTTATTCTGATCATAGAAAACCGTATAAGCTGCATTATCATCGGGATTAAAAGTTCGGGTAGCAATTACGGTTCCAGCTTTAGTATCATCAAAAAATTTAAATTCCCCTATTTCTTTACCATGCGAAAAAGTTCCTTCATACCGAGGTCTTTGAGACTCCGCATAAAAACCTTTCCATACACCATCTTTTTTCCCATTGGCATCCAGATTATTGTAAGCTTTCTGTGCCTGAAGATTACAAAAGCTTAAAAACAATAAAAAAACAAACCTTATTTTAGATATTGATTTCATAAAACTATTTTAACAACTTAAACGAATGATTCGGATTATAATTATCTGTAAACTAAAAAAATCCCGAATGAACGAGATTTTTTTAGTCTTATATTATTTCTTTTTCTTTTGCGCTTTCATCGCTTCCTGTTGCGCCATCGCTTCCTGAAGCTTTTGTTGAAACTTACTTTGTTTCTTAGGCTCTTTCTTTTTATTTTCCTGAATTTGAGCGTGAATCTTATCACTGTCAATAATGTAATTCTTGATTACTAACATGATTCCGATTGTAATGGTATTTGAAATAAAATAATACAAACTCAATCCTGACGCATAACTATTAAAGAACAACAACATCATTAATGGCGAAATGTACACCATTATTTTCATCATTTTAGCCATATCAGGCATTCCTTCCTGTTGTGGTGTTGCCATTTGCTGATCTCCGGTTGTCATTTTCATATAAAAGAAAATAGCAATAGAGGCTAAAATTGGGAATAAACTAATATGATCTCCATAAGCAGGAATATGGAAAGGTAATTTATAAACCGAATCAAATGAAGACAAATCATCTGCCCACAAGAATCCTTTTTGTCTTAACTCAATAGCTGATGGAAAAAATTGAAACAAAGCATAAAAAACTGGCATTTGCAGTAAACCAGGTACACAACCCGCCATTGGATTCACACCGGCTTTGTTGTACAACTTCATAGTTTCCTGTTGCTTTTTCATTGGTTCGTCTTTGTATTTTTCACTAATCTCAGTGATTTCTGGACGCAACACTTTCATTTTTGCCTGAGACAGGAACGACTTATACGTAATAGGAGACATTAGTAATTTTACTAAAATAGTAAACAATACAATAGCCCATCCCTGTGAAATAAACATACTCAGAAATCCATAAGTTGGAATAAACAGATGACGGTTAATCCAACCAAAAATTCCCCAGCCTAAGGCTACAATGTCTTCTAAATTTCTGTCATAAGATTTTAATAATTTATAATCGGTAGGACCATAATACCAATTCATTTTTTGATCAATCTCTCCATTTTTGAAAGCCAGTGGCATTACTGCTTTGAAATGCTTGGTAAAAGTAGTATCAATCTCTTCATCATTCACTAAATTATCAGAATACAATTCTGCTGTTGCAAAAGGAGTTGATGATAATAAAATAGAAGAAAAGAAATGTTGTTTGTAAGCGACATAACTAACCTCTTCCGCTGTTTCTGTTTTGTCGTGTCCCTGACCTAAATAATCGCTTTTACCATCTTCATATTCAAAATATATTTCAGAATAACGGTTCTCATAAGAGATACTTTTTTCATTAGTATAGGTTTTAAATTCCCATTCTAACTGTAACGGTTTTGCTGTTTTTAAAATAGTACCCAAACCTTGTGTCTGAATATCAAAATCCAGCATATAATCATTTGCTTTTAATACATATTTATATTCTAAATAAGCATTAGGGGCTGCTTTTAAACGCATTGTCAAAATTTGGTCTTCACCATTTTTAGTCAAAGTTGGTTCAAAATAAAGTTCTTTTGTGTTTAAAGTATGGTTATCCGCAGTGGCTAATTCTAAATTAAATTGTGCATTATTATCCTTAATTAATTTGACTAACTCTCCTGATCCTTTTTTAGTACGTTCAAAATTTTTCAGAGTTGCTTCAGCAATATAACCTCCTTTATTTGCTATTTTAAGTTTTACTAATTTGTTTTCAATGGTAGTAAATTCCTCTTTCGCACTCGGCAAAGTAGCAGAATAAGCAAAGCTTCCTAAAGTTTTTTGAAGTTTTGCCAATTGCAGAGTATCATTTGATGCTACCGGAGCAGTAACTAATTTTGCTGCATTTTGTTGCGTTTTAGTATCTTTAACAACCAATTCTTTTTTGGCTTTTTCTGCAGCCAGTTCCGCTTCAGAAGGTTTGTTTTGGTACATGATCCAAAGCAGTATACCGAAAATCAATACAAAACCAATTAACGAATTGGGGTCAAACTTTTTTTCTTCCATTTTTATATGAATTATTTTATGACTTATTGGGTCAGATTATTTTTATTCTAATGCAGAATACTTTACTATTTTTTTCTTGCTTTTACAGCCGCAGCAACAAAATTCACAAAAAGAGGATGTGGATTTGCTACCGTACTTTTATATTCAGGATGGTATTGAACTCCAATAAAGAAAGGATGATTTTCAATTTCTACAATTTCTACTAATCCTGTATCCGGATTGATACCTGAAGCTTTTAATCCTGCATTTTCTAACTCAGATACATAGGCACTATTGTATTCATAACGGTGACGATGACGCTCAAAAATAGTAGTTTCCCCATAAATTCTGTAAGCCAGAGTATCCGGTTTTATCTCACATTTCCATGCTCCCAGACGCATTGTTCCGCCTTTATCAGTTACATTTTTTTGCTCTTCCATTAAGTTCACCACAGGATGCGAGGTCTGATCGTTCATTTCAGTCGAATTTGCTTCAGCATACCCTAATACATTTCTGGAATATTCAATAACCGACATTTGCATTCCCAGGCAAATTCCGAAGAAAGGCATTTTATTTTCACGCGCATAACGCACTGCAGCAATTTTTCCTTCGATTCCTCTTTCTCCAAAACCCGGAGCAACAAGAATAGCATCAATATCTTTGAATTTATCAGCTATATTTTCTTCATCAATATATTCGGAGTGAATAGAAACTACATTTACTTTAGTCTCATTAGCAGCACCAGAATGAATAAAAGCCTCTAAAATAGACTTATAACAATCCTGCATTTCTACATATTTACCAATCAGACCGATATTCACAGTATGTTTTGGACTTTTTAATCTCTTTAAAAAAGTATTCCAGGTTTTTAAATCAGGAGCAGCTTTTTTAGGCAGATCTAGCTTTTTCAGAGCAACAATATCTAATCCTTCTTCAAGCATTAAATTAGGTACTTCATATATAGTAGATGCATCGATAGACTGAATAACCGCTTCTTTTTTCACATTACAAAACAAAGCTAACTTACTGCGTAATTCCTGCGAAAGTTCATGTTCTGTTCTACACACCAGAATATCAGCTTTAATTCCGCTTTCCATCAGCGTTTTTACAGAATGCTGTGTTGGCTTTGTTTTTAACTCCCCGGCAGCTGCCAGATAAGGAATCAGAGTCAGATGAATTACAATAGCATTATTTTCTCCTAAATCCCAAACCAGCTGACGCACCGATTCTATATACGGCAACGATTCAATATCCCCTACCGTTCCTCCAATTTCAGTAATAACAATATCATAATCACCGGATTTTCCCAGCAATTGCATTCTGTCTTTAATTTCATTAGTGATATGCGGAACAACCTGAACTGTTTTCCCTAAGAATTCTCCTCTTCTCTCTTTTTCGATAACGGAAAGATAAATTCTTCCTGTTGTAACATTATTAGCCTGAGAAGTAGGAACATTTAAAAAACGCTCATAATGACCTAAATCCAAATCAGTTTCAGCTCCATCATCAGTTACATAACATTCCCCGTGTTCATAAGGATTCAACGTTCCCGGGTCAACATTTAAGTAAGGATCAAATTTTTGAATAGTAGTTCTGTATCCTCTTGCCTGTAATAATTTTGCTAACGATGCTGCTATAATTCCTTTTCCCAAAGATGAAGTAACCCCTCCGGTAACAAAAATATATTTTGTCTGATTCATGCTGTTCTAGTTTGTATTGTAGTTGTGTAAAAAACGTGGCAAAAATACGATTATAAATTTAGATTATGCTAATTTGGAAATGAGATAATTTCTAAATTTGACTTTTATGAATGCAAAAATAAAAACCTCATTAATTTCTTAAATCAATGAGGTTTTGGGTATCTTTTTTTAATATTTCGTATCAATTCTTCTAATCCGTTCAATTTTAATTCATAAATCAATTGTAATTGTTCACCTAATTCTCCTTTTGGAAATCCTTTATTATGATACCAGACCACATAATATTGGGGCAAATCAATCAAAAAACGACCTTCATATTTCCCAAAAGGCATTTTAGCATACGCCAGTTTTACTAATTTCTGTTGATTTGCATCCATCAAAAAAAGATTTAGTTTGCTGTTTTTTCGGTCAGATCAGTATCATAATACAAAATGTAAACTCCTTTATTAGCATAACCCATACCGTCTTTTTTATAATATTCAAATTTGTTTTCAAATTGTTCAGTAGCGGTAGTATTGACAGTATCTTCAAAAGATTTATTCTGCATTAAACGCATCATAGTATCAAAAGTAACATCAAATCCTCTGGTAGCATAATCGCTAGGCGAAATAAAATTCTGCTTTCTGAATTTATTTTCAAAAGCAATACGTTCCGGCGAAGTATTATCTCTTGTTACCGAAGGATACATTAATTTTAATTTTACCAGATTTGAAAATTTGATTTCATCAGAATCCAATGCATCATTAGGTTCTAACACTACTAATTGCACCTGATAATCCGGCATAACACTTAGCATAGCTGCAATAGTTGTTTTAACCATCCAGATACTGGCCGTCTCCATTAATACATAATTCATCCTTCCTGTAACAAGCGTATTTCTCAGACTTTCTGCAGAAATATTACCGTTTTCATTCAATGCTACCAGCTTTACATCAGGCTGGTTCTGAGCCAGATATAAATTCATCGAACTTTTTTTTCTGTCAACAACAGCCACAACGTTTCCGCGTTTAGAACGCATATAATCAAACATAGCAGTTTTTAACACATCATTTGAAGGTACAGTTTGATATAAATTTGCTATTGGATTACCGGAGTCTTTTGACAAAGGCGAAATCACAGGCACATTATAACTGCTTAATAATCGGGCTGTAGCTTCGGCATTATTTTGATAAAAAGGACCTATTAATGCATCGGCTGTTTGTAATTTATTAGTATTTATAATAGCTGCAGCATTGGAATTATACTTGGTTTCTTCAGAATCATATATACTGACATCGATTGGTAATCCCAGTGTTTTAGCCGAGTCTATTGCCATCAAAGCTCCTGCATAGAAATCCAGTGTCATATTTAAAAACTTGTCTTTTTTCAATCGTTCTGTCATCGAATTTACGGTATCCCCTTCTACTCTGGAGACATTAAAAGGCAGTAACAAAGCTATCTTTTTACGTCCTCCCACATTTTTAGGACTCAAATCAGCATACACTTTATTTTCCTGAATCGCAGGAAAAGAAGTATTTGCAGGCACTTTTAAAAGCATTCCTATTTCAACACCATTCTTAAGTTCCGGATTTAGTTTTACCAACTCGTCCTGACTCAAATCAAACATTTTTGACAAACTATACAAGGTTTCTTTAGGCTTTACCTGATAAGTATTGTATTTTTTTACTGAAACAGAAGCAGCTTCCTTTTGAAGAGTACTTTCATTTTTTGATGGATTTCCTTTGATTAACAAATGATAACCAATAGTAAGATTAGGTATAATCTCAGGATTTTTCCTTTCTAATTCCGCAATCGTAATTCCATATTTTTTAGCAATCGAATATTTCGTTTCTTTTGGTTGTACATCATGATAAATTGCTTTTTGTAGCGTTGCTTTATTTTTAGACGGAATCACTAAAGTTTGACCTATTTGCAAACCATCTGTTTCTAAAAAAGGATTTGCTTTTTTCAAATCAGCATCCGAAATAGCATATTTTTTTTCAATTCCGTATAAAGTTTCTTTAGGCAAAACTTTATGTGCAATTTGAGCCTGAGCAGCAGCAACTGTAAGTCCTGATTTAGAAGGAATCAAAAGCTTCATTCTGGGTTTCAGCTTATCCTGAGCATCCGGATTTAGTTTATAAATATCGTAAGGAGTTACCTGATACTTTTTAGCGATTTCAGTTATCGTTTCTCCCCGCTCTACTTTATGAGTGATCATTTCTTGCGAAAAAACAGCATTAGCGAACAGTAAAACAGGAATCCAAATGGCAAAAAAACACTTCATTCGATTATTTCTTTTAAAAAATTATTGTACTAAAGATAAGAAAACGGCACCAAATTTTATTCTAAAATCTGATACCGTTTTTATAATAATTAAGAAACTAACAGGTTTCTATTATTCCCACTCAATTGTTGCTGGTGGTTTTGAACTAATATCATAAACAACACGATTCACTCCTTTTACTTTGTTGATAATATCATTAGATACTTTCATCAAGAAATCATAAGGCAAATGAACCCAGTCAGCAGTCATACCATCGGTAGATTCTACAGCACGTAACGCTACTACTTTTTCGTAAGTACGCTCGTCACCCATCACTCCAACACTATTTACAGGAAGCAAAATAGCTCCTGCCTGCCATACTTTATCATACAATCCCCAAGATTTCAATCCGTCAATAAAAACTTTATCTACATCTTGCAAAATTTGTACCTTTTCTAAGGTAATATCTCCTAAAATACGAATAGACAATCCTGGCCCTGGAAAAGGATGTCTTCCTAATAATTCCGGATCAATTCCTAAAGTCGCTCCCACTCTGCGTACTTCATCTTTAAAAAGCATACGCAAAGGTTCCACCACTTTTAATTTCATATAATCCGGCAAACCACCCACATTGTGATGTGATTTGATAGTAGCCGATGGTCCTTTTACAGAAACAGACTCGATTACATCAGGATATATTGTTCCCTGAGCCAACCAGGTAACATCTTCAATTTTATGTGATTCATCATCAAACACTTCGATAAAAGCATTTCCGATGGCTTTTCTTTTCAATTCCGGATCAATAACTCCTGCTAAAGCATCATAAAAACGTTGCGAAGCATCTACTCCTTTAACGTTTAATCCCATTCCTTCGTATTGATCCAATACACTTTGGAACTCATTTTTACGAAGCAAACCGTTATTTACAAAAATACAATACAGATTTTTACCGATTGCTTTGTTTAATAAAACTGCCGCTACAGTAGAATCTACACCTCCTGAAAGACCTAAAACAACTTTGTCGTTTCCGATTTTTTCTTTCATTTCAGCTACAATCTCCTCAACGAAAGCATTTGGTGTAAAGTTTTGAGGAACCTCAGCAATTTTCACTAAGAAGTTCTCTAACATTTTTGAACCATCAGCAGAATGATACACTTCTGGGTGGTATTGAATAGCATAAGTAGTTTCCCCTTCAATTTTGTAAGCCGCAAATTCCACATCGTGGGTACTTGCTAATTTTACAGCATTAGTTGGTAAAGCTTTGATACTATCACTATGACTCATCCAAACCTGGCTGTTTGGAGAAACTCCCTCAAAAAATACTTCACCTTCCTTAATATAGGATAAATTAGCCCTGCCGTATTCTCTGGTGTTAGACGCAGCCACTTCACCTCCACTAAAATGAGACAAATATTGTGCTCCGTAACAAACGGCAAGCATTGGCAATTTTCCTCTAATTTGTGATAAATCAGGATGTGGAGCATCTTCTGCGCGAACAGAAAAAGGACTTCCTCCTAAAATTACGGCCTTATAACTGGATAAATCCGATGGAAAATTATTATATGGAAAAATTTCGCAGAATATATTTAATTCGCGAACTCTACGCGCAATCAGCTGAGTGTATTGCGACCCGAAATCTAAAATAAGTACGTTGTGTTGCATGGGCGCAAAATTACTTTTAAAATTTGGAATGGAAAAACGGAATTTTGAAATTTTTTATTTTTTTTATTTTCTGTTTTCATACCAGATTTCTTTTCGAAAAAAAAGCCCTAAACCAATCTTTTCATTATTCTTTTACAATAACAAATTTTCCTTTAACACCCTTATCCCAGTTGTCCCAAAACTCCGAACGAACTAAAACTCCTTTGTCATCATAGATTTTAAACTCGCAGGTATTCCCTCCCGAAGTTCCTTTACTGTAAGCTTCCATTTCAAAAGTGTTGAAACCCTCTTTTAAATCAAAAATAAACTGACCATAACTGGAGTACAATTCCTTTATATCTCCTATCATCTGGCCGTTAATTGTTGCTTTAATCAAATCGCCATCTATGTATACAAAATCACGATATTTAACAACAAAATATTTAGATTTAGTCCTGATTTCTCCAAAGTTTTTATCAATTTTTACCAAAAGACGATCATCTTCTCTCAAACCTTCTTTAATGAGTGTTTTATCCAAATCTTTCGTCATCTTCTCTTTCACCCGGTCTCCCGGATTAGCAAAATTATTGGTTTGCTCCATCGAAAAAGATTTTGTTTCTCCAATTTTATACTTAGAGCCAGAAGGCAAAACGACATCTGGTTTTTTAAAAAGATCCGGTGCTTTTATTAACGGAGCATCCGTATTTGATGGTTTGGTTTCTTTAGGTACCGGCGCTGTATTTAATGGTGCAATAGCTTTAAATTTCACAGAACCAAAGTCACTCTGACCATAGGTATTAATCCATGTAAAACATATCATTATAAACAACAGAAACTGCTTCATATTATACCAACTTTGTTTTATTAATTACTTCCTGAGTATCAACAAATATACCAAGCTTTAATTTTACAAAACAAATCTCGCAGGAACATTAAAGAAATTTTAACCTCACAGAATAAAAATCTTATTCTTTTTCTAAAATAATAGTTGCTTTGTAACCTTCTGCAATATTCCATTGATTGGATGAAAGTACATTTCCGGCATCGTCAAAGATTTTAAATTCGGCTGTATTTGGTGCAGCATATCCCTCATTAATTGCTTCAAAATCGATACGATTCACACCTTTTTGCAATTCAATATCAAAACCTTGTTCTTCACCATTCAAAAGCACTTCCGGCTGAATGATCACATAATTCAGATACACTCTTACTTTATCTCCATCCACATAAGCTGCATCACGGTATCTCACTTTTGCAATTCCTGAAGCTACTTTAACCACTCCTAAATCCTGATTTCTCTGTGCTAATTTTTCAGCATCATACTCTTCTCTTTTTGGAACTTCATAGGTATTTTCGGCAACATCTTCTATCACATACGATTTGATTTTATTATAATCTGCTGTAGATATTTTGACATCTTTCTTTTCTTCAGCTTTCACCTCTTTCTTTTTAATGGGTGCTGCCTTAAATGTTTTGAATTCTTCCTGAGAATAAGCTGTAGAAAGAACTCCGAACATCAAACCTAAAATAAAAACCTGACTTTTAAAACTAAAATATTGATTCATCTTTTTATAAATTTAATTATAAACTATATCCAAAAAAACAACTTTTCTGAACTTAATCCTAATAGATAACAATAAAGTTACGATTTTATTGTAAAAACAGTCTATCAAAAAAAAATACAAATGCAATATTGGTTTATAGCTATGTATGTTTTTTATTTTAGTATTTTTTATAAATTGCACGACATATTCAAAACTTAAACCAGAGGCGTATTCCTCTAAAAACTAATTAAATACATTAAAATGAAAAGAGAAAACATCTTAACAGGATCGCCGTGGGAAGACAAAATGGGATATTGTCGTGCAGTACGCATAGGAAACATTATTGAAGTTTCAGGCACTGTAGCTATTGTTGATGGTGACAAAGTAAAAGCAGATGACGCTCATGCTCAAACCTTAAATATTTTAGAAAGAGTTGAAAAAGTACTAGAGGATTTAAATGCAAGCATGAAAGATGTGATTCGTACCCGTATTTTCACAACTGATGTAAGTACTTTTGAAGCAGTAGCAACCGCTCATGCAACATTTTTTAAAGACATCAAACCAACGACCGGTTTTTACGGAATTAACCAGTTAGTAGCTCCTGAATATCTTGTTGAAATTGAATTAACTGCTGTTATCGCAGAATAATTAAAATTCTAAAGTCTCTCTCCGAGCGCAATAAAAGCAGCTTTTAGACTACTAAAACTGCTTTTATTGCGCTCGGAGATTATAAAACAAGTTCAAAGACCCTAAACAATAATGGATTTAAAAAAAACAATTTTCCTTTTTGGTAAATGGATTTTAATCTGTGCTCTAATAGGCTTATTTTCCGGTTCGGCTTCTGCTTTTTTATTAGTCGCTTTAGAATGGGCAGCTCAGCTTAGAACAGATTATATCTGGCTTATTGGACTTTTGCCCATTGGGGGTTTATTAATTGGAATGTTGTATCATTATTATGGTAAAGATGTTGTAAAAGGTAATAATCTTTTATTAGAAGAATACAGGTTTCCTCAAAAAGTAATTCCATTCAAAATGACTCCTTTTGTACTGATTGGAACTGTTTTTACGCATCTTTTTGGAGGATCAGCGGGGCGTGAAGGAACAGCTGTACAAATGGGAGGCGCCATTGCTGATCAATTTACAAAAATATTCGACCTTGATAATTCCGACAGAAAAACTCTTATTATTTTAGGTATCAGTGCCGGATTTGCTTCTGTTTTTGGCACACCACTTGCCGGAGCTATTTTTGCACTTGAAGTTATTTTATCGTCTAAATTTAGTCTGAAAAGCGCCGTTCTATCATTTGTAGTGGCATATTTTGCTTTTTATACCGTCGAACTCTGGGGCGTTCATCATACCATTTACAGTATTCCTGTTGTACCACCGCTAACTCTTCATAATTTCCTCTGGCTTATTCCTTCATGCCTTTTATTTGGCTTAGCAGCCATGCTGTTTTCAAGAAGTACCCATTTTTGGGGCTCTTTGTTTTCAAGAATCATCTCTTATCCACCATTGAGACCTTTGACCGGAGGAGTTATTTTAGCTTTGGTTTTTTATTATTTCGATGCTGTCAAATTTATGGGACTAGGAGTTCCATACATCGTCGAAGCTTTTAACAAACCCAACGAATATTATGATTTTTTACTCAAAATACTATTTACCGGATTTACCTTAGGAGCCGGATTTAAAGGCGGTGAAGTAACTCCTTTATTCTTTGTAGGCGCCACTTTAGGAAGTGCTTTATCGGTTTTTATTCCTTTACCAATAGCACTTTTAGCCGGAATGGGATTTGTTGCAGTGTTTGCAGGTGCTACACACACTCCGGTTGCCTGCACCGTTATGGGCATCGAACTTTTTGGTATTGAAAGTGCCATTTTTATAGCAATTGCCTGCTTTATCGCGTACCTCGCTTCGGGTTCTGTAGGTATTTATCATTCCCAAAATGCCCGGGGAGTAAAATACCATTTATACGAAAAAATAAAAGCAGGCCGGCTAAAGTATTTTTAAGTTCTAAAAAAGAAGTTAATTTTTAAATGATTTCATAGTTTACATTAAAAAAATGTAAATTCGCAACCTATGAAAATACAAGATATACAAGCGATAGTATCCTTATTGGCTACGCCAAAAAAAATTGCTATTATTCCGCACAGAAATCCTGATGGTGATGCTATGGGCTCAACCTTAGCATTATATCATTTTTTAACAAAAAACAATCACCAGGCAACTGTAATTTCGCCCAACGAATTTCCTGATTTTTTAGCTTGGTTACCAGGTTCAGAAACAGTACAAATATTTGAAAAAAACAAAGAAAACTGTACCTGTATATTAGAACAGGCCGATATTGTTTTTACACTTGATTTTAATGCTTTTCACCGTGTTGGAGAAATGGAAAAAGTGCTGGAAGTGCTTAACACCATTTTTATAATGATTGATCATCATCAGAAACCGGATGATTATGCAACTTATATGTATTCCGATACTTCTTTTGGGTCTACCTGCGAAATGATATATAATTTTATTTCGCTTTTAGATAAAAAAGACCAAATAGACAAAACCATAGGAACTTGTATTTATACAGGAATTTTAACCGATTCCGGTTCCTTCCGATTCCCAAACACTACCGGAAACACCCATAGAATTGTAGCCGAATTAATTGATTTAGGTGTAGAAAATACTGCTATCCCTAACCTGCTTTTCGACAATAGTTCGTACCACCGCCTGCAATTACTTGGAAAAGCATTGCAAAACTTAAAAGTAATTCCGGAATACAAAACCTCTTACACTACTTTAACTCAGGAAGAATTAAATAGTTTCAATTATGTAAAAGGTGATACTGAGGGCATTGTAAACTATGGTTTAAGCATAAAGGGAATTCAGTTTACTGCTATTTTTATCGAAAACGCAGACGAAAACATTATTAAAATTTCTTTCCGTTCTCAGGGAGAGTTTGATGTAAATGAATTTGCAAGAACTTATTTTAACGGTGGCGGACATCGGAATGCTGCCGGAGGGAAATCAGAAATATCTATGGAAGAAACCATCCAAAAATTTGAAAAAATAGTACACAACTTAACCATATAAACATTATGAAAGTCATCCGAATAATTGTTGTATGTTGTCTTTTCTGCATTAGTTTTTCAGCCTGTAAACAGCATCAGGATGCAAGACGTCCCGTATCAAGAGCCTCTGGTGTTTTTATGAAAAAATCAGTAGAAAGAAATAAAAAACTAATTGCTACTGAAGAAGATCGCATTGCAGCTGTAATGAAAAAAAATCCTAATATTAGCTACTTTGCTTCTACAAAAGGCTACTGGTATACTTATGAAACAAGAAATACCTCGGATACATTAACACCTAAAAAAGGCGATGTGGCTTTTTTTAATTATGAATTAAAAGATCTTGATGGCAATATAATCTACACCGAAGTAGAATTGAGATCTCAGGTGTATCGCGTAGACAAACAGGAAATCATGACAGGATTAAGAGAAGGCATCAAACTGATGCGTAAAAATGAAAGAGTCAGTTTTCTGTTTCCTTCCCATATCGCCTATGGCTATCATGGTGATAATAAAAAAATTGGTCCTAATCAGCCTTTAATTTGCACAGTAACTTTAAATGATTTCAAACCTGAAGCTGTTTACAGGAAGGAATTAGAGCAAAATAGCTCTTTAAATTTAGACAGTATTAAAAAAAGAAAAAAAGTCATTCTGAAAACCAAACCGACGGCACAAGATACCTTACAACAATAAGTTTAACATAATCTATTATGAAAAAAACCGTTTTATTTGCCTTACTTCTCCTTACAACTTTTATTTGTTGTAAAGAAGAAAATAAAAATTTAGCTGATGGTTTATATGCCAAAATTGAAACCGGTAAAGGGGATATTTATTTAGCATTAGATTACAAAAAAGCACCTATTACTGTTGCTAATTTCATTACACTTACCGAAGGAAAAAATGATTTTGTCACGAACGAACATCTTAAAGGACGTCCGTTTTATGACGGTTTAAAATTCCATCGGGTTATTAAAGGGTTTATGATACAGGCAGGAGATCCGCTGGGAACAGGCTCGGGAGATGCCGGTTATAAATTTAAAGATGAGTTTAGCGACTTAGTTTTTGACAAAGAAGGACTTTTAGCAATGGCTAATAACGGTCCTGCAACAAACAGCAGTCAGTTTTTTATCACACATGTTCCAACTCCATGGCTGGATAACAAACACACCATCTTTGGTCATGTAGTAGACAACGGAATGGAAGTTGTCAATAAAATTGAAGAAAATGATTTAATCGAGTCCATTACTATCATCCGTAAAGGAGAAGCCGCAAAAAAATTCAATGCTGTTAAAACTTTCTATGATTATTTTTCTGTTGAATCCAAAAAGCAAAAAGAGCAAATGGATCTTGAAGCAAAAAACCAACAAGAATATGAAGCTAAATATGGCAAAGTAATTGAAGAGAAAGCAGCTTATTTTGATGCTTTAAAAGCAAAAGCAACTAAAACTGCTTCGGGACTAAAATACATTATTACTCAAAAAGGAAGTGGTAAAAAGCCTGTAAAAGGTACACCTCTTTTTATCCATTATGCCGGTTTTCTGGAAGACGGAAGGTTATTTGACACTTCGGTTGAAAGTGTAGCCCGTGCTTTTGGAAAATACGATCCTGCCAGAGCAGAACAAGGCGGTTACCAACCCATTCCTTTTCAGGCAGGAAGAAAAGACGGTTTGATACCAGGTTTTATAGAAGGACTTACTAAAATGGTTCCGGGAGACAAAGCCGTTTTATTTATCCCTTCCCATCTGGCTTACGGAGCCGGAGGTGCCGGCGATATTATACCTCCATATGCAAATCTGACTTTCGAAATAGAGTTAATATCGGCCAATTAATCCCTGTAAAAAAACTATTAGCATAAATTACACCCAATGAAACTGAAATTATTATTTTTAGCCTTTTTTGCTTTAGCAAATCTACAGGCACAGGAAACTACCAAAAAACTGGTTAACAAAAAAACTGAAAAAGCCAAACCTATTAAACAAGATGGTATTTTTGCAACAATAAACACTAATAAAGGAGCTATAATTCTGGAATTAGATTTTCAAAAAACACCTGTTACAGTAGCCAATTTTATTAGTCTGGCGCAAGGCAAAAATGAATTTGTAACTGATAAGAAATTAAAAGGCAAACCTTTCTTTGATGGTTTAAAATTTCACCGTGTTATTAGTGATTTCATGATTCAGGGTGGTGATCCGCAAGGAACTGGCGCCGGAGGACCCGGTTATTCTTTTAAAGACGAATTTATATCTGAATTAAAATTTGATAAAGGCGGAATACTCGCAATGGCCAATTCAGGTCCGAAAACAAACGGAAGCCAATTTTTTATCACCCACAAAGATACGCCGTGGCTTAACGGAAAACATACTATTTTTGGTCATGTTATTGAAGGAATGGATGTAGTCAACAGTATTACTCAGGATGACGTTATTAAAAATATCACTATTACTCAAAAAGGCAAATTAGCCAAGAAATTCAAAGCCGAAAAAGTATTTGCTGATTATTACAACAATAAAGACGAAGAAGAAAGAAAAGAAGCAGAAGCTAAAGCCGAGGCCGAGAAAATACAGAAAGAAAAAATGGCCGCTTTAACAGCTGAGAAAGCCGCTTTTTTTGCTAATTTAAAAACAACGGCAACCACTACTCCATCGGGTTTGGCTTATAAAATAACCAAAAAAGAAGCAGGCGTTAAACCCACACCCGGCAGTACTATATATTTTCATTATTCAGGTTTTTTAGAAGACGGAAAACTATTTGACAGCAGCCGCGAAGAAGTGGCAAAAGCCTATAATCAATATAACGAAATGAGAGCCGTGCAGGGCGGTTATAAACCTTTTCCTTTTGAAGCAGGCAAAAAAGACGGTATGATTCCGGGATTCATTGAAGCAATAGATTTGCTTTCTTTTGGAGATAGAATTACTGCTTTTATCCCTGCCGGATTAGCTTATGGAGAAAGTGGTGCCGGCGGAGTGATACCACCTAATGCCACACTAATTTTTGAAATAGAAATTTTTGACAAACAAACAGAAACAACAAAATAACTTTCGAATTATAAAATTAAGTCCGGTTTGTAAATGCAAAGCGGACTTTTTTTATGGAAATGATTGAAAATCGCTTTTTAATTTCATCAAACATGTAACTAAACCGTTTTCTGCTATTGCTGTCTTTATTTTTTTTATTATATTAGATAAATTCAAAAAACATAAAATTATGAATCTATCCAAAATTATTGCAGTCGTATTAATCATTCTTAGTTTATTCATAGGTTATATAGGAATAAATAAAATACAGGAAAACACTAATGAGATTAATTTTCTGGGTATAAAAATTGAAGCTTCTGATGAGTCGGGACAACAAAAAGGGTATTTATATGTTGGCTTTGCAGTATTACTTTTAGGAGGTGGTTTATATAGCCTGAATAAATCAAAATAACTAAAAAAACCCTTTCAATCTAAAAAATGAAAGGGTTCGTTTTTTTTATTAAAGGTAAATTTATTTTTTTCCAAATTTCCAGTCAAATTCGTCTTTATCATTGATAATTGCACCTACTTCAACTTTGACAACTTCATTAAATTCGGTTTGAAATAACAACCAATGGTTTTCATCAAAATAGTTTTCAAAAGTATCAAATTCTTCCTGAGCGAATTTTGTAATGCCTTTCGGTGCTAAATCTTTTTTCACGTCTTTTATATTTCTGCCTATAACTTTGTTGCCAAATAATTCTAAATTAGCAGCCGAAGCTACGATGTAACCCATTTTAAAATCTTCGTCTTTGTAAAAAGTCAGACGCATTTTGAATTTATTATATACAAAAATTATATTATCATCTTCGTCTTTATAATTTCTGTCAGGTTTTCCATAAACGGCTTCCACATCTTTTTGCTTCATACCGAAAATGAGTTTATCAATTCCGTTTTTAAGGTTTATTTTCATTATTTCGTATTTTGTACAAATGTCGCAAACTTTTTCTTTTATTACACATTTCCCGTGAAGCAATATTATATAATCTTAAGGTTTTATTAAAGATAAAGGCGGTAACATAAATTTTCAGTAAATTAGTAAATAAAGTCATTAGATGAAATGATCCAAAATGGTTTCATCTAATTGTTTTAAAAGATGGTCAATCTAATACCATTGGCAATTTTGCGCTAAAATTCGAAGAAAATAAATATTATTTCCAAACTTACTTTCGAATAAAAAATGTGTCCTATGAATTTACCTTTAAAAGATAAAAAGTTTATTTTTTTACTCCTGTGTGTTACCATTGTAATCATTCTTGAAATATTATCCCTTCTGGGAATCCATTTGCCTATGCCCTACGAGCCATTTGTCTTTAGTGCTTTCATAATTATAATTGGTTATGAGGTCATCCTTAAAGGATTACAATCACTATTAAAACTAAATTTTAGCAGTATTAATTTACTGATGACTATTGCAGTAATCGCCGCACTTTATCTGGGGCAATATCCTGAAGCAGCCGTTGTGATTGTATTGTATGTTTTAGGGGAACGTCTGGAAGATATTGGGCTGGAAAACTCAAAATCTGCTCTTAATAAATTAATCAAAAGCATTCCTAAAACTGCATTTGTAAAAACAGAAAATAAGGAAATACCTATTGAAGAAATTGAACCAGGAAGCATTATCCAGATTAAAGCCGGGGAAATTATTCCACTAGATGGAGAAATTACCTGGGGAACAAGTTTAATCGATGAATCAGCGATAACAGGCGAACCTATAGCCAAAGATAAACAACCGGGTGATACTGTTTTTGCAGGAACACTCAACAGCAATGGTTTTATTGAAATCAAAACCACTAAACGTTCTACGGATACTACTTTTGCCAAGATTATCCAACTTACTTTTGAATCCGGAGCTGCGAGAAGTGAAACTCAAAAATTTATTCAGCGTTTTTCCAAACTCTATACACCTATTGTTATCGGGATAGCCCTTTTAATTTTTATTATTCCTGTATTTCTGCTTCAATTAGATTTTGATCATTGGCTTCAACAGGCCGTAACACTTTTAGTAATTGCCTGTCCCTGTGCATTAGTCATCTCTACACCGGTGGCCATTTATGCTGCTATTGGGAATGCCTCCGCAAAAGGTGCTCTGGTCAAAGGAGGGAAATATATCGAAGCCTTAGCGGATATCCAGGCTGTTGCCATGGATAAAACCAGAACAATTACTTATGGAAATCCTGTAGTTTCAGATGTTTTTCCACTGGTGGGAACCAGCCGTCAGGAACTACTTTCCTGTGCTGCCGGAGCTGAATTATTTTCAGAGCATCCATTGGCGCAAGCCATCATCAAAGCTACCAGAGAAGAAGGTTTTCAGCCTCAGACAGCAAAAGATTTTAAAACCGTCATTGGAAAAGGAGCTATTGCAAAAATGGAAGCCTGTCGCACAGATACGGTAATGATTGGCAAATTAGATTTTATCCGGGAATACAATACTATATCTGAAGAAGTAGAGTCTATTGTAGCTAAATTATCCGGTGAAGGCAAAACAAGTGTAGTTATTAGTTTTGGCAAAGAAGTGAACGGCATTATCGGATTAACCGATGAAATTAAACCGGATAGTTATGATGCTATTAAACAATTACAGGAACAAAACATCTCGGTTATTATGCTTACCGGCGACAGTGAAAAAGCGGCACATTATGTAGCCCGAAAAGTAGGGATTACAAAAACTTTTGGCGGTTTACTACCTGAACAAAAATCAGAAGAAATAAAAGCATTATTGCAGCAGTATGATAAAATTGCGATGGTAGGAGACGGCATTAATGATGGGCCTGCACTCGCATTGAGTACCGTAGGAATCGCCATGGGAGCCGCAGGAAGTGATACCGCAATAGAAACTGCTAATATAGCTTTAATGAATGATCAGCTTTCCTTAATTCCATTTCTTGTGCGACTGGGTAAAAAGACAATAAAGCAAATAAAAATCAATACGTTTGGTGCTATTATAACAAAACTGGTATTTATTTTACTGGCTGTTTTTGGATACAGTAATCTAGTACTGGCCATTGCAGCTGATGTAGGGGTAACTCTGATTGTCATTATATTCAGTTTAAATTTAATGCGATTTGAAAAAGTAAAGCCATGAGACTTTTGCTGAAATTACAAAGCAAAAACCGGGAATCAGAATAATATTTGTTAACTTCATAAAACCAAATAAAAATTATTTCATCATGAACATTTCACTTGAAAAAAAAATATTTCCTGGTTTTATTATTAATCTGTTTGTTGTCATAACCGCCGCATTTATTTTCCTGATGCGATTAGATCCTGACCGGGATACTACAATGGACTCTAAACTTGAAGTAATAGAAATAATACTGTTTATACTTTCTGCGTTTTTATTAATTGTAGTTTATTTTATTATCAGAGCACAATTAAAAGCTAAGGAAACAGTACAAAAAAGACTGGAAGAAAACCAACAATTACTACAATCTATTATTGATAATACTTCGAATCCTATTTTTATAAAAAAACTAAATGGGGAATACTTATTAGTCAACAAACATTTTGACACATTATTCGGAACCGAAAACGATAAGATTATCGGAAAAACAGACCTTGATTTCTTACCAAAAGAAACTGCTGAAATTTACCGGAATTCTGATTTAGAAGTAGCAAAAAAATTAGTCGAATTAAAATCCGAAGAAACCATCCAGGAAAAAGACGGTCCTCATACCTATCTGGCTGTAAAATTTCCGTTGTTTGATGCTAAAGGAAGAATCTATGCAATCGGAGGGATTTCTACTGATATCACGGAAAGAAAAAAACTGGAGGATTCTTTAAAAGCCACCGATGCTTTTTTCAATATGTCTTTTGATATTTTTACCGTTGCTAAAAACAATCATTTTATCAAAATAAATGCTGCATTTACAAATACACTGGGATACACTCAAAAAGACATGGATGAGATAAAATTTATAGATCTCACACATCCGGATGACCGTTCAGTTTCAGATGAAGTATTTTCCAAAATAAAAAAAGGCAACACGGTTATCAGTTTTAAAAACAGAATCCGACACAAAGACGGTAGCTACCGATGGCTGGACTGGAACAGCAGTATTGATCTCAAAGAAGGAATTATTTATTCTGCAGCCAGAGATATCACTGAAAAAGTGAAGTTGGAACAGGAACAGCAAAAAGCCGTAGATGAATTGTCTGAAAATGAAGAAAAATTACGGGTTATAGTTGAAAATATTGGCGAAGGAGTTATAGTAGCTAATGCGGATAAAAAAGTAATTCTGGCTAATTATATGGCAAATGATATTTTTGGCATTGAAGAAGATGATAAAATCTCGACTGATTTAACAGCCCATTTTGAACTCTATTTCCCCGATGAGAAAACCATATTCCCTGCACAAAATTTACCTATGGAACGCGCATTTAATGGTGAAATCACTGACGATGTAGATTTAGTACTCTGGGATCCTGATTCCCGTGAAAAAAGAAGAGTGCTCATTAGTGGACGTCCTTTGATTGATCAGGACAATAAAGTGATTGCAGCGGTAATAACCATTAAAGATATTAGCAAATACAAAAAAATGGAGGAAGAACTTGAAGAAACTGAAACCAAATACCGTAAATTGATTGGTTTTAAAAACACTCCTAAACAAAATAAAGAAGAAGAGAACGATACAAACGACACCACTAAAAAGTGATAAAAACAAAAAAAAGCGTTAAGTTTAAATCTTAACGCTTTTGTATTTTACTCTTCCTCTTCGTACATTTCGTCATATCGGGCCGGAATTTGAGGGTCAAAAAGAGGACATTTAAATTCTTCCATAATATCTACTAATTTATCCATGGTTTTTCCGGATGTTCCGTAACAATCTATTTCAACCGTCTGAGCAGTTGTTTTTACCTGAAAAGCACCTACTCCGTCATTATTTTTCCAGCTGTTCTCATCTACTCGTTCCCATTTGGAAAAGACAGAAGCAATTCGGTTCATAATAACAGATAAAGGAAGTTCTTCTAATCCATCAATGGTTTCCTGTTCACCAATAGCTTCATAGACCTCCTGATGATTCAGATAAACTTCTTCTAAATATTTCCAAAAAACTAATTCGTACATGTTGTTAAAGTTTCTGAGGCTCTAAGATTCTGAGGTACTGAGATACTTTATAAACTGAAATATGAAATCTCAGTAACTTAGCGTCTTAGTTTCTTAGCAACTCCCTAATTAATATTCAAAAGTCCCGTATTCGCTGATAATAGTCAGCTTTTTACTATCCGAAGCTTCAACACGACCAACAATTTGAGCGTTTACGTTGAATGATTTTGAAATAGCAATTATATCCTGTGCTACGGCTTCAGGAACATAAATTTCCATACGATGTCCACAGTTGAATACCTGATACATTTCTTTCCAATCCGTTTTTGATTGCTCCTGAATTAATTGGAACAAAGGTGGAACTGTGAATAAATTATCTTTTATAATGTGTAAATTTTCTACAAAATGTAAAATCTTAGTTTGCGCTCCACCGCTACAGTGAACCATACCGTGAATTTCATCAGACGAATATTGGTCTAAAATTTTCTTGATAATTGGCGCATAAGTACGCGTTGGAGAAAGCACTAATTGTCCGGCATCGATTGGAGAATTTTCTACTGCATCAGTTAATTTTACCTGACCGGAATAAATTAATTCTTCAGGAACAGCAGCATCGTAACTTTCAGGGTATTTTGTTGCCAAATATTTCCCAAAAACATCATGACGAGCGGATGTTAATCCATTACTTCCCATTCCGCCATTATAGCTTTTTTCATAAGAAGCCTGCCCGAAAGATTCCAATCCAACGATGACATCACCAGCCTGAATATTAGCATTATCAATTACTTTAGAACGTTTCATTCGGGCTGTAACAGTAGAATCGACAATAATAGTTCGAACTATATCACCCACATCGGCAGTTTCACCACCAGTTGAGTGGATACTAACTCCAAAAGAAGCTAACTCCTGAATTAACTCTTCAGTTCCGTTGATAATTGCCGAAATTACTTCGGCAGGAATTAGGTTTTTATTTCTTCCGATAGTTGAAGAAAGTAAAATATTATCGGTTGCCCCTACACACAATAAATCATCAATATTCATAATCAATGCATCCTGAGCAATACCTTTCCAGACAGAAATATCTCCTGTCTCTTTCCAGTACATATAAGCCAGCGAAGATTTAGTTCCAGCTCCGTCGGCATGCATAATCAGACAATATTCTTCGTCTTGGGTTAGATAATCAGGAACAATTTTGCAAAATGCCTGAGGAAACAATCCTTTATCTATGTTTTTTATAGCATTATGTACATCTTCTTTAGATGCCGAAACACCTCTTTGTGCATATCTTTTTGAAGTATCTGAACTCATGAATTGTAATTGTGTAGTTGCATTAAGGCAACTTGGTTTTGCGGCAAAGATAATTATTTTTTAGAAGTTAAAGGAGGAAAAGTTAGGTGTTAAGAGTTATGTTTTAAGAGTTGCTTCTCATTACCCATGACTCTTAACGCCTAACCTCTAACTTCTATTTATTTCGTAAACAACAACTCTCTGTATTTAGTTAAGGTCCACAACTCATTATCTACTAATAATTCTAATTTATCGCAGTGGTTTCTAATAATTTCAAAATACGGTTTTACTTTATTACAATAAGCTTCTGCCGTTTTTTGAGCATTGTTAAGCATATTAGCTTTCTTTCTTTCATTTCGCATTTCTTCCACTTTAGCATTAATGCCTTCAATATGAAGTGAAATTTCTTTAATCAGACCTATTTGTTCTTTAGCTATAGATTCAAATTCATTGCCAAAAATATCTTTCAGACCTTTTACATTTTCAATCAAAGTATTTTGGTAACGAATAGCCGTTGGAATCACATGATTTTTAGAAATATCTCCTAAGACTCTGCTTTCAATTTGGATTTTCTTAGTGTATTCTTCTAATTCAATTTCGTAACGCGCTTCTACTTCCACATGATTCATAATCCCTAGTTCAGAAAACAAATCCAAGGCTCGTTTTGATGCTCTGGCTTTTAAAGCTTCCGGAGTAGTTTTAAAATTACTCAATCCTCTTTTCTTAGCCTCTTTTTCCCAGGCTTCACTATAGCCGTCACCTTCAAAAAGAATATCTTTAGAAACCTTGATATATTCTCTTAAAACATTAAAGATTGCATCGTCTTTTTTCATTGCTTTCGAATCAATCAAAGCATCTACTTCTACTTTAAAATCTCGTAATTGCTTAGCAACGATAGTATTTAAAGTAGTCATTGCATTGGAACAGTTTGCTGAAGAACCCACTGCTCTAAACTCAAATTTATTTCCGGTAAAGGCAAAAGGGGACGTTCTGTTTCTGTCTGTATTATCTAATATTACTTCCGGAATTTTCCCAACTACATTGAGTTTCAAATCGGTTTTCTCCTCAGGGGATAATTTCCCTCTGGTCACACTTTCTAATTCGGCTAAAACCTTCGTTAGTTGTTCTCCAATAAATACCGAAATAATGGCCGGTGGCGCTTCATTAGCTCCTAAACGGTGATCATTACTTGCCGTTGCAATCGATGCACGAAGTAATTCTTCATAATCATTTACCGCTTTAATTGTATTAATAAAGAAAGTCAGAAATTGCAAATTACTCATTGGGGTTTTACTTGGACTCAATAGATTCACCCCGGTATCTGTTGCCAATGACCAGTTGTTGTGCTTCCCGGAACCATTTACTCCTTTAAAAGGTTTTTCATGCAATAACACTTTAAAATCATGGCGCTCAGCCACTTTTTGCATAATATCCATCAAAAGACAATTATGATCTACCGCTAAATTAGTTTCTTCAAAAATAGGAGCCAACTCAAATTGATTAGGAGCCACCTCATTATGACGGGTTTTTACCGGAATTCCAAGCAACATACATTCCTGTTCCAAATCACGCATATAAGTCAAAGCCCGTGTAGGAATCGACCCAAAATAATGATCATCAAGTTGCTGCCCTTTAGCTGAAGTATGTCCTAACAATGTTCTTCCGGTCATCATCAAATCAGGACGGGAATGCGCTAAGGCTTTATCTACCAGAAAATATTCTTGCTCCCAACCCAAAGTTGCGGTAACTTTTTTTACGTTTTTATCAAAATAACGACAGACTTCAGTAGCTGCCTCATCCATAGCTGCTAGAGCTCTTAATAAAGGAATTTTATTATCTAAAGCCTCACCTGTATAAGAAATAAAAACTGTTGGAATACACAATGTTGTACCATAAATAAACGCAGGAGAGGTTGGATCCCAGGCAGTATAACCTCGGGCTTCAAATGTGTTTCTGATTCCGCCGTTAGGGAAACTCGAAGCATCCGGTTCCTGTTGTACTAATTGAGCTCCTCCAAACTTTTCTACAGGATCACTACCATCAAAAGAAGTTTCAAAAAAAGCATCATGTTTCTCAGCTGTTGTGCCGGTTAAAGGCTGAAACCAGTGGGTATAATGAGTAACTCCTTTGGCAAGTGCCCATTCTTTCATACCCATAGCAATATAATCTGCCAGCTTTCTGTCTATTTTTGTACCACTTTCAATAGCTCCCTGTACCGCTTTAAATGCATCCGAAGTCAAATATTGCTTCATTGCTTTTTCATTAAATACATTTGAGCCAAAAATGCTTGACTTTCTGTTTGTTTCTTCAAAATGTACTGCTTTTCTATTAGAAGCTTCTTGTAGCGCTTGAAAACGTATTGTTGACATCAGGAGTGTTTTTTAAACTGTTAATAATCAATTTATAATTAAAAAACACAAAGATAAAGAAAGTTGAACTAAAAAAAGAAGGATGAGCCATTATCAAATTATATTTTATTTAGTATCAAAATTGCTTTTTTTTGAATATACCCCCCACCAAAATATAGTAATGTGAAAAATAACATTCATTCAAACAAAAGATACCCCAGGGTTTTCAGCACTAAAAAAATTATTATATATTTGCACCTCAGTTAAAATAAAGAAAATTAATTTATATTATTATGGCAAAAATAAAGTTAGAGTACCTTTGGTTAGATGGATATGAACCAACTCAAAATCTTAGAAGCAAAACTAAAGTTGAAGAGCATGAAAATTTTCAGGGAACTTTAGAAGAAATTGGTAACTGGTCTTTTGACGGTTCTTCTACAAGACAAGCTGAAGGTGGTTCTTCTGATTGTCTTTTAGTACCAGTTGCTATCTATCCGGATCCAGACCGCATCAACGGATACTTAGTTATGTGTGAGGTTATGAATGCTGACGGAACTCCACACCCATCTAACGGTAGAGCTACAATTGATGATGACAATGATGATTTCTGGTTTGGTTTCGAACAGGAATATTTCATCATGGATACTAAAACTTTATTACCATTAGGTTTCCCTGTTGGAGGATATCCTGCTCCACAAGGAATGTACTACTGCTCTGTAGGTGGAAAAAACACTCACGGTAGAAAATTAGTTGAAGAGCATGCTGATTTATGTATCGCTGCAGGAATCAACTTTGAAGGAATCAACCAAGAGGTTGCTTGCGGACAATGGGAATTCCAATTATTTGCAAAAGGAGCTAAAAAAGCAGGTGATGAAATCTGGGTTGCAAGATATTTATTAGACCGTTTGACTGAGAAATATGGTTACTATATTGAATACCACCCAAAACCACTAGGTGATACTGACTGGAATGGTTCTGGTATGCACGCTAACTTCTCTAACGAAGTATTAAGAACATGTGGTTCTCAGGAAGTTTACGAAAAAATCTGTGAGGCTTTCCGTCCTGTAACTAAAGAACACATTGCTGTTTACGGAGCTTACAACGACCAACGTTTAACAGGTAAACACGAAACTGCTTCTATCAACGATTTCTCTTACGGAGTATCTGACAGAGGATGTTCTATCCGTATTCCTTTAATGACTGTTCAAAAAGGATGGAAAGGATGGTTAGAAGACAGAAGACCAGCTTCTAACGGTGATCCATACAAAATTGCTGCAAGAATTATCAAAACAGTTAAATCTGCATTGTAATAATTGCTTCTTTATAAAACTAAAGTGCCTTCAGAAATGGAGGCACTTTTTTTATTAATCAATAAACAGATTAACAAAGAATAAACACATAATAGAGTTCAAAAAATTATCTTTGTAAATCATCAAAAAAAATTTCTATGCTAGTCTGGATTTGTTTTTTAACAGCAATTTTAATATTTCTGGCACTTGACCTTGGAGTATTCAACAAAACGCCTCATGTAATTAGTTCCAAAGAAGCCGGAAAATGGACCGGAATCTGGGTTTCCTTATCTTTCCTTTTTTCAGGTGTTGTGTATTGGTTATACCAAAATCATTATATAGAAAATCCGGATCATCTGAAACCGATGGCTGCCACAATGAAGTACATCACAGGATACCTGATCGAACTCTCTTTAAGTATCGATAATATATTTGTAATTGCTATTATATTTTCTTCGTTCAGAATACCTAAAAAATACCAGCATCGTGTCTTATTTTGGGGAATCATTGGTGCTATCCTTTTTAGAGGTCTTATGATTTATTTTGGTGTTATGATTATCAACAAATTTGCCTGGACGACTTATTTGTTTGGTGCTTTCCTGATTTACACAGCTATCAAAATGTTTTTCACAAAAGAAGACCATGAATACAATCCGCACAACTCACCAATATACAAATACTTAAGAAAACTCACCCCAATCACAACAAAAATTGAAGGAGAGCATTTTTTTGTTAAAATCGACAACATTAATACCGCTACACCGTTATTTGTAGCTTTGATTCTTATTGAGGTAATGGATGTTCTTTTTGCATTAGACAGCGTACCGGCTATCTTAGCAATTACTTCCGATCCTTTTTTGGTATTTAGTTCGAATATTTTTGCCATTTTAGGACTACGTTCTATGTACTTCTTCTTAGCAAATATGCTGGAAAAATTCAGTTATTTAGAATATAGCTTAATTGCTATTTTAACCTTTGTGGGTTTAAAAATGATACTTCATAAATTTATACACCTGCCGGAATGGGCTTCTTTAGCATTTATTGCAATTGCTCTGCTGTCGGGGATTATTGCTTCGATTCGAAAAGAAAAACGCAAGAAAAAAGTATAACACATAAAAAAAGGAAATCCGAAAGATTTCCTTTTTTTGTGTTAAATTAAGCTCTTACAATTTGACTTTTTTAACCTGATTTTCAGACAGTTTTAAGGTATTCATCACTTCATTATAATTAGTTGTATCTAATGAAGTTGCAAAAACTGCAGGAATTATAACAACTCTAAAAGTTTGATTATTTAAATATTGAGGCGTTAAATTCAAATTATAATTACCTCCGGCAAAAATTTTAAATCCGATTGGGCTAAAATTATAATCATAATCAAGCTCTCCTTCATCAAGATAAAGCGTTCTTGGTATCAACTGCCATACCGGAGCACCTGAATTAAGAACATCCTCAAGCCTGTAAATCAGAACCGTTTCATCATCATACAAATCATCTCCTATCCATTGTTGAAAAGTATAACTTAAGTTATAACCATCAACATTATTAAATACAAAATCCTCACTTTCAATTTCAAAAACTAATGGAATAGTATCATTATCTTCATCAAAATCATCTGAAGATGAACAAGCAGAAAAAGCCAAAAGACCAACAAAGGCAAAAAGTGTTATTATTTTTTTCATGATATTTTTTTTTATGATTAAGATATGTAATTTATTATTCATTAATTGTGCCAAAATTTAATTTACAAACAACTTTTCTCTTTTACCAATAAAAAAAGTACCCGTTACACAAACGGGTACTCCTTTAATTTAAATTTATTAGTAACTATTTAGCAGCAGATATTACATCATGAACTGTAGATCCCTCGCTAGTTGTTAATCTTATATAGAAAACCTGTTGTTGTTCGCTATTAAAATTATAATCTAATGTAATTATTGTACCATTAGTACATTGAGCTTCTGTTTTAGTATAAACCAATTGATTTTTACTATTAAACACTTCAATAGTAACACCGGAAGTATAATCAAAAGTACATTGTACTGACAATTGCCCTTCAATTGGAACAGGGTAAGCAATAAAACCGGCAGCTTCAATTGTTTTAGCTGTTAAGTCAGACGCAACGGGCTCAATTACCGGACACTCTAATGGCTGAATACCATAACCCATTGGTATCCTGCAACCATCAAAAGCATTATTGATTTTATCAACCGCATCTGCAATAGCACTTAACGATACTCCATTAGTGCTTCCGCCACCTAAAGCCTGATTTGCTAAGGCAAATAATCCCTGAACAGTAGCATTACCGCCTAAAGCAGTTACAATATTAGCAGGAATACTATAAAATTCATATTCATTATTTGCTGTACCATCAGGATTACAAGAACGTGCTTTGGCGGTATCAGATCCGCAACCTCCTTCAGAATCTGCGGTTGCAAAAGTTCCAGCCTGTAGTTCAAAGTTACCCAAATTCGAATTGATTCCTAAGTTCAAACCTAAAACAATAGTTTGCGCTAATAAAGTATTATTAATGTTTCCATCTCTCAACAAACTTTGAGGAAGATTACTTATTGAATGCAATCCATTATTAGGTCCGGTAGGAAGCACTTTACTCATGCCACCACCTGGCAACACCGCTATAACTGCATCAATATCTGTCATCGTATTCATGACTGAAACATGGCGAACATCTTTTATACCAATATACATAGCGCCTCCATAATTAGCCAAGGCTTTTTCGATAAGCGATTTGGTTGTATAACTCGCAAATCCACCTAATCCATCAGGAGCACAAGACATACCACCAATGTTTCCATAGTAACCTTGGGTATAAGTACATAATGCATCGGAACAAACCTGAACAGTTACCATGACATCATCAGTAGCTGTACAACCATTAGCCGGATTAGTAACGGTTAAAGTATAAGTACCGGCAGTATTAACAGTTGGAGTCGCTGTATCAGCACCTGAAACAATATTACCTCCATTGCTGGCTACCCAGGCAAACGTAGCTCCTGGAGTAGTCGAAGACCCTGAAAGCAATACAGTACTTGTACCGCATAAGATAAGCCCATCATTTCCTGCATTAGCATTTGGTAACACTTTATTCACTGTCACAGTTACTTCGTCAGTATCACTACAACCGGAAGCAATATGCGTTTTAGTTACGGTATAAGTAGTTGTCAC
>NZ_JBELQA010000012.1:0-19255 GCF_046000495.1 Flavobacterium plantiphilum
TCGTCGCCTTTCTTTAATCTGAACTTGTTTCATTCTATAAACCCTGTTTCGATAGAAACGGGATTTTTTGTTTTGGAATTATCCTGTCTTGAAATAAAGATACACAAAACAAACCTCCTTTGCTACGGTTCAAGTTTTTTTTTCTTCTTTACTCTTACAAATTTATTTTGTCACTTTTATATCTACTTATAATTTGTTTGGGTAATTCTTTTTGTCATTTGGGAAGACCCGCTAAGATATTTCTAATCACTGTTTGATATTATTGTATTGGGAAGTCTTGGCATTTTTCTGTTCATGGATATAACTTTATTTTCTTTAAAGTAATGTAATTAGCTTAAATAGTACACTTGTCAGTGCAGGATAGCGCAGGATGCTAATAAAATGTTAAATGGATATTTTTGGTATAACCAACCTAAATTATTTATTTATGAAATTAAAAACTTTACTTTTCAAACAAGTACCAAAAGCTTTATTGTTGTATGGGCTTGTGCTAACTTCTGAGGCTTTGCACTCTCAAACATTAGCCTTTCCAGAAGCTCAGGGATTCGGAAGATATACAACCGGAGCAAGAGGAGCCAGTAATCCTCAAATTTACTTAGTTACAAATTTAAATGATAGTGGACCTGGTTCATTTCGTGATGCTGTTAGTCAGGAAGGTCGTTTTGTGATTTTTAAAGTGGGAGGTATAGTTAATCTGCAGTCCCAAATTGTCGTTGCTAAAAATACTACTATTGCCGGTCAGACTGCTCCCGGAGAAGGTATTGTTTTTTTAGGTCCAAGAGTTACATTTACAGGAGCTAGCAATACTATTGCACGTTATCTGCGTATTCGTTATGGTGGTACTTCACAGAATCAAGATGCATCAGGTTTAGCTAATGGTGCAAACATGATTTTTGATCATATGACTTTTACATGGGGGACAGATGAAGTGTTTTCTATTAACTGGGATAGTAAAGGGACAAGTCCAGATAATATTACAATTCAGAATTCTATTATTGGACAAGGTTTACATCGTCATAATCATTCGGCAGGTGGTTTAATACAGCCTTCTGCAGGTGGCAAGGTGAGTTTAATAGGTAACCTGTATATCTGCAACAAAACGCGAAATAATAAAATTAAAGGGATTAATGAGTTTGTAAATAACGTAGTTTACAACTGGGGGAACTATGGTAACACTTATGGACATACCGAATCAGGTGATGCCTATATCATGGGTGGTGACTCTGCGGGAAGTTCAGATGTAAATATTATAAATAATTATTTCATCGGCGGACCCAATACCAGTACTTCTATTTCTACACCTTTTAACAGGGGGAATTCTAATTTCTTTTTGTATGGTTCGGGGAATTATTTTGATAATAACAGAAACGGCGTATTAGATGGAACTTTAGTTCCTCAGGATTTAACAGGATATCCTACGGGAGATGCAGCGAGTATTTTATCAACTCCTTATGATTATCCTTTTAAAAATACATCTCTCACAGCTCAGAATGCATATGATAAGATTGTTTCAAGTGTAGGTGCTTCTTATCCAAGACGTGATCAGGTTGATAATTTAATGATTTCTGATTTAATGTCAAAGGGAACAGCTGCGACTTATGTTTATGTACAGTCTGATTTGACTAAACAATTCGGTTTTATAAATGGTGGTGCAGGTCATGTATATGGTGCTCCGGCACCTTTGGACACTGATAATGACGGAATGCCTGATGTCTGGGAAGACAGCAATGGATTAAACAAAAACAGTGCGGCTGATGCATTGGTTTTTAGCACAACTTCTCCTCAGTATTTAAATATTGAAGTATATATTAACGGATTGATTAATACAGTTCCTCCTGATTTTGTTATTCCTCCTACTGCCATTACTTTGAATGCAAGTTCAGTAGAAACTCCTGCACCGTCGAGTAAGATTATCTTAAATTGGATGGATAATTCCGACAATGAAACTAATTTTGTAATTGAGCGTTCTACAAATGGAACTTCTTTTTCACAGGTTGCAATAGTAGATTCTAATACTGTTACCTATACTGATACTAATTTAATTCCTAATACAAAATATTATTACCGTGTAAAAGCTACCACTGCTGTAGAGTCTTCGAGTTATAGTGATGTAAATTCAGTGACAACTCCGGCTTTGCCTTCTGCACCAAATAAAACAGCTAATCCAAATCCAACCAATGAATTTAATTATGCTGAACCTGCTAACGGAAGCCTTGTATTAAAATGGACCGGGAGTAGTAATACTATAACTTATACAGTCTATATCGGTACAGATTCATCTAATTTAAACAAGGTAGCAGATGTAAATTATGCAGCAAGTCCATCTTATACTGTTTCTGGTTTAAATTCCGATACAAATTATTATTGGAGAATAGATGCAACTAATGCAAAAGGGACAGTAGAAGGTGATATTTGGCATTTTAGAACGATTTCTGATTTTTCAACTGATATGATAGGACATTGGCCATTTAGAGAAGATGCCGGTGAGGGTGATGATATTGTTGATTTATCTGAATTTAATAACAATGGTAAATTAGATCTTGATTTTGATAATACTACGGTAAGAATTGACGGTAAAGCAAATAAAGCGCTTGATTTTTCATCCTCAAATAATAATAGTTATATGGCTAGTATTCCTAACAGGGATCAAATTTATTTTAATAATGGCTCGTTTTCTATTTCTTTTTGGATGAAAGCGGCACCTGGATTATTGCCTACCGGTTCAACAAGTTCAGCTTATTTATTATGCAAGGGCTCTTTTACAAAGAATGCAAATACCGGAGCAACAGGAAAACGTTATAATATCGAATTTAAAAGTGGAGAACTGCGTTTTGCTATCGATGATGATGTCACTAAAAAAGAATTGAAAGGAGTAGGTTCAAGATTCTTTACCGGGAATTGGGAGCATGTTGTGGTCATGAGAGATGTAGCTGATCATAAATTACGACTTTATTTAAATGGTGTACTTCAGAGTGAACTTAGCGAAACCGGAGTAGCAGGTATTGCTGAACCAACAGACCTGATACTTGGGAATATTGGTGAGCTTGAACTGGCTTCAGGAACAGCGCCAGCACCGTACAAAGGAAAATTAGATGAATTAAAAATATTTAATTATGCTTTGTCTGCTTCGCAAATTGCTGAAATATATAATACAACAGTTATTAATGCTCCTTCTGCTATTACATTTGAAACCAATACTATTGCCAGACCTTTAGCCGAAGCTACTACAGTATTGAACTGGGTAGATAATTCAAACAATGAAACTAATTTTGTGCTGGAACGTTCGTTAGACACTGTTTCTTTTGAACCAATAGCAAACCTTGAAGCAAATACAATCACTTACACTGATACAGAGGTCGTTCATAGTACTAAATATTATTATCGCTTAAAAGCGACTAAAAATACCGACTCTTCTAATTATAGTGAAATCCTTGAAGTAACAACTAAGGCAGCTCCTGCTCCGGTAAAAGCAGCTAATCCAAGTCCGGAAAATGGTTCTTACTTTTTAGAATTGCCTGTCGAGAATTTCAATCTTGTCTGGCAAGGGAATACTGATGCGACAAAGTACGCAGTGTATTTTGGTACTGATCCTGAAAATCTTAATAAACTTGTGGAGATTCCTTATTCAGAAAATTTATCGTATCAGTTGCCGGATGAATTAACTTCGAGAGTATATTACTACTGGAGAATAGATGCTATAAATGATTACGGAACTACAACAGGAAATGTGTGGAGTTTTAGAATAACTACCAATGAAATTGCAATTCATCCTAATCCAGTAAAAGAGCAGATTAATATTAATATTCCGTCTTATAATTCTCCTAATATTACAGCAACTTTAATGGATACAACTGGGAATGTATTCTTTAGTAATGTGTTAAATAGTAATGGAAATAGTAAAGGAAATTTTAAAATTCGCTTGAATAATAATTATACTCCGGGTCTTTATATTTTAAATATTACCGGTGATGACTTAAATAATAATGTAAAAGTATTGATAAAATAACCTTTTTAAAAAATAGTTTCAAAAAGCTCCATTAGAAATAGTGGAGCTTTTTTTTAGTTTATTTAATCCAATATCTCCGAGCTAATTGTTTAAAAAGAATAATTTGTTCTTGTTTCCATTGTTCATTTCTTCCTAATGTTGCTCTCATTATTTCTGCGACACAGTCTGTAGTTTCGGTTGCCGCTTTTGCATCCAGAAAGAGTAGTCTTGTTCTTCTTGCTAAAACATCTTCCACTGTTAAAGCCATTTCGTTTTCAACAGCCCAGACAATTTCGGCTTTTGTGTAGGGATAAGAAGGGTGTATTTTTTCAGATAACGAACAGTCTTTTTTCATCATTTGTAAAATGAGTTCTGAATCTGAACCATAGATGTCTAAATGTGAATTATTTTTGTGATGGGAAAAACCATGAATTTTCAAACGTTTTGTTTTGCATCTGACAAAATTTAATCCGGAATGTGATAATGCTTTATTGATGGTTTCTTCGGCCATATTTCTGTAAGTAGTCCACTTAC
Source organism: Flavobacterium plantiphilum (assembly GCF_046000495.1). NCBI lineage: Bacteria > Pseudomonadati > Bacteroidota > Flavobacteriia > Flavobacteriales > Flavobacteriaceae > Flavobacterium > Flavobacterium plantiphilum. The sequence continues at coordinate 4,520 of NZ_JBELQA010000012.1, forward strand.
CACCGGATACATTTACAAGACCGGAAGGATAAATCTGAATAAGATGTTCTCTTGATAAAACAGCCGTATTTGTACCGGAACCTTCCTTTATTAATGGACGTAATCCAACAAAAACACTACTGATGTCAGTATTTGTAATGGATTTGACAGCATATTTATTAAAATGACTGATTATAAAATCAATTTCCTCTTTTAGAGGTTTCGGTTCTAAAAGTATTTGATTAACAGCAGTATCGGTAGTTCCCAGTAATAGTTTATTACGCCAGGGAATGATAAATAAAACTCTGCCGTCACTGGTTTTTGGAATCAGCATTCCCGACAAACTTTGAAAATGTTCTTTATTTACAACCAGATGAATTCCTTGGGAAGGAGTCATTGTTGTTTCAGAATGTCCTTCAGCTTTTTGTAATAAAGTATCAGCAAACACTCCTGTTGCATTGATAATTATTTTTGATTTAATGCTAAATTCCTGATTTGAGAACTCCTCTTTCGCTTTCAATCCAATGATCTTATTTTCTTCTTTTATAAAATCAGTTACCCCGCAATAATTAAGTACTAAAGCACCATAATCCGATGCTGTTTGTGCTAAATTGATTGCTAATCGGCTGTCATCAAACTGACCGTCATAATACAAAATTCCTCCTTTTAATTTGTCGGAATTTAAATCAGGCAGTTCCTTTAAAGTTGCTGTTTTTGAAAGAATTTTTGTTTTCCCCAAGCTAAATTTTGCCGACAGAAATTCATAAATCCATAAGCCAAAACCATAATAATATTTGTCCCATAAATGATATGCAGGTAATATAAATCGCAAGGTATGGGAGACATGAGGAGCATTTCTTAGTATTCGGCCTCTTTCTAATAATGCCTCTCTGACTAAATGGATGTTGCCCTGAGCCAAATAACGAACACCTCCGTGGATTAATTTAGTAGAGCGGCTTGAAGTGCCTTTAGCAAAATCATATTTTTCTAAAAGCAAAGTTTTGTATCCTCTGCTGGCAGCGTCAACTGCACAGCCTAAACCCGTTGCACCACCGCCAATTATTACAATATCAAATTCATTGTTTTTAAGAAGCAGTTTGAGCTTTTCATCTCTATTCATACAAAAAAAAATTAGCCATACAGTAATTACTGTATGGCTAAAGTTAATTTATTTTTCTGTTAACCGATTTTTTTTCTGAAAAAACTATTTGATATAATCTAAAGTGCGTTCTAAAGCCATTCCTCTGGAACCTTTAATTAATAGAGTGCTGTTTTCAAAACGCTGCTTATTTATAATGGCTGAAAAGGAATCAAAATTTTCATAAAAATGGAAATTATTTTTTTGAATTTGGCATTCATAAAAAGCTTTTCCAACAAAATAACATTGGATGTTTGTTTCATTTTTTAATAAATCGACCAAAGCTGTATGTTCTTGATGAGTCGAAGAGCCTAACTCGAACATGTCACCTAAAATCATGATTTTATTTTCTTTTTCGAGCTGTAAAAAGTTTGTTATCGCAACCAGCATACTGCTGGGATTAGCATTATAAGCATCCAGAATAATTTCGTTGCTTGCTTTTGTTAATAGTTGCGATCTGTTGTTTTCAGGTATGTAGCTTTCTAATGCTGATTTTATGGCTTCGTTTTCTACTTTAAAGAATTGTCCTATTGTTAAAGCCGCGTTAACGTTATTAGCATTGTACAAACCTATTAAATGGGTTTTAATACGGATAGAATCAAATAAAATCTCTACAAATGGATTTGCTTTTATTTCAGAAATTGTAACGTTTGCATTTTCTTTATTAACACCAAAAGAATAATGCTTCAAAATTTTTGATTTTTCGACCTGAATAGGATCTTCAAGGTTGATGAAAGCTAATTTTTCATTTTTGAAAAGATACTGATACATTTCACTTTTTCCTTCAATAACACCTTCTACACCGCCAAATCCTTCCAGATGTGCTTTTCCAAAATTTGTAATATATCCGTAATCCGGCTGAGCTATCTCGCAAAGAAATTCGATTTCTTTTTTATGATTAGCTCCCATTTCTACAATTCCTATTTCGGTATTGGTATCAAATGATAACAGGGTTAAAGGAACTCCTATATGATTATTCAAATTACCAATAGTGGCTTTTGTTTTGTACTTTTTAGACAAAACTACATTAATTAATTCTTTGGTAGTTGTTTTTCCGTTACTTCCTGTCAGTGCAATAATGGGTAGTTTTAAATAGTTTCTATGAAAGTTAGCTAATTCCTGTAAAGCAGTTAAACTGTTTTTTACCAAAATGGTTCTGTCATCAATATAATAAGCTTCATTGTCAATTATTACATATGAAGCACCCTTTTCCAAGGCTTCAGCTGCAAAAGTATTGGCATCGAAACGATCTCCTTTGATGGCTACAAATATTGATTGTTTCTGGATTTTTCGGGTATCTGTTGAAACTCCTGTAGATTTTAAAAATAAACTATGAATGTGAGGGATATTCATATAAAAAGTGATTTAAAAAATAAAAAGCCCTAATCAAAGGGCTTTTATCTAATAGGTTGTATAAATTAATTTCTAGGTGTTTTTCTCTTATCTGATTTTGGCCCTACTCTTGACATAGCACATCTGAATCCTATATAATCAGTAGCCATATCCTGAGGAAAGTATCTTCTCTGAGCAGGATCTAACCAATAAGCTCTGTCTCTCCAGGAACCACCTTTGTATACTCTGATTTGATCATTGATAAGGGTTGTTCGCTTACTGGATTTATCATACTTTCTAACCATGTTACCTAAACTATCTGTAGTTACATTGTGTTTTGGCGAGTTATACATTTTGTCAATTTCTTTCTCATTATCTGATTCAGAGGAACCAAAATTATAGTATCTGGAAGACTGCCTGTCACCATCTCTGTAATTGATGTTGTTGCTTTTGTCAAAGTTTTGTCTTAGATAAGTTTCTTGTTCATCAACCGGAACCTGAGCTATTTCTCCCGGAAGATTACGTGCTATTATTTTTCCGTTACTAAGGGTGTCATACTTCATGTTTTCTTTAGTAACAAGTTCAATTTTTCCGTCTGGGCCAATTTTATTTTTAGTGTATAAATTTCCTCTGAAATAATTGAAATCATTTGCCTCATTATCGATAATTGGTCTGTAAACATCTGCTACCCATTCGGCAACGTTGCCAGCCATATCATACAGTCCAAAATCATTAGCCGGATATGATTTAACAGCGTTTGTAATGTCGGCACCATCATCTGACCATCCTGCAATACCTCCGTAATCACCATTTCCTTGTTTAAAGTTAGCTAATTGATCTCCTCTGTTTTGTCTTTTTCCGGAACGGGTATATTCACCTGACCAAGGGTATTTCTTTTGTCCTTTGTAGATATTGTATTCTCTTTGACCTACATCAGCAGCTGCGGCATATTCCCATTCGGCTTCTGTTGGCAATCTGTATTCCGGCATAATAATTCCTGAAGAACGTTGTGCATAGACACCTTTTGCTTCAGATGTACTTCCGTCTTTTGATTTTACTGTTCTTCCTTTTGATTTTTGCAATACAATTTCTTCACTGCCACCTCTGGCAGTTGATGGAGACATTAAATAAGCTTCAGTACTAAAAGAATTGTCAGCAGTTACATCTTCTGTTTTTGAATTTTTTTTCAAATAACCGTTTTTTTCCAAAATTCCTTCATTCACACGATCTGTTCTCCATTTTGCAAAATCCACCGCCTGAATCCAATTTACTCCTACAACAGGATATTCGGCATAAGCAGGATGTCTTAGGTAGTTGTTAGTCATCGTTTCATTGTAACCTAATCGGTTTCTCCATACAAGAGTATCCGGAACAACACCGTTATAGACATCTTTGTAATTTTCATCTGTAGGCGAAAATACATTTTTAACCCAATCTAAGTATTCTAAATACATAAAATTAGTTACCTCAGTTTCGTCCATGTAAAAAGACTGAACGTGTTGTTGAGTAGGGGTGTTATTCCAATCGTGCATTACATCATCCTGTACTCTTCCCATTGTAAAAGTTCCTCCCTCGACAAAAACTAATCCAGGACCAGCTTCTTGTTTTTTAGCAGCTTGAACTTTTTTACTGTCTACATTCCAACCTGTTGCTCTTGAGGCTCCTTTAGAACTTGATTTCTTACTACAGCTAGCAAAGCCTATAGCCACAATCACTGACAACATTAATCGAAAAACTGTAATTTTATTTACTTTCATACTCTTTACTAAGGTAATATTTGTGCATTGCAATATAATAATTAACGATTAACCTGCAATATCATTTAAATAATTATATACTGTTTCTTTTATTCAAAATTAACGCAAATTTATACTATTTATTATTTATTCATATACTTAATGCTTTTTTTTTATGCTTTTACACTTTTCTTTAAAAATTAGAGTTAAAACTACTGTTTAAAATAATTAAATTGTGAGGTTTTTGCTTTTAAATTGTGATTTTTATAAAAAAACAGATGGAATAAAAAACGGGATAATGACAAGCACAATATAAATTGAAAACAACAGTTATATAGATTTATATGTTTAGGAATCAGTTGTGGTACGATTGTCTGATTCCAATAAAAACTAAAAACAGAAATACTTGCAACTTTTTAATAAAACACTATATTTGTTTCAAATAATTTTCTATTAACCAATGAAAAAAACAATACTTTTAACCATTTCTTTGTTTTCAATTGCAGTGATTCAGGCTCAGGAAAGAATAATTACCACTGCAGTTCCTTTTCTTACAGTGTCTGCAGATGCCAGAGCTGCGGGTATGGGAGATATGGGGGTGGCTACTTCATCAGATGCTTTTTCTCAGCAATGGAATCCGGCAAAATATGCTTTTGCAATCGATAAACAAGGAATTAGTGCCAGTTACACTCCATATTTAACAGGTCTTGCTAACGATATTTCATTAGGACAAATTACTTATTATAATAAAATTTCTGATAGAAGTGCTTTTGCTGGAAGTCTTCGTTATTTTGGTTTTGGCGATATTGAATTAAGACAGGATGCATCTGATGTAAATCCTCCTGTTGTGTCACCAAACGAGTTTGCTCTTGATGGCTCCTATTCTCTAAAATTAAGTGAGAGATTTTCCATGGCGGTAGGTGCCAGATACATTCGTTCCAATTTAAAAGTAACTACCGGTACTGAAGATGCTACTGCAGCGAGTTCGTTTGCAATTGATGTGGCCGGTTTTTATCAGTCTGAAGAGATTGCATACAATAGATTTAACGGTAGATGGAGAGCCGGTTTTAATATTCAGAATCTTGGACCCAAACTGAGCTATGATAATGACGAAATTAGCGCTAACTTTTTGCCTGCTAATTTGAAACTAGGAACTGGTTTTGATTTTATTTTTGATGATTACAATAAGCTGGGATTAACTGTAGAGCTTAATAAATTACTGGTTCCTACACCTCAAAATCCGGATTTAAACGGAGATGGTGCAGTGACTGACGAAGAAAGAAGTCAAAATATAGATAATTATCGTTCTATTGGTTGGGTTTCCGGGGTTTTTAAATCTTTTGGAGATGCCCCTGATGGTTTTGGTGAAGAACTTAAAGAAGTTATGTACGCTGTAGGTGCTGAGTATTCTTATCAGGATGCTTTTGCTATGCGTGTAGGATATCATCATGAAAATATAGATAAAAGTGGATTGAGATATTTTACATTAGGAGCCGGTTTTAAATATACAACTGTAAAAATAGATGTTTCTTATCTGTTTTCAGCTTCAAAAATTCCAAATCCTCTGGAGAACACTCTTCGTTTTTCATTGACATTTAACTTTGGAGATAAATACGAAGAATATTAATTTTGAATAAAAACTATAACTAAATCCAAATTTCCATTAAATGAAATTTGGATTTTTTTTATCCAGAGTAAAATGGAAGAAATCATTATTACAACTAAGTTTACTGTTTTTCACAGTGCGGAAGAATTGCCTGATGAAGTGCAGTTTCTGTTTGAACAAGCCGTTAAAATTCAAAAAAATGCTTACGCTCCTTATTCTGATTTCAGAGTGGGTGTGGCGATAGCTTTGGATAACGGAGAAATTGTTTTAGGGAGTAATCAGGAAAATGCAGCTTATCCATCGGGGCTTTGCGCTGAAAGAGTGGCGTTATATCAGGCGGTTTCTAATTTTCCGGAAGCGGAAATTCTTAGAATGGTAATTACTGCCGCACCTAAAGCAACAGGAATCCCTGTGCCAATTACTCCTTGCGGTTCTTGCAGGCAGTCTATAGGCGAATACGAAATCAGACAACAGAGTCCGATTGAAATTTATTTCATGGGAGAAAAAGGGAAAATATATAAATCAGAATCTTTAAAAAACCTGCTCCCTTTATTATTTAACAAAAAACTGCTCTAATAAAACTAAAAATTAGCTTTATAATTTTAGTTCTTAGATGGAATGTCCTATTTTTGCATTTCGCAAATTTGACCATTTTAAATGAATTTGTGAAAAAAGTACTAATTGACACACAATAAAAAACTTTAGTAAAAGAACACTTGAGATGAAAGAAGTTACAAAAGAAGTATATTTAAAGTGGTATGAAGACATGCTGCTTTGGAGAAAGTTTGAGGATAAACTGGCTGCATTATACATACAACAAAAAGTTAGAGGTTTTCTACATTTATACAATGGTCAAGAAGCCGTACTTGCAGGAGCATTGCACGCAATGGATTTAACCAAAGACAAAATGATTACTGCTTACAGAAACCACGTTCAGCCAATAGGTATGGGTGTCGATCCCAGACGTGTAATGGCTGAATTACTTGGAAAAGCTACAGGAACTTCTAAAGGTATGGGTGGTTCTATGCATATTTTCTCAAAAGAACATCGTTTTTATGGTGGTCATGGTATTGTTGGAGGTCAGATTCCTGTTGGTGCCGGATTAGCTTTTGGAGATAAATACAATAATACAGGAGGAGTTACAATGACCTATTTTGGTGATGGAGCTGCTCGTCAGGGTTCTTTACATGAGGCTTTCAATATGGCAATGTTATGGAAATTACCTGTAGTATTTATTGTTGAAAACAATGGATATGCAATGGGAACTTCAGTTGAAAGAACAGCAAATCATACGGATATCTGGAAATTAGGTTTAGGGTACGAAATGCCTTGTGGACCGGTTGACGGAATGAATCCTGTAAAAGTAGCCGAAGCAATGACAGAAGCTATCGAAAGAGCACGCCGTGGTGACGGACCAACTTTCCTGGAAATGAAAACATACCGTTACAGAGGACACTCTATGTCTGATGCTCAGTTATACCGTTCTAAAGAAGAAGTAGAAGAGTATAAAAAAATAGATCCAATCACTCAGGTTTTGGATATTATTAAAGATAAAAAATATGCTACCGATGAAGAAATCGAAGCAATTGATCAAAGAGTTAAGGACTTAGTTCAGGAATGTGTTGATTTTGCAGAATCTTCTCCTTATCCGGAACCTGAGCAATTGTATGATGTAGTATACGCACAAGAAGATTATCCATTTACACCTCATAAATTATAATATAAAAATATTATGGCGATAAAAGTAACAATGCCTCGTTTGAGCGATACTATGACCGAAGGAACAGTAGCGACTTGGCTTAAAAAAGTAGGAGACAAAATTAGTGAAGGAGATATTCTTGCTGAAATTGAAACTGACAAAGCAACGATGGAATTCGAATCCTTCAATGAAGGAACGCTTTTACATATTGGAATTCCTGAAGGAGAAACAGCTCCTGTAGATTCTTTATTAGCAATTATCGGTGATGAAGGCGAAGATATTTCTGCTTTATTATCCGGAGGAGATGCTGCACCTGCTGCTGAAAAACCTGCTGCAAGTGAAGATAAAAAGGAAGAGAGTAAAGACGAGAAGAAAGAAGAAGTTAAAGCTTCTAAACCAGCTGCTGAATTACCAGCAGGTGTTGTTGTGGTAACTATGCCTCGTTTGAGCGATACTATGACCGAAGGAACAGTAGCTACCTGGCTGAAAAAAGTAGGTGACACTGTTGCCGAGGGTGATATCCTTGCTGAAATCGAAACAGATAAAGCAACGATGGAATTTGAGTCGTTTAATGAAGGTACCTTATTATATATCGGGATTGAAGAAGGAAATACAGCTCCTGTTGACAGCCTTCTGGCAATCATTGGACCTGCAGGAACTGATATCAGCGGAATTGCTGATAATTATGTTGCAGGTGGAGCTTCTAAAGCTGCTCCGGCTGCTGAAGAAACTAAAGCTGCTCCTGCTGAAACCGCTTCAGCTCCGGTAGCTCAGGAAGAACCAGCTGACGGGAAGAGAATTTTAGCTTCTCCATTAGCAAAGAAAATTGCTTCTGACAAAGGAATCCAGCTAACGCAAGTTAAAGGTTCAGGTGAAAACGGACGTATCGTAAAAAGTGATATCGAAAACTTTACTCCTGCTGCTGCCGCTCCACAGGCTGCTGCATCTGCTAAAGCAGAAACCGCTGCTGCACCAAAAGTTTTTGTTCCTGCCGGAGAAGTATATACAGAAGAAATTAAAAATTCGCAAATGCGTAAAATCATTGCGAAGCGTTTATCAGAGTCATTATTCACGGCACCACATTACAACTTAGTAATTGAAGTGACTATGGATGAAGCAATGAAATCAAGAGCTACAATCAATAGTGTTCCGGATACTAAAGTATCTTTCAACGATATGGTTATCAAAGCTTGTGCTTTAGCATTGAAAAAACATCCGAAAATCAACTCTCAGTGGAAAGAAGATGCTATCATCATCAATCACCATGTGAACATTGGAGTTGCTGTAGCTGTTGAAGACGGCTTAGTAGTTCCTGTATTGAAATTCACTGACGCTATGAGTTTATCTCAAATTGGTGCTTCAGTAAGAGACCTTGCCGGAAGAGCTAAAAACAAGAAGTTAGGACCTGCAGAAATGGAAGGAAGTACTTTTACCGTTTCTAATCTTGGAATGTTTGGTATCACTGAATTCAACTCTATCATTAACCAGCCAAACTCAGCTATCCTTTCAGTAGGAGCAATCGTTGAGAAACCAGTGGTTAAAAACGGGCAAATCGTTGTAGGTAACACGATGATGTTATCTCTTGCTTGTGACCACCGTACTATCGATGGAGCAACCGGAGCACAGTTCTTACAAACATTAAAACAATACATTGAAAATCCAGTGACTATGCTTGCATAATTACTGATTCAGTATAAAACTAAAACCCGTCCCGATAGCTATCGGGACGGGTTTTTTATTTTTTGGCATGCCCCCGCTTCCACTATCGTTACAGCGCGGTCGGGCTGTACGCTGTATCTTTTATTCCATTGCATTTCATAAAAGGATGCCGCTTCCATCCCTCATGCAGCCAAACTTTCTGCTTTATTTATTCTAATCTCAATTTATTTCCAAAAAGAAAAGAATACATACTAATATACTTTATCGAAACTCATAAAAAATTTAGATCATAAAAATCACTAAAAGAAAAATAAGTACAGCAAAGAAAATTACACCTAACATATGATTTGACGTACTGTTTTCATTTTGTTTATTAACATTCCCTTTTGGAGACCATATTTTTAAAAATGGTATATAATTGCTGTTTTTGAATAAACTAATTATATTTAAGTAACAATATTTAATTAATGCTCCTAAAAGCTCTAGTAAATATCTTCCAAATATTATTTGAATAAAATCATTCATGCTTTATTTATTATTTCAAATTATTTATTCTTCTCCTCAATCCATTTCGACATATACTTGGTGCTTTTCATAGTATGATGCTGCAACAATTCACCCATAAAATTATTCAGGCGATGTTGCTTTATATTGGAAAGTAAAAAGGCAATTTGCTTAGCAAAATCATCTTCAAACAACTTCCTTAAATAACGCTGGTTCATTATTGCAACTCCATTTTTTTGAGCTTGAAGCCAAATTTCTTTTTCCTGATACAATTGCACGGCTTTTTCAGCAAAAAATTCCGGATTGTCTTCCACAAAACCATTCCAAGGGAAATTTCCCAGCATTGATTCGGCTCCAATAGAAGTAGTCACACTTGGCGTTCCACATTCCATGGCTTCTAGTAATTTACCTTTTATTCCCGCACCAAAACGCAAAGGAGCTAAAACCATACGGGCTTTTTGAACTACTTCCTGAGCTTTTTCAGCACGGCCGTGAATTAGAAAACCTTCTTTTACGTTGTTTAATTGCAATACTTTTTGAGAAGGATAAGCGCCGTAAATATTCAAAACAGCTTCTGGCATTTGCTTTTTAATAAGCGGCCAAATTTTTTCTTTCAAATATTGAACTGCATTCCAATTGGGTTCATGATAAAAATTACCAATAAACACAAAATCCTTTCGTTCTTCAAAAGAAGATAATTTTTCCAAATCAGGAAGGGCATTCGATTCTAATAAAAGCGGTAAATAATACAATAAGCTTTTATCAATTTTAAAAACATTGGTCAATAATTCCATTTCATATTCGGAAATCATCAACGACAAGTCGCATCTTAAAATACTTGCAATTTCGCGTTTGGCTACTTCTTCGGTTAATAAATCTGAAATTTGAAATTCACGCTTTTTCTTAAATGCTTTTTGTCGCGCCAATCGCAAGCAATGCAAATCTTCGGTATCTAAAATTCGTAAAGCATCCGGACAATTTTCGGCAACACGCCAGCCAAATTGCTCCTCCATCATAAAACGATCAAATAAAACTACAGTAGGTTGTAACTCCCTGATAAATTCATCAAAGCTGGAATTATTCAAAGCTATAGCAACTTTTTCAACTTCATATTGACTTAAATCTACCATAAAATCACTATCCTGAGCCGGACTGGCAAAAGTAATTTTATAATCCTGTTCCTGAAATAAAGAGATTAATTGCATCATTCTTCCGCCTGCTGCAGAGGAATTGGGCTCAGGCCATACAAAACCAATTATTAAGAGTGATGACATCACATTCATAGTAACATAAAATTATTGGCACAAAATAATACTAAATTAATGGTTATTCACTGCTTTCGATTAAAATAACTGAAATAAAGATTAATTTTGCAGGACTAAAACAGAGCAATATGTTAGGATTAAAATTGGCCACCGACCCAAGATGGGTTAACATTGTAGAATCTAATATCGAAGAAATTTTAACCGATCATGCCTGGTGCGAACAAAAAGCCGCTTCCAATGCGATAAGTCTGATTACCCAAAACTCTGAAAAAGAAGAATTGGTTACCGCTTTAATGCTAATTGCTCAGGAAGAGATAGAACATTTCAAGATGGTGCATGATCTTATCAAAGAAAGAGGGCTTACTTTTGGGCGTGAACGCAAAGACAGTTATGTCAACGAGCTTTTTAAATTCATGAAAAAAGACGGAAGCCGTAATGATGCTTTGTGTGAAAGGTTACTTTTTTCGGCGATGATTGAAGCCAGAAGTTGTGAACGTTTTAAAGTGCTCTCAGAAAACATTCAAGATCCGGAATTGGCTAAGTTTTATCGCGATTTGATGATTAGTGAAGCGGGACATTATACCACTTTTTTAGGCTTTGCTAAAAAGTATGCTGACCATGTTAATGTTGACAAACGCTGGAAAGAATGGATTGATTATGAAACTTCAATCATTACCAATTACGGAAAAAATGAAACCGTACACGGATAATGTCAAATCCAAAACACGTTCCTGTTTTTATTTCACAAATACCTTTTCCTCATGGCTCACAAAAAAGCTATATTTTTTAAAATTTTAAAATATATAGGAATCACGTTAATCACTTTATTGGCTTTCATGTTTATTGCTCCTTATGTTTTTGCAGATAAAATCAATGCAGAAATAAAAAAAGTAGCCAATGAAAAACTAAATGCAACCTTAGATTATTCAGAATCGAATGTTTCTTTTTTTCAGCATTTTCCATCTTTGACCGTAAGTTTAAATCATTTTAAACTAAATGGTTCGGCACCTTACGAAAAGGAAAATCTAATTACGGCGAAAGAAATTGCTTTTGGTATTAATGTTTCTAGTTTGATTTTTGGCAACTCTGTAAATATTGATAAAATATATCTTTCAAATGCCGATATTAACGTAAAAGTAAATAAAGAAGGATTTGCGAATTATAATGTTTATAAATCCGGTAAAACCGAGACGACAGAAAAACAAGAAGATAGTTCGTTAAAACTGGAGAAGATAGAGATTACCAACAGTAAGATTGTTTATGATGATTTGTCGGCCAAATTTCATTTGGATATTTACGGTTTTAACTATCTGGGAAAAGGTGATTTAAGTAAAGCTATTTTTGATTTGTCTTCAAAAGCGCAGATTGAACAGTTTAATCTTTTGTATGACAATGAGCCTTATCTGATGAATAAAAAAGTAAATGCTGATTTGATTACTAAAGTAAATGTGAACTCGCTCTCGTTTGTGTTTCAGGAAAATGATTTAAAAATAAACAATCTGATAGTTGATTTTAAAGGGAAATTTGACTTCTTAAAAGAAGGGTACAAAATGGATTTTATCCTGAAAACAACCAATAGCAAGCTCCATGATTTTTTCACTGCTTTTCCTCCAAAGTTCATTAACTGGCTTGACAAAACCAAATTAACCGGAAAAACAGATTGTGTTTTATCTCTAAAAGGAAATTATATAGCGTCTAAAAATATTGCTCCAAAATTGGAATTGGATTTAAAAATCAAAGACGGAAGTATCAATTACAATCAAAGTCCGACTACGATTACCAACTTAAATGTTAATTTTGATACGCAATTACCTTCTTTAAATCCGGATTCGCTTGTTGTCGATTTAAGGAATCTATCCCTCAACATTGATAAAGAATCTTTAAAAGCAAAATTATACAGCACCGGAACCGAAATTCTGGATATTGATGCAACACTTAATGCTAAGATAGATCTGGAAAAACTTAATCGGGCGATAGGAATTCCGGATTTTGAGCTAAAAGGAATGCTCATTGCTGACGGAACTTCAAAAGGAAAATTTGATAAAAAAAACGGCATATTTCCAATAACCAATGCTGTTATTAACTTAAACAATGGTTTTCTGAAGACAAAATACTATCCAAACCCGATCACTAACATTGGGATTGTTTCTACTATTTCAAATCCAAAAGGGACTTTTGATGATTTAAAAGTAGTGTTGCAACCCGCTCAGTTTACATTTGAAGGAAATCCTGTTTTTGTAAAAGCCAATCTTAGTAATTTTGACAATCTCATTTATGATATTCAAGCCAAAGGGACTTTAGATATTGGAAAAATCTATCAGGTTTTTTCTCAAAAAGGACTCGATGTTAATGGTTTTATCAAAGCTGATTTAGCCTTGAAAGGAAAACAAAGTGACGCCGAAAAAGGAAATTATTCGAAGTTAAAAAACAGCGGAATATTAGAAATTCGCAACATACAATTCGCATCTGAATATTTGCCAAAAACATTTCTTATTAAAGAAGGTATTTTTAAATTCCATAATGATAAAATGCGATTCAATACTTTCTTAGCTTCTTATGGTCAATCTGACTTTAAACTTAATGGTTATTTGCAAAATGTATTTAACTTTATTGCTGCCAAAGATGGCGTTTTACACGGTTCTTTTTCATTAAGTTCAAAATACATCAATACAGATGAATTTATGTCGAATACTACGGTAGCAACTCCTGAAACGAAAAGCAAAACTTCGACAGAAAACACCAATACCACAACGGAAACAGGAGTAATTGTGGTTCCGCCAAATTTAAATTTACGCTTCAGAGCCAATGCTCAAAAAGTAGATTTTAACGGATTAACACTTAAAAATGCCAAAGGAAGTCTGAAAATGAAAAACGGATTACTCAGTATGCTAAACACCGGTTTTGATTTAATTGGTTGTACCGTTGCCATGAATGCGACTTACAAAAGTGTCAACCCTAAAAATGCGCTTTTTGAATATCAAATCAAAGCCAATGAATTTGACATTAAACGTGCTTATAATGAAGTAAAAATATTTAGAGAAATGGCCAGTGCCGCCGAAAAAGCGCAAGGAATCATTTCGCTTGACTATTCGCTTAAAGGACGCTTGAATCAAAACATGGAGCCGGTTTTCCCTTCTTTATCCGGAAACGGAGTCGTTTCGATAAAAAATGTCAAAATGTATGGAATGAAAATGTTTAGCAGTGTCGCTAAAAAAACGGACAAAGAAAGCATTAAAAATCCTGAACTGAATCAGGTAGATATTAAAAGCTCTGTTAAAAATAATATTATTACCATTGAACGCTTCAAATTTAAATTTGCCGGATTCAGACCCCGAATTGAAGGAACCACCAGCTTAGACGGACGATTAAATCTTAAAATGAGATTAGGTTTACCGCCTCTTGGAATCCTTGGAATCCCTTTAACGATTACAGGAAATAAAGACAATCCTAAAATAAAAGTTGGAAGACAATCAGAAGATCTGGAAGAAACAAAGGATAGTATTCAATAAATTGTTTGTCTAAGGATAAACTAAAGAGTTATTTCAATTGGAATGACTCTTTTTAATTTAGAAAAAAACTCCTTAGTAAATTAAGGAGTTTTTCAAACTAGACATTATTCAGTATTTGAAGAAATAATCAAATACTATAGTTTTATATAGTATAACTTTAGGTGTTCCAAAAATTTATTTGAAGATGATTTACAGTCAAGATTTTAATAAATATAACTATTTAAAATTCCACCCTAATGTTATTCCAAAAGCCAGAGGTCTGATTTTTGCATTTTTATCAATACTGTACAAACCATTAGCTTTTCTTTC
>NZ_JBELQA010000013.1:0-4222 GCF_046000495.1 Flavobacterium plantiphilum
GACTTAGACAAATCTAATATCAGAACGGAAGCAGCTTTGGATTTAGAAAAAATATTAGATGTTTTAAACCAATATCCGAATATGAAACTCGATATCCGTTCGCATACCGATAGTCGTGCTTCTCATAAATACAACGAAGCTTTATCAGACAGAAGAGCTAAATCGACCATTAGCTGGTTGGTTAAAAACGGTGTAAAAGCAGACAGATTAACCGGAAAAGGGTATGGCGAGAGTCAGCTGGTAAACAGATGTGCCGACAATGTAAAATGTACCGAAGAAGAACACCAAATGAATCGCAGAAGCGAATTTATTATTACCGCGCTTTAAGAAATAGTTTTGCCTAGTCATGAAAAAGTGACACAGGATTAATAAAAATAATAGTATCTTTTAAACAGTAGTAAACTCAGGTTTACTACTGTTTTTTGCTTTATAAATTTTGATTTAAGTTTTGTTTGGAGTATATATTTAATTAAAATTATATCTCATCAATAAATAACCGTTGGGAGATTTTCTCGGTTATATAACCTCCATCACCAAATATTTTTTTGAAAACTACATTCAAAAAACCCTCCTTTTTACCCGCTTTTAGGTGCTTATTTATAATAAAAAGCTTTTCATCGAATATTTAAGCTGTTTGAAGAGAATATTTACTACCGAAGTATAATGTAATTAGTTTCGCATAATAATTTACGATAATTCTATTACATCCATAGAATCCAATTACAATTCCTTTCAAAATTGAATATATGAACATTAAAATTACTCCCGTTTTATTAACATTTTTAACCTTTATTTTTAGTTGTTTTGAAATTAATGCACAATCTAGTTGTGATATTAACGGACCATCTTCCGGAAATTATACCTTTCAATCTAATAAAAAAGTTTGTTTTTACAACAATTCTACACTAGGAGATGTTATTTTTCAAAATGGAACTAAAATTTATATAGCTCCTAATGTGACTGTTATTATCCAAAATAATGTTACTTCTTCTGGAACAATTGATATGGAAATTGATGGTACTTTACAGTTTACTCAATCTGTAACTATCGATGCAAATGTTGATTTGAACATTGGTACAAAAGGTATTTTGAAAGCTGGTAATACAGGACAAACTGATTTTAAACTAAATGGTAGTGGTACAAATACAGTAACTAATAATGGGCAGTTTAATGTTGGAGTTTTAGGACTACAACATCCTAGCGGAACATACACTTTCGATAGTTCTTCAAATGCTATTATTAACATTCATTCGAATATTAATATTGGTGGAAAAAGTTTTTTCAGAAATCAGGGAAAACTATTAATTGGAAATAGCTACAATTGCAATAGTAAGAGTGTTTTTGTAAACTGTGGAGAGATGGTTTCATCTGCTGGTTTTAACCTTGGAGGAGGAAAAGTTATAAATACAGGTAAGTTTACTGTTAGTAGTAGCAGAATAGATTTTGGGTCTTCAACAGCCCGATTTGAAAATTACGGTTCCGTTAATGTTCAGGGATCAATGAATTTAGGAGGTTCTGGTTGTGTTTACTATAATGAAGGTACAACTGTTGTTTCTGATAATTTTCAAAATGATGGTAACATTGAAGGTCCTGCTGTTGGATCAGGTAAGTTAGGTTATATTACCTGGAAAGGCAAAGCTGCCATGAATAGTGGGAAAATTGGTCCAAATTTAAATTTAAAAAATTCAAGTGGAACTTCTAGTACATCAGGAATGTTTAACAATCCTAACTCAATGAACTTCCTGAGCGGAGTTGTTTATAATTGCTCAAATTGCCCTGCACCACAGGTTAACTCAGGAGTTATTTGTAGAGAACCTGATGGTAGTAATCCTGATATTGATGAAACCTGCAATGTATACACCACTGTTCTTGCAGAACCTACTACTGACTTAGTAAAAAGTCTTAATGATACAGGTAAAGGATTGTTTCCTGTTAAACCGTCTGGTCCTGCTTTTCTACCAAATGGAGGGGTTAAAGTAGAAGTTATCAAAAACTTCACAACCAGTCATGACCAATGGAGATTATACCAACCTACTGCACAAGAAGGGATAATTAATATAAAAGGGGTACCTACAAAGTTTAAAACAAAATACCTAGATTTAATTGGGGCTTATACTAATCCAAAAGTACTAGAAAGAACAATTAAACTTGATTACGAGGTCACATCAAAAAGTTTAAACACCACAACTCACGCTTATAGATATATAATTGGTATTGCAGGTTTATCAGATAATAATGTTGCTGGTAAGGTAACCTCCTCAGTTCCACTAGAGGTTATAGGAAATATGGATGCTTATCAAACAGGTAAATATTCCTACTTTAACAATACTACTCCACCTATTGCAGGAGATAGAGGAACTGTATTCGAGTCCAATCCAAAAACACCAAGTAGCAGACCTAGTAATGAACTTACCAATGGTTACACCTTTTTTTACCTACCAGATGATATTTCTTCTTTTGAATTAGAAACAAAAGGTAATGATCAATATGGTTTTATTTTTGGTACATTAACGACAACTATTTCCCCTACACCTGATGCTCCAACTTCTGGTGGCAATCAAACCATTTGCTGGAATGGAAATGCAAATCATACCTTAACAGCTACTGCAACAGCTCCACAGGGACAAATAGTAACCTGGTACGAAACGGCAACCGGGGGTAGTCCAATAGCTTCACCAACTCAAGTAGGAGTAGGAACTAAAACATATTATGCTCAGTCTTCTAATCTCAATGGTACTTGTTCTAGTTTAACAAGAACAGCTGTAACTTTAACAGTAAATGCAACACCAGCTGCTCCAATTTCAGGTGGTAATCAAACTATTTGCTCTGATGGAACTACAAATCAAACTTTAACTGCAACAGCAACTGTTCCACAAGGACAAACTATTACTTGGTATACTCAAGAAACTGGAGGAACTCCAACATCCCCAACTCAAGTAGGTGTAGGTAGTAAAACTTACTATGCGCAGGCTTCTAATGGAACTTGTACTAGCTTAACAAGAACCGCTGTAACTTTAACTATTTACCCAAAAGCGGGGGTTCCTAATGCCGATAATGTGGAATATTGTGCTGGTGATACTGCACAAGCTTTAACAGCAACAGCTTCTAATCCTGATTATACATTATATTATTATGATTCCCTAACTTCAGCTCCCCAGTCATCAATAATTCCTATAACAACTAATGCTGGAGAATTCACATATTATGTAGCTGAAGGTATAAATAATTCTTGTATAGGTGATAAAAAAGCCATTACAGTTATTGTACATCCTAAATCGGTAATAACAACAGAACCAATAAATCAAAGTATAACTTATGGAGATAATACTAGTTTTACCGTTAGTGCTACAAATGTTACTTCATACCAATGGCAAGTAAATACAGGATCTGGTTTTACTAATATTATAAATGATGATATATACTCAAATACTACAACTGCAACATTAACTTTAACGAAGCCAACTGTTGCAATGAGTTCTTATACTTACCGAGCTATTTTAATTGGAAGATGTACTAATACAGAAACATCTACTGTTAACTTGACGGTTACTCCAAAAGCAGTTACTATCACGGCTGATGATAAAACCAAAGTATACGGTGATGAAAATCCTGTTCTTACTGCCGTGGTAACTGGTGCAGTGAACAATGATGTAATCAACTATAGCTTATCAACTACAGCTACGCAGTTCTCACCTGTAGACACTTACCCTATCGTGGTGACTTTAGGAGAAAATCCAAACTACATTGTAACTAAGGTTGACGGAACTTTAACAGTAACACCGAAAGAACTAAACGTAGTGGTTACTGCTGATAATAAAACTAAAGTATACGGTGATGAAAATCCTGTTCTTACTGCTGTAGTAACTGGTGCAGTGAACAATGATGTGATTAACTATAGCTTATCAACTACAGCTACGCAGTTCTCGCCTGTAGCCACTTATCCTATTACAGTTGCTTTGGGAGAAAATCCAAACTATATTGTAACTAAGGTTGACGGAACTTTGACAGTAACACCGAAAGAACTAAACGTAGTGGTGACTGCTGATAATAAAACTAAAGTATACGGTGATGAAAATCCTGTTCTTACTGCTGTAGTAACTGGTGCAGTGAACAATGATGTGATTAACTATAGCTTATCAACTACAGCTACGCAGTTCTCGCCTGTAGCCACTTATCCTATTACAGTTGCTTTGGGAGAAAATCCAAACTATATTGTAACTAA
>NZ_JBELQA010000013.1:4232-5416 GCF_046000495.1 Flavobacterium plantiphilum
GCTACGCAGTTCTCGCCTGTAGCCACTTATCCTATTACAGTTGCTTTGGGAGAAAATCCAAACTATATTGTAACTAAAGTTGACGGTACTTTGACTATTACTTCTTCTGCCATAGAGGCCAATGATGATATAGCGGGACCTATAAATGGTATTAATGGTGGAAACGCAGGAATTAACATTTTAAATAATGATTACCTAAATGGTAGTGTAGTAAATCCACTTGAGATTACTACTTCATTTGTAAGCAGTACTAATAGCGGAATCACACTTGTTGGAACTGATGTGGTACTAGCTCCGGGAACTCCTGCAGGAAATTATGAAGTGGTATATAAAATTTGTGAAAACATAAATTTATCTACTAATTGTGATGAAGCGACTGTTAAGATTTCTGTTTACACACCATCTATTTCTATCGAAAAAGAAGGAACATATATTGATGCCAACAATGATGGAAAAACTACTGTTGGAGACCAAATCAAATATACATTTACAGTAAAAAACACCGGAGGTTCAGCGTTGACAAACATAACAGTAACTGATAATAAAGTATCTGTACTTGGAGGTCCAATAACTTTAAATATAAACGAAAGTGATTCCACTACATTCTCTGCGATTTACAATATTACTCAAGATGATATTAACAAAGGAGTAGTTTATAATTTAGCCATCGCTAAAGGAACTCCACCTGCTGGAGACCCTATAACGGCTACTTCTACTGATCCAACGCCTTGTACTACGTGTCCTAAAGATCCGGAATGTGCTGATTGTACCATTACAGAAATACCTCAAAATCCTGGTATCGCAATTACAAAAGACGGTACTTATGTAGATACTAACAATGATGGTAAAACCAATATTGGTGATGTAGTATCATACAAATTTGTAATTACTAATACAGGAAATGTTACTTTAACTAATGTAACTGTAACTGATAATAATGCATTGGTAACGGGTGGACCTATTGCAACTTTAGCTCCGGGAGCAACGGATGCAACAACATTCACAGCTTCGCATGCAATCACGCAAAACGATATTAACAAAGGTATTGTGTACAACCTGGCAACAGCAACTGCGAAAGATCCGAAAGAAAATCCAATAACGGCTACTTCTACTGATCCAACGCCTTGTACTACGTGTCCTAAAGATCCGGAATGTGCTGATTGTACCATTACAGAAATACCTCA
>NZ_JBELQA010000013.1:5426-7234 GCF_046000495.1 Flavobacterium plantiphilum
TCTACTGATCCAACGCCTTGTACTACGTGTCCTAAAGATCCGGAATGTGCTGATTGTACCATTACAGAAATACCTCAGAATTCAAAAATTGCTTTAGTAAAAACAGCAAGTGTTGCAGGAACAGGTGTTAAAGGGGATATAATCACTTATACTTTTACTGTAACCAATACAGGAAACACAACACTGACTAATATAGTAATAACTGATCCGATGGTAGGATTAACTATTACAGGAAATCCTATTGCAACTTTGGCTGCAGGTGCTTCTAGTACAGTAATTAAAGGAACTTATACAATTACTCAGGCTGATCTTGATGCTGGTAAAGTAACTAATACTGCTTTGGCCACAGCACAAGATCCAAAAGGAAACAATGTAACTGATATCTCCGGAACTACTGTAGACAATGATACGCCTACTACTACTCCAATAACTCAAAATCCTGGGATTACGCTGGCAAAAACAGCTGATAAAACGATTTATGATACTTTAGGAGAAATAATTACATATACTATTGTTGTAAGCAATACTGGTAATGTAAGTTTACACCAAATTGAAGTAAAAGATCCATTAACAGGATTAAACAGTACGATTGAAAACTTAGCCGTTGGAGAATCTAAAGAGTTTACTGAAACTTATAATGTAAGTCAAACTGATATAGCAAGCGAATCAATTACAAATACTGCTACAGTAAACGCATTATCTCCTAATGATGTACCTGTAAACGGTTCAGATACTGTAATAGTAGAAAGAGCATTTGTATTAGGTTGTGGAGAAATAGAAGTTCACAATACATTTACACCAAATGGTGATGGTACCAATGATAATTTTGTAATTGACAATATCGATAATCCGCTTTGTTACCCTGAAAATTCTGTAGAGATTTACAACAGATGGGGAATATTAGTTTATGAAACCAAAGGATATGATAATGTAAATAATGCATTCAAAGGTTATTCTGAAGGCAGAGTTACCGTAGACAAATCAGCCGGATTACCTGCCGGAACTTATTTCTACATCCTAAACTATACTGCTGTTGGTTTACAAGGTGAAATTATACCTAATAAAAAACAAGGATACTTATACCTTACCAGATAATATAAACTCCAATCTAATACCAGAGGTATAAAAGCCTCTGGTTCTTAAAATCGAAGTCAAATGAAAACAAAAATATTACTAATCAGTTTGATGTTTACAGCTGTGATGAGTTATGCACAACAGGATGCACAATACACACAATACATGTACAACACAATAAATGTAAATCCTGCTTATGCGGGATCCAGAGGGGCAATGAGTATATTTGCTTTACATCGTAGTCAATGGGTTGGATTAGATGGGGCACCAACTACAAATGCTGTTTCGATCAACACCCCTTTTAACAACAGCAGATTAGGTTTGGGAGTATCTATAATAAATGACAAAATTGGACCAACAACAGACAACACGCTTTCAGCAGATCTATCCTACACCATTCCTACTTCTGAAAATGTTAAACTTTCCTTTGGTCTTAAAGCTTCTGTAAATTTATTTAATTTAGACATTACTAAATTAAATCCTGCCGAAAGTAATGATCAAAGACTTCAGGGATTTGATAATGAAATCTCACCTAATATCGGAGCAGGGATTTACCTTCATTCAGATAAAGCGTATGTAGGGTTTTCGATTCCTAATTTTATCGAGACAAATCAGTATGCTGATAATCAGATAGCAGTTAATAAAGAAAAATTAAATTATTATTTAATTGCCGGTTATGTAATGGATTTAAATTACAACCTGAAATTCAAACCCGCTTTACTCACTAAAATGGT
>NZ_JBELQA010000014.1:0-2894 GCF_046000495.1 Flavobacterium plantiphilum
TTTGTACATAAGCTTACAGGTTATTAGTACTACTCGACTATGACATTACTGCCTTTACATCTATAGCCTATCAACGTGGTCATCTCCCACGACCTTTAAAAGAAATCTCATCTTGTGGTGGGTTTCGCGCTTATATGCTTTCAGCGCTTATCCCTTCCAAACGTAGCTACTCTGCGGTGCCACTGGCGTGACAACAGATACACTAGAGGTTTGTCCAATTCGGTCCTCTCGTACTAGAATCAGATCCACTCAAATTTCTAACGCCCACAGTAGATAGAGACCGAACTGTCTCACGACGTTCTGAACCCAGCTCGCGTGCCACTTTAATGGGCGAACAGCCCAACCCTTGGGACCTTCTCCAGCCCCAGGATGTGACGAGCCGACATCGAGGTGCCAAACCCCCCCGTCGATATGAGCTCTTGGGGGAGATCAGCCTGTTATCCCCGGCGTACCTTTTATCCTTTGAGCGATGGCCCTTCCATGCGGAACCACCGGATCACTATGCTCTACTTTCGTACCTGATCGACCTGTATGTCTCTCAGTCAAGCTCCCTTATGCCATTGCACTCTTCGCACGGTTACCAAGCGTACTGAGGGAACCTTTAGAAGCCTCCGTTACTCTTTTGGAGGCGACCACCCCAGTCAAACTACCCACCAAGCAATGTCCTCTCTAAAAGAGAGTTAGGCCTCAGATAAACAAAGGGTTGTATTTCAACAATGACTCCACAACGCCTGGCGACGCCACTTCATAGTCTCCAACCTATCCTACACATCATTTATCCAAGGTCAATACTAAGCTATAGTAAAGGTGCACAGGGTCTTTTCGTCCCACTGCGGGTAAACGGCATCTTCACCGTTACTACAATTTCACCGAGCTCATGGCTGAGACAGTGTCCAGATCGTTACACCATTCGTGCAGGTCGGAACTTACCCGACAAGGAATTTCGCTACCTTAGGACCGTTATAGTTACGGCCGCCGTTTACTGGGGCTTCAATTCAATGCTTCTCCGAAGATAACATCTCCTCTTAACCTTCCAGCACCGGGCAGGTGTCAGGCCCTATACTTCATCTTACGATTTGGCAGAGCCCTGTGTTTTTGATAAACAGTCGCCTGGACCTCTTCACTGCGGCCTCGTTATCGCTAACGAGGCGACCCTTCTCCCGAAGTTACGGGTCTATTTTGCCTAATTCCTTAGCCATGAATCTCTCGAGCACCTTAGAATTCTCATCTCGACTACCTGTGTCGGTTTGCGGTACGGGTACTATTAACCTGAAGTTTAGAGGTTTTTCTTGGAAGCCCTTAGGTACACTATCTCTTTGTCCGAAGACGCCGAGTACTATCGTATTTCCCCAAGCCGCGTGGATTTGCCTGCGCAGCCTATAGGTACGTACTTTAACGAACTATTCCGTCAGTTCGCGGTACTTTCATCACTCCGTCACCCCATCACAGTTAAAAGTAGTACGGGAATATTAACCCGTTGGCCATCGACTGTCCCTTTCGGGTTCGCCTTAGGTCCCGACTAACCCACAGCTGATTAGCATAGCTGTGGAAACCTTAGTCTTTCGGTGTGCGGGTTTCTCGCCCGCATTATCGTTACTTATGCCTACATTTTCTTTTCTAACCAGTCCAGCATGCTTTACAACACACCTTCAACCCTGTTAGAATGCTCCCCTACCACTTTGTATTACTACAAAATCCATAGCTTCGGTAATATACTTATGCCCGATTATTATCCATGCTCGTCCGCTCGACTAGTGAGCTGTTACGCACTCTTTAAATGAATGGCTGCTTCCAAGCCAACATCCTAGCTGTCTGGGCAGACAAACCGCGTTCTTTCAACTTAGTATATATTTGGGGACCTTAGCTGATGGTCTGGGTTCTTTCCCTCTCGGACTTGGACCTTAGCACCCAAGCCCTCACTGCTGGTAAACATTATATAGCATTCGGAGTTTGTCAGGAATTGGTAGGCGGTGAAGCCCCCGCATCCAATCAGTAGCTCTACCTCTATATAACTTATAACCAGCGCTGCACCTAAATGCATTTCGGGGAGTACGAGCTATTTCCGAGTTTGATTGGCCTTTCACCCCTACCCACAGATCATCCCAAGACTTTTCAACGTCAACGGGTTCGGTCCTCCACTGTGTGTTACCACAGCTTCAACCTGTCCATGGGTAGATCACACGGTTTCGCGTCTAACACTACTGACTAAAGCGCCCTATTCAGACTCGCTTTCGCTACGGATCCATACCTGAAGTACTTATCCTTGCCAGCAACGTTAACTCGTAGGCTCATTATGCAAAAGGCACGCCGTCACCCCACGAAAGGGCTCCGACCGCTTGTAAGCGTATGGTTTCAGGATCTATTTCACTCCGTTATTCACGGTTCTTTTCACCTTTCCCTCACGGTACTGGTTCACTATCGGTCTCTCAGGAGTATTTAGCCTTAGCGGATGGTCCCGCCAAATTCAGACAGGGTTTCACGTGCCCCGCCCTACTCAGGATACCACTATTTATTATACTCGTTACCCATACGGGACTATCACCCTCTGTGGTGTCACTTTCCAGTAACTTCCGGTTCCTTGTACATAAAATGTTGTGGTCCTACAACCCCAACATTGCCGTAACAACATTGGTTTGGGCTAATCCGCGTTCGCTCGCCACTACTTACGGAATCACTTTTGTTTTCTTCTCCTCCGCCTACTTAGATGTTTCAGTTCAGCGGGTTTGCCCACCTATCGGTGTACTATGTCTTCAACATAGTGGGTTGCCCCATTCAGGTATTTACGGATCAAATCTTGTGTGCAGATCCCCGTAACTTTTCGCAGCTTATCACGCCTTTCATCGCCTCTGAGAGCCTAGGCATCCCCCATACGCCCTTATTTTGCTTATTGTACT
>NZ_JBELQA010000014.1:2994-5150 GCF_046000495.1 Flavobacterium plantiphilum
GTAGTCCCGGGCAGACTCGAACTGCCGACCCCTACATTATCAGTGTAGTACTCTAACCAGCTGAGCTACGAGACTCTGTTTTTACTTAATTCTTTATTCTTTTTTTTAAATTAACAGCAAGAGTAATAAAACTTTTAAATCCTAAACCAAAAGACCTTTTCGTCTTTTTCCTAAAGGTGTTGTTTGCACAACTAACAATTAGGCTCTAGAAAGGAGGTGTTCCAGCCGCACCTTCCGGTACGGCTACCTTGTTACGACTTAGCCCTAGTTACCAGTTTTACCCTAGGCAGCTCCTTGCGGTCACCGACTTCAGGCACCCCCAGCTTCCATGGCTTGACGGGCGGTGTGTACAAGGCCCGGGAACGTATTCACCGGATCATGGCTGATATCCGATTACTAGCGATTCCAGCTTCACGGAGTCGAGTTGCAGACTCCGATCCGAACTGTGACCGGCTTTATAGATTCGCTCCTGGTCACCCAGTGGCTGCTCTCTGTACCGGCCATTGTAGCACGTGTGTAGCCCAAGGCGTAAGGGCCGTGATGATTTGACGTCATCCCCACCTTCCTCACAGTTTGCACTGGCAGTCTCGTTAGAGTTCCCGACATGACTCGATGGCAACTAACAACAGGGGTTGCGCTCGTTATAGGACTTAACCTGACACCTCACGGCACGAGCTGACGACAACCATGCAGCACCTTGTAAATTGTCTTGCGAAAAGTCTGTTTCCAAACCGGTCAATCTACATTTAAGCCTTGGTAAGGTTCCTCGCGTATCATCGAATTAAACCACATGCTCCACCGCTTGTGCGGGCCCCCGTCAATTCCTTTGAGTTTCAAACTTGCGTTCGTACTCCCCAGGTGGGATACTTATCACTTTCGCTTAGCCACTGAAGTTGCCCCCAACAGCTAGTATCCATCGTTTACGGCGTGGACTACCAGGGTATCTAATCCTGTTCGCTACCCACGCTTTCGTCCATCAGCGTCAATCAATTAGTAGTAACCTGCCTTCGCAATTGGTATTCCATGTAATCTCTAAGCATTTCACCGCTACACTACATATTCTAGTTACTTCCTAATTATTCAAGTCCTACAGTATCAATGGCAGTTTCCCCGTTGAGCGGGGAGATTTCACCACTGACTTATAAGACCGCCTACGGACCCTTTAAACCCAATGATTCCGGATAACGCTTGGATCCTCCGTATTACCGCGGCTGCTGGCACGGAGTTAGCCGATCCTTATTCTTACGATACCGTCAAGCTCCTTCACGAAGGAGTGTTTCTTCTCGTACAAAAGCAGTTTACAATCCATAGGACCGTCATCCTGCACGCGGCATGGCTGGTTCAGACTTGCGTCCATTGACCAATATTCCTCACTGCTGCCTCCCGTAGGAGTCTGGTCCGTGTCTCAGTACCAGTGTGGGGGATCTCCCTCTCAGGACCCCTACCCATCGTTGCCATGGTAAGCCGTTACCTTACCATCTAGCTAATGGGACGCATGCTCATCTTTTGCCGTTGTGACTTTAATTATAATATGATGCCATACTATAATACTATGAGGTATTAATCCAAATTTCTCTGGGCTATCCCTCTGCAAAAGGTAGATTGCATACGCGTTACGCACCCGTGCGCCGGTCTCTAGTTCCGAAAAACTATACCCCTCGACTTGCATGTGTTAAGCCTGCCGCTAGCGTTCATCCTGAGCCAGGATCAAACTCTTCATCGTATATTATGCGTCCGCCGTGGCGGACTATTTATTTTTGACTCAAGCTCTATTGGTTCATTCTGAATCTATCGATTCTATTACTCTTATTTTTTTTGTTCCGATTTGCATCGGAACGGCTGTCAATTCAATATGTCTACGAACGTGTATTCTTCTTTTTTCGCTTGTTTCTCAAAGCGGCTGCAAAAGTACAACTATTTTATTTACTCGCAAGAAAAATTTAAAGTTTTTTTTCGATTTATTTCTCGAAGCTCAACTCCATCTTCCTTGTCAGTATTTCAAATAACTTGCGTGTTTTGCGGGGTGCAAATGTAAAACGTAAATTAATTTCTCGCAAGCTTTTTTTGAACTTTTTTTCAAACTTTCGTTTGATTTAAATTCGTTTTTCTTGCCAGTCTTTATATGAACGTCTGCGTTGTTGCGGGTGCAAAAGTAG
>NZ_JBELQA010000015.1:0-2848 GCF_046000495.1 Flavobacterium plantiphilum
CCGGATTAGTGGCTGGAACCTATACCCTAACCGCTACTGCTCCGGGGGGTAACCAAGGACAAAATTGTACTGCAACAACTCAGGTGACTATCACACAACCTACTGCCCCAATAAGTGCCAATGCTGTTATTACTAACAATAATAATTGTGTAGGATGTAGTAATGGTTCTATAGATATTACAGCTGAAGGAGGTACAGCACCTTATACATTTACTTGGTCAAATGGAGCGACAACTGAAGATATATCATCCTTACCTAAAGGCACTTATAATGTTGAAATAAAAGATACTAATGGATGTACCGCAAATTACACCTATAATATCAATGAGTCGGGAATTGAGATCCTTAAAGATGCTGTTTACGAAGATACAAATCAAGATGGTATAACAAATGTAGGAGATAATATAGTTTATAATTTTGTAGTCAAAAATACTGGTAATGTAACAATAACAAATATAATTGTTACCGATAATAAAGCTACAGTAACTGGAGGTCCTATAGCTTCTCTTGATTCAGGTGCTTCTGATGCTACAACCTTCATAGGTATACATGCAATTACTCAAGACGATATTAATAAAGGAATATATTATAATATTGCTTTAGCAAATGCAAAAGATAATGAAAACATTACTGTAAACAATAATTCGTCTGACCCTACTCCATGTACTTCATGTCCTAAAGATCCTGAATGTCCTGATTGCACTATAACAGAATTGAACCAAATTCCTAGTATCACTATTACAAAAGATGGTTCTTATGTTGATACTAATCAAGATGGCATAACCAATGTTGGAGATGTAGTATCCTATAACTTTATTGTAAAAAATACAGGTAATGTAACACTAACTAATATAACAGTAACAGATAATAATGCTATTGTAAGTGGTGGACCTATTGCAACACTTGCTGTAGGAGCAATTGATACAACTACATTTACAGCTTCACATGCCATTACACAAGATGATATTAATAACGGAATTGTATACAATTTGGCTTTGGCTACAGCCAAAGATCCAAAAGGGCAAGATATCACTGCGACATCGACCGACCCTACTCCTTGTACTTCTTGTCCAATTAAAGAAGATTGTCCTGAATGTACAATTACCGAATTAACACAATCACCAAACATTGCTTTAGTAAAAACTGCTAGTGTAAGTGGAACCGCTGCCCTAGGTGATGTAATTACATATACTTTTACAGTAACCAATACAGGAAACACAACACTTACTAATATAGTAGTAACTGACCCTCTACCAGACTTGACTATCACTGGAAGTCCAATTGCTTTACTTGAAGTTGGTGCTTCAAGCTCGGTAATTAAAGGAACTTATACTATTAAACAAGCAGATATTGACGCAGCTAATGTAACTAACTCAGCTCTAGCAATCGCAAAAGATCCAAAAGGTAATGATGTTACCGATATTTCAGGTACAACAGTTGAAAATGATAATCCAACAATTACAATACTTACTCAAAATCCAGGATTGGAAATAATTAAAACCGCTAATACCGAAAACTATAGTTCTGTAGGAGACATCATCAACTATACTATTCAAGTAAAAAATACTGGAAATGTAACTCTTTATTCAATTGCTGTTACTGACCCTTTAACAGGACTAAATACAACTATTGAATCATTAGCACCAGGCGCTTCTCAAGAGTTTAATGAAAATCATATTGCAACTCAAATAGATAGAGAAAATGGTTCAGTAACCAATACTGCTCAAGCTAATGGATTTACTCCAAATGAAACTCAAATTCATGCGGAAGATACAGCTGTTGTAGAAGCAGCAATTGTCTTAGGTTGTGGAACTATATTTATTCATAATGCATTCACTCCAAATGGTGATAATTTAAATGAAAAATTTGTAATTGATAATATCGATGATACACTATGTTACCCTGAAAACTCTGTAGAGATTTACAACAGATGGGGAATACTGGTTTATGAAGCCAAAGGATATAACAATGAAGATGTCTCATTCAAAGGTTTCTCTGAAGGCAGAGTTACCGTAGACAAATCGGCCGGATTACCTACAGGGACTTACTTTTATATTTTGAATTATACATCCGTTGGTTTACAAAATGAAATTATAGCTAACAAAAAGCAAGGGTACTTATACCTTTCCAGATAATAAACTCAAATCTAATTACCAGAGGTTTACATTAAAACTCTGGTTATAAAATCAAGTCAGATGAAAACAAAATTACTACTAATCAGTCTAATGTTTACAATAGTAGCAAGTTATGCACAACAGGATGCACAATTTACTCAATATATGTATAACACTATAAATGTAAATCCTGCTTATGCCGGATCCAGAGGAGCAATGAGTATATTTGCATTACACCGTACACAATGGGTTGGATTAGATGGGGCACCAACTACAAATGCTGTTTCGATCAACACCCCTTTTAACAACAGCAGATTGGGTTTAGGTATATCTATCATTAATGATAAAATAGGACCTACACATGAAAACACCATCGCTGCCGATTTATCATATACTATTCCTACTTCTGAAAATGTTAAACTTTCTTTTGGTATAAAAGCTACTGGTAATTTATTTGATCTTGATCCTGACAGACTAACTCCTGAACAGGCCGGAGATTCTAAATTACAGGGTTTTAATAATAAGTTTACCCCTAATTTTGGAGCTGGTGTTTATCTTCATTCTGATAAAGCTTATCTGGGATTCTCCGTTCCTAATTTTATTGAATCAAATCGATACGATGATAATGATGTAGCGCTCTTTAAAGAAAAAATGACGTATTATTTAATTGCCGGTTATGTAATGGATTTAAATTACAACCTGAAATTCAAACCCGCTTTACTCACTAAAATGGT
>NZ_JBELQA010000016.1:0-1976 GCF_046000495.1 Flavobacterium plantiphilum
ACTTAGACAAATCTAATATCAGAACGGAAGCAGCTTTGGATTTAGAAAAAATATTAGATGTTTTAAACCAATATCCAAATATGAAACTTGATATCCGTTCGCATACCGATAGTCGTGCTTCTTTCAAATACAACGAAGCTTTATCCGATAGAAGAGCTAAATCAACTATTAATTGGTTGATTCAAAACGGTATCAATCCAAATCGTTTAACTGGCAAAGGTTACGGCGAAACGCAATTAGTTAACAGATGTGCCGACAATGTAAAATGTACCGAAGAAGAACATCAAATGAATAGAAGAAGCGAATTTATTATTACAGCGCTGTAAGCAAAAAAAAAACTTAATTTTAAAAACCTCGAATACAGATTTATTCGAGGTTTTTCAGTTTATAACAATCTGTATTAAACAATCACTTTTTTAATTAAATCTACCCAAAAAAACACATTTAAACGAGTTTTTAAGTTATTCAAAGACAAAAAAGAGTTGTACAATTAAATATTCATAAATTTAATTATAAGATTGTTCATATAGAACAAATAAATATTTTGATCCCCAAATGAAATTAATTTCAAGTAAATTAATTCATTATACTCGATTTTGATACATATAGTTTATTTCTAAACAACTATTACAAGTCATTCTTTCAAAAAATAAATGGTTATCGTTTTGATGTTAATCATTACTCTTCATAGATTAAATTCATTTCATTATTAACGGTTTAATAAAAATCAATATGAAAACAAATCTACCTTTCCAAAATTTAAAACGAAACACTTTTTTTGTTTTACTATTATGCTTTATCAATATAGTAAATATTTTTGCTCAAGACATATTTGATGGTAAATACTGTCCTGGGCCTGGAATATCAGGTGATGAATATGCAACTGGAATAGTATTTAGCCAACAATTAAATCCAAGCCCATCATCTACATGTGAAATTGGAACTATTCGTGCTAAAGTTGATACACAAAATCAGGTATTAAGACTAGGAATGAATATTGGTAACGGAGGAGCGGCTCTTTTTAGACTATATTTAGATACAGATAATAATACTATAACAGGATTAACATCAGACACTTTTGGAGGTTCACTATCTGTCGCTGGTGCTGAATATATTTTAGAAATAAATTCTAATGCAAATACTTTTAATTTATACTCTGGAAACGGAAGTACCAAAACACCTCTTCCTATTAACAATGGACTTGCCGCTTTAAATGGAAGCGCTACTGGTTGTAGCAGTGGTGGTGGCTCTTTTCTAGAATTCAACATTCCATTTGGCAGTATTGGTTTTAACATTTGTGACCCAAATAATCCCGGCATAATTAATATTACCAAATTAGCATCTGTTAGTGGTAATTCTGCTAGTTCGAGCAGATGTATTGATACACCTTTAACATTTGGTATTCCTTTAAAAGGTGATGTTGGTCCCGATGCTACAATATGCTCAGGCGCTAATAGTCCTTTATTAACAGTAACCGGTATTACGGCTAATTCTACTATAGTTAAATGGCAATCTTCAATTAGTCCGTTTACAACTTGGATTGATATAGCTAATACAACAACAACTTATACTGGAATTAATTTAACTCAAACCACTAAGTTTAGAGCTGTTTTCACTAATTCAGGTTTATGTTCGGGAAACAATATCGCAACTAGTCAAGCCACAATAACAGTATCACCTCCTCCTACCGCTTCTATTTCTTCCCAAACCAATGTAGATTGTTTTGGGAATAATAGCGGTAGTGTAACCGTAGCTGGAGCTAATGGAACTACTCCTTATACCTATGCAATTGATGGAGCTACTTTTTTACCAAGCGGTACTTTCGCCAGTTTGACTGCCGGTTCTTATACCATTACCATTAAAGATGCTAATGGATGTAACACTACTCAAGACGTAACCATCACACAACCAAATGCAGCTTTAACAGCATCTATTTCTTCCCAAACCAATGTAGATTGTTTTGGGAATAATAGCGG
>NZ_JBELQA010000017.1:0-1762 GCF_046000495.1 Flavobacterium plantiphilum
TATTTTGACTTGTGCTGATCGTATTCAACAGATTTCCTGTAACATTATAAAGCTCAATACGTGCATTTTGCAATCTGTTTGAGCTTACATTAGTAATCAACTGAAAAACAGCATTACTTTTAACAGGGTTCGGGGCAATTTTAATATACTCTTCTTCTAAAGTTGGCGATAAAGTCAACGGACAAGTGGTAATTAACGTCCCATCTGCTTTAGTAGCCACCGCATAATAAGTACCGTTCAAAGGTCCGTTTTCTTTAAAATACTGATTCGTTTGCCCCGGAACTAAAGCTCCATTCTTATACCAGCTGTAAGATATAAAACTCTTAGAGCTATTATCAAAGAAAATAACATCTTCAAATTGTTTTCTAATTAAGTTCGGTTGGCTGTTAACAAGCGGCAAAGTCACTACATCCGCTTGATTGTAATTGTTGTTACCCAGCTGAGAGGCACTAATAGTTACTGAACCATAGCCCAATAAATTCAATGAATTTCCTGAAATTGAAACAAGATTATTATTAGAAGAAGTATAACTTACTGGTAAACCACTACTGGAAGTCGCTGTTAAAACAAGACTGTTTTCTCCGTCACAACCTAAGCCTAAAGTCTGATTCCAAGTAATTAGCTGATCTGCTTTAGTGATACTAAAATTTGAGCTATTATAAGTAATACTATAATTCGCACCAGCGGTCAACGTTCCTTGTGTGATAGCATAAATACCCACATTTTCACCTGTAGTTCTTGATAAAGCACCTGTAAAGGTATCTCCATTAACTAAAGCTGGAGTAACAGCGTAAGTGAAAGTTGGATCAACTGTTCCGTAAACTTTAGTCTTAGAAGCATTAGCAGTTACTGTAATTGGTTTAGCTGTAATAGCAAAATCATTCGTAACATAAGTAATACTATAGTTGTTTCCGGCACTTAAAGTACCTTGCGTTATCCCATAGTTTCCGATGTTTTCTCCGGCATCTCTTGTCAGCGTTCCTGTAAAGGAATCTCCACTTACTAAACTTGGCGAAACGCTGTAAGTAAACGTTGGATCAACTGTTCCGTAAACTTTAGTCTGAGAAGCATCAGCAGTTACCGTAATTGGTTTTGCTGTAATAGCAAAATCATTGGTAACATAAGTAATGCTGTAGTTGTTTCCTGCACTCAAAGTACCTTGTGTGATAGCATAAATACCCACATTTTCACCTGTAGTTCTTGATAAAGCACCTGTAAAGGTATCTCCATTAACTAAAGCTGGAGTAACAGCGTAAGTAAACGTTGGATCAACTGTTCCGTAAACTTTAGTCTGAGAAGCATCAGCAGTTACCGTAATTGGTTTTGCTGTAATAGCAAAATCTTTAGCCACATAAGTAATACTATAATTGTTTCCGGCACTCAAAGTACCTTGCGTTATCGCATAGTTTCCGATGTTTTCTCCGGCATCTCTTGTCAGCGTTCCAGTGAATGAATCTCCACTTACTAAACTTGGTGAAACGCTGTAAGCAAACGTTGGATCAACTGTTCCGTAAACTTTAGTCTGAGAAGCATTTGCAGTTACTGTAATTGGTTTTGCTGTAATAGCAAAATCATTTGAAACATAAGTAATACTGTAGTTGTTTCCTGCACTCAAAGTACCTTGCGTTATCGCATAGTTTCCGATGTTTTCTCCGGCATCTCTTGTTAGCGTTCCTGTGAACGCATCACCACTTACTAAACTTGGTGAAACGCTGTAAGTAAACGTTGGATCAACTGTTCCGTAAACTTTAGTCTGAGAAGC
>NZ_JBELQA010000018.1:0-1244 GCF_046000495.1 Flavobacterium plantiphilum
TATAATTCCTGTTCGCAAATCAGTCTTTTAGTTTCCAGAAATTTGTAAATATCATCATATCCTTGTCCGCCATCTCTGTTAGAAGATAGAAAACCTCTTCTGGATTTACTGTCAATGATATAAGCAAAATCATCTTTAGGCGAATTAGCATCCATTCCGATATTTTGTATTTTATTCAAAGAACCATCTTCATTAATTTTAGTCATAAAAATGTCTAATCCTCCCACACCGGGATGTCCGTCAGAGGCAAAGTAGAGTTCGTTATCCTGACTTACAAAAGGAAAGGTTTCTCTTCCTTCAGTATTTAAAGAAGGGCCTAAGTTTACAGGAGTTCCAAAGGAACCATTCTCATTAATCTGTACTTTAAAGATATCCGACATTCCTAATGTTCCCGGCATATCAGAAGCAAAGTATAAGGTTTTTTCATCAGGACTCAGCGTAGGGTGGGCCGTGCTGAAACTGTCACTGGTGAAAGAAAGCGCCTGAATATTAGTCCAGTTTTCACCCTCTAAAGTAGCTTTGTATAATTTTACTAATGTAATTCCGTTTTCGTTTTTACCTTTTTTACCATTAACATAATTGTTTCTTGTAAAATAAACGGTTTTACCGTCTTTGGTAAAAACCGGAGTGGCTTCGTTAAATTTAGATTTTAAAGATCTGTTAAACTTAACCGGATTAG
The DNA here is from genome assembly GCF_046000495.1 of Flavobacterium plantiphilum. NCBI lineage: Bacteria > Pseudomonadati > Bacteroidota > Flavobacteriia > Flavobacteriales > Flavobacteriaceae > Flavobacterium > Flavobacterium plantiphilum. Next base: position 680 of record NZ_JBELQA010000018.1, read on the forward strand.
AGGGAGACCTGTCTTCACCTAAATCAGCACTGTAAAGATGAGTAAAATGCTGATCTGTCCAGGTGTGTTTTCTTTGACCTAAACTACCGGTATCTCTGGCCGAGGTAAAGATTACTTTATTGTTATAAATACTCGAACCGTAATCCGAATATTGAGAGTTGATGTCTGCGTTTTCTATTTTGTATCTTCCGGAATTTGCTTTTATTTCATCTAAATAATTGGTGTTTTCTTTAAAAAGTTTGGCTCTGCTGTCATCAGCTGTAATTTTATCAAATTGTTCCAGAATTTGGTTGGCTTTATCATTATCACCAATGGCGCGTAGAGATTGTGCATAGCGATAATAGTAAGGTGCTTGAATTGTAGTATCTGGCATGGAAAAAAGTTCTCCGTACCATTTTACAGCTTTGTCTAATTCGCCATTAAAATAATAGGCATTTCCCAGTTTTTGGAACATATCGGCAGACTTATAACCTTTTTCGGCAACTTTCTCATAGGTTTTAATGGCATCGATATAAGCATAGTTATCGTAATCTTTATCGGCATTAGCCAACTTGGCTTTCTGAGC
>NZ_JBELQA010000019.1:0-873 GCF_046000495.1 Flavobacterium plantiphilum
TACAAATTTTTCATTTAAATTATCACCATTTGGAGTGAATGCATTATGAATAAATATAGTTCCACAACCTAAGACAAAACTCTGATCAATTTTTAGATTAATTACATAGCTTATAGGACAAGTTTCTGTTTCAATGTTGTATTGGAAAGTATAATCTCCGGTTGCAGCATTGTTAGGATCTAGAATACTTCCGTTTAATATTCCTGAGTTATTAATATCCACCCAGGTTCCGTTTGATGGAGCATCTTGTGGTAGGTAAGTCGTTAAATCCACCTGAGTTGCATTAATACTGTTGATGAATTCAGGAACAGTAATTGTTGTAACATTCGTAATAATATCTACGTTTACCGTTTGAATGTAATCAATAGCATTGTTACAAGCATCTTTAACGTTCCATTTTCTAACAATAGAATAAGAAGTTTCAGTGTTGTTTATAATATTTTCAGTAAAAACAACTGTAGGAGCAATTTCAGAGCAACCATCTACAAATGTTAGTACAGGTATTTCTGGAACTGCAGCACAAGTGGTATTGATTACAGTTTGAAATTCTGTTGTTGGTACAGGAGCTGTATTGTCTTCTACATTTATTGTTTGTGAAGCTTTTGTTATATTGCCTCCGGCATCAGTTGCAGTCCATGTTCTGGTTATAGAATAAGTACCTACACAAGAACCATTTGTTCTAACGTCTTCTGATGTTAAACTTATTACCGTACAGTTATCCGTTGCAGTAGGAGTTACAAATACTGGTAAATTTGGACAATATATTGTTGAGGATGTTGGTAATGTAGTGATAACAGGTTTAGTAACATCTTTAACAATTACATTTTGAGTAGCTGTTTGGGTATTTCCATTACCATCATCAAAAGTCCAAGT
>NZ_JBELQA010000001.1:0-666444 GCF_046000495.1 Flavobacterium plantiphilum
CCAGCACAATTATCCGTTGTAGTTGGAGCCGTAGCTGTAGCGGTACATTCACCCGTTACATCTGCTAAAATTGGTTTTACCGGTTTAGTAACATCTTTAACAATTACATTTTGAGTAGCTGTTTGGGTATTTCCATTACCATCATCAAAAGTCCAAGTGATTACATGAGTACCTTGAGTAGTGTAAGTTAAAGCATCAGTAGTAGTTGCTGTGATTGTTCCAGCACAATTATCCGTTGTAGTTGGAGCCGTAGCTGTAGCGGTACATTCACCCGTTACATCTGCTAAAATTGGTTTTACCGGTTTAGTAACATCTTCAACATTAACTGTTGATGGCGCAGAAGTAGTTTCGCAAGAAGTTAAACTATTAGTTATTTTTACTTTATAATCTCCATTGCTGTTAACTACTAAAGTAGATGATGTTTCATTAGGGATAACAACATTATTTTTGTACCAAACATAAGTTGGAGAAGTAGCGTTTGTATTAGCTGTTAAAATTGTGGTTAAACAAGCTGTTAGTACACCGCTAATTGTTGCTGTTGGTGGATCATTTACAGTAATTGTAGCAGAACCTGTTTGTGCTTGAGAACAAGTTGTTGTACTAGCATCTTTAACACTTACTAGTGAGTAAACAAATGAGCCTGCAGTACTAGTTGGTACTGCCACTGTAGCAGAATTACCACTTGTAGTTGTGATTGTTAAATCACTTCCTCCATTAATTTTATAAGTAAAAGTATACGGAGCTGTTCCAGATGCCCCCGTAAAAGTTATAGTTGGAGGTGTACCATCTTTACATACCGCATTTGTTCCGTTAATAATAGCTGTTGGCAATGGATTTACAGTAACAGTAACAGTAAAAGGAGTACCAGTACAGGTACCAGATTTTGGAGTTACTGTATATACTACATTTACAGGAGCGTTGGTTGAATTAGTAAGTGTGCCGCTAATGTTTGTAGCATTTGTTCCAGCCATTGTTCCTGTAATTCCTGTTACACTTGGTGCGGTCCAGCTATAAGTAGTACCCGATGGAACGACTTCTGAACCACCATTGACAGGAGTAACAGTAAATGTACTTCCACAACAAATTGAAGCAGTCTTATTTGCTATGACAGGTGTAGTACAACAAATACCTGCGGAAATATTTGAAACTGTTTCGCTATCTACATTTTGAGGAGTTGATCCATCGGTTACAGTTAATTTTATGTAGTAAGGATTATTATTTCCTGGTGAAAACGTTGGAGATTGAATTGTAGAAAATTGAGTCCAAATTGAACCATCTGTAGAACTTTCCCATTTATAAGTATAATTATTGTTTCCTCCAGTAGTAGTGCTATTTAAATTTATTACACCGAAAGATGTTCCTCCAGGACAGTTAGGGGTGTAGTTAAATTTTGCAACTAATGGAGTAGCAATTATAGTGTTACCATAGGTTCTACATTTAGAATTTGGTATACCTTGACAAGTTTCTTGGCATATAGATCCACTACCAGAACCCCATCCAACAAATGGATTAGTCATCGTAAGTTCTTCACCACAAGTCCATGTAAATGGAGTAGGATCTACAGCAATTGTTGGAGTACCATTGTTTAAAATTACATCAAAGCATCTTGCATAAGAAATAGTATTCCCCGCAGATGAAATATTTCCCGCTAAAAAAATACCTCGTCTGGATGAGTTAGTACCATTTGTAATACTTACTGCAAGATAAACATTTACATTGCCTAGTTGTGAACAAGCTGAAGTAGCTAAAGGAGTTCCTGCTAAATCAGATGCAAGGTAAATTTTATTAAGTGTAAATTCTCCCGAAGAACCTGGAGAACTCCAACATGATTGAGAAACTTGAGCAGATGTGGATAACGATATAATGCTAAAAAGTAATAAATAAAAAATCGGATTTAAAATCACTCCTAATCTTATTTTTTTATTTTGTTTTAGGTTAGGTAGAATTGTTTTCATATAATCAATTTTAATATTGTTGGAGCTTAATATTATGTCTCAGTGTAAAAAAATACGGTATTCTATAATTTGATACGAATCTAGATACATTATAATTCAAGAATAAATTTTCTCTTCAAACAACCTAAAAACTCGTTAAAAAGCGTTTTTAATTGTGGAATAAAACTTATAACTTGGTTAAAATTTTCTTATAGGTTTAGTTTTGTTCTTAAAAACGTGTTAAAAAGTAATTTTCCTTTTTTATTTTATTAGACGATAAATTGTTAATAAAATATATAGTTCTTGTTTTTTTAGCAAAATATTTTTTATAATCTCAAATTGGAATAAAACGCAAAATTTAAGAAATTAAAAAACCGATAAAATGTAAAAAAAACGGGTAAAATACGTTAAACGTTAATAAAAGTAAGTTAATTATTATAAAATAAATGTTTTGAAAAAATACTCAGGTGTGGTTTAATGGTAAAACTAAGAGATGTTTATTTTGTTTTGATTTATAATTTATTCCCAGATTAATTGTATCTTTCTAATAAAGAAATTGTAAAACAGACAGTCATAAAAATAATGATATGAAAAATTTAATATTAGTAAGGCATGCCAAATCCAATTGGGATATGCCTTTGAAAGATATAGACAGACCTTTGGATCAACGGGGCTTAAATGATGCTCATCTGGTTTCCTCGAATATTCAAAAGCATATTCCTGGAAAATATATCATCTGGAGCAGTATTGCTAAAAGAGCTTCGGACACAGCGGTAATTTTTGCGCAGAATATTTTATACCCTATCGAAAATATTTTGTACAAAGAAGATTTATATACTTTTGATGAAAAACAATTAGAACAAGTTATCAAATCATGTAATAATAGTTTTGATAGTGTAATTCTTTTTGGTCATAATGCTGCCATTACAAATTTTGTTAATAAATTTGGAGATGAATTTATAGAAAATGTGCCCACCAGCGGCTTTGTTTCACTTCAGTTTGAAAGCAATTGCTGGGAAGAAATAAGTAAGGGAAAAACTAAAAAAATAATAATTCCAAAAGATTTTAAATAAAAAATGTTTGATCAAAAATATATTGACAGAGAAAAAAGTTGGTTAGCATTTAACGCCAGAGTACTTCAGGAAGCCGCAGACGATTCGGTTCCATTATTAGACAGATTACGTTTTTTAGGAATTTTTTCCAATAATTTAGATGAGTTTTTCCGAGTCAGATTTGCAGCCATTCGGCGATTAAGTTTGTCGGGTAAATCCGGTGAGAAAATATTAGGAGGCATATCAGCGCAGCAATTGGTGAAAGACATTACTGAAATTGTAATTGAACATCAGACTGAAAGTCTGGCAATCCTCAGAGAAATAGAATTAAGATTAGAAACGGAAAACATCTTCATTATTGATGAAAGTGAAATTTCAACAGAACAGGAAGTTTTTTTAAAGGATTATTTTATTCAGACTCTGAGTCCTGAATTAGTGACGATTATCTTAAATGATCTGGCTGAATTTCCATTGTTAAAAGATAATATTGGTTATTTAGCCGTGAAATTAGTAATGAAAGAGGATGAAGCCGTTCATTATGCCATAATTGAAATTCCAAAAACAATAAATCGTTTTGTTGTTCTGCCTTCAAATGATAATAAAAAATACGTCATTCTTATTGATGACGTGATTCGACACAATCTAAAAAGTATTTTTAATATTTTTGATTGCGAAAGTATTTCTGCACATATGATTAAAATAAGCAGAGATGCCCAGCTCGATATTGATAGTGATTTGAGCAAAAGTATGCTGGAAAAAATTTCTACCAGTGTAAAAGAAAGAAGGATAGGGGAGCCGGTACGTTTTATCTACGATCAGATGATTGAAGAGGATACATTGCAGTTTTTTCTGGATAAAATGAAAATTGTTTCTACTGACAGCATTATTCCCGGGGGAAGATATCATAACAGAAGAGATTATATGGAGTTTCCTAATCTGGGAAGATTTGATTTATTGTATAAAAAGAATATTCCGTTACCTATTCCGGGATTAAATTTGGAAGGCAGTATTTTAGAAAAAATCAGCAAGAAAGATTATCTTTTACATGCTCCTTATCAGTCATTTTCTTATTTGACAAAATTTTTAAGAGAAGCCGCCCTGGATCCGAAAGTGACTTCCATAAAAATTACTTTATACCGACTGGCTAAAAATTCCCAAATCATCAGTTCCTTAATTAATGCTGCTAAAAACGGGAAAAAAGTGACTGTTCAGATTGAATTGCAGGCACGTTTTGATGAAGCATCGAATATTTCCTATTCCGAACAAATGCAACAGGAAGGAATTGATCTTATTTTTGGTATCAAAGGCCTGAAAGTACACAGTAAAATTTGTGTTATCGAAAGAATTGAAAACGAAAAAACAAAACGCTATGGCTTTATTTCGACAGGAAATTTCAATGAAGCCACTGCAAAAATTTATACTGATGTAACCCTTTTTACCAGTCATCAGCAAATATTGAAAGATATTTCTAAAATATTCGATTTTTTTAATATCAACTACAGGGTTCATCGTTACAAGCATCTAATTGTTTCACCGCATTATACCAGAAGTAAATTTTATAAATTTATCGAAAGAGAAATTTCTCATGCACGTGCCGGCAGAATCGCTTATATGAAATTAAAAATGAACAGTCTGTCTGATTTTGCTATGATTGATAAGCTGTATGAAGCAAGTAATGCAGGCGTGAAAATCCAGTTGGAGGTAAGAGGAATTTGCTCTTTAATTCCGGGTATAAAAGGAATGAGTGAAAATATTGAGGCTATAAGTATCGTAGATAATTATCTGGAACATTCCCGTATTTACATTTTTGGTAACGGAGGACAAACAGAAGTTTACATTTCATCAGCGGATTTTATGACGAGGAATTTAGATGGCAGAGTTGAAGTCACCTGTCCTATATATGATGAAGATATAAAAAATGAATTAATTGAGAACTTTGATATCGCCTGGAAAGGAAATGTTAAAGCTCGTTTTCATTCGTATAAACTGGATAATAAATACCGTAGCAATGACGGAGAAAATATATTCAGGGCACAAATTGAAACTTATAAATATTACCAAAGAAAGGTAGGACTATCAGAGAAAATTATTCTTTAATAAGAAAATAACACAAGTGAGAATAAATGATTAAAATTAAAAAATATGCAGCCATCGATATTGGATCTAATGCCATGCGCTTGTTAGTAGTCAATATTGTGGAACAGGAAGGAAAAGAAACTCAGTTTAACAAAAGTGCTTTGGTGCGTGTTCCTATTCGTTTAGGTCAGGATGCTTTTACTGTGGGAGAAATATCACAAGAAAATTCAGATAGAATGGTAGATGCTATGAAAGCATTTAATCTTTTGATGAAAGTTCATAAAGTAGAAGCCTATAAGGCTTTTGCAACATCAGCAATGCGCGAAGCTTATAATGGTAAAGAAGTAGTAGCGCTGATTAAGAAAAAAGCCGATATAAAAATTGAAATTATTGATGGGAAAAAAGAAGCTGCAATTATTGCATCAACTGATTTACATCATTTGTTAAAAACAGATAAAACCTATTTGTTTGTTGATGTAGGTGGTGGTAGTACAGAATTTACGTTGTTCTCTGATGGAAAAATAGTGACCTCCAGATCATTCAAAGTGGGAACAGTACGTTTACTTAACGAAATGGTATGTGATGTGGTATGGCAGGAAATTGAAAAATGGATTAAAACCAATACTGCTGATTTTGATGAGATTTCTTTAATAGGTTCCGGTGGAAATATCAATAAGTTATTTAAAATGTCAGGGAAAATGCAGGATAAGCCGTTGTCTTATTTGTACATCAATTCCCAATATGCTTTTTTAAACTCACTTACTTATAATCAGCGAATTTCAGAACTTGGATTAAATCCCGATCGAGCCGACGTAATTATTCCTGCTGTTCGTATTTATCTGAATGCCATGAAATGGAGCGGATCGAGAAATATTTATGTGCCTAAAATTGGTCTTTCTGACGGTATTGTGAAAGCAATGTACTTTGGTAAAATATAAAAAAATGAATAAAAACAGATTAGAAGCTTTTAGTGATGGCGTTTTGGCGATTGTAATTACCATTATGGTCTTGGAATTAAAAATGCCCGAAGAGGAACATTTTAGTGATTTGCTTCCTCTTTTTCCTGTATTTATGAGTTATATTTTAAGCTTTATTTATGTTGGAATTTATTGGAACAACCACCATCATTTGTTACATAGTGCAACAAAAGTAAATGGTAAAATTTTGTGGGCAAATCTTCATTTGCTTTTTTGGCTTTCCTTAATTCCGGCCTCTACAGCCTGGATGGGAGAACATAATTTTGCAAAAGCTACGGTTACCGTTTACGGAATTGTGCTTTTTATGTCGGCGGTGGCATTTGTTATTTTACAAACAACCATTATTAGTTTAGACGGTAAAAAATCGTTTCTGGCTCAAGCCATCGGAAAAGATATTAAAGGAAAATTGTCAGACGGATTGTATTTAGCAGCAATTATTATTTCTTTTTTCAATCAGTGGATTTCACTGGCCATTTATCTTATAGTTGCCTTAATGTGGTTGATTCCGGATACCAGAATTGAAAAGAAAATTTTAGAAAAGCAAAATTAAACTAAGCATTTATATCTAATCCAAATGTAGAACGTAACAAGTCTATGTTTGGATTTATTTCTTGTAAACGATTGTATTTATCCTGGTCGTTTAATGCTTTCTTGATTGATACATTTTCATTTACAATTACTTCTATCGTAACATTGTGATTGTGAAGATGTCCCCTAAGATGCCCTAAAAGGCCGTTCATTTCTTTTTCAAAATCCAGTTTCGAACCTTCATTGGGTAATTCAATACTTATTGTGGTTCCGTTTAAAACAGGGTCATTAATCAGTAATAAAGATTCCATGATTCTAAAACCTTTATCACCTAATCTTTTAGCATAATTAGTCCATTGCAATAGCATTTCGGTCTCTGTGAAAGCTTCAGTAGGCAAATCAACGGTTTCCCGGACTATTACTTTTTTAGTTTCTTCTAATGCTTTTTTGGCACGAATACTTGATAGTGATAGTGCTGAAAACTGAGGACCTGTTGGTTCTGCTTTTTTTACAGCTTCCGGAGAAGGTGGAGTTGCAACAGCGGCTTCTTTTGGAGGAACTGCCGGTGATGAAACCGTATTTTCAATAGTTTTTTTAGGTTGTTCAGCTATTGAATAATCATTTTTTCTAAAATAAGTGGGCGGAATTATAAAGGACTCAGCTTTTTTTTTTTCTCCATCAAAAGTGACAGAGGCTAATTGCATTAAGCAAAGTTCAACCAGTAATCGCTGGTTTTGACTTAATTTGTATTTTAAATCACATTCATTTGCAATAGCAATTCCTTGTAAAAGAAATTCCTGAGTACATTTTTGAGACTGAACTCCGTACATTTTTTGTGCTTGTTCACCTACTTCCAATAAACTTAAAGTGGCAGGTGTTTTACTGACTAATAAATCTCTGAAATGAGATGCTAAACCCGCCACAAAATGATGTGCATCAAATCCTTTAGCAAGAATATCATTGAAACTTATTAGTAAATCAGGGATTTTATTTTCTAAGATTAAATCGGTTACATTAATGTAGGTTTCATAATCCAGTACGTTCAGGTTTTCGGTAACAGCCTGACGTGTTAAATTGCTTCCGCAATACGAAACTACACGGTCAAAAATAGACAAAGCATCGCGCATAGCACCATCGGCTTTTTGAGCGATAATGTGCAAAGCATCATCTTCAAACTCAATCCCTTGGTTTTGTGCTACTTCAGCCAGATGTTCCTTAGCATCTTTTACGGTAATTCTTTTAAAATCAAATATCTGACAACGGGATAAAATCGTTGGAATAATTTTATGTTTTTCGGTCGTTGCCAAAATAAAAATGGCGTGTTTAGGTGGTTCCTCTAATGTTTTCAGGAAAGCATTAAAAGCTGCCGATGACAACATGTGCACCTCGTCAATGATGTAAACTTTGTATTTTCCGGTTTGTGGCGGGATTCGAACCTGATCAATCAAATTACGAATATCGTCTACCGAATTGTTTGAAGCAGCATCCAATTCGAAAACATTAAAAGCAAAGTCTTCGTTAGGATCGTCATATCCGGGCTGATTGATTTTTCGGGCCAGAATTCTGGCACAGGTAGTTTTTCCAACACCTCTGGGACCTGTAAATAAAAGGGCAGAAGCCAAATGGTTGTTTTCTATAGCGTTCAGTAAAGTATTGGTAATCGCTTTTTGTCCCACAACATCATTAAATGTTTGCGGGCGGTATTTGCGTGCTGATACTATAAATTGTTCCATAGAAATTTTATTCGAAAGCAAATATAGGGTTTAATTTAAAGATGGAAAAATTTAAATATTGAAAGATTTTAGAAAAAATTGACGACTATTTTTTCCTCGCTTTAATACTAAGATTGATTAATAACTGAGCTGTTTCAGTAATAGAATTAGCAGCAAAACCGGTTACATAAACTCCTTTTTTTCCTGATTTAGACTGGATACCAAACACAATAGCTTCATCATCAGGATTGGATTCTCCTTCATAACGATAAATGTGTTTGATTTGGTAATTATCAGGATTTTTTAATATCACATCTTCATGTTGATTAAAATCATAATTAAAACCATTTTCGTTCAGTTCATCTAAAGCTTTTGAAACCGATTTGTAGTGATATACAGCATCCATAATGTTGGTTTTTTAGAAGTTAAAAAAGTTACTTAAATATAACTATTTTATTTTGAATGTGTTGTATGAAATATCAGTTAATGTACTTTTATCGGAGTTGTTAGCATGGTTTTATTATTGTACTTTTGCAGCGCAGACCGCCTTATCGCTTTATACTGAACTTGTTTCAGTGTCTTAATTTAAGTTTCCGAATCAAGTTCGGAATAAAGAGGAAAGTCCGGACACCACAGAGAAGCATAGCGGGTAACACCCGTCATCCGCCGCGGCGGATAGGACAAGTGCAACAGAAAGTATGTACAGGTAATGCTGTAGTGAAACCAGGTAAACTCTATGCGGTGAAATACCAAGTATATCAGCATTTAAGGATTTCTCGTCCGTTGCTGAAGGGTAGGTAGCTCGATCTTGTTGGTAACAACAAGGCTAGATAAATGATAAGGGTTCGCCTCGGCGAATACAGAATCCGGCTTACAGGTCTGTTTTTTATTTAAAAATAAAAAAGACCGATATTGAAAATCAATATCGGTCTTTTTTGTTTCAGAGATTTTTTATCACGGAATCTGAAAATTATTTTTTCGGTGTTTTTTTAACTTCTTCAGCGGGTTTTACTTTCTTTTTATAAAGAGGCACAAAATAAGTTACGGTGTAATTAAAACCAACTCCAAAATTACCATTATAGGTCCGGTTGAATCCCGGAATATACAGGTTTTCAAAATTATCCGGTTGTTTGTTAGTAATCAGTCTGTTGAACCGGAGACTGAATCCCATAAATACATTATTAAATACCTTAGCTTTCATTCCGGCTACTACTTCAATCCAGCTTGCTGTTAAACCATTGTATTTTTGTCCGGAATTGACTGGGGGAATTTCTCCAAAATATTGGTTGGTGTTGTAAATTTTATAATTATTTAATTGCTGGTTAAAAGTACTGAAACCATAACGCAAACCTATAGAAATTATGTTTTCCATATCGAGCCAGTTTTCGTAGCCGTTATAATCAAAACCTGCTTTTATATAAGAACCCTTGGTTGTGAAATTAAGGCGCGCATCATCGGTAGTTTTGTTTTCATTTCCTACCTCGGCAGCGATGTAATATTTTTTATTTAACCGATAATCACCTACTAACTCTAATCCTGTATAATCTTTGTCATAAAAACTGCGACTCAGTTTAAACAAATCAATTCCCAACCGTATTCCGTAACGATTTGTTTTAACAGGAACAACAACCGAATCTTTTTTTATAGTTACCGTATCTTTAGCAACAACGGTTTTAGAAGATACAGTAGCACTTGTAACGCTGTCTTTGAGTTTAAGCTGCGGAGCTTCTTTTCTTTGCGCATTCGCTAAGAACAATGACAACAGGAAAATAAGGTTAAAAATAGATTTCAAGATGTGTTTCATTTTCGTTAGCTATACTATAATTATTAACTGCGATAACCTGCATCCATAATAAATCCGGTGTTGCAGCATCTGTTTGTACAAATGGAGTTATCGGGTCTAAAGTAAAATTGGTCTTAAATCCGCAGGCACGTGATACATATACATTTTCGGTTTTGTAATTAAAAGTAATGATATCTTCGTTGGCCGGTGCTGCCGGATTGGTACTGCCAAAATTTCTTATGAAACGAAAAGTGGTTGTTTCGGCATTTGTTTGCAGCGGAACAGCAACTGTACTTCCGTTAATTAATGTGCTTCCGTTATAGCTAATACCTTCTTCCATACCCTCAGCAATTATGGTCAGATTGGTTACGCTTTTTTCTACTGAAGAATTGTTGAAATCATAAAAAGTAATGACTAATCGCGATGTTGTCACTGTATTAGCATCACAAATATCATCTTTCTCACAACCAGAGAAGGTGAAGCAGAGTATTAATAAAAGTAATATCGTTTTTTTCATATTTTTTAGTCTTAGTCCCTAGTTATTAGTTCTTAGTCCTTAGTCTTTGGTTATTTTTTTAAAACTAAGGACTAGGTACAATGTACTAATTGCTATCTTCTTTCTAACAACACCACATTTTCTACGTGATGTGTTTGCGGAAACATATCTACAGGACGTACTTTAGTTACTTTATATTTCTCGTCCATTAAAGCCAAATCACGCGCTTGTGTAGCCGAATTACAACTTACATAAACCACTTTTTCAGGAGCAATTTTCATGATTTGTTCAATCACGTCTTTGTGCATTCCATCACGTGGTGGATCCGTAATAATAACGTCAGGCTGACCCTGTTGTGCAATAAAAGCATCGTTGAAAACGACTTTCATATCTCCAACAAAGAACTCACAATTGTCAATGTTATTGCGTTCGGCATTGGCTTTAGCATCTTTAATCGCATCCGGAACACTTTCTACACCAATTACTTTTTTTGCTTTTTTAGAAACAAATTGTGCAATAGTTCCTGTTCCGGTATATAAATCATAAACGGTTTCTTTTCCGGTCAATCCGGCAAAATCCCGCGTTATTTTGTATAATTCGTATGCCTGATCTGAGTTGGTCTGGTAAAAGGATTTGGCATTAATGCTAAATTTTAAACCTTCCATTTCTTCCAGGATGTAATCACGTCCTTTGTACAGTTTAATATCCTGATCGTAAAGCGTATCATTTGCTTTATTGTTCACTACATATTGCAACGAAGTGATTTGCGGAAATTTGGCATACATGTGATCTAATAATAATTCCCTGTTGGCTTTATCATCTTCGAAAAACTGAATCAAAAGCATGATTTCGCCAGTCGAAGCGGTACGCAACATAACGGTTCTCAACAAACCCGAATGTTCTCTGGGATTAAAGAAAGTTAAATCATTTGCGTTAGCAAAATCACGAATTTCATTTCGAATTGCGTTTGAAGGATCTTCCTGCAAATGACATTTTTTGATGTCCAGGATTTTGTCCCACATTTTTGGGATATGAAAACCAAGGGCATTTCTGTTTCCTAAATCTTCATCGCTTCCAATTTCAGCTTCGGTTAACCAACGGCTGTTGGAGAACGAAAATTCCATTTTATTTCTGTAGAAAAACTTTTTCTCCGAACCTAAGATCGGTTCGAACTCAGGAAGTTCAATTTTTCCAATGCGTTGGAGGTGATTTTTTACTTCGTTGTGCTTGAAAAATAATTGTTGGTCGTAGTTCATATTTTGCCATTTGCAACCACCGCAAACACCAAAATGCTCGCAGACAGGATCTACACGATGCTCTGAAAATTCATGGAATTTAACCGCTTTTCCTTCGTAATAGGCTTTTCGCTTTTTGAAAGTTTGGACATCCACCACGTCACCCGGAACCACATTTGGAATAAACACTACTTTTCCATCGGGAGCCTTTGCTACCGAAACGCCTTTTGCACCTGCATCAAGGACTTTTATCTGATGAAAGACAACTTTGTCTGTATTTTTTCTACCCATGGCGCAAAAATAAGTGTTTGTTCGCTTTTATAAATTCAAATTGGGAAATATTTTTGAAAAGTGGCGAATTTTATTGTAGTTGCAATTTGTAAGTGCCTTTTCTATTGCAAAATCAAGGCTTCTCTCTCCCTATAAATTTTTCTTTTCCTAATAAAAAGTCAATAGATTTAAGTACATTTTTATCGACACTTTCTTCCGTTTTTAAATGCGAAATGTATCGAATGATTTCATGTTGTAATGAAGGTCTTAAATTTTGAAAAACAGTATTAGCTTCTTCGTTTTCGTTTAAAGCTTGTAAAAGTTTGGGGTGAATGGGGATTTCTCTTTTTTCAGCATCATAACTTATGCTAATTTCTATTTGTTCTCCAATTCTTTTAGGTGAATTTTTAAGCATTTTAGTATTGATGTACAAACGCCATTCCCCCTTAAATTTCATTAAAGTTTGAATATAAGGAAGTGAATTAACAGTTCCTTTAATTGGAATAGGACCTTTGGATTTTCCGGCTTGTTCAAAAATGGCATTTAAAATTTCTTCGGGTACAAAAACAAACGGATTGATACCAATAATTTCAATGGTTGCCAAAAAAGTATAGCTTGTTTCTACTGCCATAAAGAAAGATTTTATCTATTTGCTAAAATAGAAAAAATGCTCTGGAATTTAGTAAATACAAAACCTCGTTTACCCAAAATTGGAAAACGAGGTTTTGTATTTTAAAAGAAGGAATTTTTCAATCCTTCAATCTTTTAATCTTTCAATATAAAAAAATTACAAATCCGATTTTAAAACCGCACCGTTGCTGGCATTGGTTACTAAAGAGCGGTATTGTCCTAACCATCTTGAAGTTAATTCTTTTTTCAACGGAACAAATTCCGCTTTTCTTTTAGCAATTTCTTCATCAGATAAGTTTACCGATAAAATGTATTGATCTACGTCGATGTGAATTTCGTCTCCATCTTTCAATAAACCAATCATTCCACCTTCGGCAGCTTCCGGAGAAACGTGTCCAATAGAAGCTCCACGTGTTGCACCACTAAAACGACCATCGGTAATTAAAGCAACCGACTTTCCAAGTCCCATTCCCATAATTAAAGAGGTAGGAGCCAGCATTTCCTGCATTCCCGGACCACCTTTAGGACCTTCGTAACGAATAACAACAACATTTCCTGCTTTGACTTTTCCGCCAAGAATTCCTTCAATAGCTTCAGCCTGTCCGTCAAAACAAACGGCTGTTCCTGTGAAAACACGGTCTCCGGTAATTCCGGCAGTTTTAATAACAGCACCTTGTTCCGCCAGATTTCCGTACAAAACCGCTAAACCACCCACTTCAGAATAAGGGTTGTCGATGGTGTGGATAATGTTTGTATCCTTGATATAAGCATCTTTGATTTTTTCTAAAATCGTTTCTCCTGTAATAGTAAGGTTGTCTAAAAGGATGTCATCACCACGTTTGGTCATTTCTTTCATTACGGCATTTACACCACCTGCAGTGTTAATGTCTTCCATGTGAACGGTTGATAAACTTGGAGAGATTTTAGCAATGTGAGAAACTCTTTTTGAAATTTTATTGATGTCTTCCAAATTAAAGTTAACATTCGCTTCTTTAGCAATAGCCAACATGTGTAAAACCGTATTCGAACTTCCGCCCATAGCCATATCTACTGCAAAAGCATTTCTTACGGCATTTTCATTAAGGATGTTTTTCAACTTGAATTTTTCGGTTTGTGCACTGTCTTTGGCAATTTCGCAAATTCTTCTTGCCGCCTGACGGTATAATTCTTCACGTTCTTTGGTTAAAGCTAAGATGGTTCCGTTTCCAGGAAGTGCAATTCCCATGGCTTCCATCAAAGTATTCATAGAATTAGCGGTGAACATTCCGGAGCAACTTCCTCCTGATGGACAGGCATTACACTCAATGTCTTTTAATTCTTCATCGGTAATTTCACCTAATTCGTGTTTTCCTACAGCCTCAAAAGCCGTAGCCAAATCGATAGGCACACCATCTTTAGTATGTCCTTTTTTCATTGGTCCACCACTCACAAAAATAGTAGGAACATCAACTCTTAAAGCTCCCATAATCATACCCGGAACAATTTTATCACAGTTAGGAATCGCAATCATAGCGTCCAGCTTGTGAGCGTTCATTACAGTTTCAATAGAGTTTGCAATAAGTTCTCTTGATGGTAACGAGAAAAGCATTCCGTCATGTCCCATAGCAATCCCGTCATCCACTCCAATAGTGTTGAATTCAAAAGGAACGCAGCCATTGGCTTTAATTTCTTCTTTAATCACTCTTGAAACTCTGTCCAGGAAAAAGTGTCCGGGGATAATTTCGATATAAGAATTGGCAACCCCAATAAATGGCTTGTCAAAATCTTCATCGACTAAGCCTGTTGCTCTGAATAATGATCTGTGCGGCGTTCTTTGATGTCCTTTTTTTACTTCATCACTTCTCATAATAAACTTAAGTTTTTATATACTTTTGTAATTTGTATGATTATTTTTTTTTCGGCGGCAAAGATAAGTAATCTTAGAAATAAACTTTTAATGAATTCTGTTATTATTAATAAAAGAGCTATTTTATCTTTGTTTCTAAATTAGTTAAGAAAATGAATTTTATATCAAAAAGGAAAGTAGTATTTATTAGCTTTTGTACTATTGTTTGTGCTGTGTTTTATAGTTGTGCAGATGCTAATAAGGAAGGTGAATATTTTTATTATCGTGCCATAAATGACAGGGATACTGCTTTGCTTCGCTATACCAAGTTAGAAGACAATCGTATTTTTGGTCAGTATGAAGTGATTTATAGTCAATCCAGAAAAGATTCAGGCGAAATAAGAGGCATTATTTCCGGTGATACTCTTAAAGGGAGTTTTTATTATCATCCTTATGGTGGCGGAGTTTTAAAGAGATATCCTGTTGCTTTACTGAAACGAGAAAATAAATTATTGTTAGGTAAAGGAGTAATTTCAATTTATATGGGAATTCCTTTTTTTTTAAAAGGGGATACCATAGATTATAGTAATCCTGAGTTTATATTTGAAGAAATTAAAAAATAAAGTTGATAAAAATCCGTCCCTTTTTTTAGAATGAAACGGATTTTCATTTTTAGTCCAAAACTACTAAACAATCAAAAAATGTTTCTTTTAAATGTTGGTTGTAAGTTTTCATGTCTTTTTCAATATTGGCATTTTTTTCCACATCATGAAAGTGATAACTTTTTAATGGAGTCATTCCTGTAAAAGCATTCATGCGGTGGAAACCAAAAAAAGGTCCTTCGTCAACGGATTTTTGATTGAAAAATTCGCCTGGAAGTGTAAAAGCGGTGGCAGGAGCATTCCAGGTGGTAGTAAGCATGTATTTTTTGCCATGCATCATTCCGCCCGTACCGTAATTGATGTCCGGATTGCTTGATTTTCTGCCGTCACTGCGATAAATTCCTTTGTTGTGTCCTGCAGTAAAAACTTCGTCTATGTATTTTTTAAAATTGTATGGCAATTGAAACCACCAAACGGGTGTGTGGTAAATAATAACATCAGCCCAGACAAATTTGTTGACTTCTTCGTCAGCTGTGTATCCGTTTTCGATTGTTGTGGTTTGAACGATTATATCTTCTGCTTGTTCGAAAAATTGCTGAGTAGTTTCAGTAATGGTGTTGTTAAACAATCCGCCGGAATGACCAAAACGTTGTCCTGCATTTATGATAAATATCTTTTTCATACATGTTTTATTTTTATGTTGGTACAAAGTTAGAGTAGATATTAGTATTATTAAAATAGTATAATTTATATATTTGTATTATAAATATAATAGTTATGGTCAATTTAGAATGGTATCGTACTTTTAAAGCGATTTATAAAACAGGAACATTAACAAAAGCTGCCGATGCACTTTTTATTTCGCAGCCCGGCGTGAGTTTGCATCTGAGTTCCTTAGAAAGTTATGTAGGTTATAAACTTTTTGATAGGACAGGACGTAAAATGATTCCAACTGAAAGAGGCAAAATTTTATACAACGCCATTGCTGAAGGTTTGAAAATTCTGGAAGATGCCGAGAAAAATTTTCAACGCAGTACTGAAAAGCACACGCCAACAATTAGTATCGGAATGTGTTTTGAGACTTTCCAAATTACTTTAGAACAATACATTTCGACCTTACCCTTTAATGTGATTATTCGTTTTGGTGAATATCCTGAAATGCTCGAAAATTTAAATAAGGGAATTTTAGATTTGGTAATTTCTCCACAAAAAGTAGATTCAGTTAATATTTCCTATGAAGCATTTTCGTCAGAAACCATTGTTTTGGTTGGAGGAAGTGAAGTTGATGATTCGGAGTTACAGCAATTGGTCAAACAAAAAAAATATAAAGCAGTTGAGAATTATTTGAAAAGTCAAAAATGGTATGGAACAACGGGAGATATGGAACATCTTTTTCGTTTTTGGCAACTCAATTTTGATAATTTTCCGGATTTCAGACCCAATTATATTGTTCCCAATATCCATTCTATTGTGCGATGTTTAAATGGAGCCAACGGATTAGCTGTTATTCCTGATTTTTTATGTAAAAAAGAAGTAGAAAGTGGCACTGTAAAATTGCTTTGGGAAGGACATAAAAAGTTGAAAAACACGCTTTATTTTGCGAACAGAAAAAATACTGCTTACGAGAAAGAGCTCGATTTAATAAAAGATTTGTTTAAAAAGGTGATGTTGTAAAATCAACACAGCCCGTTACCGGACTATGTTGACTTTTATTTTTACCATAAATGCTGTACTTCTTTTTTGATGTAGTGCTCGTAGATTTCGTTCATGGCAGCAATTTTTTCCGGATTTAATAAAGGCAAATCTAATGTTGAAAGATTGGACATTACGTGACCTTCGGTAGAAGCCCCGGGTATAATACAGCTTACTTCTTTAAAATTTAAAATCCATTGTAAAGCTAGAGGAGCCAGATTTGTTACTTCAGGAAACAATTTTTTTAATTCGTTTACAGCTATTAAACCCAATTCATAGTTAATGCCTGAGAAGGTTTCTCCTTTATCAAAAGAAGCGCCCTCGCGATTGAAAAAGCGATGATCTTTGCTGTCAAAAATAGATTTTTCAGAGAATTTTCCGGTGAGAAGTCCGCTGGCTAAAGGGACACGGGCAATGATTCCCACATCTTTTTTCTGTGCTTCTTTAAAGAAAAGTTCTGACGGACGCTGTCTGAAAAGATTAAAAATAATCTGAACTGTAGTCACATTTGGAAACTCAATAGCTTTGAGACCTTCTTCTACTTTTTCAACACTCACCCCAAGATTCTGAATTTTACCTTCTTTTTTTAATTTGTCAAAAAGTTCAAAAATTTCAGGACGGTAATAAACTTCAGTAGGGGGACAGTGCAACTGAATTAAATCGATGGTATCTAATTGCAGTCTTTTCAGGCTGTCTTCTACATATTTTTGTAACACCTTTGGCTGATAGCCTTCATTAACATGCGGATTAATTTGACGACCGCACTTAGTAGCGACATAAATTCGTTCGGAACGCGACCGGACTACTCTTCCTACAGCAGTTTCACTTAATCCATTTTCATAGACATCAGCAGTGTCAATAAAGTTCACTCCTTTATCAATTGCGGCATTTAACAATTCATCAGCAGACTCATTATTAAATGAAGAACCCCATTTTCCGCCCACCTGCCAGGTTCCAAGGGCTATTTCTGAAACTTCAAAGTTTGTTTTTCCTAATTTACGATAGTTCATTTTTGTATATTTTTATAAATTATTTATTATTTCCTGAATCGCTTTTTCGATAAGCGGACTCATAATTTCATAACCGGCACTGTTAGGATGCACCCCATCTTCTGACAGTTGTTTCTTTAAACCTTTTTGCTCATCAGCCATTTCAGGATAATAATCTACAAAAGAGATTCTGTGAGACAGTGCATATTCCTTGAGTAGTGCATTTAGTTCTGTAATTAAATCTGCTGGTTTTTCTTTTGGATTCCAATAGAAATAATTAGCCGGTAAGACAGAACAAAGGATTACTTTGATTTGGTGAACCTGAGCCAGTTCAACCATTGAATAAATATTATTGGTAATCATTTCAATTGTTGCCGGTCCTGTATTTCCGGCAATATCATTACCTCCTGCTAAAATTACAACAATTTTAGGATTTAATGCAATAACATCTGCTCTAAAACGCAGTAGCATTTGTGGTGTCGTCTGACCGCTGATGCCTCTGTTAATGTAAGATTTGTTTTGAGAAAAAAAAGGATGTTCCTTACTCCAGAACTCAGTAATTGAATCGCCTAAAAAAATTACTCTGTTTTCATCAGAAATGGGCAGAGGTAGTGAAGCATTCTCTTGTTGGTATTTTGATAAATAAGGCCAATCCTGCATAGCATATTATTTTTTAGCTTTCATAATAGCGTTATAAACAAAGCTAACAATTTTTTTGAAATTACTATTTAGTTTAAAAGATGGATTTTTAAGTATTAATATGATATTTTCGTACATTTGGATTGCACTGCAAAAACAAATGATTTTATGAGATTATATCAAAAATTAGGAACTATTGGTTTTCTTAAAAATAGTTACGTTTATAAATTTCTATTTGTAGCTTTTATTGGCATTCATATTCCGTTAATAGGAATTTTATTTTTTGTTATTTATACAAAAGTAAATTTTTCAGCAGCTTCTTTATTGGTTTTTTCTTTAATAATTACCTTACTGGCTACCGGAATGACATTATTTGTTTTAAATAAATTAATGAAGCCTATAGAATTAGCTTCTAATGCACTCAATGCCTACAGAATGAATAAAAAGATTCCTGTTTTACCATTAAATCATAGTGATGAAGCGGGTTTACTATTATCCAATATTCATGATTCTATTGCAGAATCTGAGAAATTTATTAGAGAAAAACAAGACTTAATTTATTTGCTTTCACACGATTTGAAAACATTTGCCGGGCATCCGGGATCTTTAGCAGCATTAATTTTAGAATCGGATCCAACAGAAGAAATAAAGGAATTAGCACAGTTAATTTGTCAGTCTTCAAATGAGCAATTTCAATATATTGACAAGTTTATAAAAATGCTGAAAGAACAGGATGAGCTGTTGAAAGTAAATTCAGAATTTAGCACGATTAATCTGGATGAAATGATAATTTCGATTGAAAATCAGTTAAGCAGACTTTTGAGTACTAAGAAAATCAGCTTGGTCAAAAATCTTGATGTTATTGTGGTAAATCTGAAAATAGATCCGGAATTACTCACTCGGGTGATTTTTAATATTATGCATAATGCTATTAAATTCTCTTTTACAGCGTCAAAAATTGAATGTTCCAGTTATGCGGATAATAAAAAAGTATACCTGCAAATTACAGATCACGGAGTAGGTTTTGATACGGATAAAAACGATACAATATTTGCTAAGTTTACTACAATGGGACGTTTAGGTACCTCTGACGAAAAATCTACAGGTTTGGGGCTGTACCTATGCAAACAAATTATTGAAAGAAATGGCGGAACTTTAACAGCTAACAGTGAAGGCGAAAATAAGGGAGCCTGTTTTACAATTGCTTTTGATATCATAAACTAATTGGCTTTTCATTTTATAAAAAAAAGGCAGCTTTAAGAATAAAACTGCCTTTTGGATGATTATAATAAAAAATTAGTCAAATAAATCAGAAGACAAGTAACGGTCACCACGGTCACAGATAATAGCTACTATTACACCTGATTCTAATTCTTCGGCCAGTTTTACAGCTACTGCCACAGCTCCTCCGCTGCTCATTCCGGCAAAAACACCTTCTTCTAAGGCCAGTCTTTTAGTCATTTCACGGGCTTCTTTTTCACTCACGTCAATAGTACGGTCCACTTTTGAAGGATCAAAAATTTTAGGCAGATATTCTGCAGGCCATTTTCTGATTCCGGGAATCTGAGAACCTTCTGAAGGCTGCGCACCAATGATTTGAATTTCCATATTTTGTTCTTTTAAATAAGTAGAAGTTCCGATAATAGTTCCTGTGGTTCCCATTGCCGATACAAAATGTGTAACCGAGCCGTGAGTATCATTCCATATTTCCGGACCTGTTGTTTTATAATGCGCTTTCCAGTTATCAGCATTAGCAAATTGATTCAGCATTAAATAACCACCATCGGCTACTTTTTTATCGGCATAATCTCTGGAACCAATAATTCCTTCTTTGGCAGAAGTAAGGATTACCGTTGCACCATAAGCACGCATAGTCTGAGTACGTTCTTTGGTGGAGTCTTCCGGAAGAATTAATTCGATTTCAATGCCTAATAACTGGGCAATCATGGCTAGAGCAATTCCTGTATTTCCGCTGGTAGCTTCAATTAATTTATCCCCTTTTTTGATTTCGCCACGATCCATGGCACCCTTAATCATAAAGTAAGCTGCCCTGTCTTTGACACTGCCTCCTGGATTATTGCCTTCTAATTTTAATAATAATTTTACGTTTTTATTTTTAACCAGATTGGTTGTTTCTACTAAAGGGGTATTACCAATCAGGTTTAATATTTTTTGCGGATCCATTTATTTTAATTCTTTTATTTTTACTTCGGTGGTAGTGGTATTGGTAACTATTGATCGTTCGGGAATGGATTTAGTTACCCAGGCGTTTCCTCCTACAATGCTGCCTTTTCCTATAACGGTTTCTCCGCCCAGAATAGTTGCATTTGCATAAATACAAACATTTTTTTCTACAGTAGGATGTCTTTTAGAATCTTTCATTTCTTTGCTTACGCTCAATGCTCCCAGCGTAACTCCCTGATAGATTTTTACATATTTCTCAATTACAGCTGTTTCTCCAATAACGATTCCAGTGGCGTGATCGATGAAAAAAGGCGAATCAATCTGGGCACCGGCATGAATGTCTGTTCCGGTAATCCGATGTGCATATTCACTCATTAAACGGGAAAAAAGCAGTAAGTCAAGTTTATATAATTCATGACTAATCCTGTAAATAGCAATAGCATAAAATCCGGGATATCCCAGATAAACTTCTTCAATACCATTTGATGCAGGATCGTTTTCTAAGATATATTGCGCATCCTGATTTAATTTTTCAAGCACAGCAGGCAATTTGTCAACAAAATCATCCCAGGTTTCATTGCACAAAGAGTTTGGTTTTTTACAGGCAATAGAAGCAATTTCTTTAAACTGTTTTTCTAATTCATCAATGCTTTCGCTCAACGGTGCATTTGCATCAAATAAAGTATAAAAAATTTTTTCTGTAAAGACTTCAACTTTTGTTTTAATACCGTAATTAATAGCGGTATGGCTTTTAAGCAAACCAATATTTTTTATAATCAGATCCTTTGTCATTGCTTTTGGATTGTATAGTTAGTAGAAGAGCACTACTTGATTCTAATCGTGTTGATAATTTAAAACAAATATATTGAACTATTTTGAATAATAAGAACAACATTCAGGATGCTTTCATACCGGAGTTCTGTTTTTTTGTTAAAAAGTTTTTCAGGATTGCAAAAATCAATTTAACCCAATTGAAACTGACTTTCGTGAAACAACAATTTTAAATTTATTACTTTTGAAAACTGATACGATTAAAAATGAAAAAAATAGTTTTTCCAATTATGTTACTTGCTATAGCTGTGGCTTTTTATGAGCAGACTGCAAACGAAAAAAATGTATATGTTACGGTAGCTGCCATAGCGGTATTTATGTTTGGAATGATGCAGTTGAGTGCAAAAATACCAAGTAAAAATCAAGAAAAAGAAGAAGATGCTGAATAAAGGGGATAAAGTTGCCGTGCTTGATGATGCTATTAATGGCGTAGTTCTGTCTGTAAAAGGAGAAGAGGTTACTGTGGAAACCGAGGATGGTTTTGTAATGAATTTTACAGCCGGTGAACTCATAAAAACAAATGATACCAGTAATTTAATGGATTCTGTCAGAAGAATTAATGTGGAAGAAATTAAAAAAGAAAAAACAATTCCTAAGCCCCGAAGTTTTGTGAAGGAACGTAAAGAAAAGGAAACGGGAGTTCCGGAATTTGATTTACACATTGAGAAATTAGTTAAAAACAAAAACAGAATGTCCAATTATGATATTTTGACACTTCAGGCTGAAACGGCTCAGAGACACATAGAATTTGCCATTAAAAACCGCATTCCTAAAATTGTTTTTATTCATGGCGTGGGCGAAGGAATTCTAAAAGCTGAACTGGATTTTTTATTAGGCCGTTATGATAACATTGATTTTCAGGAAGCCAATTATCAAAAATACGGACAAGGCGCTACCGAAGTTTTTATCAGACAAAGTAAAAAATAAACTAATAATCAGGTGTAAAAAAAACGCTCATTTGACAAGAGACAAATGAGCGTTTTTTTATTTAAAACTGCAACTACTGTTAATCTGTAGTAAATAATTCTCCTAAAGGATAATTGTCTCCGAGGGTAAAACTAACTATTCCTCTTTGTAAGGTAACTTTCTTTAGAACAATAGTATGTTTGTAACTGTTGGCTCCATTAGTGGTAGTAGTTACTTCTATTATACCGTTTGTTCCGCTTACGCCGGCAACACCAATCCATTCCTGATTAAGAACAGGAGTAACAGGAGTAGTAGGCTGACAAAAATAATCTCCGGTTAATAATCCGCCATTAACAAATGAACGATAAGTAAATACATTGGTAGTAGTTCCTATCAATCCTGTTCTGGGAGCATTGAGAGGTGTAACTTCGTTTGCAATCAGGGCAGGGTCAATATTTAAAATCAAAGCTTCACTGGTGTTGTAGTTATAAACTTCATTAGTAGCCGTACATTTTTCTAAAGTCTGATCAAATTTAAAAGGTAACGTGGTAATAGAAATTTTATAATTGCCAAAAGGAAATGTTTCATATACCTGAGTACCGTTGGACTTTGCAAAAGTTACATTTTTTAGTACAATATTGTAGTTGTAACCGGTAATTTTAGTACTGTTATTTGTTTCATCAGTACTTTTGTCTGCTGTAGTTACAATGCGTATTTTTCCGGATGTAGCTGTCCATTGATCTGTAATAACAGGAGTTGCCGGAACTATGGTTTCACATATGTTAGCAGAAGATACAATACCATCATAAAAACGATAAACAACCCTGTTAGCCGTAGCACTTATATCCAGTTCGATGGTATCATTAGCAGCAGTCAGCTCAGTGGGAAAATTGGTTTTTGGGATTTCCAGTATTAAGGCTTCCTGATCTTTAAGCTTGTAAATAATATTATTATTAGTACAACTTTGGGTTGCGGTAATATCTTCAAAGCTAATATCTTCCTGGGTTAAATTTCCATCATCACAGGCAACGAACAATGCCGCAAGTATCAATAGGTTTAGGACTTTTTTCATTTTTTAAATTTTCACAAAAATAGGTAAAAAATGATAAATGCTATTCCACTTTTGATAATTGATATTTTATAACTTTGCAGCAATGAAAAAAATATACCTCGATAACGCCTCAACTACCGCCATAAGACCTGAAGTTGTTCAGGAAATGACTAAAATAATGCTGGAAGATTACGGAAATCCATCTTCTACACATAGTTTTGGCCGAAATGCTAAAAACATCCTCGAACTTTCCAGAAAAAGTATTGCCAGACAGCTGAATGTCAATGCACAGGAAATTATTTTTACTTCAGGAGGAACCGAAGCCAATAACTGGATTTTGCGTTCTGCCGTTCAGGATCTGGGGATAAAACGAATTATCAGCAGTAAAATAGAACATCACGCTGTATTATCAACCATAGAGGAATTACAAAAAGAATATTCCATTCAGGTAGATTATGTAAAGTTGTTAGCTAATGGGGAAGTCGATTTAACTGATTTATCGGTATTACTTTCAAAAGATGTGAAAACTTTAGTGAGTTTGATGCACGTGAACAACGAAATCGGAACTATTTTAGAACTGGAACGTACCGCAGTAATATGCAGGCAATATAATGCGTTGTTTCATTCGGATACGGTACAGTCTATGGGCAAAATGAAACTGGATTTGCAGACCGCGACTGTAGATTTCGTGGTTGCCAGTGCTCATAAATTTCACGGACCTAAAGGTGTTGGCTTTGCTTTTGTTCGAAAAAATGCCGGATTGCAACCCTTGTTTTATGGAGGCGAACAGGAAAAAGGCCTGCGTGCCGGAACCGAAGCCGTTCACCAGATTGCAGGAATGGCAAAGGCACTGGATATTTCGTATGCCAATTTGGAGCAGGAAAAGCAACACATTACTGCTGTTAAACAGTATTTAATCGAACAATTAGAGCAACATTTTACGGGTTTTTCCATCAATGGAAACAGCGATGGTTTTTATAATATTATAAATGTTGTATTGCCTTTTTCAGAGGAGAAAACGGCGATGATTTTATTTCATCTGGATATGCGGGGTATTGCGGTTTCCCGTGGAAGTGCCTGCCAGAGCGGCAGCATCAGACCCTCACATGTACTGGCTGAATTACTCCCGGACAACTTAATACGAAAACCGAGTTTACGCATTTCATTAAGCCACTATAACACTACAGCAGATATTGACGGCTTAATCGAAGCCTTAAAAACAGTATAAACCATAAAATCCGTTTCTTTTTAAAATGAGACGGATTTTTTTGTGGTTTTTATTGTTGTGGGCACAAGCCGGACGCTTGTGTTAGCGTGAGGTTAGTGGCAGTTTTTTTATGTTATAGAGTTATCAATTATTTCATTAATATATTTATCTCTCAATTCCCTTTCTCTTTTATTATTTACAGCTTCGGTTGCTGATAGTTTATAATCACCTGGTATATCTTGTTCAAATAGTTCTAGATTATCTTTAAACTTTTCAATTTCTATACTATCAATATCTTCTATTTTATTTGCTATTGCAACTGTTAATGAAAAAACATTGGATTTATTATACCAATAGGATTTAGGTTTTAATTTTAGTTTAAGGATGAAATCAGCAGTTGATTCTAGTTTTAATATTATATCATTCTTTCCTTCAAATTCTAAAGCATAATCAACTAAAAAATCATTTGTTCTCTCATTTCTATTAAAAAAGCCTGTCAATGTTGTTGACATAATATTTAAAATGTGCATTAAGTGAGCTTTCTTAGCAATATCTCTAGAAGTAAAGACGTTTTTTCCAGTTATTAATTGATTAAATTTTGAAACTTTTTGCTTTCTTGCCCAAACAAAAAATTCTTTTGGAATATTTGGGTCTTCTTTGAAATCTTCATTATTATTTTCATTTTCCAAATCGATCTGGTTGCCAAGTAGCTTGGCAACTAACATATACTCTGAAGTTGAAAATTCTGAGGCCATTTTTTCAATTGCTGTTAATGAATTTGAAGTCCTGTTAATTCTCTGAAATATTTCTTGAACTTTAGGATCATCATTTTCTAAATCTAATTCGATTACTGCAATCTCATATTTAAGAAAGTCTGATTGTTCATCACTAGTCAAATCTTTATAAAATCTACCTTCAACATCAAAAGTATTTTCTATAAATCGATTTATTGCGTTAGTTCTTTGTTGACCATCAACAATGCAAGAAATGGTAGACATATTTTCAACATCAACTTTTCCTTTTGATATAAAAATTTGTGGAAAGGGATATCCTAAAAGAATAGTTTTTATAAAATCTTTGTTATGTATTTCCCTCCAGACTAGATTTCTTTGAAAATATGCATCAGGAATTAAAACTCCTTTTCTAATATCATTTACTAAATTAAGTAGTGAAACGGAACGTACTCTATAATCTATCATTATATCGCTTTTGTAGTTAAATAATCTTTTATAATTGAAGTTTGTTTGTGTTCAAAATATAATTGAGACATATAAATACCTGCATTTATTGTCTCAAATAAATCTTTATGTTTTGTAGATAATTTTCCGAAGAACATAAACCACTCAGCTCTTTTAGGACCATTTATCATTAAGTCAGGACGAAAAATTCCTTTTGTTATATAGCTAATATATTCATTATATGTTGATATTCCACTTCTTATGGGAAAAAGAGTTCTATCTTTAAATCCTCTTGAAGTTTTAAATACATATTCAGTGTAGTATCTATATAATTCGGGGTCAATTATAGCAATATCTAAATCAGATATTTTTGGTGTAAATGGTGTGTTTTTATGATAACTATTTCCAGTCTTTGCTGAGCCAGCTATTTGAACATTATTGATTGGAATGTTAAAAAATTCACTAATTTCATTAAGAATTGAAAACTGTCTTTCTTCGTCACCAATTAATGCTGAAGTTGGATAAGTTAGGTATACTTTTCTAATAATTTCAATATGAGGTCTCTTTTCATTTAGCCCTAATTCTATTGATTCTGTATGAGTCATTATTTTAAATGATTTCTTGTTTTTTGTGGGTAAAATAGCCGTTAACTTGTATGTGAATCCATGAAAATACTCAAATCTCCCAAAATCGGGTTGCTTTGTGTGATAAAGTCAGAGCTTATTTTTTTAGCTAATATATAAATAAATCTTACAAAATTTAATTAACTAACTTTATTTCTGAATTATTTCCAGCTGGATTTCCAGATTATCAATATAGGCAGTTTTCTCTTTCCCTTTTTTTCAATCATTGTTTGGAAGAATTAAAAAACACATAACAAAAATAATCTGTGCTAATCTGTGTAATTTGCGGTTAAAAAAAAAAGCAATTACAATGGCAATAGCAGTGAACTAATCGCCATTCAAAAAAAATACCGCAAATTCACAAAATTTTAATCTGAGAATCTGCGGTAAATAAATTTATAAAAATAAAAACTATCGAATTGCTTTTACAAAATCAGCAATTTTTCCGCTTCCGTTTTCTTTTAAGTGAGTGATAAATGCACTACCAATAATAGCGCCTTTAGCATATTGAGTAGCCTGCTTGAAAGTCTCGGCATTGTTGATTCCGAAACCTACAATTTGAGGGTTTTTTAGATTCAAATTGGCAATACGCTTGAAATAATCTTCCTGTGTGCTTCCAAAACCTGCTGAAGACCCTGTAACACTTGCCGAGCTTACCATATAGATAAACCCGCTGGAAACGCTGTCTATAAAACGAATACGTTCATCAGATGTTTGTGGTGTGATTAAAAATATATTGATTAAACCGTATTTATCAAAAGTAGCTTTGTATTGTTCAGCATAAACATCAACAGGCAAATCCGGAATGATTAATCCATCAATACCCACTTCGGCACATTTTTGACAAAAAGCTTCCACACCAAATTGCAACATCGGGTTGAAATAGCCCATAATTACCAAAGGGATAGCAACCGTTTTACGGATGTCTTTTAATTGGTCAAACAAGATTTGTGTGGTCATACCGTTGTGCAATGCAGTGGTAGAACTTGCCTGAATAGTAGGTCCATCGGCCAATGGATCACTAAAAGGCAAACCAATTTCAATCATGTCTATTCCGTTCTTTTCTAAGTCCCGGATAATTTGTACCGTATCGTTTAAGTTAGGGTATCCCGCCGAAAAGTAGATCGAAAGTATTTTTTTATCTTCCTGTAATTTTTGTTCGATTCTGTTCATCGTATTTTTTTTAATTAGTAACAATATATGCCCAGGCAGTTTGAAGGGATTCCAGAGTTACTTCAATGCGCTTGTAATGCAGGCCTTCATAGGTGTCCGCCATATGCAGGTCTTCTTCGGTAATATCATATACTAATCCTGTAACAATGTCATTTGGATTTTCGGTAGCAACAATAATAGGGTATTTTTCTATTCCAAATTCTTCTTCAATCTCGATATAATTTATTTCAAATCCGATTAATTTGTCTGGCGTTCCTTTTAGTGAGCGTCCAAAAATATTTTCCTGAATGTCTTTGTCCTTTAAAGTTCCGTAAGCGAATAATTTTTCCATTTGTTCTGGTTTGAAAATTGAACGTTCTTTATTGTTTTTGCGTTAGGGATGGCAGCGATATCCTTTTTATTTTGTCATGCTGAGCTTGTCGAAACACAAAATAAAAGATTTAGCGAACAGCCCGACCCGCCGCGGCGGGTAACGCTTTGTTAAATTTTAAAATGTTCGATATAATTGTTTAAATCCTTATCGCCCCGTCCTGAAAGGCAAATAATAACTATATCTTCGGGTTTAAATTTTTTATCGTTCAAGACCGCTAAGGCATGTGAGGACTCGATTGCCGGAATAATTCCTTCCAGTTTACACAGTTCCAGACCGGCGTCCATAGCGTCATCGTCAGTCACTGAGAAAAACTCGGCACGACCAGTTTCGGCCAGATGTGCGTGCATAGGTCCAACGCCCGGATAATCTAAACCTGCCGAAATAGAATAAGGCTCAGTGATTTGTCCATCTGGAGTTTGCATCAAAAGGGTTTTGCAACCGTGGATGATACCTACTTTTCCCAGTTTGCTTGTGGCAGCACTGTGTCCGGAATGGATTCCTTTTCCTGCTGCTTCTACGGCAATGATTCCTACTTCGGGTTCGTGTAAAAAGTGGTAAAAAGTTCCGGCAGCGTTACTTCCGCCACCAATACAGGCTACCACATAATCTGGATTTTCACGTCCTTCTTTTTCTTTTAACTGCCATTTGATTTCCTCAGAAATAATACTTTGAAAACGTGTTACCATATCCGGATAAGGATGAGGTCCAATGGCAGAACCGATGATATAATGGGTATCCACCGGATTATTAATCCAGTCGCGAATAGCCTCGTTAGTCGCGTCTTTTAGTGTTCTGGAACCTGAAAGTGCAGCACGGACTGTTGCGCCCAGCATTTTCATTCGGGCTACGTTTGGCGCCTGACGGGCAATGTCAATTTCGCCCATATAGACAATACATTCTAATCCCATCAAAGCACAAACGGTAGCGGTTGCTACACCGTGTTGTCCTGCTCCGGTTTCGGCAATGATACGTTTTTTACCCAGTTTTTTAGCGACTAAAATCTGTCCAATAGTATTGTTGATTTTATGTGCTCCGGTATGATTTAAATCTTCTCTTTTCAGGTAGATTTTAGTATTGTGCTTTTCAGAAAGACGTTTTGCAAAATACAGCGGACTAGGACGTCCTACATAATCTTTAAGTAATTGGTCAAACTCAGCTTTAAAACCAGGTTCGGCCATGATTTTTAAGTATTCCTGACGTAATTCCTCTACATTAGGATATAACATTTCAGGAATGTAAGCTCCTCCAAATTGGCCATAATAGCCTTTTTCATCAACGTTGTATGACATTTTATATGTTTTATTGGTAGTAATGCGTTGCAACGCATTTTTACATAATTGTACGTTTTTTAATCCCGGTTCTATTTCAAATTTACTGTTTACATCAATAGCATAAACCGGTAAATTGGTTTTTAGTATTTCATTAACAGCATCTGTTTCATCAGGTCCAATGCCTCCGCTTAAGAAAAACGGTTTCTTTGAAGGGTATTTTTCCAATACTTTCCAGTCAAATGTAGTTCCGTTTCCTCCGGGTAATTTTCCTTTGGTGTCAAAAAGAAAATAATCGCAGGCATTTTCAAAAGCTGCTAAAACAGAGAAATCAAAATCATCGGCTACCGAAAATACTTTTATAATTTCGATAGCGTTTGCTAATTCAGTTTTCAAATTTAAACAAAAATCTACAGATTCCTTGCCATGTAACTGAACTGCCTGCAAATCGTGTTGTTGTACTTTTGCAAGAATGTTTTCGATTGTTTCGTTGACAAAAACCCCCGTTTTTTTAATCGATTTTGGCAATTCAGGGATAACACCATCAAAATAACGAGCCGATCTTTCCCAGAAAATAAATCCCATATAATCGGGCAGGAGCGCGCCTACTTCGAGTATATTATTGGGATATTTCATGCCACAGATTTTAATCCCCACCCCAGCCCTCCCCGAAGGGGAAGGAGTCGTTGTGTTGTATTTGTTGGTATTTTCCATTTTATTTTGTAATAGTAAATCATTCCCCATTTTTTATTTCCTTAAAATTAGAGTTACCCTTCGGGGGCTAGGGGGATTATAGTTTCTCAATAAATTCAGTGGCTGCTTTTCCGGCATTGTCTGTTTTCATAAAGTTTTCGCCAATTAAGAAGCCTTTGTATCCATAAGGTTTTAATTCTTGTATTGCTTCCACAGAAGAAATTCCGCTTTCGGAAACTTTTACAAATTCATTTGGAATTAAGTCGGCTAATTGCTTGCTGAAATCCAGACTTACTTCGAATGTTTTTAAGTTTCTGTTGTTTACCCCAATCATATCCAATGTAGGCATGATGGATTTTTCCAATTCTTCCTGATTGTGAACTTCTAATAAAACTTCTAATCCTAAGCTTTTAGCAAACTCCGATAAAGATTTAATTTCTTCACGTGTTAAAACCGCTGCGATTAGCAAAATCAAATCGGCTCCATGGGCTTTGGCTTCTAAGATTTGGTATTCATCAACGATGAATTCTTTTCGCAACAGCGGAATATTCACAGAAGCTCTAGCCAACAATAAATCGTCTAATGAACCACCAAAATATTTTCCGTCCGTCAAGACCGAAATTCCGCAAGCACCGGCACTTTCATACCCTTTTACGACTTCTTCAACTGTAAAACCATAATTGATTTCAGCTTTAGAAGGGGAACGGCGTTTGTGCTCGGCAATAATGCCCGAATTACTGTTTCGCAAATTGTTGCTTAAAGAAATGGTTTTTTTATCAAAGAAAACCGAAGCTTCCAATTGAGAAACGGGAATGATTGATTTCTTAAGAATGACTTCTCTTTTTTTGTCAACGATTATTTTATCTAATATGTTCATTTATTTAATTTAAAGATTGAAAAATTAAAGATTGAAAAATTTGTGATGTGTAACAAATTACTCTTTAATTTTAGTGTTTAAATATTTTATAAAGTTGGATAAGTTTTGAGAAATCTCAACGCTTAAATTATAACTTTTTTCAATTTCTAATTGTGATATTAATTCTAATTCTCTAGCTAAAACTAGCATACTTCTAACTTCTGCACAACTACCTTTAGAAATTTTGAGATAACGTATTAATTGTTTGTTATTATTATATTCAGAACCTTCTGCAATATTATTCGTAATTGAAATAACGGCTCATTTAATTTGATCTTTAAAACTGAATTCTTTTTCGAAAGATTTATTTTCTAATAATTTAAAAATCAATTTAGCTAATTGAATTCCCTTTTGGTAAACTTCAAATTCTTCAAATGATTTTGTCATAATTTATAATTTAAATATTTAAGAATTTAAAGATTAAAAAATTTCTAGTGTATTATAAGTAGTTTAGTTTTTCAATCATTCAATCATTCAATTTTTTAATTTAAAGACTTAACTCTTGTAATTTTTTCAAAGCTGTTAATCCTTTGCCAGAGAATAAGCTTTCTTTAGCTTGTTCAAATCCTTGTAAAGGCGTGCATCCTGTTACGGTAGCAATTGCCATAGCAGCATTGGCACAAACCACATTGTTTTGCGCTTCAGTACCTTTTCCGGAAATAATATTCAGGAACATTTGAGCTGATTCTGCAACGGTGCTTCCACCTTCAATTTCACTTTGTTTGATTATATTAACTCCGAAATCTTCAGGATTTAGCATTCCTTCTGTACTATGCGTAATTACTTTGGTAGCTCCCGTTAGCGAAACTTCATCATAACCATCTAAGGCGTGTACGATGGTAAAGTTACTATCGGTATTTTGATAAAGATACGCATACATACGAGCCAATTCAAGGTTAAAAACACCTAATAATTGGTTTTTAGGGAATGATGGATTAATCATTGGACCTAAAATATTGAAAATAGTTCTTACTCCTAGTTCTTTTCGAATAGGTCCCACATTTTTCATAGCAGGATGGAATAGTGGAGCGTGAAGAATACAAATTCCAGCCTGATCCACACATTTCTTCAAGAAATCAGAGTCGTTACTGAATTTTATTCCTAAACTTTCCATTACATTACTGGAACCTGTAATAGAAGAAACACCGTAATTTCCGTGTTTGGTTACTTTAATTCCTGCTCCGGCTGTGATGAAAGAAGCCAAAGTAGAGATATTAAAAGTATCTTTTCCATCTCCTCCGGTACCTACTAAATCAATGGTGTTGTAATCGGATAAATCAATACGAACACACAGCTCCTGAAGCGCCTCTCTAAAACCAGCTAATTCGTCAATACTAATGCTTCGCATCATGTATACGGTTAAAAAAGCGGCTATCTGGCTGGTGTTATAGTCTCCGTTAGAAATGTTAACCAACACGTTTTTAGCTTCTTCTTTAGAAAGCAATTCGTTATTGATTAATCTATTTAATATGTTTTTCATTTTTTTTAAGTTGCTAAGAATCTAAGTAACTAAGGTTCTAAGTTTTTTATTAACTGAATATTATGAATTGACCCAGTTTTCAAGCATTTTTTTTCCATTAGGAGTCAATACACTTTCCGGATGAAACTGTACTCCGCGAACATCATAAGTTTTATGACGCAAAGACATCACTTGGCCGTTTTCGTCAAAAGAAGTAGCTTCTAAACTTTCTGGCAAAGTAGCATCAACTACCCATGAATGGTAACGACCGACTTCGAATTCTTTGTCTAAACCTTGGAATAAAAGTTCGTCGTCAACCACTGTTTTTACGTTGGTTGCTACTCCGTGATACACTTTATCTAAGTTAGAAAGTGTTCCGCCGTAGACTTCGCCAATGGCTTGTTGACCAAGGCAAACTCCAAAAATGCTTTTAACAGGACCATATTTTTCAATAACAGGTTTTAACAAACCTGCTTCATCAGGAATTCCAGGACCTGGTGACAAAAGGATTTTATCAAAATGAGCAATTTCGTCTAATTCAAATTCGTCATTTCTATACACAGTAACCTCACAATTCAAATCTTCAAGATAATGCACTAAATTGTAAGTGAAACTATCGTAATTATCTATAACTAGTATTTTCTTCATTTTTTCATTGAAAAATTAAAAGATTAAAAGATTGAAAAATTAGCATAGTAGTCAATCTTTAAATTCTTAAATTATTAAATCTTTAAATTATTTTAAATAGTTTCTGCTAAATCTAAAGCTGTATTTAAAGCTCTCAATTTGTTGTATACTTCCTGCATTTCACTTTCTTCATCTGAACTGGCCACAATTCCGGCGCCCGCTTGTGAATGCAATTGGTGGTTTTTACTCAGGAAAGTACGAATCATAATGGCGTGGTTAAAGTTGCCTTCAAAATCCATAAAACCAATGGCACCTCCGTAAAAATTACGATTTGTTTTTTCGTAATCTTCAATTAATTGCATGGCTCTGTGCTTTGGAGCTCCACTCAGGGTTCCGGCAGGGAAGGTATCGGCAACAACCTGCATTGCCGTGGCATTGTCATGCAAATGTCCGGTAACTTTTGATACCAAGTGGATGACGTGAGAAAAGAATTGAACTTCTCTGTAACGCTCCACATTTACATTATGTCCATGACGGCTTAAGTCATTTCGAGCCAAATCTACTAACATCACATGTTCGCTGTTTTCTTTCTTATCTTCCGATAATTGTTTGGCTAAAACCGCATCTTTTTCGTCATCACCTGTTCTTTTGAAGGTACCGGCAATAGGGTGAATTTCGGCTTTTCTGTTTTTTACAATAATTTGAGCTTCCGGTGAAGAACCAAATATTTTAAAATCGCCATAATCAAAAAAGAATAGGTAAGGGGATGGGTTGATGCTTCTTAAAGCGCGATACACGTTGAATTCGTCTCCTTTAAAACCTTGGGTAAAACGTCTTGAAAGAACCAATTGGAACACATCTCCCCGATGACAATGTTTTTTAGCTAAGGCTACATTGTGTTTGAATTCTTCGTCAGTTAAATTGGATTTCCCTTCGCCATCTCGTGAAAATTTATATGAAGGAATATTTCTGGATTGCATCAACTGCTCAATTTCTGAAATATTATTTGTATCATCTACACTGTGACAGAAAATATAAGCCTCATTTTTAAAATGATTGATGGCAATGATATTTTGGTAAACTGCATAATAGACATCAGGAATTGTGGTTTCTTCATCTTTTTTAGCGATAGTTACTTTTTCAAAATAACGTACAGCATCATACGAGATGTAACCAAATAATCCATTATTGATGAACTTGAAATTATTTTTCTCTGATTTGAATTGTCCAGAGAATTGCTGAATTACTTCTGGAATATTCGTTTTTGCATCGATAACACTGGTTTCGGAAGTTCCGTCAGGAAATTGTTTGACAATCGTTTCGTTTTCAATTTTTATCGAAGCAATAGGGTTGCAACAGATGTACGAAAAACTGTTATCATTTCCGTGGTAATCACTGCTTTCCAGTAATAAACTATTTGGAAATCTATCTCTTATTTTAAAATACACACTAACAGGAGTAATAGTGTCAGCTAGTATTTGCTTGAATTTTGTATTTAGTTTAAATTGTTTCAATGGGAATAAATTTAAAATTTGTAAGCATTTGTTTGTAATTCGTCTGGCATAAAAAAAAGGCCTGTCGTGATGACAAGCCTTTTATATTTATTTAGAATAATACCATAGGAGCTTAGTTCACGACTATTGACGTAAATTGTTCCACCACCAAGTATTATTTGTAATTGTTTTCATGTTGCAAATATAGGAATGTAATTTTAATTTACAAATACTATAAAATAAAAAATAGATTTTAATTTGATAAAAGATGAGGAATTTTAGCTAAAAAAGAAACCCCGACAAGAAAATGCCGGGGTTGTCTCCAGTAAAATGAGTATTAATTGCGTATTAATTAGAACTTTAAAGTTACTGCTAAGTCAAATTCGTCATTGATTGTTTTATCTCCCAGGTTTTGAAAGAAGTTACCAGAATTGTACTCAATGCCATATTTAGTTCTGTCTACCTTAAATGCTGTTGTTGCTGTATTTCCATTTACGGTAATATCAAAATTAACAGGTTTAGTAATTCCTTTGATAGTTAAATCAGCAGTTACATTGTAAACGTTTGCTGATTTTGCGCCAATTTTTTTGAACACTAATGTAGCAGTTGGATATTTATCTGTACCAAAGAAATCATCCGCTTTAAGATGCCCGTTTAATTTTCCTTGATATTCACCAGTTAAATCAGTGGCAGTAAGAGAAGTCATGTCAACTGTAAAAGAACCACCTGCTAATTTCTTTCCTTTAAATACTACAGCACCATCTTTAAAGTTTACCGTTCCTGAGTGTTCTCCGGTTACTTTTTTACCAACCCATTTGATAGTTGATGCTTTGGTGTCAATTTTTTTAGTTTGTGCATTTACTGAAATGCTTGCTACTGCTACGAATAATGCTACTGCAATTGTTTTTAAATTTTTCATTTTGTTTGAATTTGATTTAATTAATAATTATAATGTGATAAATAATTCTTCTTCTGATTTTCTGACTTTTTTATAATGCTGTGTAGCATCTTCTTCATGTCTGTACCCTAATGTTGCAATAAGCGAAGTGTTAAGGTTTAGTTTGTCCAGACCTAAAATTTCGTTTAGCTGTTCAGGAACAAATCCTTCCATAGGAGTAACATCAATTTTTAATTCAGCAGCAGCATTTAATAAGTTTCCTAAAGCCAAATAAGTTTGTTTTGAAGTCCAGATGTTTTTGGAATCATCGGATAGTGTTACAATTTTTGATTTCATAAAATCACCATAAGCGGCTAATGATTCTACAGGAATGTTTCTTACGGTACTAATATTACTAACATATTCATCTATATCAGAATTGTCCAGTTTTGTTTTATTTGCAAAAACAATAAGATGAGATGCTTCTGTGATTTGAGATTGTCCCCAGGCTGCAGGCTGGATTTTAGCTCTTATTTCGGGATTTTCAACAATAATAACTTTGTAAGGTTGTAAGCCGTAAGAAGAAGAACTCAGACGGATCGCTTCTTTTAAAGTTTTTAAATCTTCTTTTGATATTTTTTTTGTTGCATCAAATTTCTTTGTTGCGTATCTCCAATTTTGGTTTTCTAAAAAATTGCTCATGATATTCTATTGTTAATTTCTATATTTTTCTAATAAATTGTTTAATTGTTCTAATTCTTCGATAGTCAGATTATTTGTCAAAGCATTTTCGTGTTCAATCACTTTTGGATCCAGTTCGGCTAAAACGTTTAACCCTTTTTGAGTAATCAGAACTTCTATTTTTCTGCGGTTGTCCGGACAAACATTTCGGGTAACCAATTCCTTTAATAATAATTTATCTACCAGTCTTGTTGTATTGCTGGTTTTAGCAATCATTCGTTCCTGAATGACACACATATTAGCGGGATTCCCTTTTTGACCTCTTAGAATGCGCAATACGTTGTATTGTTCTCCTGATAAATCATAAGGTTTTAAGACTTCATTAAACTTTTCAGTCAAAACATTCTGTGTATACATGATATTGAGAATAATTTTTTTCGAAAGGTTTAATTCAACCGTACTTTTTATTTCATCTTCAATTTTCATTCCAATACTGTTTTTATTTGTTGGTACAAATGTAACACTTTTTTTATTTGTATATACAAGTATTTAAATAAAAATTTTGATTTATTTTTGTTGTTAAAACATAAAGAGTCTTGTTAAGTGTTGATTATACTGGGTTTTTGCATGTTTTTTTACAAAAAAATAAGTTTTAAAAACGATTTTTTTTTAATAAATCAGCTTTAGGAGGAGTGATTTCTGATTTGGTTTTGTCCATAATTCCCAAATCATAGAGCCATTCTTCACATAAGCTCGTCCATAAATTTATAGACTTTGGATTGTTTTTTAATGCGATAGAATGACCGCCTTCAGGAAAAATATGTAAACTTCCTGAAATATTTTTATCGGTAATGGCCTGATAAAACAGCATTCCGTTAACAGGATTTACAACAGGGTCATTTTGTGCCAAAACGATAAAAGCAGGCGGAGTAGTGGCAGTAACCTGTTTTTCATTTGAAAATAATTCTACTTTTTCTGGAGCCGGGTTTTTCCCAAAAAAATTATCAAGGCTTCCCTTGTGGGCATATTTACCCATGGTGATAACAGGAGAAATTAAAATCATAAAGTCAGGATGGAAAGAAAACTCATCGAGAGCATCTTTAATAGAAGAATAATCCTGAACGTGAGTTCCTAATGTTGTTGCCAGGTGACCGCCTGCAGAAGCGCCCATCACACCAATTTTAGATGAATTTATCCCCCAAACTGACGCATTAGAACGAATGAATTTCATAGCTCTTTGTGCATCCTGTATAGGACCTTTTTCTCTTTCGGTTAAGTCAGGTGATGTTGGCAAACGGTGAATCAATACAAAAGCATTAATTCCCAATGTGTTTAGCCATTTGGCAAATTGAAAGCCTGCAATGTTATAAGTTAATTTCGCATAACCTCCTGGAGGACATATTAGTACAGCGCTTCCGGTATTTTCCTCTTTAGAAGTAAGGAAAGCGTACATTCCCGGTTGTGCTACCTGGGTGATTCGCTCTCTCTCCTCAAGGTGTTCCAGTGACAATCCTTTGGTATTCGGCATTTTGTTACTGGGCCATAAAGGAAAAAATTCCTGAGCCTGTATAGTGCCAAAACTAAAAAGTAGTATAATAAATGTTTTGATTTTCATTTTAAATTTCATTATAGATCATTTTCCTGTTGCTGAAGTAATGCCTTTCTTGTTTCCTGAATAGATTTTTTTCTTTTAATTGTGGTCAGCATAATTCCCAGCATCATTATTATTGCTGTTAAGAGAATTACCTGAATAATGAGAGATTTGTTTACCAAATGAATTTGACTCTCCGGCGCAATAGATAAAAACAAAAGGATAGTAATTAATCCCCTTGGAGCAACAAATAACAAGGGGAATATTGGGATTCCTGAAATTTTTAATTGCAGAAAACGTAAAACCAGAGCGATTCCCACAATGACTAATGCCCATAGGATAGAGTCGGGGTTTATAATCTCAGAAGTTTTAATCAGATAACCAAACAGTAAAAAGAATAATGCTCTGATTAAAAAAGTAGCTTCAATAATCAATTCTTTAAATTTCTGAACTTCTTTATTCAATAAATCGAGTCTGAATTGGTGTGCCCATCGGTAATTTTTTAATTCGTCTAAATTACCTATGGATAATCCAAAAACCATTATAAAAAGAAGAGCAGGTAAATGGAATATTTTTGAAATTTCATAAATTAATATGATAAGTAAAATAATAGGTACGAACTTGATGTGATGATCTATTTTATTCAAAAGAAACGAAAGTAAAATAGTAGCAACAAAAGAAATAATAATGATAATTAAAATTTCCAAGCAAAAATAACCAAAAGTATTGACTCCAAAACTGGTGTTGAAAGCCACGAAATTAAAAAATATTACACCAAAAATATCCGACAGACTGCTTTCATAAATCACAAATTCTTTATGACTTTGACGTAAATTACGAACGCTGGGAATGGCGATAGCACTACTAATTACACAAAAAGGGATCGCGTTGCTAAGACAGGTTTTAAAATCAAATTCAGTATAATAATAAAAAAGATAAGCAAGAGTAAAGGCCATCACAATTAAAGGTAAAAAAGAGCCTAAAGTTGATTTCTTTATCAGACCGATTTTGGATTTATTCAATTCCAGTTCTAACGATCCTTCAAGTACAATCAATATTAATCCAAGGGTTCCCAGAATAGGTAAAGTAGAGCTTAGATCAGGAAGTTTTATAACGAAAAAAGTGGTTATTTCTTTTACTATCCAACCTAAAAGCAGCAACAAAATAACAGAGGGAATTTTTGTTTTTGAAGCACTTAAATCAAACAAATAAGAAACCAACAATAAAATGCAAAGTGAAATTATAATTGTCATATATTTTATTTTTTATACCATATGACTGTTAAAATACGCGGCAAAAGGTATCTTTAAGTTGGCATATGCTGTATTCTGATGTTAAAATATAAAAAAAAATATAATTTAAAGACTTTGGAATTTTGTTTTAAGTTAATTTTTTGAATTGTTGCAGGCAATTTTTTTGCTGATTTCTATAAGATGTTTAAAATCAGCTGTTTTTTTATAAACATAATGAAACAGTGTTGAGCTTAATTTTCATATAATAACAAACGATTCCTAACATTTAATAATTCTGTTTGTAAAGCATCAATTTTTTGAAGTAAATTAAGTACTACGTCAATTCCTTCTATATTTACCTCTAAATCTTTATGCATCCGTACTATTTTTTCAATTTCATAAATAGATTCTTTGTGGACATATTGTACCTGATCTACAAACTGAATTTCAATCAGACCATTTTCATTTAAAGTATTAAAAAAATTAATTTCTAATTTGTAATGCTGACAGAGCGTATTTAAAGGAATAAAATTTTCGGTATTCATGATGTTCGTAATTTAGAAAGTTCAGTAAATAATTCGGTTTCTTTATTGGAAAGATTTGTAGGTATCCTGATTTCGAAAGTAATATATAAATCACCAAAAGCACCTTCTTTCTTATAGACAGGAAAGCCTTTACCTTTTAGTTTTACTTTAGTACCATTTTGAGTTCCGGGTTTTATATTTAGTTTGACTTTTCCATCAAATGTAGCCACTGTAATTTCGCCTCCTAATACGGCTTTGTACAAGTCAATTGTTTCTGTAATATACAGATTTTCTTTATCTCTTTTAAAAACAGCATGATTGTTTATCGAAAAAGTAATGTATAAATCACCTTTAGGGCCACCACCTGCACCTTCGCCTCCGTGTCCGGCAATTTTGATGGTTTGACCGTTCTCAATTCCTGCGGGGATCGTAAAACGAATGTTTTTACCATTGACGGTAATAGTTTGTTTATGAGTGGTGTATGCATCTTCTAAATTTAAATGCAATTCACTACTAAAATCGGGACCTTTAAAGGCGTTACTTCTGCCTCGGTTTCTTGTTGCATTACCAAAAAGGGATTCGAAAAAATCAGAATAATCGTCTCCGTCTCTGCCATAAGATCTGAATTCTTCCTCCGATCCGCTGCTGCCATAATAGCGTTGTTGCTGATGTGCTTTTTCATATTCAGCAGCATGTTGCCAGTTTTCACCATATGCATCATATTTTTTCCTTTTCTCGGCATTGCCTAATACTTCATTGGCTTCATTTATTTGTTTGAATTTTTGTTCTGCTTCCTTATCGTTAGGATTGATATCAGGATGGTATTTTCGGGCTAGTTTTCGGTAAGCCTTTTTTATTTCGGCATCTGTTGCTTTTTTATCTATTTCTAATACTTTGTAGTAGTCTATAAATGCCATATTGAATTATTTTTAATTATTTTTTCGGTAGCGCTCTTATAGAATTTCCTTTTGGAAATATCAAAATTTAATTTGGTTTTAAATTATCTTACCCTTATAAAGTTACTCAAAATTCAATTTAAAAAAGTGATATGATCATTTATTTTTGAAAAAAAAATCTTTTTTAGTATCTCTTTTTCAAACTATGTATGGAATAATATCAGAAAATTAAAAATGCCCGGATCAATAAGAAACGGGCATTTTAAATTTGAATGTACTAATTAAATTCCGAAAATTAATCCTGGAATGTTTGTGCGAGCAGTTTTTTATCTCCTACAATCCACAGCAGATCATTTTTTTCCAGAACAATATGAGATTCAGGGTTCAGTATGCGCTGTCCTTTTCGTTCTATTCCGACTAATAAACCATGGGTGCGTTCTCTAAGTTTTGATTGTCCGACACTTTGTCCAATGAACTCATTACTTGTAAGTTCAATTTGGCGTAAAATAATTTCATCTGTTACTTTTGTCGGGATTTCAATTTCATTTTGTGTTAAAAAGTTGGAGAATTCTTTGATTTGAGCATCCGAGCCAATCACGCCAATTTCATCGCCGGGGAATAAACGTTCCATTTTATTGGGAATCGGAATCATAATTTCCCCTCGCTTGATGTAAGCGATATTGACCCCTACTAATTCCCTCATTTTTATTTCACGAAGAGTCTTTCCAGCTAAATTAGATTCTCTTGCAATTTCAAAAGTCGTCATGTGTCCGTCCCAAGGGGTTAAATTAGCATAACGACGGTCTATTTTCTTTTCTTCTCTGTCATTAAGATTGGTCAGAAAATGACTTTCAATTTTATGATATTGTTCGTGTAATTTCTTCGGAAAAAACAAATAAATAATAATTGCTGTTACCAAAGCAAAAAATGCAATTACCGGAGAGAAAAATATATTTAACAGAAAACCAATGTAAAACACCGCTAGTCCCATCCGGAAAAAGAAAAGCATTAAAATAGGACCCCGGTATTTTTTTTCTTCAAATAACATGTCTACTTCCTTTACGGCAACCCGGCGTAGTGACAGCGCCCATAAAAAAGGTGAAATAATTACCATTGTAATTAATGCTGCAATAGCATTTCCAAACTTAGAATTTTCGACTAATGGTAATACAAATTTTGAAGACATTAAAATCACCGATGTGATGATAATCGTATGTAATATAATTTGGAGTAAATGTGCTCTGATCACTATCTGCCAGGTGCTTACCGATCGTATAGCCTGAGCATTTGTACTATAACGGGCAATTCTTTTCACCCATTTTCGGGGTAGTTTTTTCTCTAAATAACCAGAAAAAGGAACAGCCATCTTAACCATAAAAGGCGTTGTAAAAGTAGTTACTGCTGATACCGCTACCACTACAGGATAAAGAAAATTACTGGTAACATTCATCGACATTCCCAAAGTAGCAATGATAAAGGAGAATTCCCCAATTTGAGACAAGCTCATCCCGGTTTGTACCGATTGTTTTAGCGGTTGCCCCGAAATTAGTGCACCAACAGTCGAACTGATTGACTGACCAAAAATAGTAACTAAGGTCAGAATCATTACCGGAATAGCATATTCATATAAAGTTGCTGGATTAATCAGCATCCCTACGGATACAAAAAAGACGGCACCAAATAAATCTTTTACAGGTTTTATTAAATGTTCGATGTGTTCTGCCTGAGTAGTTTCAGCAATGATAGATCCCATTATAAAGGCTCCTAAAGCCGGAGAAAAACCAACATTGGAAGCTAAAATTACCATCATTAGGCATAAAGCTAAGGAAAGAATCAACATCATTTCGTCTGTTAGTAAATGCTTCGTCTTTTTTAACAATGTAGGAATAAAAAAGATTCCGCCCACAAACCACGCAACCAGAAAAAAACCTAATTTAAGTACAGAAAGTAATAATTCGCCCCCTGAAAATTGCTGACTAACAGCAACTGTGGATAGTAAAACCATCATTAAAATGGCAACAATATCCTGAACAATAAGCGAACCTATTACTATACCGGCAAATTGCTGGGCTTTTACTCCTAATTCGTCAAAAGTCTTAAGGATAATAGTGGTAGAGGATATCGAGAGAATTACTCCCAGAAAGATACAATCCATTTCTTTCCATCCCATCCATTGTCCCACCAGAT
This sequence comes from Flavobacterium plantiphilum, assembly GCF_046000495.1. Taxonomy (NCBI): domain Bacteria; kingdom Pseudomonadati; phylum Bacteroidota; class Flavobacteriia; order Flavobacteriales; family Flavobacteriaceae; genus Flavobacterium; species Flavobacterium plantiphilum. The sequence goes on from NZ_JBELQA010000001.1 coordinate 42,411, forward strand.
ATCCTATAAGTACCATGGCTATAATCTGGGTAATAGCAGTAATAGAAGCAGTTCCGCCCACTTTCATCAATTTCTTAAAACTGAATTCAAGTCCTAAACTAAATAAGAGGAAAATAACCCCTATTTCGGCCCAGACTTCTACACTGTGAACGTCTTTAACCGATGGGAAAAAATCAAAATGATTTCCCGCTAAAAATCCGGCTATTAAATAACCCAGTACTAAAGGTTGTTTAATTATTTTAAACAGCAATACAGCTATACCTGCTGTCATAAGGATTAATCCTAAATCACTAATTAAAGGTTTCAGATGTTGCGATGCTTCAGCAACTGCTGCGACTGTACTCATATATTATTCTTAATTTTTGCAATCGTGTTAAATATACTAAAAGCAGTTTTTATTTCCTATTTCAGAATTAATTAAAAACAGATTCATAAAAAAAGCTATCGGTAAGGATAGCTTTTAAAAAAAAATTAAATGTCTTGTAATTATATTCCTAAAAAGGTACTTGGTGTAATTTGTAATAATTCTGCTTTAATAGCATCCGATACTTCCAGTGTTCCAATGAACTCATGCATCGATTTTTTAGTAATGGCTTCGTTAGTTCTGGTTAAACCTTTTAAAGCTTCGTAAGGATTTGGATAGGCTTCACGACGTAAAATAGTCTGGATGGCCTCAGCGACTACTGCCCAGTTGTTTTCTAAATCTTCATGGAATTTAGACTCGTTCAATAATAACTTGTTTAATCCCTTTAAAGTAGCTTCAAAAGCAATAATGGTGTGTCCCATTGGTACCCCAATATTTCTCAGAACAGTACTGTCAGTCAAATCACGTTGCAATCTTGAAACAGGCAATTTAGCTGATAAATGTTCGAAAATCGCATTCGCAATTCCTAAGTTTCCTTCGGAGTTTTCAAAATCAATAGGATTTACTTTATGTGGCATTGCCGATGATCCAATTTCTCCCGCTTTGATTTTTTGTTTGAAATATTCCATCGAAACATACGTCCAGATATCTCTGTCTAAATCGATAATGATGGTATTGATTCTTTTTAATGCATCAAAAAACGCAGCAAAATGATCGTAGTGCTCAATTTGAGTAGTAGGAAACGAATGGTGTAATCCTAAATTTTCCTGAACGAATTGAGTACCAAATTGTTTCCAGTCAATTTGTGGGTAAGCCACGTGGTGGGCATTGTAATTTCCTGTTGCTCCACCAAATTTAGCCGCAAACGGAATGTTGAATAACAAACGCATTTGTTCTTCGATACGTTCTACAAAAACAGCAATTTCTTTCCCTAAACGGGTAGGAGAAGCCGGTTGTCCGTGCGTACGGGCAAGCATGGGAACATCCTTCCATTCTACACTTAATTCTTTTAATTTTGAAATTAAAGCAATCAATGATGGCATGTATACGCTCTCAAAGGCTTCTTTTGTAGAAAGAGGAATGGCTGTATTGTTGATGTCCTGAGAAGTCAGTCCAAAGTGAATGAATTCTTTGTATTCGGATAAACCTAATTTTTCAAAGGCATCTTTGATAAAATATTCAACGGCTTTAACGTCGTGATTCGTAACTTTCTCTGTTTCTTTAATCCAAAGTGCGTCTGCAGTAGAGAAATTTTTATAGATGTCACGTAAACTTTCGAATAAATTAGGGTTTACATTTTTTAATTGTGGCAAAGGGACTTCGCACAAAGCAATAAAATATTCAATTTCTACCAATACACGGTACTTGATTAAAGCTTCTTCAGAGAAAAAAGGAGCCAATGAAAGTGTTTTATTTCTATATCTGCCATCAATTGGAGAAATAGCATTCAATTCGTTTAAAGTCGTCATTGTGTTGTTATTTTTTCGAAAGGCACAAATATAGACAGAATTTTAGGAATTTCGGGCTATTTTTTGAATAGATTTATCTACTTTTTTGAATAGATTGTTACTGAAATTCGGCTATTAATCTGTTTTTTAATTGCAGTACTCCTTCTGATGCCCGGAGCGGAAATGTTTCCAATGGATTTCTTAAATCAGGAATTTGGATTGGTTTAGGATCGATATAAAAAACAGGTACATGTGGAGGCACAAAAGCTATTAATCCTGCTGCCGGATATACCTGTAATGAAGTTCCGATAACGGCAAAATAATCCGCACTTTCAGTAATCGTAAGGGCTTCATCAAAAGCCGGTACCGATTCACCAAACCATACAATATGCGGACGCAATTGATTTTTATATGAATCCATATCTCCTAAATTCAAATCGCCTTCCCATTCTAAAATATACTTTGGGTTTTTGGTACTTCGCACTTTAAGGAGTTCACCATGCAAATGCAAAACTTTTTTGCTTCCGGCGCGTTCGTGCAAATCATCTACATTTTGGGTGATGATGTGAACATCATAATGAATTTGGAGTTGGGCTAATTCTCTATGTCCTGCATTCGGCTTTACCTCTTTGAGTTGACGGCGTCTTTGATTGTAAAAATCCAAAACCAATTCGGGATTTCTGTACCAGCCTTCCGGCGAAGCAACATCCATTACATCATGACCTTCCCATAGTCCATCACCATCTCTAAAAGTTCTGATACCGCTTTCCGCACTGATTCCGGCTCCTGTTAAAACGACTAATTTTTTCTTCATTGTATTATTTCAACATTAATTTCATCAGTAAATCAGTTTGTTCATCATCACCTAATTTAAAAATATGTGTATCAAATTCCATAAAGCCATTTTTTTTATAAAAATTTATGGCTCTGTGGTTTTCCTCCCAAACTCCTAACCAAAGATAGCTTAAATCTTGTTTTTTAGCTATTTGTATGGCTTTTTCATATAATAATTGTCCAATTTTAGCTCCGTGAAACTTTTTTAAAACATAAATACGTTCTATTTCTAAAGCATTTTTGTCTTTTAGCTCTGTTTGTTCTTCTCCAAAGTTAATTTTCAAATAGCCTAGAATTTCAGTACCACGTACAGCAAAGTAGAATGCTGAATTGGGATTTGTTAATTCATGGGTTAGACGGTCAATTGAAAAATTATTTTTCAAATATTCTTTCATGTTTTCTTCGGAATTCACTTCAGCAAAAGTTTCAAAAAATGTTTGCGTGCTTATTTGTTGTAGTTTTTCTAGTCCTTCAACTCCTGTTTTTTTTATTTTTACTGTTTCCATATTCTATTTTTTTTACGAATTTAACCAATCTTTTTTTGATGGCAGAAAAGCTCGATACTTTTAGTTGAAATCTAATAAAAAATAAAAAAATGTATTTTTGCGCCAAAATTAAACCACAACAATGATTGATATAGATTACTTAAATTATCTGGAAACAATATTGACAGACAATCGCAAAGAACGTTTTTTAGAAGTATTGCAAAACCGAACGAAGCATTTTACGGTAGCTGTAGAAGATGTATATCAATTGCATAATACTTCAGCAGTAATGCGGAGTTGCGAGGTTTTTGGTATTCAGGAACTGAATGTAATAGAAGAACGCTTTGGAAAAAGAATAGACAAGCAAATAGCTATGGGCGCTCAAAAATGGGTGGATATCAACCGACATGATTCGGTTTCCAACTGTATTTCAACTTTAAAAGAACAAGGATATCAAATTATAGCCACCACACCACATGAAAAGGATTGCACACTGGAAAAATTTGACATTTCAAAACCAAGTGCTTTGTTTTTTGGAACAGAAAAAGAAGGTTTGTCCGAAGAAGTGATGCAAAATGCCGATAGTTTCTTGAAAATTCCCATGGTAGGATTTACCGAAAGTCTGAATATTTCGGTTTCAGCGGCTATCATCATTCAGGATTTGACCAATAGATTGCGTCGTTCTGATATCGACTGGAAATTAACTGATGCCGAAATTCTTGAAAAACGATTGGATTGGGCCCGAAAATCAATTAAAGATATCAAACGAATTGAAGCCAGATATTTCGAAGAAAATCCTAAGTAAGTTGCTGAGAAGCTAAGGCTCTAAGTGAAAATGAACTCAGAATCTTAGCTTCTTAGGAACTTAGAAACTATTTCTTTATAAAAAGAATTAACCCTAACACACTCACAATTAAAATACAAAGTGCCGCTAGAACCATTGTTAAATCACGCACGTTTTTGCCAGCCCAATCCATAAACAGGTATTTGTGTAAAATAGCAAAAGAATAACCTTCCACCATATCTGAATTTTTAATTTTAGCAGCCAGCCTGGAAGTGGCAGTTTCAATAAAATAAGTTGTTTTTTCAGGTGTATCATAAGCCAGTTTTACAACCGGTAAACGCTTGTTGACAAATCCATATTCTCTGCTTTCAAAATTAGTAATCACTTTCGATTCTAATAATTTTACATTTTCTAAAGAAGCTTCTGATTCCTCAGGAATTTCCGGATTCATCATTTCACAACAGGCTGCTTTTGGTGCGCCATCTGTAAAATAATAAGCCAAAAATTCAGCATATTCTAAGTCTAAATCAGCAGCAATTGTATTTGTGGAAGCATTAATGTAAACCACTTCAGTTTTCTGATTGTCTTTTTTATTCCATTTTGAATTGGCATTTGACTTAGGTTTTTTGAATTTTCCACTTGCTTTTTCTTCTAATTCACAACGGTAATAAATGCTGTCATTAAAGGTAATCAGACTCGCATTTTGAAAACGATTCCAGTCTAAATTCAGTTTGTTGTTAGCCAGTTGAATTTCGCTGGTTTTAAATGTAGGCTCGTACACCATTTTGTCTAAAGTGTATGGATCCCACTTGGTAGTAGCATGATACCCGCCACTAAACGCAAAAGTTAGGGTAAACAAGGAAATCCATATTCCTATTTGTCGGTGGTATTTTCGGATTCCTTTTTTAGGTTCTACGCTGTCAGATTTTTTGAATTGTTTCCACAAAAAGCCATAAATCACAATTCCGCTGATGGCCGAAAGTCCAATTATCGACAACAAAAAAATCATCGTGATAATGCGAATACTGTTATTGCTGATCGCATCAATAAACGACCAGTTATGAAACACATCAAAAAACCAGATAAAAAACTGTCTTGATGTGGGGTTGTAAGTAGCCAATTTGCCGGATGAAGTTTCCACATACACTTCCATGGTGTCGGGACGGTCTAAAGTAACTTTATAAACCGGTAAATATCTGTTGACATACTTGTACTGATTGTCAAATTCAGTAATGATTTCGCTGTTTTTTACGCTGCTTTTCTGATCGTCCAGAAAGTAACGGGAGAGCCATTCTGCATATATTGTATCTCCGTTTTTAAGTTCATTTCCGTTGGCGGTATCAAAATAACGCAAATCACCAATCAGGTTTTTTACCTGATAAAAAGTAGTATTGTTGAAAGAAACAATCCTGAAATTAGTAAATTGTTTGATATTGTTTTTCTCTAAAACTTCCTGAATGGAAAGAGACAGCTTACTTTGAGGAATTGTTACAGTTTCTAATTTGTCACGGGCAATCTCCGGTTTGAAAAAATGCGCCATAAAGGGATGCATCAATCCTGATAATGTCCAGAAAATAACCGGAATGATAGTGATAATGCCAATGATTCTGTGCCATTGGTACATATTCTGCTTGATTTTCCGGATAAATTTGGAATCTTTTTTTCTGTTGTTTTTCTTGCTCATCTTTGAGGATATATGATTTATTTTTTAGCCACAGATTTAAAGTCTTCTTCTAAAATAGTTACAATCTGAGATAATTTTATTATTAGTTTTTCAATGAAAAATTATATTGTAATCCTAATAAGAAAGTTCTGGGAGCAGCAGCTAAATAAGAAGGTTGTGATGCACTTAGATTTCCTCTGGATACATTATAAGCATATAATTTATCAGTGAGATTTATAATGTTTCCGTAAATTTCAATGCACTTCCATCGGTAACCCGCTCTAAAATTAAAAATATCATAGCCGGAATATTTTACAGTGTTTATCTGATCCTGATAATAACTTTCCACATGTTGCCATTCTACAGAAGTCCTGAAATTAGGAAACCATTCCGGATAATAATAAAGTTCTGAATTTCCGGACCATCTTGGAGCAGCAGGCATTTCTTTTCCGTTTAAATTTTGTAAAGCATCTGTAGTTATGTCAGAAACTTTGAAATCAACATAATGGTGCTGGGCATAAGTTCCTCCAAGTCTAAAATTAATTTCTTTACAAGGTTTGTAGTTAAAACCTAATTCAATTCCTTTATGACGGGTTGCTCCGGCCGAACGATAATCGGTTGAATTATCTTCCAGTTTTACATTTAATAATTCGTTTTTACCTTCCATATAGTAAAAGGCGTAGTCAAAGTTGAGTTTGTTTTCGAATAAGCTCATCCAGCCGCCAATTTCATAATTGTTGAAAGTAGCAGGTTTTAGATTGTAATAAAACTCAGCCGCAATTCCTGTTGTTCCACCCGTTCCTGATTTAGTTCTGAAAATAGAAGTGATTCCCGGAGGAGCAAACCCTTGAGAATAATTACCATAAAATCCGGCATTGTCTAACGGATTATAATTGGCTCCAATTTTAAAAGTAGCTTTATCATAGGTTTTACTTCCTGATGAAAGGTCTATGGCATTTTCATAATCTACTTTCATGTTGTCATAACGACCACCTAACGAAAGCACTACTTTTTCAAAAGGGTTAAAACTCAATTGTGCATAAGCAGCACTGTTGTAAATATCGGCAGTGTAATCGGCTATTTTTAAGTCTGGGCGTTCTGCAATAATTTCATAATTGTTTACTGTGACTCCACCGGGATTTAAGTTGGCTTTTAAATCAATTCGGTAAGACCAGTAGGTAACCGGAGAATAGTCATATAAAGCACCCGCTACTAATTTGGTATTTAAGAAATCAAATTTTTGGGTGTGTTGTCCAATAGCACCATAACTTTTAAAGTTATTCGAATTAATTTCTCCGGTTGCAGTAGTTGGATTATTTGTGGGACTCCATCGAATGCCGTAAGAAGGGTTTTGTCCCAGTTTGTTGTTCCTGTGATAGACTGTTAAATAACTGCTCGCGTTTAAATTCCAATCGTGTTCCAGTGTTAATCGCGTACGCAAAGCATCCGATTTTCTATAGGTAAAATCAGAGGTGCTTTTGTAATCCCGATTGTAAAAATCATTCTCATTCACACCGCCGCTCATATCCGAATAATATTTACCCCACATGGTATTGCTGATTAATCGGGTAGAAGGACTAATATTATAGTCAATCCGTACATTCAGATTGTCTTTATTATAATCTGAAAAAGTCATCCAGCCATTTTCCTGTAAACTGGAAATTCCGGCAATATGAAAACCAATTTTTCCAATAGTGGCTCCTCCGGCAGCCTGAACTCTTTTATAACCCCATTGATCAGCCTGGATTCCAAATTTAAATTCCGGATTCATACTTGGTTTTAACGATATAAAGTTAATCGTTCCGCCTACTGCTTCGGGTCCGTAAAGAGAAGAAACCGGCCCTTTTACGACTTCAATACTCTGAAGATTGAACTGGTTGATTTCCAGCAAAGCATTGTGGTTGAAGATTCCCATGGGTCTGATGGGTAAACCATCTTCCAGATATAAATAATAAGCATTCGTGGTCATGGGCTGACGAATGGACATCATGTGTTGTTCATTTCCCAGATTCACCATCAATACACCGGGCGTTTTATTGATAATTTCGTAAGCGGCTGTAGCTTTAGATTCATCGATGGTTTTAGCAGTTAATTTGCTAATGGCGACCGGCGTTTCTTTACGTAAAGTTGCGGTACGATTGGCGGTTATAAAAACATCATGAAGTTCGTGGACATTTGTAGTATCGGATTTGCTTTTATTTTGAGCAATAACAAATTGGCTTATCACTAATAAAGCCAGAAACATTTTTTTCATTTTAATGGATATAAATTATGAAATAACGAGCTTTTCCCGGATTGAATCCAAGAAAATTTCTTTTCAGTAAGAAATTGAAAAGAGATATTAAAATTTATATCAAAACGGATGGAGGTCTAAAGGAAGAAAGAGAAACTGAAACGGGTTGCTTCTCTATTGTATAGAAATTAGGTTTGATAATAAAATCAAATGCTATTAACTTAAAATCATCAGCAACAACGGTATTTTGAATAAAAACCAAATCTACTTTGCTGTCGAGATTGTTTTGCATTCTTTTTTCGTTGTCTTCATATTTTTTAAGACTTTTTTGAAGTTCACAACGACCGTTACAACTGTTATTGATCATTTTTCGCTGTACACAAATGGTTTTTGCAATTTCGTCCTGATTTAATTTGAATGAAGTATAAACAAAGAAACTACCAAAACTAGGTAGTAATAAAAGGATAGAAAGTACTATGCTGAATAATGACTTCAAAAAAGCGGTCTTTTGTTTCGGCTGCAAAAATACAGTTTATTATTTTTTAGCGAATACTTTTTACTTTTTTTAACACAAAAAAACAGCTTTGTCTAAAACGGATTAGTTTTTTCTAGAGCTTTTTTGGCAATACTTTTTCAAAAGCTTTTCTGGCACTTCCTCTAAAATACACTTCACCACACAATTGATAACCTTGTTTTTCAAAAATTTTCAACATGGCGATATTGTCAAAATTAGTGTCGGCTTTGATGCTGTAAATTTGATTGCTCAGGGCAAATGCTTCAATGAAATTTAAAATTGTTTTTGACAAACCTTTCCCTAAATGCGCTTCATCAATAGCAACGCGGTGGAAAACCACAAAATCAGCATTAGTCAGCCATTGCCCAATGATGTTAGCATATTCAGGTTCGTCATTTATCATTACGGCGGTGTAACCGATGATTTCCTCGTTAAGAGTCAACACAAAACCCGCCTCTTTTTCAATGTCTTTTTGAATCACTTCAGGATTAGGATAGCCATCCTGCCATTGATTGCTGCCGTCTTCTTTGCGGCGCTGAATGGCTTTTTGTAAAATAGCCCAAATTTGAGGAATCTCAGCAATAGTGGCTTTTCTAAATTGATAATTCATGAATTAGACTTTTAATAAATTACAAAGATTTTTTCATAATTAGGGTAGTTGTGGGTGAAATTTTCATAGCAATATAAGGTAGAGCGGTTCCTTTCAACATGGGTTTCATTGTTGGTGCTACGAACGAAACGAAAGTCTATCTGTTATGTGACGTTTTTAATTTTCTACTACTTCTGTTATTCTTAATTTACTTTCTAAATCGTACCAATGCACAAATTGACGCATTGCATTTATATTATCTTGTCCTTCATTTGTGTCAAAAAAAATTGCTTCTTCGCTTCCTATTTCGGTAGAATATTCCTTAATTAAAATGCTGTAAAATTCATCAATATCACAATATTTTTTTAGTAATTCAAAACTATCTTTCTTAAAATCTATTTTATAAGGATTTGGATTAGATGAACTATATATAGTTGAAGTTAAAGCATATGTTATTTTAGAAACTATTTTTGAATTCAAATTAATTAACTCATTTATATATTCTCTTAACTCTTTCGTGTTTTTTTCGTACCAAATTTCTAGTAATGAAAATATATTATTTTCATATTTTTCAAATAAGTTAGTATTATTGATAGAACAATCTAATGAAGCTCTTTCAAGAAGTATGTTGTCTAATAATTTCATGTCAGAACTTTTTACTGTTTTTTCATCTTCTGTATTACCTACTTTTAACCATCTATTAATTTCTTTTGAAAATTCAAAAGGTATTTCATTTGTCATTAAGTATTTTGAAAATTCAAGTTTTTCAGGATAATTATTATGTTTTAAAAGTAATCTACTAATTGTTATTGCGGCTTGAGATTTTGGATTGCTAAATCCAAACATAAAGGCGCCACCTTTCATTCCTTCAAATTTATTTTCATTTTGACAAACTATTTTTGAAATTATTTGTCTTGAATTCCAATCTAAGTTGTCTTCATAAAAACTTATTTTATTCAGATATTCTAAAGCATCAACATTTTTTAATATTTCATTTGTTTCAGCTAAAATTTCATCAAATGTTTTTGAATCAAGGCTTTCCATATAGCTGTCAAAATAAACATCTGAAATATCATCTTTTGGAACACTGTAAATAAAGTATCTATTAAAATATTTTAGTGAAGTAATTCTTTTTCCTTTCGTCCAATCTTGGCTAGCATTCCTAAAACTATAATTTTCAATAGCTTCTTTTATATATGGAAATAAATTTTTAAGTAAGTTTAATATCGCTTTTTTTTCATTTTTAGACAATTTGCTGTTTAATTCTTCAATTTTGGATTTAAATTCCTCGATCTTTGAATTATCTTTTCCATTAGAGAATTTGTCATTATATGACTCAATAAAGTATTCAGGAGAATCTTTTATAAATTCGTAATGCTTGGGATAAAATATTTTTACTCCTTCAAAAAGAATTAAATCAGAAATATTAACTTCTCCTTTCAAAAGTGGAATTAAAAAGGATAGGGAATTTGAATATCTAATAGCTAACCTAGGTGTTTTTATTTTTAAAAGAATATTTTGTGAAATTAAATAACCAATATTTTGTTCCTCGTTTGTTCCTAAATCAATTTCATTTTCACTTAAAATATTATTTAATAATTCAAAAGTATAATTAAGTAAATCTTTACTCAACGCTTGAGGTATCCTTAAAGGAACTTGAATTATTTTTTCAAGAAAATTATGTCCTGAATTTCTATTTCCTTCTGCAAATCTTTCTCCAATTGCGGAAGCTACCATTTCATCATCAAATGATAATATATAATAAGTTTTTGAAAAATCACCTGTTAATTTAATAAGCTTAAACAATGAAAATAATTCTTGTTTATCAAGGCGATCAATATCATCGATTATAACGACAATTTTTTTATCGCTTTCTTGTAGAAAATCATTAACTCTATTTTTCAAATCCTCTAATTGTGTATCGGAGAAATTTTCACTTAATTTTGATAAATCAAAATTGAAAATACTTGTAACGCTTCCGTATTTTTTTAAGAAATCAACAAATTTTTCAGATTTAGTATTTAATTCTCTATTTAAAACTTCTGAGATGTTTTTCAGAAAATTTAAAATTAAATCATCTTCATCTTTAAATCTCCAAGGATTAAATTTTACAATTAGAACATCATCATTTGTGATCAATTCTTCTTCAATCATATTTAAAACTGAAGATTTTCCTTCTCCCCAAATACCATATAATCCAATTACTAAACCATCATTATCAATTCTTTTAGTTATAGTATTAGCTATTCTATTTGAAAATTTATTTCTGTTAAATCTATCTTGTGCTTTAGCAAAAATTGGTTTGTCAGAATTGTAAATTTGTTTCATAATTTCGTTATTTTTGGGTAAATGTCACATAACATTATTCTGTTTTGAGATGGCTAGAAATTCGTAAACGCTCAGTTTTCTGCTTAACGTAAACTTGATGCGAAACATTAATTCCACTAAATTCCAGCTATATCAAAATAGCTGTTGTGCATAGTTATTCTTTAAGATGTTCTAATACTTGATCTTTAGTTGTCAATATTTCTGATTGGTTTTCTTTCCACTCAAGATCGTTATTAATATCAATTTCTTTACAGTAATATTTTCCATTAGCAATTAGACTTTTCATTCCTTTTTTGTAAAGAATTTGAGTGCTGCAAATTTTTGGTTTTAAATATGTTCTAACCACTTCTGGTGTTAAAACAATATTTACTCCAAAATAATCTGTTTGTACACTTGGATAAGTTATTCCACTTACATCTGGATGTAAAAGAGCTATATTCGTATATGCTGCACTTATCTTGTATTCTTCTGGATTAATTACTTTTTTTGAAAACTCTTCACTTATAAATTTCAAAAACTCTAAGTGAAAAGCTATTTCTTGTGGCTCTAAATTATGTTCTTGAAGTAATTTTGTTTGATTTTCGAATGATTTAGCTATATCAGGATTATTTTTTAAAGCATATTCAGAGAAAACGACTTCTACGACTAATAGTTCTTTTTGAGTTTCCCATCTACTAACAGTGTAATGCTCTCCATCTGTGCAGTCTGTTCCAGATACTCTAAAAATATGTGAGGTTTCAGCTATTGCTGTAAGTCTTGGTTTGTCAATTAACGTTGTTTCTAATGCTCCATAAAACATAACCTGATGCGGATTATTTGCCCTGCCAAATGAGGTTAGTACATTGTCGATTACATTTTTATCTTTTATATACCCGAGGTCGTCGATGTGTCTAAATAATGCTGTTCCATTGTTTGGTCTTACTCTGTCTATAAAAGCATTTGTCCACAACTTGGCAATTGGAAGTGGAATAAATTTAATTCCATTTTTTAATAAATCATATATTTCTTCATATGATATTGAAGTTAGATTTTGTGAATGTTCCTTTAACTTTTCAAATGCTTGATATTTATCCATTTCGTTTTTCTATTATTACGCACAACTAATGAATACCCGAAGCAAACCTTCGTATATCTACCGAGAATCAGCTAGATTGGAGAAGTTTTGTTTCGCTTTATAGTTTTGCCAAATATATTGATTTTTTCTTACAAAGAATCAAAAGGGCTTTTTATTTGTTAACCACTTTTGGAATTAAGCAACAATTCTATTGATAGGTAACATTGAAAACCAGACGTACTACAATAGCCCCGATAGCAGCGACATCTCCCGCCTTTTTTGGCGGGAATATAGTGGATAGCGGGAGGGAAGTGATTATGAAAAGGAGTAGTTGTGCTGCTAATGAAAAAATATTAAAACGATTCTCGTCCCGATAGTTATCGGGACATTTTTTGTTTCGTTTCACTGCACAAAAAACACTCGAATTGACGTTTAATATTAGATTACACCTGAATCACACCCAGATTAAATTGCTTTTCAATAGGAGCGTGGTTAGCGGCTTCGATACCCATAGAAATCCATTTTCGGGTTTCCAGTGGGTCGATGATAGCATCTGTCCACAGGCGGGAAGCGGCATAATACGGCGAAGTTTGCTCATCATAACGCGCCTTGATTTTAGCGAATAATTCGGCTTCCTTAGCTTCGTCAACGGTTTCACCTTTGGCTTTTAGAGACGAAGCTTCAATTTGGGCCAAAACTTTAGCGGCCTGAGTTCCGCCCATAACGGCCAATTCAGCACTTGGCCAGGCTACAATTAATCGGGGATCATAAGCTTTGCCACACATGGCATAGTTTCCGGCACCATAGGAATTCCCCACAATCACAGTGAATTTAGGCACTACCGAATTGCTTACGGCATTGACCATTTTAGCGCCATCTTTGATGATTCCTCCATGTTCTGATTTGGAACCCACCATAAAACCGGTAACGTCCTGAAGGAAAACCAAAGGAATTTTTTTCTGGTTGCAATTGGCAATAAAACGAGTGGCTTTATCGGCACTATCAGAGTAAATAACACCGCCAAACTGCATTTCGCCTTTTTTAGTTTTGATTACTTTTCGTTGGTTGGCAACAATTCCCACCGCCCAGCCGTCAATACGGGCATAACCGGTAATAATAGTTTGTCCGTAGCCGTCTTTGTACGCTGCAAACTCCGAATTATCCACCATACGACTGATAATTTCCATCATGTCGTATTGCTCGGTTCTGGCTTTAGGAAGGATTCCGTAGATTTCTTTTTCGTCTAAAGCAGGTTTTACAGCTTTGATGCGGTTGAATCCTGCTTTATCATAATCACCTATTTTATCAACGATATTTTTTATTTTATCTAAGGCATCCTTGTCATCTTTGGCTTTATAATCCGTCACGCCTGATATTTCGCAATGTGTAGTAGCTCCGCCCAGGGTTTCATTATCAATGCTTTCGCCAATAGCGGCTTTAACCAAATAACTTCCCGCCAGAAAAATGCTCGCTGTTTTGTCAACAATAATCGCTTCATCACTCATAATAGGCAAATAAGCACCGCCGGCAACGCAGCTGCCCATAATAGCCGAAATTTGGGTAATTCCCATACTGCTCATGAGGGCATTGTTTCTAAAAATGCGTCCAAAATGTTCTTTGTCCGGGAAAATTTCGTCTTGCATAGGCAAATACACTCCGGCACTATCCACTAAATAGATAATTGGAATTTTATTTTCCATCGCAATATCCTGTGCACGAAGGTTTTTCTTAGCAGTAATTGGAAACCAGGCACCTGCTTTTACAGTAGCATCATTAGCCACTACAATACATTGTTTTCCTTTGATGTAACCTACTTTCACCACAACACCTCCCGAAGGGCAACCACCATGTTCTTTGTACATTCCGTCTCCCACAAAAGCTCCAATTTCGATACTTTCGGCTTTGTCATCCAATAAATAATCCACACGTTCGCGAGCGGTCATTTTGCCTTCGGAATGTAATTTTTGAATGCGTTTTTCGCCTCCTCCTAATTTAATTTTAGAGAATCTTTGTCTTAAATCAGAAAGTAAAAGTTTATTGTGGTCTTCGTTTTTGTTGAAGTTTAAATCCATAGTGTTTGTAATTGCAAGAAAATTGATGGCTAAAATACAAAACCAATTGAAGTTTTTTACTTTTTTACCCTATAAGTCATGTAAGTTTTTTGATTTTATCTGAAGAAAAAAGCTAAGCTCATATAAGGTTTAGTAATCTGTGTCATCTGTGGTAAAAACTTTTTAGACAGTATCTTTTTTTAATTGAATTTAGAAAAAAAAGAACCGCAGATTCACAAAGTTTAAATTTCATGAATCTGCGGTAAAAATAAAAAAAAATAAAAAAATTATTTTTTAGAGTCGTTTACGAGTCTTTTTAAGATTGCCCATTGTTTGAGTGCGTCACGAGCTTCCACAGCCGGGTACCCCAGCACGGTTTTACCCGCCGCAATATCGCAGGTTACTCCTGATCCGGCACCCACTACAGCACCATCGCCAATAGTGGTGTGATCTTTTATAGAAGCGCTTCCGCCAATGATTACACCATTGCCTAAAGTCACTGAACCTGCAAGACCGCTGTTCCCGGCCATAATACAAAACTGTCCTAACTTGCTATTGTGTCCTATTTGTACTAAGTTGTCTATTTTACAGCCATTCCCTAAAACGGTCGAGCTGAATTTTCCTCTGTCAATACAGCTGTTAGCTCCAATTTCGACATTGTCGCCAATAATTACATTTCCAATCTGTGGTATTTTAGCCAAGCCCTTTTCAGGACAAGGACGAAAACCAAATCCATCTGCCCCGATAGTTACATTTGGATGAATAATGCATTCATTTCCTATATGACAACGCTCTCTGATTACAGTACCGGACCAAATAATAGTATTTTCCCCGATGGTAGACTCATCCAGAATAGTGGTGTTTGGATAAATGGTAGTGTTTGCTCCAATTTTTACTTTAGGGCCAATATAGCTTCCGGCACCAATTTTAGCTCCGGGACCTATAGAAGCCGTTTGATCCACTACAGCTGTAGGATGAATAGCTACATGAAATTCAGGTAGTGATGGCGCAAAAAGTTCCAGAATCTGAGACATGGCCAGATCGGCATTTTTAACAATTATAAAGGCTCTGTTTTCTCCCGGTTCAATAGAAATATCTTCATTTACAACGGCAACACTTGCTTTTGAAGCGGCCCACAATTTTTCATACTTTTTATTTCCAATAAAAGAAATCTCAGAATCAGACGCTGCTTCAAGTTGCTCTGCCGCAGTAATGTTTTGAAGCGTATATCCTGATATAACGCCTTTTAGGACATCATTTATTTCCTGTATTGAATAAGATTTCATGTTTTGTTAAGAAGATTAGGTTAAATAGAAGGGTCAAATAAAGTGATTCTATATACATAATCCTAATTTTTTAAGAATAGCAGCAGAAGATTTAACATCAGCTTCTATTTAATGCATATTTGTAATAATTTTATTAAATAAAAAAAGTGTTAAAACAAAAAAAACTACTTGAGAAAGTAGTTTTTTAAGAAGTAAAGAGGTCTTTATATTTTAACCTTGATGACTATTTTTTTTATTTTTCCATTGCTTATCATGGCAGCATGCACATCTTCCGGAAATAAGATAGTAAACTGACCCGGATTTAGTTCAAAAAACATATCGGGTTGGTCAAAGAAAAATCGAACGTCTTTTTCATCGCTGTAATCGCCATTAGGGCTTACACATTTTTCTCTTGGTTTCCAGGCATAGGTTTCCGGTCCGGCAACGCAAACCTGAATGTCGATATTTTTATCGTGGCATTCAAAATGTACTAAACTTTGTTCCTTAGAATTTCCATTTCCTGAATTTACAATGATTTTTAAATCATCAGTATATTGGGTTACGCCATCAGCCAGATTAGCTAAATCATTTTCATTTAAAAATTGGAATGCTTTTTCGAAGGCTGGATGTAAGCCATAATATTTTGCAGCATTGTTTAATGAATCTACAATCATTTTAAAGTTGTTTTTTAAATTTTAGGTTTTAAATTTTAGGTAAAGTAATAATTCCGTTTTGGGAATAAAAAATAAAAATACAGTTTTAAATTTAATGGTCAGACAAAATTTGCAAGAAATAATGCTGTGACAGCCGAAGATTGAAACTAAGCCGTTGGGTGTAATTAGCTTTTGATAATGATTTTTCGTCAGTTCGAGTGATTTTCGATAAAATTGTATCGAGAACAAGAAAAATTATTATCAAAAAAGATTCTCGATACATTTTTTACTCCATTTTATTACGTAAAAAACACTCGAATTAAGGTTTTTGATAATTACACCCAACGGGCTGAAACTAATAAAAGCACAAAGGGATAATCAGTACTAATTATCCCTTTGGTTATATAAAAAAAACGATTGTTATTTTTTTTCTGAAGCTGCTGTTACGGGATTTACCCTTACATAACTGTTGTCCTTAAATTTTATTTGGTATGCAGAATCAAAAAAAGTACTTGGTTTGTAATAATCGGTGGTAATAATTTGTGCGCCGGAATTACAGGCCTGATTGAAATGAGTGTAGTCGTTTTTACGGGCTTCTTCAGTATTACTGTCGGCACGGGTTCTGATGATATATCCTTTTTTTACTAAATCGGTTATGGTTTTGTCTTCGGCGTTATTTCTAAATAAAGTAGCCGCTTCGGGAGTTCCCGGATTAGCATTTACAAAAACCATTCGGTCTTTAAGGGAAGGATGATTTTGCATGTATAAATCACGTTTTTTACCACTATCATCCAGGATAAATAAAAATTTTCCTTTGGCCTGAGCTAATGTTGGCCAGTTATTATTCCGTACCGCTTCTTCAAGAGTATTATATTTTCCTCGAACCATATCCGGAGTAATAACCTTATCCATTCCTAAATTAGTTTTAATAACCTGATCCACCTGATCAAATAATTCAGCGGTAAAAATTTCCGGTTCGGTACCGTATTGATTCTTTTTACCATCTTTAGGCTCTAAAGTAATAAATACCGGTATGTGTCCGGGATTTGCATCTGACCAGGATTTTAACGCCTGCAAACAATCTTCAAAAGTTAAAAACGAAGTTCTGAAATCAATATCCGGAATATGCAATATTTTGAATCCGGGCTTATTCATTTTTCCTTCAGCATCAAAAGGTTCTTTTGATGTTGCCAGTTCCAGACCTTTAGGTTTTGCATATTTTCCACCTTTACTGTCGGCATAAATATCGATTTCAAGATTACGTAAACCCATATTGAGCTGGTCAGTAATGGCAATGTGTTCGTATTGAAGCCCTTTTAGCTGGTGTAACGAATCTTTACTTTCCAAGTATTGGTATAAATCAGATTCGATTGCTTTTTTATAACTGTTATGAGAACCAATTAGCTGTATTTTATTTAATCTCAATTGGTCGTTTTGAGCTGACAACTGATAGGATACTGCTGTAGAAGCGATAAGCATTACTAAAGTAGAAAGTTTCATGTTTTTTGAATAAAAAAATTAATGCTGACAAAAATAGCTTGTAATACGCACTGTTCTTGTCGTTTAAAAATAATAAATGGTAATGTAAATGTTATTATTTAAATGTTAAAAATCTTTTTTACAACTATGTTGCTTAAGATAAAATTACTGTAAAAAATATTGCTGATTATTAATTTAAAAATAACCTTAGGATAAAATGCAGGGAAGTTAATTTTTATTATTTAGCACCTCACTTTGTTATGCTTTTTAAAAATGGGTTATTCTTTCGATTTCGAGAAAATATATAATGACTATTGGGAAAAGTTAACAGCATTTTCGTTAAAAATGACTCAGGATGAGCAACTGGCTCAAAATGTAGTTCAGGATGTATTTATAGATCTTTGGGAAAGGAAAGAAGACGTAAATATTGCTGCTGTTGAGAGTTATTTATTCAGAGCTGTAAAAAATCAGATTTTTAAGAGTTACAGAAATGAAAAATTTGACAAAACCATTCTGGAAGATAAATTTGAAAACTACCTTATAGAAAATCTTTCTACTGTAGAATCTGATTTGACCGATAAAATTTATGCTCTTTTGGATACTTTGCCGGAGAAGAGAAAGGAAATTTTACTGATGAATAAACTTCAGGATATGAATATTGATCAAATTGCCTCCGAATTAGATCTTTCGAAACAAACGGTGAAAAACCAAATTTCATCAGCATTAAAGCAACTGCGACACGGTTTAAAAGAGTTTACTTTTCTTTTTATGTAAGCTTATTTTAAGTTGTTTTTTTAAGATAACCTTCCATTAACAATCTCATAATATTTCCGGATAGTACGATTATTCAATTTGGGTACTTAGTAGTAGAAGACTATTCAGGATGACAAAAAAAATAAAACACAGTTTAGAAACTCTTATTGAGAAAAGTTTACAAAAAAAAGCAACACAAGCCGAAGAAGATTTGCTGGAGGGATTTATGCGTTCGGAATACGAAAAAACGAGTTGGGAAAAAAACTTAATGGGAACTGCTGTTAATGGATTCGGTAAGATAGAAAAACACATAGCTAAGAAAAGAATTTCCCGATACATCGCTTATGCTGTTGCAGCAAGTGTTGTGGTTTTATTGAGTCTGGGATTATTAATACAACCAGAGGTCTCAGATTCAGCTAAAATGCTGACATTAAAAACAGGGAAGTCTTCGGATTCTGTTCGTTTAGCAGACGGTTCGGTGATTTATCTGGCAGCCAATAGTGTTTTTGAGTATCCGGATCATTTTGAAACAGAAGACCGCCAGGTGAAACTAATTAAAGGAAAAGCTTTTTTTGAAGTGGCTAAAGATCCCCGGCATCCTTTTATAATTCGTTCAGGAGATGTACAAACAAGAGTGGTAGGGACTTCTTTCCACATTCAGATGAATAAATCAGGTTGTAATGTTATTGTAGTTACCGGAAAAGTAAATGTATCGGCTAAAAACCAAAGTGTCGATTTAGTCCCTAATGAAGAAGCCCTCTTTGAAGCTAATACATTAGTGAAAAAGAAAGCCTCCAAAATGCTGGTTGTAAATTGGTATAATGAGGATATCGAACTGAAAAACGTAAAACTGCATGAAGTTTTAGAACTATTGAAAAATAAATACAATGTAACATTTGAGGTAAAAAAAGATTCCCTTTTAAATACCTCACTCACTTTATACATTGAAAAAAATGCTGCATTAGAAAATATTTTAAAACAAATAAATTATATCTCTAACCTAAATTTTGAAACAAATGGCAATACCGTAACAGTGAACTAAATACCACAAAAAAAGAAGCCATAGTTGCTGTGAACAACCATGGCTCATAAATAAGTCATAAACTAATAACTTAAATAAATGTATTTTAAATTCTCTTATTTAAAACTAAAGAGTGCATTCTTTTTAGCAATCATCTTACTGTCTTTTCAAACAGTATATTCGAAAAAGATAGTAACCGAGGCACCAAAAATAACTATTAATTCTAAAAAAGCAACATTAATCTCTATTTTCTCACAGTTAAGCAAGCAAACAGCTTATAAATTTAGTTATGGTCAGGCAGTAATTCAGGATAAAACCAACTATGAGGTAAGTTATACCACTACATCATTAGATGCGGTTTTGAGTGATTTATCTAAAAAAGCTCGTTTTGATTTTAATATTGTTGAAAAAACGGTTTTAATAAAAAAGCAAGCTGTTCTTAAGAAAACTGTTGTTCAGCAACAAGTGGTAAAAGGAGTAGTTGTGGATGAGTCCGGTCAGCCTTTACCGGGGGCTACAATTATAGAAACAGCAACTAAAAATACAGCTGTTACTAATATGGACGGTGAATTTCAATTGAAAGTTGCTCAGGGTAAAACGGTTGAAGTGTCTTTTATTGGATATAAAACTAAAACAGTTGTGATTAAAGGATATACATTGAATATCACAATGGAACCGGATTCATCAGAACTAAATGAAGTAATGATTGTAGGGTATGGAAAACAATCTAAAGTAGATGTAACCGGTGCAGTAACGCAGTTAAAAGCGGCTAATTTTAAGGAAGGTGTTAATATCTCAGCAGATAATTTATTGCAGGGAAAGGTTGCCGGAGTACGGGTGGTAAGCACCAGTGGAGAACCGGGAGCAGGAGTGAATGTTTCTATTCGCGGGGTAGGATCTATCAGAAGCGGGAGTACCCCATTGTTTGTTGTGGATGGAGTGCCGTTGGCAAATGATGATGTGAGTCCGTCAGGCACAAATGTTGGTTTTGGAGCTTCGGCGGCTAAGAATCCACTGAATTTTTTGAATACAAGTGATATTGAATCTATCACAGTATTGAAAGATGCATCGGCAGCAGCCATTTACGGAGCAAGAGGTTCTAATGGTGTGGTAATTATCACGACTAAGAAAGGTTCTAAAGGAGAAGCTTCGTTTACAGTTGATTCCTATTTAGGATTCTCAACAGTGGCTAAAAAACTGGATGTGTTGTCGGCTGATCAATACAGAAACGCTATTACAGAACCTGCTTTTGATCATGGAGGAAACACCGACTGGCAGGATGTGATTTACAGAACAGCTGTTACTAAAAACAATTCCTTGTCATTTGCTAAGCAGACTAACTCAGGGAATTACTATGTTTCTCTGGCACAAATGGATCAGGAAGGTATTGTAAACCAAAGTAATTTTAAACGTACTTCGGCCAGAATTAATGCCGCAGAATCTTTTTTGGATAACCAAAGATTAAAATTAAAAGTGAATTTAACGGCAAGTGAAACGACAGACAATGGTGTTCCTACCAGTGATGACGGAGGTTCTAACGGGCAATTGATTATTCACACTTTAATGGCAAACCCTACCAGATCCGTATTCGATGAAAATGGCGAGTACACTAACTTTAATATGAATGCTCATTATAATCCGGCTTATTTATTGAGTATTTATGAAGACGAAACCCGCACTTTGAGAGTTTTGGGAAATATCGAAGCTTCTTTTAGAATCTTTAACGGACTGGAATACAAATTGAATTACGGAGTAGATCGTTCCATTGCAGAAAGAAATACAACTATTTACCCTAATATCACTGATTTAAATCCGATAGGAAGATATGCTCAGAATAATCTGGAGTCAAAGAGCTCACTTCTGGAGCATTATTTAACGTATAATCTCAATCGTGAAAAACATAAGTTAGAAGTATTAGGCGGTTTTTCATATCAAAAATTTGAAAGATCAGGAACCGCTTTCACCATTGATGGAATTGCTGATAAATCATCAGGAATTAAGCCTGAAAACAATCCGGCTTTTTCAGGAGTAAAACCCAATTTAACAGGATTTGCTCAGGAAAATGAATTGCAGTCTTATTTTGGAAGATTAAATTACACTTTTGACAGAAAGTATCTTGTAACTGCTTCTATGAGAGCGGATGGATCAACCCGTTTTGGTGAAAATAACAAATACGGTTATTTTCCTTCATTTGCTTTAGGCTGGAATATTAATGAAGAAAATTTTTTAGTAAATTCTGCTGTGGTTGATAACTTAAAATTGAGAACAAGCTGGGGACAAACAGGGAATCAGGAAGTTGAAAATAAAATTACACAAGCAAGTTATGCACTCGCAGGTGCAGATGGTTATTATCTTTATGATGATCTTGCGTTAGTAAACGGTATTTCAGTGACACGTACTCCAAATCCCGATTTAAAATGGGAGGTGGTTACACAATATAATGTGGGGCTTGACTTTAATTTATGGAGAGGGAAATTATACGGAACCTTAGATTATTATAATAAAACGACTACTGATGCCATTTTGAATATTCCTTCCCAGGTACTGAGTCCTACTAATACGGTTTGGGTAAATATTGATGGCAAAATTGTAAATAAAGGGCTTGAATTTATGTTAGGCTCTCAAGTTATGAAAACAGATAATTTCTCCTGGGATATTGATTTTAATGGTGCCACTCTTAATAATGAAATTAAAAATTTACCTGTTTCGGAAATTCTTTCCGGTACCATTTCCGGTCCCGGACAATCGGGAGTACTGGCAAATATCTACAAAAGCGGTCATGCTGCAGGTTCGTTCTATTTATTAGATCATATTGGATTTGATGAGGATGGAGCCGATATTTACAGAGATACTAATAATGATGGAGTAATTAACAATAGTGACCGTATTATTATTGAAGGAGCACTACCAAAATTCACTTATGGATTTAACAGCCAGATGCATTATAAAAATTTTGATTTTTCATTTTCTATTATTGGACAATCGGGAGGATATTTATTAAATAATACAGGGTTAAATGCGTTGAATATAAACAACCTGGCATCTGATCGAAATGTATCTTCAGATTATTATAATTCAGGTGCCAATGCGACGAATTCCCCTCAGCTATCTACATTATATTTAGAAAAATCAGATTTTATCCGACTGAACACTGCCCGTATCGGATACAATTTCAAAAATCAAAATTTAAAATGGATGCAGAGTTTAACACTCTACCTGACAGGTTCCAACTTACTTACGCTGACAAACTACAGTGGATATGATCCTTTGATTAACAGTCCAAAATCAAGTGGAGGAAATCAGTCTATTGGTATTGATTATTCCAGTTATCCTACATCCAGAACATTTATTCTTGGCGCAACTTTAAAATTATAAATTATGAAATTAAATAAATTAAAATCAAGTCTGTTAGTTGTATTTGCATTGTTGTTTCTAACTGGCTGTACTAACTTAGATGAAGTAGTACTTGATGAGGTATTGGGGGCAGATGCTTCCAGTGTTGATGGTGCTTTGGCAGCTGCATATGACCGTTTGGGAGACGGAACTTTTGTGAGCAAAAATGTGTTTGCCATGCAGGAATTCACTACTGATGTTGCTTTGCTGCCTACAAGAGGCAGTGACTGGGGTGATGGTGGAAAATGGAGAGCAATGCATGAGTTTACCTGGACTCCTGGTAGTGCCATTGTTACTGATAACTGGAACTTGCTGACGAATGGAATTACAAGATCACTTTCGGCTATTAAAATTATTAATAACAGTAATGATCCTCAAAAAGTACTATTTCTGGCTGAAGCCAAAGGACTTTTGGCTTTCTATACCTACACTACTTTAGATTTGTACGGTCAGGCTCCTTATCGTGATCCATATACTGAAGATGCATCTTTGGAGATTTTGAAAGCAGATACTCATATTGATCAGTTAATTTCAGATGTAGAAGCCATCATTCCGGATCTGGCTTCTTTAGGTCAGAATAATACGCATACAGGTCGATTTACTAAAGAGGCTGCTTATGGTTTACTTTCAGCAATGTACTTAAACAGAGCTGTTTTTAAAGATCGTTATAATAAGACTTCCGGTTTTAACTTTACTGAGCTGGCCGTTTCCGGCGAAGGAACGGATATGGACAGAGTAATCTATTACACTTCTTTACTGATAAATTCTGGAAAATTTACTCTGGAGCAAAATTATTTTGACAATTTTGCAATTGATAATTCAAACGGTTCGGAAATCATCTTTGCTATAGTTCAGAAAATTGATAATATCAGAAACGGAGATAATGATTTCGCTTATAACTCCATGGCACGTAATCAAAGAGCTTCCCCTGATAACAGAGGTACAAACGGTTCTTGTACTACTCCTGAATTTTACCACAGCTGGGATAATAATCATGATGATCCGCGTTTTGGAAGAGCTTATCAGTATGAAGACGGAACCTGGTTTACAAATACCGAAGAAGGAAGTGTACCTGCAAGCGATATTGTACCTAATAACAGCAAAAACTTACCCTGGTTTCATTTTACCAGAGGTATGATTGCCGGACCGCAATACGGTCCAAAATTAACTTCTTCAGGTGGTTTCGAAATGACTGCTGACGGAAGAATCAAAGTGTCCGAATTGTATATGGAAAAAAGTACGGGAACGAGAATGGATTTTACACCGGAATTGAATTTTGATGATCCTACAAAATCAGTATTTGCGCAAAACCAAATCAATCGCGGGGTACGTTGCTTTAAATGGGAATTTGATCCCGAAGCAGGAAACGGAGCCAGTAAAGTGGATATTCCTTTATTTAGATTAGGCGGAATTTACACGATGAGAGCCGAAGCTTATTTCCGTAAAGGACAAACAGGAGCCGCTTTAGAGGACGTCAACGCATTACGAATTAACAGAACCAGAGAAGCTTTGTATAATAATGCTCCGGGTAAAGCGCTGTTGTCTATTGACAGCGAAATATTATACAAAGAAATTGGTTTCGAAATGTATTGGGAAATGTACAGAAGACCGCAAATGATTCGTTTTGGAAAATTTGATTTGCCTTATACAGCTAAACCTGCTTCTGAACCTTTCAGAAGAATCTTTCCTATACCGCAACAAACATTGGATGTGACCAAAGAGTTTAAACAAAATTTTGGTTATATCGAATAATAAATAATTCAGATCAGATTACAGAATCCGTCCAATAATTTTTGGCGGATTCTTTTTTTAGATCTAATTGCTTTGTACTTTATTTAGGAAAAGGCATATTCTGATACGCACCTAAATCGGGAGGAGAAGTTCTGGATTTTCCATTAATATCCAGTGGAATCAGATAATTGGGATTTCCTTTTGCGAAAGCGGCAGAAGTATTATCAATATTAAGTTTGTTTTTTGCAATATCAAAAAAGCGGGGACTTTGATTTAAAATAACAGCATTGTAATGCATTTTATCATCAAAATTATACAATGGATTTGAATTATCAGATTCTGATTTTAACAAGCAATTATTGAATTGATAGTTAAAAGAAGCTTCGTTATTTTTATCTAAATAAAGCGCATTAGAATAGCTTCCGTAAATAATACAGTTGTTAAATGTAGCCTGTGTTAAAACTGAAGCTACCGGATTTAAGCCGGGTTTGTAATTGCTTATGGTTACTGTAGACTGATTTGGATTATTCCAGTAATTAGCAAATGTGCAATGAGTAAATTTATAATTGCCTCCATACGTACATGCTAAAGCAGCTTGTCCGGCAGTATTAATTACGATATTTTCGCCGATTATGTGTGCGTTTTGAGCTAAAATCCCATAGTTGGAAGTATTATAGATTTGGCTGTTTTTTATGGAAACGGTACTTTCGTCATGATTGTCAATTCGCAAACCAATGGTGGCATTTTTAATGGTTACATGATTAATACTGTGATTGGTGCTGCCATTACGCAACCAGATGGTACTCCATTGTCCGGGAATGTCAGCATATCCCGCTTCCAGACGATCGCCTTCAAAGACAATTTCATTTTCCTGTTTGCTGGTTTCAGAAGCTTTTCCATTGCATTGTAAACTGGCTGATTGTGGCACTATCAATCCAGAATCAGAATGAAAATATATTCTTGCTCCTGCATCAAAAGTCACTGTTTTTCCTTCGGGAACAGTGGCATATCCATAAATAACATAAGGTTTTTGATTGGTGAAATGCAATTCATTACCATTTACAATATCATTTTCATCCAGATAAAAACCGCTGAGTGCTGTATCGTCAAAAGTCACGGTTTCCTTATTTCCATTGCTTAAACGCTTTGGATATAAAAAAACAGCATCTTTCACTAAGGTCAATAGTGCTACTTTTTGCAAATTGGTTCCGCTGTCAAATTCAATATTGTCTGTATATAAAAAATCATCCGGATTTGCATCAGCAATGTTTGGCGTAGTTTCGATAAAAACATACATGCTGTCTCTGGCTAACAAAACGACATTGTTAAAAACTCTGTTATTATCTCCCTGCATGCCATCAACCGTCATCCGGTATTTAGAATTTAATCCTTTACTGAATTGAATTTTAGGGATATGGATGTCATTTTTACTTTGGTTATATACTTTTAAAAGATATGTACCGGAGCTGATAGTTGAAAAAACAGTGTCTAAAAAAACAGTGTCTTGTGAGAAACCTAATTTTCCGGAACTGGGTACGGTAGAAAAATCCGAACGGCACGAACTAATGGAGAGTAGCATTCCAAATATAAAAAGCAGTGGAAAGAAACGCATGGGTTTTTGGTTTTTTTGTAAAAATAGAAAAAAACTTATTCCTCACTGCTGAATTTTTAAATCCTTTGCAGAATATGCTTCTCATTTAGAGGATAGTCTCTATTCTTTTCTTTATTTTTACAATCGATTAAAATAAAATTCATGACATTCGATAAAGAAAAAATATTGGAATACTGTAATCGTATTTCAAAAAATACTTTAATGGAAACTTTAAATATAGAATATGTGGATGCAGGCGAAGGTTTTTTAACCGCTACTATGCCGGTTAATCCAAGTGTTCATCAGCCGATGGGCTTATTACACGGAGGAGCTTCGGTGGCCTTAGCAGAAAGTGTAGGTAGTGCGGCATCTTTTATATTCATCAATCCGGAAGTAAGTGAAGTAAGAGGTATAGAAATTTCGGCTAATCATTTAAAAGCCAAGCGGGAGGGTATTGTAACGGCAACGGCAAAAATCATTCATCAGGGAGCAAGTATTCATTTATGGGAAATCCGTATTACAGACGAGCGGGACAACCTGATTTCACTATGCAAACTGACAAACATGGTTTTGCCTAAAAGAAAAAAAACAAGCTAGATTTTATTGAGATAAATGAACCTTTAATAAAAACAATATATGATTGATTTTTTTATAAAAGTAAAGCAACAAGAAGCTCAGGAATTGCCATTTGTTATTTACAGCAAGCCTTACAAAACAGAAGTAAGAGGTTTTTTTCAAAAAAATGATCACCTTTATTTTGCCGAAACCTTAGATGAAACCGGTTTTGTATTTGCTCCGTTCCATGGCAGTCAGATGATATTAATTCCTAAAAATCAGTCGGTAATCTGGGAATCAGAAATTGATCCTTTAGAGGAAAATCCAATTGCTGATTTGGAGTTTACAGTAAATGAACAAGGAAGATCACAATTTGAAAATCTGATTCAAAAAGCAATAAAAGCTATTGAAAACGGGGAATTTACAAAAGTGGTTTTATCCCGAAAAGAAATTCTTGAAGTTCCTGACTTTGATTTGGTTACCGTTTTTACCAGATTGATACAGCGTTTTCCTAATGTTTTTTGCTATTGCTGGTACCATCCTAAAATAGGTTTATGGATGGGAGCTACACCGGAACGATTGTTAAAAGCCAGCCGGAAAAAATTTTGTTCGATGGCATTAGCCGGAACACAAAATTTTAATGGTACTACTGATGTTGTCTGGGAACGAAAAGAAATGGAAGAACAGCAATATGTTACTGAATTTATTTTAGAAAACCTGAAAGGCTTAACATCTGAAGTGGCTGTTTCGAGTCCGTACACCGTTCAGGCCGGAAATGTGTTGCATATAAAAACGGATATTGAAGGGATAATAAATAAGACCTCTAAGCTGACACAGGTTGTTTCTGTTTTACATCCTACACCTGCTGTTTGTGGTTTACCCAAAGATGCTGCAAAAGAATTTATCATGGAAAATGAAGGTTACGACAGAAAATATTATACCGGCTTTTTAGGAGAACTGAACAAGAAAGATTTTACAGAGAAAAAGCAAAAATCGGATTTGTTTGTTAATCTGCGTTGTATGCAAATAAAAGAAAAGCGTGCACATTTATATATGGGTTGCGGTATTACTAAGGAAAGCATTCCGGAAAAAGAATGGAAGGAAAGCGTGAATAAGTCGATGACCATGAAAAGCGTGCTTTGAAGGGAGTGTTCAATTAGCAGATTTCAGAAGGCAGAATATATAGAAAAGAATATAGAAAATAGAAAATAGAGAAGAGAGTAATGAAACTAGATATATTAGCATTTGGAGCGCATCCGGATGATGTTGAATTAGGTTGTGCAGGAACAATTTTAAAAGAAATCTCATTAGGGAAGAAAGTGGGTATTGTTGATTTGACCCGTGGTGAATTAGGAACCCGTGGATCGGCAGAAATTAGAGATCAGGAAGCTAATGCTGCGGCAAAAATCCTGGGGGTGTCAGTAAGGGAGAATTTAGGAATGAGAGATGGGTTTTTTATCAATGATGAAAAGCACCAGCTTGAAATTATCAAAATGATCCGTAAATACCAACCTGATATTGTATTATGCAATGCCATTGAAGACCGGCATATTGATCATGGCAAAGGAAGCAAGTTAGTTTCTGATGCCTGTTTTTTATCCGGATTAATGAAAATAGAAACAGCGCTGGAAGGAAAGCAGCAAAAAGCCTGGCGTCCTAAAGTAGTATACCATTATATTCAGTGGAAAAACATTGAACCTGATTTTGTAGTTGACATTTCTGGATTTACTGAAAAGAAAATCGAAGCTATTTTAGCCTATCGTTCTCAATTTTACGATCCCGATTCTACAGAACCGGAATCACCAATAACATCAAAAAACTTCTTTGAAAGCTTAAATTATCGCTCCAGAGACTTAGGCAGGCTCTCAGGGTTAGATTATGCTGAAGGTTTTACAGTTGAAAGATGTTTGGCAGTCAATAGCTTAGGTGATTTGATGTAAAAATCTTTGTTTTTTTTCAAAAAATAGTTTGCAGAAGCCAATAAACGTTGTATATTTGCAACCGCAAAGCAAATGGTGGTTGTAGCTCAGCTGGTTAGAGCATCGGTTTGTGGTGCCGAGGGTCGCCGGTTCGAACCCGGTCATCCACCCAAAAGGCAAAAGCCTCGAAGAAATTCGGGGCTTTTTTTGTACTCTTATTTTTCGTCAGATTTTTGAAAATCGGAACAAAAAAAACGGACTTGTTTCCAAATCCGTTCTTCTTAACTGAATGCTAAAACAGCTGTTTTAATTCTCAATACAGTGTAAGTTTTTCATGAAATAAGTTTCCGGTTCGTAAACGGTTCCGTTTAACTCTGAAGTTATCTTTTTTCTGATAACGTAATCTTCAATATCCGTTAAGAACTTAATTCGCATTAAGGAAACCGGCGAATTTTTTAAATCTTCCATCGTTCCTTTCATAAACATAAAAGTACCCACAATTACACGGTTGTCAAAACCATTTTCATCTCTAATCATGCTACCGCAATATTCTAAATCAGTATGAACAAGAGTAATTACTTTTCCGTTGTTTAATTGTAAATACAATCGGGAATTTTTGTTAAAGCAATTTGCTTTGATGAAACCTTTGCTTTTTTGAATAAGCTGTACATTTAAGGTGGGTAATCCATCGGTGGAGGCCAGCGAACAAAAAATGTAACTGGAAGTTCCTGCAAATACTTTTTCGGACATCAGGCATTCTTTGGTTACCTTATAAGTCCCGAGAGAGTCTGTAATATTAGTGGTATAATCGCAATTGGTCTGCGAAAAAGTGTTGATAGTTAATAAGAATAAAGTGCTAAGTAATAGTTGTTTCATTTTGATTTATTTTGGTGCAAATTAACACTATTTTATTATTATTAGCATCTGTAGTAAAAAAAGAATATAAATTTCCTCCTGTTTTGATTTTCCATTTAGTTCTGATTTTTTCTACTGTTTCAGGAAAATTCCGGGTAGTAATATGAAATTGTTTTCCTTGCATCTGCTGTTTCATTTCGGCTTTATTGTATAAAAAAGCAGCTGTGATTTTAAATGTTCTTCCGGGAAAAGAGATGATATCGTCTGAGGTGTACAAATGGGAATGTTTGTGTAATTTACTGATGTTATAATGCATAGCGACCTCGTCAAAACCGCCTGATTTCATAATGGCGCTATTGGGTTCAAATAAATATTTTTTTTGTAAACTATACGAAGGGGATACAGTATGTTGCTGCATTACAAATTCAAATGCATCCACAGTTTCTTTTGTAATATTAGCTGTTTTTAATGTGACTGCTCCTGAATAATCTTTATGTAACTCCCATAAAAGCTCTTTGACTTCATTGTCCAAAGCTATGATATGAATGGCTTTTACATTTTTTAACTCCGATAAACCGGCAGAAATATCCAGTAATGGTGCTGTTTTTATTAAAATTGCATTAGTGTTTTCAAAATAAAAATCAAGATTTTCAGGGACATTTGGTAAACAGTCTTTCAGCATAAAAACTTTACCTTTGGCATCATTTCGTCTCGAAGGATCGATATAAATCCAGTCCCATTTTTGATGCAGTTTTTTAAGAATTTCAAAGCTGTCTCCGGTATGGCATTCGATATTTTTAACTTGTAACTGGTCGAAATTATGTTGAACGATTTCAGAAAGTGCAGCATTGATTTCGCAATGAACTACCCACTTTACTTTTTTAGCAAAATAATAATCGTCTACCCCAAAACCGCCTGTTAAATCGATTAATTTTTCACCCGAAATGAGTTCGCTTTTATATAAAGCCGTTTTTTCAGAAGATGTTTGTTCTACCGAAACCTTTGAAGGATAAATAATATTATCGGTTTCAAACCACGAAGGAAGTTTGTTTTCCGCTTTTGATTTTGCTGTAATCTGATTTAAAATAACAGCAAAATCAATTTCCGGAAACGGATTTTTTTTCAACGCTAATTTCGTAATATCATTACTTAGATTAGCGTTTATGAATTGTTGTATTTCTGTGCTTAAAATTTCTGAAGTCAACTTAAATTCCTCTTGTTAATACTTTTACTACAGGATTTTCCGGGAAAAATTCTTTGGCAACTACCTTAATAATGGTGTAAAGCGGTACAGCTACAATCATACCTAATACGCCAAAAAGAAAACCACTCGCCAAAATTACAATAAATATTTCCAACGGATGCGAGTTGACACTGTTAGAAAAAATCAACGGAGTGGTCACATTATTATCAATGATCTGTGCCACAGAATAACCAATTAAAACGTATAGCGTGGTAGAGAGCATGTCGCCCTGAGCTTGGGGATCCAGATGACCGAGCATAGTTAAAACAGCCACTAAAATAGTAGCTATAAGTGGTCCGATATAAGGTATAATGTTTAACAGTGCGGTGATAAATGCTATAATAAGGGCATTTTGTACTCCAAAAATAAGCAGTACAATTAAATATAGCACAAAGAGAATGGTAATCTGACCAATCAAACCAATAAAATAACGGCTTAATAAATGATTGATTTTTCTGAATGAGTTTAGAATTTTGTCTTCATGTTCCTCAGGTAATATTTTTTTAGCATTTATAGTAAAAAGCTTTTTGTCTTTTAAGAAAAAGAAAGAGATGAAAATGATTGAACCAATTGCCATTCCAATGTTTCCAAGAGTTCCTAAAAAGGAGTTCAGGAAATTAGGAATGAAATTGAGATTGATTTTAGATGCAATATTAGATTCTTTCAGTAGATTTTGGGTGTCAATATTGCGATCTGAAAAATAATTGTTTAGACGTTCCGCAAGCTGTGTCAGGTCACCTTGAAGTTTTTCTGTATCTAAAAGTGATAAGTTTTCACTCTGCGAAATAATCAGCGGTACAAACATCATTATAAAACCGGCTAATAACAAAATAAAAAAAAGCATCGTCACTATCACGGCAGCAATGTGGGGAAATTTTAATTTTTTCTCTAAAAAATGTACAATTGGACTTCCAATCATACTTACAATTAATGCAATAAAAAGGAAATAAATAACGGGCTGAATCAGGTATAAAATGTAAAGTAGTAATGCCGCTCCCGCTGTGATGATTAAGGCACGCAGGATTCCGTTACCAATAGTTTTTGATGTTATCATAAGTGTGTTTTAGTTTATAAAGATAAAGAAATATCAAATCAATTTTGATGTAAATTCATATAAAGCAATACTGGCAGACTGAACTACATTCATACTGCTGTTTTTTCCAAACATATTGATGTGTACAATTTGATTGGAAACATCCAGAAGTTCTTCGCTGATTCCGTTAATTTCACTCCCGATAATAAGTGCAATTTTTTTACCGGAAGGCAATTTAACTTCTTTTAAAGGCTTACTTGAAGAGGCTATTTCTAAAGCAATTATTTCATACTCCTTTTGCTGTAAATAAGTAATTAGGTCGCTTTTTTCTTCAAATACAGTATGCGGAACGTGTAAATGTGTACTTCTGGAAGTTTTGTTTATTTTTCGGGGATTTAACGGGATGTCTTTTCCAAGAAAAATAATTTTCTCAATTCCGAAAGCTTCACCAATTCTAAAAAGGGAACCTATATTTTGCTGAAAATAAACAGCGTCACAAACTAAGGTGATCGGAAATTGAGTAGGTGTAAACTGGTTTTCTTCGTGTTTTAATTGCACTTGAATTTAGTTATTAAAAATGTAATGAATAATATTGGCTCCCATTTTCAAGGCTTTCTCACGAACTGCTGCAGGGTCGTTGTGGACTTCCGGATCTTCCCAGCCGTCGCCTAAATCACATTCAAATGTATACAAAAGGACTAATCTGTTGTCAATAAAAATCCCAAAAGCCTGTGGGCGTTTGCCGTCGTGCTCATGAATTTTGGGCAATCCATGGGCAAATAAATATGGTTTTTGAAAAATAGTGTGTGTAGCGGGAATTTCGACTAATTCTTTATTTGGGAATATTTTCCTGATTTCTTTTCTGATGTATTCGTTCATACCATAATTATCATCAATGTGTAAAAAACCGCCGCCTTTTAAGTATTTTTGGAGGTTCTGTACATCGGAAGGACTGAAAATTACATTTCCGTGCCCGGTCATGTGTACAAAAGGATAAGAGAATAATTCAGGACTGTCAGGTTCTACCGTTGCCGGTTTAGAGGTGATAGTAGTGTTGATATTGCTGTTGCAAAAGCGAATCAAATTAGACAAAGCTGTAGGATTAGCATACCAGTCGCCACCGCCGCGGTATTTTACCAAGGCAATTTCCTGGGAAAAAGAAGTGAAAGAAACTAATAGTAAAACAAGACAGAGTTTTTTCATTTTTTAGGTTTTAAGTCCTTAGTGTTTACTTCCTGGTTCTTAGTTACTAAGTGCTAATCAGCTATTCTTCATTAAAAAACACCACACTATGACAAGCCACTACAGCGGCTGTTTCGGTTCTTAATCTGGTGTTGCCTAAAGAAACCGGGATAAAATTATTTTCTAATGCCAAAGCAATTTCTTTAACCGAAAAATCGCCTTCGGGACCTATTAATAAAGTAATGTCTTCATTAGATTTTAAAACGGATTTTAAAGTTTTTTTATCCGTTTCTTCACAATGGGCAATGAATAAAGTACCGTTGTTTTTTTGGTTCATAAATTCTTTAAAAGTAACGGCTTTGTTTAATTTAGGTAAATACAATTCATTAGATTGTTTTAATGCTGATAAGATGATTTTGTCAAATCGTTCTTTATTAATAACCTTTCTTTCGGAACGATCACAGATTATCGGGGTGATTTCCTGAATGCCAATTTCTGTAGCTTTTTCAAGAAACCATTCGTAGCGGTCATTCATTTTAGTAGGGGCAACAGCCAAATGTAAATGGAATTTTGCTGTTTCTTTTTTTTCAAACGAATTGATCTGCACCGTGCATTTATTGTCTGACGCTAAGATAATTTCGCATTTAAACAAATAGCCTTTTCCATTGGTTACAAACAAAATATCACCGTCTTTTTTTCTTAAAACTTTGATAATATGTTTGCTTTCTTCTTTGTCAAAAGAAAAAGAGGCGGTTGCTTCATCAATATCTGGATTGTAAAATAATTGCATAGTTTAGAATTGGATTCGCGCTTTAGACACTACTGAAGCATCTTCGAAATTTTGGGCTAGAAATTTTTGATAACCTGTAATTCCTATCATTGCAGCATTATCGGTAGTGTATTCAAATTTTGGGATAAAAGTTTTCCATCCGTATTTTTGTTCGGCATCTTTCAATGTATTTCTGATTCCTGAATTAGCAGAAACGCCTCCGCCAATGGCTATTTGTTTAATTCCGGTTTCCTGAACGGCTAATTTCAATTTGTCCATTAAAATCCCGATAATGGTGTATTGTACAGAAGCACAAATGTCCTGTATATTTTCGTCAACAAAATTTGGGTTTTTAGCTTTTTCTTTTTGGATAAAATATAATATAGCTGTTTTTAATCCCGAAAAACTAAAATCCAATCCGGGTACTTTTGGTTTTGTAAACGAAAAAGCTTTTGGATTGCCTGATTGAGCATATTTATCTACCAACGGACCTCCGGGATAAGGCAGGCCGAGAATTTTGGCTGTTTTATCAAAAGCTTCTCCCACGGCATCATCAGTTGTTTCACCGATTATTTGCATGTCAAAAAAATGATTGACTTTTACAATTTGCGTGTGTCCGCCACTGATGGTTAAAGCCAGAAACGGAAATGTAGGTTTGTCAAAACCCTCTTCGTCAATAAAATGTGCCAGAATATGAGCGTGCATGTGGTTAACTGCAATAAGCGGAATACCCAGTGCTAATGCCATTGATTTAGCAAAAGAACTACCTACAAGTAAAGAACCCATTAAACCGGGACCCTGTGTAAATGCAATAGCCGAGAGCTGCTCTTTTTGAATGTTCGCTTTTTTAAGCGCGGCATCAATTACCGGAACAATATTCTGCTGATGGGCACGCGAAGCTAATTCTGGAACAACACCGCCATATTGTGTATGAATTAATTGATTTGCCACAACATTTGAAAGTACTTTGTCGTTACATAAAATAGCTGCTGCGGTGTCATCACAGGAACTTTCGATAGCAAGAATAAAAACCTCAGGATTTAGCATAAAAGCACACAATTTTTGAATTATCTATAGAAACCGATTTTATTTTTTTTAATTTTACGGCGCAGCCAAAATTAAAGAATTTTTATTTAAGGTTTCGCTCTTTGCCTGAGCAAAATAATATTTGATAAAATATAATATACAGAACATATCAAAAAAACGATTAAAATAATTTCGGGTATAATTCTTGGGCTCATCATTTTTTTACTGATGCTTGGTATTGCATTATCATTACCAACGGTTCAAACTGCCGTAGGCCGATATTTAATGAACCGGGTTAATAATGATTTTGGTACAAATATTAATATTGATAAAGTAAAGATTACAGCTTTTGGCGGTGTTAAGATTCAAAATGTATTGATTTTGGATCATCATAAAGATACTCTTATTTATACTAAAATTTTAAGCACAAATATTTTTGATCTTAACGGATTTGTTAATACCGGAGATTTGCTGTTTAAAAGTGTTCGTCTTGATGGTGTTTTATTTGATTTAAAAACCTATAAAAACGAAAGCAAAACCAATATTGATGTTTTTATTGATGCTTTTGATTCAGGAAAACCGTCTACAGGAAAACATTTTCTTTTAAAATCCAATAAAGCTTTTATAAGTAATGGTCATTTTAGACTTACTGATGAAAACAAGGAAAACCCAAAAGATGTAGATTTTAAAAATTTAAATATCGAGTTGACTGATTTTAAGTTATACGGTCCGGATGTAAATACTACCATTAATAAATTATCTTTTTTGGATTACAGAGGTTTATTTGTAGAAAACATGAGTACTGTTTTTAGTTATTCCAAGAAACAAATAAAGCTTGAAAATCTGGATTTGAAAACAGCTGCCAGCAAAATTAAAGCCGATGTAGCGTTAAATTATAAAATTGAAGATTTTGTCCAATTTAATGATAAAGTTAAATTTGATGTTAAAATTCATTCAGCGGCAATAGGAACTAATGATATCCGGTTTTTTTATAAAGAGCTAGGTGTTAATCAGTCCTTTTATATCAATAAAACTATTGTAAAAGGAACACTGAATAATTTGTATGTAAGTGATTTAAAACTCACTGATTCGGGAAAATCCAGTATTGAAGGCGCTATTAATTTCAAAAATATTTTTGGTAAAGAAAATCAGCCGTTTTATATGAATGGTGATTTTACCAAACTTACTTCCAGTTACGATAATTTAGTAACGTTGCTTCCAAATGTTCTGGGGAAAAAATTACCGTTGGAATTAAAGACTTTGGGTAATTTCTGGATGGAAGGGAATTTGCAATTAACAGCATCGGCGATTGACGCTGCTTTAAATATGAGATCTGAAATAGGAAGAATGCAGGCTGTTGTTTCTATGAACGATATTGATGTTATTGATAAAGCAACTTATAATGGAAATGTTGTTTTAGAAGATTTTAATGCCGGAATATTTTTAAATCGTGAAGATTTAGGGTTGGTTACCATGGATATTAATGTCGATGGTAAGGGGTTTACTGAAAAGTATCTGAATACACAGCTAAAAGGAATTATTAATAAAGTTCATTTTAAAAAGTATACCTATAGTAATATTTCTCTGAACGGGAATTTTAAATTGCCTTATTACAAAGGACAAATTGTAGTTGCAGATCCTAATTTAGAAATGGATTTTGACGGACTCTTAGATTTAAGTACTGCTGAAAATAAATATGATTTTCATATTAATGTAGTACAGGCTGATTTAAATAAGCTACATTTTGTTAAAGACAGTGTTTCTGTTTTTAAAGGAGATGTAGTAGTTCAGCTTACAGGAAATACTATTGAAAATTTGCAGGGGAATGTTTCCTTCAAAGAAACATCTTATCAGAATATAAAAGATACTTATTCTTTTAATGATTTTAATGTCAATTCTACTTTTGATAATCAGGGAATTCGTACTTTGACTATTGATTCTCCTGATATTATTGACGGAAGAGTAGTGGGACGCTTTCAGTTTAATCAGTTAGGCAGATTAACAAGAAACTCTCTGGGAAGTTTATACACTAATTTCAAACCTGAGAAAGTAAACAAAGGCCAGTTTTTAAGATTTAATTTCACTATTTATAATAAGATAGTTGAAATTTTATATCCTGAAATCGAATTAGCGACGAATACTGTTTTAAGAGGAAATATTAGATCTGATAATCAAGAGTTTAAAATGAATTTTAATTCGCCTCAAATTAGTTATGACAAAAATGTTTTTGATAATATCAGGGTCGCTATTGATAATAAAAACCCTTTGTATAATGCTTATATAGAGTTAGATAGTATTAAAACGCCTTATTACAAGATGCGTGATTTTAGTTTGATTAATATTACCACTAAAGACACTTTGTTGTTTAGATCGGAGTTTAAAGGTGGTGAAAAAGGGGAAGATTTTTTTAATTTAAACTTGTACCATACCATTGATAAAAATAATAATAATGTGGTAGGTATCAGTAAATCAGAAATGAAATTCAAAGAAAATATCTGGTATCTCAATCAAAATGATTATTCTGATAATAAACTGGTTTTTGACAAATCACTCAAGAATTTTATTTTTGATAATATTGTATTGTCTCATGAAAACCAGTCGGTTACATTAAATGGTAGTATAAAAGACGATTTTAATAAAGATTTAGAACTTCGTTTTAAAGATATTGATTTGTATAAAATTACCCCTTTAAGCAGTACGTTTGTTTTTAATGGTAATGTGAATGGAGCAGTTCATTTTAAACAAAATAATTTAATGTACAAACCCACTGCATCATTAGTTGTAAATAAGCTGAATATTAATAAAACGGATTTAGGAACACTGAAATTTAATATTGAAGGAAATCAAAACTTAGAGAAATTCACTATTGATTCCTACTTGCAAAATGACAATTTAGAATCTTTTAATGCAAATGGAAGTTTTGAAGTGGTAGATAAAAAGACCATTCTGGATTTAAAGGTAAAACTGGATAAATTTAATTTAGGTGTTTTTAGTTCGCTGGGAGGCAATGTTTTGTCTAATATCCGCGGTTATGTAACCGGTAATTCGGTAGTAAGCGGTGATGTTAACAAACCTAAAATCAGTGGCAGATTGTTTGTAGACGAGGCCGGAATGACTATTCCGTATTTAAATGTTGATTATCAGTTAAATGATCGTTCCATTGTGGATTTAATTGATGAGAAGTTTTTATTCAGAACTAATACCATAACCGATTCCAAATTTAATACAAAGGGGATGCTGAATGGTACTATTGAACATACAAATTTTTCTGACTGGCGACTGGATTTGGCAATTAACTCCAAAAGACTGGCGGTTTTAGATACAAAGGATTCGGAAGAAGCAGCTTATTACGGTACAGCATTTATTAATGGTGATGCTACTATAAAAGGACCAACAAATGCTTTGTTTATTAAAGTAGCAGCAAAATCAGAAAAAGGATCAGAAATAAAAATTCCTATTAATTCAGCTGAAAGTGTAGGTGAAAATTCCTTTATTCATTTTGTAACTACTAAAGAGAAGTACAATACTAAGATGGGTATTGTTGAGAATACAAAAAGATATAATGGTCTTGAATTAGAATTTGATCTGGATATTACTCCTGATGCTGAGGTCGAAGTGATTCTGGACAGAAATTCCGGTCATGGGATGAAAGGAAAAGGATACGGGTCATTGTTATTTAAAATTAATACGCTGGGCAAGTTTCAGATGTGGGGAGATTTTCAGGCTTATGAAGGGACTTATAATTTTAAATATGGCGGTTTAATTGATAAAAAATTTGATGTTAAAAAAGGAGGTTCCATCACCTGGGAAGGAAACCCAATGCGGGCACAATTAAATTTACAGGCTGTTTATACAACTATAGCTAATCCGGCAGTTTTATTAGCTAATTCTTCTTTTAACCGAAAAGTTCCTGTAGATGTAATTATTGGAATTCAGGGAGATTTAGCCAGTCCGGAACCTGATTTTACAATTGAGTTTCCTACGGTAAGTAATGTTTTAAAATCAGAAATTCAATATAAGCTCTATGATAAAGATGTAAGGCAGACTCAGGCTTTGTATCTGCTTTCTTCTGGTGGATTTTTGAGTCCTGAGGGAGTTAATCAGTCGGATTTTTCAGGAAGTTTATTTGAAACAGCTTCCAGTTTGCTGGGCGATATTTTAAAAACAGATAATGATAAATTTAAAGTTGGTCTGAATTATGTTTCTCCGGACAGAAGAATAGGAAGGGAAACTGATGGAAGAGTTGTGGCAACTATCTCGTCCAAAATTAATGAAAGGATATCGATTAACGGAAAAGTAGGTGTGCCGTTTGGAGGAATTAATGAATCAGCGGTTGTAGGAGACGTGGAAGTGCAGTACAGAGTCAATCAGGATGGTACTATGAATTTAAGGTTGTTTAACAGAGAAAATGATATTAATTATATTGGTCAGGGTATAGGATATACTCAGGGCATAGGATTGACTTATGAAGTAGATTTTGATACTTTTAGAGAATTGGTCAGTAAAATATTTAAAAAATATAAAATTGAAAGAGTAAATACTCCTAATGAATATTTTCAGGATTCTAATGTTACTCCCGAATATATCAATTTCAACAATAATAAAGAACCTGAAAAAGAAGATCCCGAGCATAATACTGAAGGAACTAAAACGGATGAGGAGGAATAATAATCTTACAGCATAATTCGTTAGTTTCGGTATTAACAGCATGTTATATTTTTAACAAATGTTAACTAAATATCATTAATAAGTTATTCTTAGTTATATTGTTTAAAAATCTATTTATATTAAAAAAATGATGCTTTTTTTGGTTTTTTTAAAACTTATTAACGAAAACGTTTGAATTTATAATGATTAGTTAAAATAATAACGCAGAAAGGGTTAAAGTAATTTATGTTTCCTAAATTTACACTTTAATACTTTAAAAATAATGCAAAAAACAATAAAAAAAGTAGGTGTTCTCACTTCTGGTGGTGATTCTCCCGGAATGAATGCTGCAATACGATCAGTAGTCAGGACTTGTGCTTATCACAATTTAGAGTGCGTTGGTATTTACAGAGGATATCAGGGAATGATTGAAGGTGATTTCATTGAAATGGGACCCAGAAGTGTAAATAACATTATAAATAAAGGAGGAACAATTTTAAAATCAGCGCGTTCCGCTGAATTTAGAACTCCGGAAGGAAGAAAGAAAGCCCACGATAACTTAGTAAAAGAAGGAATAGATGCTTTAGTGGTTATAGGTGGAGACGGAAGTTTTACAGGAGCTTTAATGTTCAATTCAGAATATGGTTTTCCGGTAATGGGAATTCCCGGAACTATTGATAATGATATTTTTGGAACCAGTCATACCTTAGGTTATGATACTGCTTTAAATACGGTAGTTGAAGCAATTGATAAAATCAGAGATACTGCCAGTTCACATAACCGCTTGTTTTTTGTAGAGGTAATGGGTAGAGATGCCGGACATATTGCCTTGAATGCAGGTATTGCCGGCGGAGCCGAAGAAATCTTAATACCTGAAGAAGATTTAGGTTTAGATCGTCTGCTGGAATCCCTTCAAAAAAGTAAAGCTTCAGGAAAATCATCCAGTATCGTAGTAATTGCCGAAGGAGATAAAATAGGTAAAAACGTATTCGAATTAAAAGATTATGTAGATGCTAATTTACCTGAATATGATGTGAGAGTTTCAGTATTAGGTCATATGCAGCGTGGTGGCGCTCCATCTTGTTTTGACAGGGTACTTGCCAGCCGTTTGGGAGTAAAAGCGGTAGAATCGTTATTAGACGGAGTATCTAATTTTATGGTAGGATTAAAAAATGATAGCGTAAATCTGACTCCATTAGTACAGGCAATAAAGGGAAAATCAGAAATTGACAGAGAATTATTGAGAGTTTCTGATATTATAACAACTTAATAAAATTTGTAGCAAAATTAATTATTAAATTTGCACAAGTTTTTTCATTCGAATAATAAATAATAAATAAAAATAGAAATGTCAAAAGTAAAATTAGGAATAAACGGTTTTGGAAGAATCGGAAG
Organism: Flavobacterium plantiphilum; assembly: GCF_046000495.1. Classification (NCBI taxonomy): domain Bacteria; kingdom Pseudomonadati; phylum Bacteroidota; class Flavobacteriia; order Flavobacteriales; family Flavobacteriaceae; genus Flavobacterium; species Flavobacterium plantiphilum. Next base: position 83,268 of record NZ_JBELQA010000001.1, read on the forward strand.
AATTGTTTTTAGAGAGTCTTTCAACAGAGACAATGTAGAAGTAGTTGCAATCAACGACTTATTAGATGTAGATCACTTAGCTTACTTATTAAAATATGATTCTGTTCACGGTCGTTTTGATGGAGATGTAGAAGTAAAAGAAGGAAAATTATATGTAAACGGAAGAAACATTCGTATCACTGCTGAAAGAAATCCAGCTGATTTGAAATGGAACGAAGTTGATGTTGATGTAGTTGCTGAATGTACTGGTATTTTTACAACTATTGATACAGCAAGTGAGCACTTAAAAGGTGGTGCTAAAAAAGTAATTATTTCTGCTCCTTCTGCTGATGCTCCAATGTTTGTAATGGGAGTAAACCATGAAACTGCAAAAGCTTCTGATTTAGTTGTTTCTAATGCTTCTTGTACTACTAACTGTTTAGCTCCTTTGGCTAAAGTTATCAATGATAATTTTGGAATTGTTGAAGGTTTAATGACTACAGTTCATGCTACTACTTCAACTCAGATGACTGCTGATGGTCCTTCAAGAAAAGACTGGAGAGGTGGACGTGCTGCTGCTATCAACATCATCCCATCTTCTACAGGTGCTGCTAAAGCTGTTGGAAAAGTAATTCCTTCATTGAATGGAAAATTAACAGGTATGGCTTTCCGTGTTCCTACTGCTGACGTTTCTACAGTAGATTTAACTGTAAAATTAGCCAAAGAAACTTCTTATGAAGAAATCATGTCTGTATTGAAAAATGCTTCTGAGACTTCATTAAAAGGAATTATGGGGTATACTGAAGATGCTGTTGTTTCTCAGGATTTTATTTCTGACAAAAGAACTTCTATCATTGATGCTACTGCAGGAATTGGTTTGAACTCTACTTTCTTTAAATTAGTTTCCTGGTATGATAACGAATACGGTTACTCTAGTAAACTAATTGATTTATCAGTTCATATCGCTGGTTTAAAATAATATTTTACAATTTTATAAAATCCCGTTCGATGCGTCGAACGGGATTTTCTTATTTTATACCTTTGATTAATGTGAAAATCACATTTTTAAATTAAAGAAAACTTCATCTAAAAACTAAAAAAATGAAATTAATAGTTGATAGTGGTTCTACTAAAGCCGATTGGATTGCAATAGATGACCATGGAAAAATATTGTTTACTACTCAAACTTTAGGTTTGAATCCGGAAATCCTGGAAGGAGATCAGATAATTTCCCGTTTAGATGAACGATTTGATATCCAGCAAAGTAAAAAAAGCGCTACTCATTTGTTTTTTTATGGAGCAGGCTGCGGAACAGACAGAATGAAAAGAAGCTTATCTGCTGTTTTTCAGGATTATTTTCCCCATGCCAAAATAGTAGTAGAAGAAGATACGTATGCAGCAGTATATGCAACTACTCCAAAAGATCAGCAAGCCATTGTTTGTATTTTAGGGACAGGCTCTAATTGCAGTTATTTTGACGGAAAGGAATTGCATCAAAAAGTTCAATCATTAGGCTATATTGTTATGGATGATTGTAGTGGAAATGTTTTTGGTAAGGAACTTATCAGAAAATATTATTTTAATAAAATGCCTCAGGAATTAGCCGTTGAATTTGAAAAGGAATTTAATGTTGATCCTGATTTTATTAAAAATAAATTGTATAAAGAAGAAAATCCAAATGCCTATTTAGCCACTTTTGCAAAGTTCTTAATTAAGCATAAAGACACTTCGTTTTGTCAAAAAATTATTCGCAAAGCAATGAAGTCTTTTATCAAAAATTATATTATGCAATATGAAAACTGCAGCGATGTACCAGTGCATTTTGTGGGGTCTATTGCTTATTATTTAAAAGACGAATTGCAACTGGCTTTTGATAAATATGATTTAGAATTAGGAAATGTTTTAAGAAGACCGATAGACGGATTAATTTCTTACCATATTGCTAACAAATAGATTTTATGGAAATTGCTATTATTTCACACGATGGTAAAAAAGTTGACATGGTTCAATTTTTAAATAAAAACAAAGATGTTTTATCCCGGGAAAGCATCCAGCTGATTGCTACAGGTACTACAGGAGGAAGAGCTGAAAAAGCAGGTTTTAATGTAATCAAAATGCTTTCAGGTCCAATAGGAGGAGATGCTCAGATTGCTGCCAGAGTAGCGGAAGGAAAGACGAATATGGTTTTCTTTTTTAAAGACCCTTTAGCAAGTCATCCACACGAACCAGATGTTAGTATGCTCGTTCGTGTGTGTGATGTACATAATGTGCCGTTAGCGACTAATGAAGCTACTGCTCAATTGTTATTAGATGCAATTTCGACTAGATTGTAGCAATAACAGAAATCTCAATATTTACATTTTTTGGTAAACATGCCACCTGAACCGTTTCACGAGCTGGAGCGGTTTTTTCGTTAAAATAAGAACCATACACGGTATTGATAGCTCCAAAATCATTCATGTTTTGGATAAAAATGCTGGACTTAACTACGCTTTCAAAAGTCATTCCTGCGGCTTCTAATATGGCTTTCAGGTTTTCCATAACTTGGGTAGTCTCAGCCTCAATAGTTTCAGTTATTAATGTTCCATTAACCGGATTTATTGCGATTTGCCCGGAAACATAAAGTGTATTTCCTGTAAGTACAGCCTGATTGTATGGACCTATTGGTGCCGGTGCTTTTTCAGTAAAAATTATTTTTTTCATGATAATAGCTTGTTAGATATAAAACTTATACTTGTGTTTATTTGTCTGATTAACGATTGTTGAAATTTCGTTTTTCCCACTTGATATCGCTTAATATACCTGATTTAATTCCGATAAAGAAATTCCAGTTGGCATTATTACCAAAAGGCATCCAGTTTAAACTCATTCGCCAGCTGGCTAAGTCGCGTTCAAATCGCAACTGTGTATAAGTAACCCCTTTTTGAACAAAATCATACCCTGTAGAAACGCCTACTTTCCATTTCGGTGTTAAATCGGTATTAGCAGATATCATCAGAGAGTTACCGGTAATCTTATTTTCTCTGTTGTTATTTCCATAAGTAAAGGAATAGGCAAAAGTCATATCCCATGGAATTTTAGATCTGAAAAATTCAGAAATAGTATCTTCTCCTTCTTCTTCACTGCCATCAAACATGCTTTTTCTGTTGTCTGTTAAATCGGTTGCTGTTCCGAATAAATCGTCTTCACGACCACCATTTCGGGCTGTCTGGTCTGTTTTTTTATTATTCTTATCATCACCATCTTTACTGGATAAAGCGTAGTTTAAAGTGATGTTAGCGCTAGTCATTCTAAACAAACTTCCGCCATTATCAATATTAAATGTATTAATTCTTCTGCCTGAATTATCAATTGCATAAGGATCTAATGTAGCTGCAAAGTTGGCGTTCAATTTGTTTTCAAAAAATTGTGCTCCCGTACTGACTCTCACTGGCGACCATGCTAATGTAGTGACACCATCGGCATCTAAATTATAGCTGGTAGAAAGGTTTAAATTGTTTAACAGCATCACTTTTTTCGGTTCTGTTTTAGTTGAATCCTTATCAGTTACCTTTGCTTCAAAGGTATTACTGATACTTATTCCCATGATATTTGAATTTGCTAATCCCGGTGCACCAAAAATACCGCCTTCGAATCGGGTGTATCGCTGGTCCATAGTTCCACTTGCATCTGAAGCATAGGTATCATAGTATTTTTCAAAGCTGGGTGTGTATGCATAGGATATCGATGGTCGCATTACGTGGCGGATAGCCTGAATTTTTTTGTTTTCTCCAAAATTAAAAGTACCGTAAACAGTAGTTCCTAAGCTGGCTGAGAAATTATAAGTTCTAAAGGCATCAAAACCATTTACAGTAGTATTTACCACAGTATTCTGATTTGGGTCATAAGCTTTACGAATGGTTTTTGTATACCATATTTCTTCATAATTAACTGATGTTGAAGCACTGAAATATTTAAAAATTTTAAAGTTAGTGCTTAACGGAATGCTGTGCTGAAATCCTATTTGTGCATCTTTGAACATTTCGGGTTTGAAAAATAACGAATCAGTAGTGGTGATGTAATTTCGACCGTTTAAGTTATATTGCAGGTTGATGTTTTTAAAGAATCCTTTCTTTACTCCGTCTTTCCCAACAAATGGATAGATTCTGTCCAGACTGAATTGCAATGTTGGCAACGTCATGTTGATGGATTCTGTCTGAGTATTTTGTGAATGAGTTGCTGTTAATGATAAACGAGCCTGAGGGATAATATTAAACGTTTTAGAGTAAGAAATAGAAGAACTTAATGTATTGTTTAACGATGAACCTATGTTTGACTGATTAATCGATTGTTGGAAATACTTACTGCTTCCTAAGTTAACAGAAGCAGAAAAACTTGAATTGGGATTTGCTTTTGTATCTCTGGAATGAGACCATTGAATATTGTAAATGTTTTGCTTGGAATAATCCGGATAACCTCTTTCACTATTAATCAGATTCTCAAAGCGAACATTTACGTTTCCTCTGAATTTATATCTTTTGGCATAAGAAGATTCAAATCGCATACCATAACTACCATTTGTATAATAATCGCCTAATACTGTTAAATCATAATGATCGCTTAAAGCAAAATAATATCCTCCGTTCTGCAAAGAAAATCCGCGGAGATTAGAATCATTATAGCTGGGTAATATCAAACCGGAAACACTGGTTTCTTTATTCATGGGGAAAAAAGCAAAGGGCAGCGCTATAGGGGTAGGAACATCTGCAATAACAAGATTTGTTAATCCTGTAATCACTTTTTTGCCCGGAATAAATTTTACTTTTGAAGTTCTGAAATAATATTCAGGATTTTCTTTATTAGTAGAAGTTGTAAAACGGGCACCCTTTAAAAAGTAAACAGAATCATTTTCTTTTTTTGTGATAGAGGCTTTTACATTAAATTCTCCCTGATCTGTTTTAGAGTTCCAGATTAAAGCTTTTTTAGTTTTAAAATTAAAACGTATCGAATCGGGTTCTATAATATTTGTTCCCTGTTTAAAATTTGGATATTGTGTGTATTTACCTGCTGAATCTTTAATTCTGCCCGCATAGACTTCGTTTTTTTCATAATCCATTATAATTATACCCGACTTTAATTCGATATCCTGATAATAAAGTTCGGCTTCATCATATAAAGTTGTGAGTTTTTGTTTGTTATCTAATTTGGTGTATCCTAGAGCTTTGTATTTCACTTTTCCATCCAGAAAAGCTTTTTTGGGTTTTATACTGTCATTTTCTTTTTTGATAGTGTCAGTACTAATTACCGTGTTTTTTTTAATAGTGTCAGTTGCTTTGTTTTGCTGCTTGGCAACAATGCCTTTTGTTGTTTTAATATCTTGTGAATATATGCTGGACACCCCAAATGTGAGGGAAATTGATAATAAAACGATATGAAATAAGTTTGTATGCAAAGGTATAAATGCTATTTTTGTAAAATTATGGCTTGTTTTTTGAGTTGTCAAACTTACAGATTATTTTTCGTCAAAAATAGTCAAATACAAAATTTATAAGCATAGTGTTTTTAATTAAATTAACTTTTAAAAATGAAATTTAATAGCAGGAACTTTTTTTTTATAACAATTTTAATGTTGTCAGGATTCAGTTCCGTTTTTTCTCAGAATAATAAAGTTTTTACAATCATTTTAGATGCAGGACACGGAGGGAAAGATCCCGGAAATTCTTATCACGGTTTTGTAGAAAAAAAAATAGCTCTTAAAACCGTTTTAAAAATTGGTGATTTTCTGGAAAAAGAAAAAGGAATTAAAGTCATTTATACCCGAACCTCTGATGTGTTTGTTGAACTGGCAGACCGCCCTAAGGTGGCAAATAATGCAAAAGCTGATTTATTCGTGTCTGTCCATTGTAATTCTGTTAAAAACGAAGGACCACATGGTACAGAAACTTTTGTGATGGGATTATCACGATATGATATGAATCTGGAGGTTGCCAAAAACGAAAATTCAGTTATTCTGCTTGAGAAAGATTATAAAACAAAATATCAGGGTTTTGATCCTAAAAAACCTGAAACATTGATAGGACTGACTATGGTTCAGGAAGAAAATCTAAATAACAGTATCAGTCTGGCATCAGGTATACAGAATAATTTCACAAAAAAATTAAAGCGAAATTCAAGAGGTGTAAAACAACAGCCTTTGTGGGTTTTAGACGCAGCTTATATGCCCAGTGTTTTGATAGAGTTGGGTTTTTTGTCTAATAAAACTGAGGGAGAGTTTTTAAATTCAGAAGAAGGACAAACTAAGATGGCGAAACAAATTGCCGATGCAATTCTAAATTACAAGCGTCAAAATTATGGAACAGCAGAATCAGCTTATACTGCAAATGATAAAACTGCTGATAAAAAGGACGCTGATTTATCAGCCGATTTATATAAAATACAACTTTTAGCAAGTTCGAGAAAAATAAAATTGGAACCAGGCAATTTTAAAGGATTAAAAAATGTATCTTATGAGTTTTCAAATAAGCTGTATAAATATATGTTTGGAGCAACTTCAGATTTTGCAGAAGCTAAAAAAAAGCAATTAGAAGCACGTAACGCAGGATATTTAAAAGCATTTATCGTCAGGGTAAAAAAATAGTTGGATTAGATTTAACAGATAAAAAAATAAAAGATTTTGGAATTAATAGTTAAAATTAAAAAAGTCACCGCAGTAATAATATTAATATTAGTATATAATTCAGTATATAGTCAGTCAGATGTTTTTAAAGTTACACTAGATGCAGGTCATGGAGATCACGATTTTGGAGCTTCTTATCATGGTTATGTAGAAAAAAACATTGCTTTGGCAGTTGTGTTAAAAGTGGGAAAAATTCTGGAATCCACTCCTAAAATAGATGTGATTTATACCCGAAAAACAGATGTCTTTATTGATTTAGTTGAAAGAGCTAATATTGCTAACAGAGCAAACGCTAATATTTTTGTTTCCATTCACTGTAATGCCAACAGGAATACTTCGGCTGACGGTACGGAAACATATGTGATGGGGATGACGAAGATTGCTTCAAACCTTGAAGCATCTAAAAAGGAAAACTCTGTTATTACTTTGGAGAAAGACTATAAAAGAAAGTATGAAGGTTTTGATCCTAATTCTCCGGAAACTATGATTGGTTTTACCTTGATGCAGGAAGAATATTTAGATAACAGTATTTCATTAGCCAGTAAGGTAGAAGGTCAGTTTGCCAGTTTAGGAAAAAAAATAAGAGGCGGTGGTGTAAAACAAGCTCCTTTTATGGTTCTTCATAAGGCTTATATGCCAAGAATTCTTATCGAGATGGGCTTTATTTCGAATCCTGCCGAAGGAAGAATATTGGCTTCTGAAGAAGGACAGAATGAGATAGCAAGAGCGATTGCTGATGCAATTATTAGTTATAAAAACGAATATTTTGGCTCAGGAGAGTTGGAACCAGCGGTAAAACCTTCGCAAAAAATGGTTGAAACTACAGCTCCGGAAGCAGCAGCTCCTAAAAAAGAAACTGTAGTTGAGGCAAAGAAAGATGTTGTTTTTAAAGTACAATTAGCTCTTTCGAGTAAAAAAATAGCATTAGTTCCTAAAAATTTTAAAGGATTAAAAGATTTATCTATTGAACCAATTGGTAAAAATTATAAGTATTTTTACGGTCAAACCAGTGATTATGAGACTTCAAGAGAGTTGTTAGCCGAAGCGAAAGCTAAGGGGTTCAGTTCAGCATTTTTAGTAGCATATAAAGATGGAGTTAAAATAGATATTCAGGAAGCAATTAAATAACGTCAGGTTTTAATATTTATATTAAATTTGCATTAAATACTTATATTTTGAAACTAACAAGAGAAATTAAAACAGCAATTTTAGTAATTGCATCTATATTATTATTTATTTGGGGATATAGCTTCTTAAAAGGGAAAGATCTTTTTAATACCTATACCACGCTATATGTACAATATAATAGTGTAGAGGGCTTAGCTCCCTCAGCAGCCGTTACTTTAAACGGTTTGGTTATTGGTAAGGTAGAACAGATTACAATTAATCCTAATGATGGAAAGTTATTAGTTGAATTGCAAATTAAAACCGATTTTCCTATTTCAAAATCCAGTCGTGCTGTTATTTATGAGCCAGGATTTATAGGAGGAAAGCAAATTTTAATCGAGCCAAATTTTAATGATAAAACGGTTGTAGAACAAGGTGATATGCTGGCAGGAAACGTTCAGTTAGGAATGACAGAATCCTTAAGCAAAAAATTAGTTCCACTTCAGGATAAATTAGAAAAAGTATTAACGAATATTGATACGTTAGTTACCGGAATTAATACTGTTTTAGATCAGCAAACCCAAAAAGATTTAAAGAAAACCATAGCTGAGTTAAGTAAAACAATGGAGCAATTTCATCAGGCTTCTGCGGGAATGAATTCTTTAATTACAGAAAATAAAACTCAAATTAACTCAGCCGTTTCTAACTTTAATAAAATGTCGGGTAATTTTGCTAAAATATCCGATTCTTTAAATAAAGCTGATATGGGAAAAACAGTTAAAAGTTTGAATACCACTTTAGCTAAAGTCAATGTGATTATGACAGATTTAGAATCCGGAAACGGAAGTATGGGGAAATTATTAAAAGACGAGGCTTTTTATAATAATCTTACCAAAACTACTAAAGAATTAGAATTATTGCTTCAGGATGTTCGACTGTATCCTACAAGATACATTAACGTTTCTCTTTTTGGAAAGAAAAACAAGCCTTACAAAGCTCCTGTAGATACAGTTTCTGATAGTAAATAATAACAAAATATGAGTTTTTTAGACAATATATTATTTGCAATAATTTTAATTATTAGTTTCGGCTATTTTATTTCCAATATTAAAAAAATCTATCGCAATGTAAATTTAGGAATTGATATTGACAGAAAAGACAATTCAAAACAGAGATGGAAAAACATGGCGATGATTGCTTTGGGGCAGTCTAAGATGGTTAAAAGACCTGTTGCAGGTTTTCTTCACATCATAGTTTATGCAGGTTTTGTAATTATAAATATTGAATTGCTCGAAATCATTATTGATGGATTATTTGGAACTCACAGGATTTTTGCTCCTTTTTTAGGTGGCTTCTATGATGTATTAATAGCATCTTTCGAAATATTAGCCTTACTGGTTATTGTTGCAGTAACGGTATTTTGGATCAGAAGAAATGTAATCAAATTAAAACGTTTTATAAATCCTGATTTGAAAGGATTTCCTAAAAATGATGCTAATTACATTTTGTATTTTGAAACAATATTAATGTTTTTGTTTCTTTTTATGAACGCTTCTGATTTGCATTTACAGCATGTTCCCGGAGGTTATTCTCATTTTGTTAAAGCAGGTTCCTTTCCGGTAAGCCAGTTTCTTGCGCCATTATTCAACGGTGTCAACAGTGATTTAGTAGCATTGTTTTATGAATTATTCTGGTGGTTACATATTGTAGGGATTCTGATATTTATGAACTATTTGTATTTCTCCAAACATCTTCATATCCTTTTAGCGTTCCCCAATACTTATTTTGCCGATTTGAATCCGCTTGGGAAATTTGATAACTTAGAATCAGTTACTAAAGAAGTGAAAATGATGATGGATCCTAACGCAGACCCGTTTGCAGCTCCGGCCGCAGCAGAAGGTGAGGTTCCGGCTAAATTCGGAGCCAGTGATGTTCAGGATTTAAACTGGGTACAACTGTTAAATGCGTATACTTGTACAGAATGCGGCAGATGTACTTCTGCGTGTCCGGCCAATATTACGGGTAAAAAACTATCACCTCGTAAAATTATGATGGACACCCGTGACAGGATGGAGGAAGTAGGTAAAAATATAGATGCTAATAAAGGCGTTTTTGTTCCGGATAATAAAACATTATTAAACGATTATATAACTCCCGAAGAACTTTGGGCCTGTACTTCCTGTAATGCCTGTGTGGAAGAATGTCCCGTAAGTATTAGTCCGTTATCGATTATTATGGATATGCGTCGTTATTTAGTAATGGAACAAAGTGCTGCGCCAGCTACACTAAATGCGATGATGACGAATGTTGAAAATAACGGAGCACCGTGGCCGTACAATCAGCAAGACCGATTGAACTGGAAAAACGAAATATAGTTAAATTGTTTATTCGGTAAAAACGTCTAGCCGATTAAACCATTAACAAATCAACGATTAAACAGAAAGAAATGTCAGAAAATTTAATAGTACCTACAATGGCAGAAATGCTCGCCCAAGGAAAACAACCTGAAGTTTTGTTTTGGGTAGGTTGTGCGGGAAGTTTTGACGATAGAGCTAAAAAAATAACGAAAGCATTTGTACGTATTTTAAACAATGCCAATGTTTCCTTTGCAGTGCTGGGAACCGAAGAAAGTTGTACCGGAGATCCGGCCAAAAGAACCGGAAATGAGTTCTTGTTTCAAATGCAGGCCATGATGAATATCGAGGTTTTAAATGCATATGAAGCCAAAAAAATTGTTACTGCCTGTCCGCATTGTTTTAATACTTTAAAAAATGAATATCCTGAATTGGGCGGTAAATATGAAGTCATTCATCATACCGAATTTTTAAAATCTTTATTGGATGATGGCAGATTAGCTGTTGAAGGAGGTCAATTTAAAGGTAAAAAAATTACTTTTCATGATCCCTGTTATTTAGGAAGAGCCAATAAAATATATGAAGCACCCCGTAATTTAATTGAAAAATTAGATGTAGAATTGGTAGAAATGAAACGTTCCAGAGCTAATGGATTGTGTTGTGGAGCCGGTGGAGCGCAAATGTTTAAAGATGCCGAAAAAGGGAATAAAGAAGTGAATGTTGAAAGGACCGAAGACGCTCTTGAAACCGCACCGGATATTATTGCTACAGGATGTCCGTTTTGTAATACTATGATGACTGACGGAATTAAAAATAAAGAAAAAGAAGGCGAAGTAAAGGTGATGGATATTGCCGAACTGATCGCTAATGCACAGGATTTGTAAAGGGAGTTTCTGATTTACTAAAAATCTAAAATCAACAATTTAAAATCTAAAATCAAAATGTACGTACCATTTGAAAATTTACCCGAAGAATCCAGAATCTGGATTTATCAATCTAATAGAAAATTTTCGGATGCCGAGTTTTCTGAAATTGAAAAAGATTTACAACAGTTCCTCGAAAACTGGGCTGCTCACGGAACTAGTTTGGAAGCTTCTTATCAGCTAAAATACAATCGTTTTATAATTATTGCAGTCAATCAGGAGGTACAGCTTGCTACAGGTTGCTCTATTGATGCTTCTGTAGCTTTTATTCAAAGCCTGGAGCAAAAATATCAGGTTGATTTGCTGGATAAAATGAATGTCACGTTCAAATTAGGAGAACACATTGCGCATAAACCTTTAATTGATTTTAAAAAAATGGTTAAAGATAAAGCAGTGACCGGAAACACTATTGTTTTTAATAACCTGATTAATACGATACAAGAGTATAATGAGTCTTGGGAAGTTCCCGCAATTGACAGTTGGCACAGTAGATTTTTTTAATAAAATAAAAAGGAGGAAAATTTTTCTCCTTTTTTTATGCTTTGTTTTTGCAGTATTAATAGTTAGTTTTAACTTAATTTAACTCTTTTTTAGTCCTTTTTGAGTATTTTCGTAATACTAAATTTTATACATGAAAATAGCAATAGTTTGTTATCCTACCTTTGGAGGAAGTGGTGTTGTCGCTACTGAATTAGGTTTAGAATTAGCCCGTTTGGGACATGAAGTTCATTTTATTACCTATAGCCAGCCAGTGCGTTTGGCATTATTGAATCCCAATGTTCATTATCACGAAGTAAATGTTCCTGAATATCCTTTATTTCATTATCAGCCGTATGAATTAGCTTTATCAAGTAAATTAGTTGATATGGTTAAACTCTATAAAATTGATGTCCTGCATGTGCATTATGCCATTCCACACGCTTATGCGGGGTATATGGCGAAGCAAATGCTTAAAAATGAAGGGATCGAAATACCAATGATCACGACTCTTCACGGAACTGATATCACTCTGGTAGGAAATCATCCGCATTATAAACCGGCAGTAAGTTTTAGTATCAACAAATCAGATGTAGTGACTTCTGTGTCCCAAAGTTTAAAAGACGATACCTATAAGTTGTTTAATATTAAAAGAGATATTCATGTAATTCCTAATTTTATAGAATTAGAAAAAAACAATATAGAATATAATGTTCCTTGCCAGCGAACGCTTATAGCCAAACCTGAAGAACGAATTATTACTCACATTTCTAACTTTAGAAAAGTAAAAAGAATACCGGATATTATTAGAATATTTGATAAAATACAACAAAACATCCCGGCTAAATTACTAATGGTGGGCGATGGTCCGGAGAAAGAAAAAGCCGAAATTTTATGTCAGGAACTGGGGATATTAGATAAAGTAATCTTTTTTGGGAACAGTAATGAAATCGACAAACTGTTAAGTAATTCCGATTTGTTTTTATTACCATCAGAGACGGAGAGTTTTGGATTAGCTGCCTTAGAAGCTATGGCTTGGGGAGTTCCTGTTATTTCCAGTAATTCAGGTGGTTTACCGGAGGTGAATTTTGAAGGAGTTTCCGGGTATTTAAGCAAAGTAGGAAATATTGATGAAATGGCTCAAAATGCATTAAAAATTCTGAAAGATGATGCCCTTTTAGCTCAATTTAAAGAAAATGCTTTATCAGTAGCCAAAAAATTTGATATCAAACATATTTTACCTTTGTATATTGATATTTACGATAAAGCAATAAAAAAGTATAATAAAAAGACGAAACATTCCAGTAAGCCTTCATAATAAAATAGTCATATAAATGAAAAATATTCTTCTTTTATCAGCCCTTGCTTTAGTATTATTTTCCTGCGGAACAAGTAAGAAAACAAATAGTTACGCTAACCGTATGTATGAGGTTTTGCTGCAACAGAATGATGGAGGCGGGAACATTCACTTTTATGAAATTCTTTCCGAAGCTGATGAGATTAAAATGTTGTTACATGATGAAAAACTAAAGGGAAAGATAAATGCTGCTGATGTACAACAATCTAATTTTGTAATTTTAAATATGGGTGAAAAGCCTACATCCGGATATGCAATAGCAATTGACAGCGTTATCGAAACCGATGAAAATATTGTAATAAAAGTACGTGAAATAAATCCTGATCCAAATGCGATGCTAATGCAGGTTATTACTTATCCTTATACAGTTGTAAAAATTAACTCGAAAAAGAAAATTATTATAAAGTAATTTTTTAGATAATTATCAGGAATACTCAGATACATTAACTTCCAATTTATTGATTTTTCAAAATTAACAAATGTCACGTAGTTAAATTTGTAAAAAAATATAACGTGGAATTAAAGTTCAATTCCACGTTACATAAAAAAGCAACAATTTTATAAATACCTGGGTTGCAACGAAAATATATTATTTATCGAAACCTGATATTTGCCTTTTAACTTCAAATCTTTGCTGTAACGTTTCATTCGAATCATCAGGCAGTTTTCCTCCCACAGAAATAGTAAACCAACCGGGTTCAATTACGCGCTCACCTTTTTTATTTATCAGAGAAAGTTGTCTGGGACTGATTGTAAAATGAACTGTTTTTGTTTCTCCACTTTTAAGGTGAATGCGTTCAAAACCTTCTAATTGCCATATTGGTCGGGGAGTAGAAGCTTTTTCATCTTTAAGATACAGTTCAGCTACTTCATCACCATCATACGTTCCTGTATTAGTTATGTCAACAGATACTTTAAAATCTTTTTCAGGGTTATTCATTTTTGGAACTTGCAAGTTGCTATATTTAAAAGAGGTATAACTTAACCCAAAACCAAAAGGGTACAATGGTTTTTTGTTAAAATAACGATAAGTACGGCCTTTCATGTCATAATTTTCGAAATCAGGAAGCTGGTCAGCCGATTTGTAATAAGTAACTGCTAATCGTCCAGCAGGATTATAATCACCAAAAATTACATCGGCAATTGCATTTCCGCCCTGTTGTCCGGGATATCCGGCGGTAAGGATTGCAGGAACATTATCGTTTGCCCAGTTAATAGACAGAGCACTTCCGTTTATCAGTACTAGAACCACCGGCTTTTTTGTAGCAACCATCGCCTTCATTAGTTCTCTTTGATTAACAGGCAGGTCAAGACTGGTACGGTCTCCGCCTGCAAACCCATCAGCTTCAACTTTCATTTCTTCACCTTCTAAGCGTTCATTCAATCCCAAAACTAATACTATAGCATCCGCCTGGTTAGCAACATCCGTAGCCTGCTGAATTAAATTTTCTTCTGGTTCTGCCCATAAAAGCTGAGCAATAGCATCACCATAGAAATTCTGGTATTTTACTTCTATTTTGTATTTTTTTCCTGCTTCTAGTGCTATTTTTTGAGCACGAATACGGGGATGGTGATTGTTTTTTCCACCGCTAGTTTCTCCTCCTTCAATGTTTACAGTCATATAAGGTTTTGACCATTCAGATATACTGTAAGTTCCGGTTTTTGGTGCTACAATATATCCCGTCCATTTTACACTGTAATTACCCATTTTCATGCGTGGGTCAGGAGTATTTATATCCCAGTGAAAATCTATATTATCATCTGTACGGCTAAAAAGAGGTTTTCCTTCCCATTCTTTATTGTCAAAATAATGAGCTGTTAAACCCTGTTTACCGTTTTCATTTTGAAAATAAACTGATGGAATCACTTTCATTTCTGGTACTCCTTTAGCCAGATCAGTACCTTTGGCATATAGCACATTTGTATTTGGTTCTAATTTGTTTTTAATGCCTTTTAATACGGTGACAGGATTGCTTGGAATACCGCTGTAATTGCCCCATAAAGATTGAACATCATCAGCATTTGGACCAATAACGGCAACAGTTTTTATTTTTTTAGAAAGAGGAAGTGTCTGATTCTGATTTTTTAATAAAACAATACTTTTCTGAGAAGCCACTCTGGCAAGATAATCGTGTGCAGGACTGTTGTTGACAGCATACGGAATCTGAGCATATTTTACCCTGTCTTCCGGATCAAACATACCCAGCTTAAAGCGGGCAGTAAAAAGACGTTTTAACGTAATATCAATGTCAGCTTCAGTAAGTAATTTAAAATCTAATGCTTTTTTTAAGTCTTTAAAACTACTTCCACATTCTAAGTCTAATCCGTTTTTTACGGCTAATGCCGATGCCGATGCTGCATCATTAGTAATTTTATGGTATTTCCAGATATCGGTAACAGCACCACAATCAGATACAATGTATCCATTAAAGCCCCAGTCTTTTCGAAGAATATTAAATAAAAACGGACTCGCACTGGCTGATTCTCCTCTAAAACGGTTATACGCACCCATGATCGAGTACACATGTCCTTCTTTTACCAGAGTACGAAATGCCGGAAGGTAAGTTTCATATAGATCAATGTCGCTGGTTTCAGCATTAAAATGATGGCGTGAAGGTTCAGGGCCAGAATGAACGGCATAATGTTTAGCCGTTGCAATTACTTTTAGATACTTAGAGTCGGTGCCCTGCAAACCATTTACAAAATTTAGTCCAAGTTGTCCCGTAAGATAAGGATCTTCTCCATACGTTTCATGTCCGCGACCCCAGCGAGGATCACGGAATATATTGATATTGGGTGACCAGAAAGTCAATCCCTGATACATACCATGTTGTCCATTTCTTAAATATTCGTGGTGTTTGGCGCGCGCTTCATCCGAAATGACAGTGGCAACGTCTAAAATTAACTGTCGATCCCACGAAGATGCAATAGATATAGATTGTGGAAAAACAGTGGCATAACCAGCACGGGCAACTCCATGTAAGGCTTCATTCCACCAATTGTATTGCGGGACATCAAGACGGTCAATTGCCGGTGAAGAATCCATTAACTGACTTATTTTTTCATCAATAGTCATTCTCGACACTAAGTCATTTACTCTTTGTTCAATTGGTAAATCCGGATTCTTATAAGGAAATTGTTTTTGTGCAAAGGTGCTTAGTGTTAAAAGACTAAATAATAACACCCCAATATGTGTTTTTGTCATTAATTTTTGGTTTAAAGGTTTTAGTTATATGAAAATATAAAATTTAATTACTGATCTAACAAATTTAGTTTTTAAAATATTCACTGGATTGGGTTAAATAACTATTTTACAGGTGAAGTAAAGCTTTTCGTTAGGTTTGAACTATTGACAGCATATTAAAATGGAGACAAAATGCTATTTAAAGGGTGGTAAATTGCTAGCAGGAAGTCATGATTTATGTTCCAAAAGTAAATTTGATACATTTGTACATCCGGTAATAAAAAAATAATAAATTTTGAAAAAAAAAATACTTCTTACTTTATTGTATCTGATTATTGAGAATTGTTTGGCTCAGCCTGTCGGAGTTTTAAAACATTTTTCTCATGATGTAAAGTTGAGTCAGTCAAATATTCTCGAGATTCAGCAAGATTCTAAAGGATTTATTTGGTTGGGTACATATAATGGTCTGATAAGGTATGACGGTAATAATTTTCAAAATTTTGAAGTGGTTCAAAAAGGAAGACTAAACTTGGCTTCTAATCGTGTTTCCAGTTTTAAATTTGATAAAAAAGGCAGAATTTGGATAAAATCTGAAAAAAAGGAAGTGTATTATTTTGATACTGCAACTCTTAGTTATCATTTTCCATTAGAAGAAAAAAATAATGCGTTTTCAAAATATTTCATTGTTGATTATAAAGTAATGCCTTCAGGAAGAGTATGGTTATCTTCTCAGAACAGCAGTAATTTGATTGTTTTAGAACCCAATAATGAAAAAAGAATCATTTTATTTAATTCCTCTAAACTTAAGGGAACAAGAATTCAGGAAATATTTGAAGATGCCATGGGAACTACATGGTTCTTAACAAAATATGGTATTTGCAGGTTAAAGAAAACAGAGATTCATCCTGAATATATGTTTTTTAATATGACCGGGCTTTCGGGAAAATCATATTCAATCAATACTGTAATGGAATTAAATGATGAATTATGGTTTGGGGGTACTAATGGAAAACTGATACGATATTCTAAAACCACAAGTACTTTTTTTGATGTTCAACTTCGTATTGATTCAAATATCACTAAAATTAAAAATGTTACAGCTGCAAAAATCTTGATTTTTACAGCCTCTTTGGGAATTTATTATTACGATATAAAGTCAGGTAAATCAACAATCTATAATAATAAAACGGTTGCAGGATTCCCTAATGGAAATATCAATTATATGGGGATAACCAATGAAAGAGAATTATGGTTTGATAACTCAGAATCGGGGATTTATCAGTTTAATTTAGAGACAAAAAAAGTAACACATCTCCATAGTGATATAAGTGACCCTACGGCGGCTAAAGTAAAAAGAAAAACTTTTTTCCTTACCGGAGCTGATGGAACCATCTGGATTCAGCCTAATAGAGAGTCGTTGTCTTACTGGGATCAAAAACAAAATAAATTGCTTTCGATATCCCATTGTATAAAAGAATCTATTGATGAAGCTTCAGATGTTATGCACGCAACAGCATTTGATAATCAGGGAAACTTATGGTTTTGTTCTTTTAGAAAAGGATTGGATTTAATAATTTTTAATAATCCCGTTTTCTCTACACTGAAATCAGATTTGTCTAAACGTAAACAGAATAATAATGTAAGAGCTTTAATGGAGGACAAAAAGAAGAATTTATGGGTTGCCAGTCGTTCTCAGAAAATTACAATATTTGATTCTGATAAGAAAAAAATAGGATATTTAGGATCTGACGGAACTTTATCGGAAAACAGTCCCGGATGGGGAGCCGATATCTATGCAATTTTTCAGGATAATAGCAGTAGAATATGGGTAGGAACCAGAGGAAATGGTTTATTTTGTTTGATACCAACAGAAAAACCGTTTAAATTTAAAGTGCTTCATTATACTTACAATGAATTAAATCCTTTCAGTATCAGTGCAAACGATATTTATAAAATTTTCCAGTCTGCTTCGGGTAAAATTTACCTGGCCACATGGGGAGGCGGGGTAAATCTTGTGCAGGAAACAAATCAAGGAATACGTTTTATTAATTACAGAAACATCTGGAAAAATTATCCTATAAAAATTGCTGATAGGGTACGCTCGATAGTGGAAGATAAGTATCAGCATTTATTTTTTGTTTCGTCGTATAATCTGTTTTCTTTTACAGAACAGAATAAAATTTCTGATAAATTAGAATTTAAAGAATTTCCTCAGGTTTCAGGCAATGATATTCTGGATATATTAGTGACTTCAGACAATAAATTACTGTTAGGAACTAATGGAAAAGGGATTCAGGTAGCTGATCTGAACAGGAAAAGGGAGCTGAATTTTCAAAATTTTGCTACAGAGAACGCTAATTTTCCTATGGATGAAGTCATAGGTATGCAGGAAGACAAGTCGGGCAAAATCTGGCTGATGGGGGACAATCAAATTGTTCGTTTTGATATTAAAAAAAATACAGCCGAAACATTTCCTAAAATAAAAGCACTTATTGAAAATGAAATTTTTTCAGAGGCAACAAAATGTCGTCTTGCTAATGGTCAGATTGTACTGGGGTATTCTGATGGTGCAATTTATTTCAATCCTGCTCATATTCCTTCTTTTGATTTTAAACCCTATTTGGCTATAACAGGATTTGCTGTTAATAATAAAGAACTCTATGAAATAAATCCTAAAAACCCTAAAAATCCGGATTTACTGAAAAAGGTTGTATTGGAACATGATCAGAATTTCTTAAGAATTCAGTTTGCTGCTTTAGATTATATCAAAAATGAGAATGTTGTTTATCAGTATAAGTTAGAAGGAGTTGATAAAGAATGGAATTATATAAAAGGCGGACAATCCATAAATTATACCAATTTAGGAAGGGGGAAATATACACTTTTACTGTCTTCTACAAACAGCCATAATTTATGGGTAAATAATCAACGAGAAATAGAAATCACCATACGTCCTTCAATGTGGTGGACCAATTTTGCGTTTGTATGTTATTTTTTGATAGCTATCGGTCTTTTTATTTTGATAAGACGAATTTTTTTAACCATCATAAAATTACGCAACGATGTACAAATTGAACAGGAATTATCAGAGTTAAAACTAAGGTTTTTTACGGATATATCACATGAAATAAGAACACCGCTTACTATGATTACAGCGCCGTTAGAAAAAATGCTGTCAGATAAAACAATTTCCGATTCGGTTAAAATTCAGCTTCAGGGTATTGAACGGAACAGTAACAGACTTTTAAATCTGGTAAATCAAATTTTAGATTTAAGAAGAATTCAAAACAAAAGATTAGAAGTCTCTGAGATTAATGTAGTGGATTTTGTTTCGAACGTTTGTGAAAACTTTAGAGAAATGAGCTTACAGCAGAAGATACGATTAGAATTAAAAATCAAAGCTTCGGATTTGAAAGTGTGGGCTGATTCAGATAGTCTGGATAAAATTTTAGTAAATTTAATTTCAAATGCATTTAAATATTGTCATAAAAATGATGTAATTAAAGTAATCATTGGAGAAACCGATAAGCATATTTTTATAAAAGTCAAAGATAACGGACCGGGAATTAGTCCTGTACTTCAAAAACGACTATTCAGACGTTTTTCCAATTACAATGAAAACCCCAATAACCCCAGTACCGGAATTGGACTTTCGATAGTAAAAGATTTGGCAGATAAGCATAAAGCTACTATACTGGTGGATAGTGAACCTAATAAAGGAAGTTGTTTTCAGCTTTATTTTTTAAAAGGTTATGAGCATTTTAATCATGAAGCAGATCTTGTATTTCAGCAAACAGATAAAGGTTCATCAGAAGCAGCTAAATCAGAAAATAAAAATATACTTCCGGTATCAGTGGAAATGAACAAAAATAAACCATCAGGATTAATTGTGGAAGACGACCCGGAGTTAAGAGCTTTTATTGTTTCGGTTTTAGAATCAGATTATAGTATACATATCGCCGAAAATGGTATACAAGGACATTTAAAAGCAACAACATTGAATCCGGATTTTATCATTAGTGATGTAATGATGCCCCAAATGGATGGGATAGAAATGCTAAAATTAATTAGAAATAATATTGCGACAAGTCACATTCCGGTAATTTTGCTTAGTGCTAAATCTTCTGTTGAAAGTAAATTAGAAGGAATGGAGTATGGAGCAGATGAGTATTTGACCAAACCATTTGAACTGAGTTATTTAAAAGCCAGAGTCAAAAATATTCTGGAACAACGGAAACGTCTTCAGTTTTTATATTCTACAGGTAATATTACTGAAATTCCAATCGAAAAAACTTTACAGATTTCTAATCAGGATCACAAATTCATGTTTCAGGTAATCAAATTAGTAAAGGATAATATTTCTAAAACTGATTTTTCAGTTGAAGAATTAGGTAAATTGATGTGTATGTCACGGGCAAGTTTTTTTAATAAATTAAAAGATCTTACGGGAGTATCGCCTGTAGTATTTATTCGGGACATAAGATTAAATGAAGCTGCGGAGATGCTTAAAAAAGAAGACATGTTAATAAAAGAAATATGTTTTGAAGTAGGTTTTAATGATTTAAAATATTTTGGAAAATGTTTTAAATCCAAATTTAATTATACCCCGGCAGAGTACCGTCGTCTTTATAAATAATGGATTTAGTTGTGTATTTTAGATAAATCACCCTTGTTATTTATCAATTTACCTCCCCCGGTTTTTTGTTTTTTACAATTTAAAAACCTGAGTATTAAAACCACCCGTAATGAAAAGCAATTTGTCTACCGGACTGGGGTATACTTTCTTTAGTTTTACATTCAACCAAAAGGAATATCTGGTATCGATATTTCTTAAGAACTATTTGATTAAAAAGATTAATTATGAGATTACGACAACTGTTAGTATTATTTAGTTTTACAATGTGTACTTTGAGTGCTAACGCTCAGGTATGGAATGCCGATTTAGGCAATGGAAAATATAAAAATCCAATTATCCATGTGGATTATTCTGATCCGGATGTATGCGCAGGCGATGATGGTTATTATATGACTGCTTCGAGTTTTAATAGCTCTCCCGGGCTGCCTATTCTTTATTCAAAGGATTTGGTCAATTGGAAATTAATTGGGTATGCCTTACAAGATCAGGTTCCCGTTGCACATTATCGAACCGTTCGTCATGGAGATGGTGTTTGGGCACCTTCTATCCGATATCATAAAGGAGAATATTTTATTTATTGGGGAGATCCTGATTTTGGGATTTACATGGTCAAAACTAAAAATCCTTCTGGTTCCTGGGAAGAACCTGTTTTGGTAAAAGAAGCCAAAGGAATTATTGATACCTGTCCGTTTTGGGATCAGGATGGAAAAGCTTATCTGTCCTATGCATTTGCAGGTAGCAGGGCAAATGTAAAAACAGTTTTAATGTTGTCAGAAATGGCAGCAGATGGAACTAAATTAATTGGAAATCCGGCTATGGTTTTTGATGGTCATGATGGTCATACAACTGCAGAAGGAACTAAAATTTATAAAAAAGAAGGCTACTACTGGATTTGGTCACCTGCTGGAGGAGTTAAACCCGGATGGCAATTGGCAATGCGGTCTAAAAATATTTGGGGACCTTATGAAGCAAAAATTGTATTGAATCAGGGAAATTCGGCAGTAAACGGACCACATCAGGGCGCTTATGTTGAAACACCAAATGGGGAGGGCTGGTTTATCCATTTTCAGGATCGTTGGGCTTACGGGCGAATTGTTCATCTGCAACCGGTAATCTGGAAAAATGCCTGGCCAATTATTGGAGTGGATACGAATAATGATGGTATAGGTGAGCCTGTTGAAGGATGGGAAAAACCTAATGTAGGGCGTAAATACCCTGTAACTCCTTTAGAATCTTCAGATCAGTTCAATTCGCATCAGTATGGTTTACAATGGCAGTGGCAGGCAAATCAAAATCCTGCTGAACAATGGGGATGGTCTTCTGCTAATTTAGGTTTTTTAAGACTGAACTGTATTCCACGTCCGGAGGAAATGAAAACCATGTGGATGATGCCTAATCTGTTTTTGCAAAAATTTCCGTCGGATAATTTTACGGCTACAACCAAAGTAACTTTTGAGAATAATCCGGATGCTAAAAAATGCAGTACCGGACTTATCATATTTGGAGAAGATTATGGCTATATCGCCATTGAGCAGGATAATGAAGGAAAGCTAAAAGTAGTACAACGTTCGATGAAAAACGCACGTACTTCTAAAGACACTGAAATTGAATTAGCCTCTTTACCAATTCAACAGAAAGAAGTTTTTTTTAGAACCAAAGTGGAAATGATTCAGCAAAAAGAACCATTTGATGCTAAAGTAACTTTTTATTACAGTTTAGACGGAGAGAAATATACCGCATTTGGAAAACCTTTTAAGCCAACAGCCGGACGCTGGGTTGGGGCTAAAATAGGTCTTTTTGCTACCGGAACTAAAGCAATTAACGATAGTAGTTATGCTAATTATGATTGGTTTGAAGTAGTGAGTAATAATGATGTTAAAAATTCTTCATTATCCAGTTTTCAGCAGTAAATACATTTTGTAATTATGAGAAATAAAATTAAATATTGCCTGTTTTCTGTACTCTTTTTCCATTTGATTTCATCAGGACAGTCAAGTCAGAAAGCTGGTTTTCAGGGGATTTCGCCAATTGAGTGGTCTAAAAAAATGGCTGATTCTGATCAAAAAAGGGTTCCGAATCCGGTTTTTCTGGACGGGGTTAAATATCCAAAATGGAATTATACCAATGGTTTGGTATGTCTGGCCAACCAAAAGTTATTTGATTACACCAAGGATAAAAAGTATTGGGATTATGCCTTTGAATATGCAAATCAATTGATTGATGATAAAGGGCAAATTTTGGGCGGGTTTGCTGTTGACAGATACAGTCTGGATCTGGTTAATTCCGGGAAAATTCTTTTTGATATTTATAAAAAAACAGGAGATAGTCGTTATAAAACAGCAATGGATTCACTTCATAAGCAGTTGGAACATCATCCCAGAAATACAGACGGAGGCTATTGGCATAAAAAATCATATCCCTGGCAAATGTGGCTTGACGGGGTTTATATGGCTGATCCGTTTGCTGCGCAGTACGGTGCTGAATTTAAATTGGATAAAGCCATAGATGATGCCATTTTACAAGTGGAATTAATCCAAAAACATACGTTTGATCCTAAAACGGGATTGAATTTTCATGGTTATGATGAAAAACGCCAGCAATTTTGGGCCAATAAAACAACAGGAACTTCTTCGCATATTTGGGGACGTGCTCAGGGCTGGTATTGTATGGCTTTGGTAGATATTTTAGATTTTGTGCCTGAAAATCATCCCAAGCGTAAAGAGCTGATAAAAATTGTTCAAAAAGTTTTTTCTGCTGTTTTAAAAGCACAGGATACAGAAACTAAGGTTTGGTGGCAGGTAATGGATCAACCTCGCAGACAAGGTAATTATTTAGAATCAACCTGTTCCACTATGTTTATCTATTCGTTTGCTAAAGCTTATAATAAAGGATATGTTGAATCCAAATTTCTCACTGCTGCGAGGACTGGTTTTGAGGGAGTTTTAAAACAGTTCATAAAACAGAATCCTGACGGAACAATTTCTATCACAAAATGCTGCGCCGTTTCCGGATTAGGAGGGAAAAATCCTCAGGATCGGGACGGTTCATTCGAATATTATATTTCTGAACCCATCAGAGAAAATGATGCAAAAGCGGTAGGTCCATTTATTTTAGCAGGTATTGAATTACAAATGATTTTGGATAAACACAACTAAAGTAACGATGAAAAAGATAAAAAGAGTAGCTTTTATTTTAGGAACAATATTTACTTTCTTTTGCAATAGTACCAATACTGTAGCGCAAATTGCAGGACAAAGTAAACTTCCTTTTGATATGCCTCAGGTGCAAATTCCCGTTTTTGAAAAGGACACTTTGAATGTTGTTGATTTTGGTGCCATACCGAATACCAATATTCTTTGTACTCAATCGATTAATGAAGCTATTGACCGTTGTTCTAAATCAGGAGGAGGAGTAGTGTTAATTCCTGCCGGTTTATGGACTACAGGTCCTATAAAAATGAAAAGTAATGTGAATTTGCACACCCAAAATGGTGCTTTTATTCAGTTTACCAGTGATTTGAGTCAGTACCAATTGATTGATTCCTATTTTGAGGGTAATAAAACCTTACGATGTGAATCTCCAATTATGGGCACTGAATTACAAAATATAGCTATTACCGGTCAGGGTATTTTTGACGGAAATGGTTCAGCCTGGCGTCCGGTTAAAATTGGTAAAATGACCTCAGGGCAATGGGAAGAATTGGTCAAATCAGGAGGTGTACTTGCTAAAAATGGCAAAACCTGGTATCCTTCAGAGGGTGCTTTGATAGGAAATGAAGAACAGGATAAATTACCTAAAGTGCGTACGGTTGAAAATATGGAACCTTACAAACAGGCTTTGCGTCCGGTTATGGTAAGTTTAGTGAATTGCAAAAAAGTATTGCTTGATGGAGTCACTTTTCAAAATTCTCCGGCCTGGAATGTAAATCCATTGATGTGCGAACATTTGACTCTTACTAATTTAACTATTCGTAATCCCTGGTATTCACAAAACGGTGACGGACTGGATATAGAATCCTGTCGCATTGGGACGGTTACTAATTGTCGTTTTGATGTAGGCGATGATGCCATTTGTATTAAATCAGGTAAAGATAAAGAGGGAAGAGACAGAGGAAAACCTACTGAATTATTTGTCATTTCGGATTGTGTAGTTTATCATGCTCATGGTGGTTTTGTTGTGGGTAGTGAGATGTCTGGAGGTGTACGAAACATTCTAGCCAGGAACCTCACCTTTATTGGAACAGATTGCGGATTGCGATTTAAATCCACCCGTGGTCGCGGTGGAGTAGTCGAAAATATTTGGATGGAAGATATCCGAATGAGTAACATCCCTACAGAAGCCATTAGGTTTAATTTATATTATTTCGGAAAATCGGCAAAAGAAGACCCAATTACAGGAGAATTATTAGTTGAGAATATGCCGGTAACGGAAGAAACTCCGGTATTTAAAAATATGTTTTTCAGCAATATCTATATCAATGGCGCTAAACAGGCATTGAAAATTATGGGACTCCCTGAAATGCCGGTTCAAAACATCCGATTTAAAAATGTATTTGCACTATCAGAAGTGGGAATGCAAATCAATTATGCCAGACAAATTGAATTTGACAATGTTGATTTAAACCTTGATACACAAGATTTTTCGGTTAAAATGGCTAACAGCCAAAACGTTCGTTTTCAAAATTTTAATTCTATAGGTCAAAAACAATTATTCTTAATTGGAGGAAATTCGACCAAAGCAATTTCCTTAAACAGCAAGAACAAAAAGATGGGTTTTCAGGAAATTAAAGTTTCTGAGGCAATTAAAAATCAGATTAAAATAATCCAATAGTAGCGTCTATTGGGATTGCCTATTTCTAAATTTTATCAAATAATTGAACATTGTTCAAAAAATAAACATATCTTTGCAGAAGAATTTATCTGATATGAGTGTAGCCGATAGAAAAGCAAGAGAAAAAGAAGCTTTAAGAGAACTTATCTTAAAAGGAGCTAAAAAACTATTTTTAGAAAAAGGAATAGAACAAACCACTATTCGAAATATTGCTGACGAAATAGATTATAGTGTAGGAACGGTATATGTTTATTTTAAAGATAAAAATGCCATATTACATGATTTACATTCTATAGGTTTTCAAGAATTGGGTAGTCATTTTGCTGATTTATTTAAAATAGAAGATCCAATGGAACGCTTGCGTAAGATGGGATTTGTTTACATCAAATTCGCATTGGAAAATCAGGAAATGTATGATCTGATGTTTAATGTAAAAGCGCCGATGGAATTTATTGAGAACTCAGAATGTTCTGTATGGAGTGAAGGAGATAACACTTTTGGAGCTTTAAAAACCACCGTTCATCAGTGTATAGAAAAAGGACATTTTGTAGGCAATAGATTAGAACCATTGGCTTTTATGATTTGGAGTTTGGTTCACGGTATGTGTTGCTTAGAAATTCGTCAAAGAACAAAAGGGGTAAAGTTTACTAATCCCGATACTATTCTTTATGACGGATACAATGAATATTTAAAAATTATAGAAAAATTATAGTTTTTTTTGATTTCAAAAATGAACACTGTTCAATTAATAAACAATGTAATTAAAAATGGAAAAAGTAGTAATTTTAATGAGCATTTTACTTGGATATCTGGGATATTCACAGAGTAAGTTAGACAGCTATATTGAGGCTGGGCTAAAAAATAATGAGATAATAAAGCAAAACAATTTTGATATAAACAAAAGCATGTATGCTTTAAAAGAAGCACAATCGTTGTTTTATCCGACTGTATCTTTAAATACAAATTATACTGTTGCAGATGGGGGAAGAACCATTGATATTCCTATTGGAGATTTGCTAAATCCAGTTTATAGCAGTTTAAATCAAATTACAAATTCCAATGCTTTTCCTAGTCTGCAAAATCAATCCGTTTTAATTAATCCGGATAATTTTTATGATGCTAAAATTCATACCACGATGCCATTGTTGAATTTTGAAATTATCTATAACAAGAGAATTAAAAGTCAACAAAATTCTTTGCAAAAAATCGAATTGGAAATCTACAAAAGGGAACTGGTTAAGGAAATTAAAATTGCCTACTACAAATACTTACAATCTGTTGAAGGTGTTAAAATTTACGAAGAGGCTTTAAAATTGGTTAAAGAAAATCAAAGAGTGAATCAATCGTTATTTAAAAATGATAAAATAAACCGAACAGCAGTTTTAAGAAGCGATAATGAAGTAATTCGAATTCAGGCTAATTTAGAAACGGCCAAACAAACCAGTAAAAATGCACAAGCCTATTTCAATTTTTTAATTAATCAAAAATTAGATGCTACAATTGAAACAGACCAAATTGAAACATTACCAGAAGATTGGCTTGCAGACAATACTCAAAATAGAGAAGAAATTAAAAAACTCAATCAGGTAAAAGAATTAAATGAAACTGTTGGCAAACTTACCAAGTCATATTGGTTCCCCACTTTAAGCGGATTTGCCGATTTTGGTTTTCAGGATTTTGATTTTGAAGTAAATAAAGATTCCCGATATTATTTTGCCGGTTTAGGTTTACAGTGGAATATTTTTTCAGGTAATAAAAATAAATTCAAACTGAAACAAGTAGAACAGGATACCCAAAAAATCAGTTCACAAATTGACAATGTGAAACAGCAATTATTACTTCAGTATCAGATTTCACAAAATAATTTGAAATCCGCTTTGGAACAATTCAATGCCAATAAAAATCAAAAAGTAGCTGCAAAAAAATACAATGAAGATATAACTAAGTTGTATAAGGAAGGTCAGGCCATTTATATAGAATTGCTCGATTCTCAAAATCAATGGGTTAATACTCAGTTGAGTACCAATATAGCACTTTATAATTCCTGGATTGCTTATGCTGAATTAGAAAGAGCCAATGCCACTTTTACCTTAAACCAATAAAAATTAAGATCATGAACAAATCAATAATCATTTCCCTATTCGTATTACCTCTCTTCTTCGCTTGCAAAGAAGAAAAAAAAGAAAACAATCCATTTGAATCAACTGATATTATTTCAGTAAAAACAGCAACAGTTGAATCATTAGCATTTGCCAACAATATAAGTGCTTCGGGATTAGTAACCACAGAAAACCAAGCTAATTACGGTTTTAAAATCGGTGGTGTGGTGAGTCGTATTTATGTAGAAGAAGGTCAGTTTTTCAAAAAAGGACAACTTTTAGCGAGCTTAAATAACACTGAGATAAGTGCAGGCTTAAATCAAGCAGATTTGAATGTCAAAAAATACGAACGTGACTATACACGTGCTGTTAATTTGTATAAAGACAGTGTTTATACTTTGGAACAACTTCAAAACACAAAGACAGGTTTAGACATTGCTAAAAAGCAAAAAGAAGCAGTAGCATTTAATTCCCGTTACTCCAAAATATATGCTACTACCGATGGATTTGTAGCCCATAAAATAGCAAATGAAGGTGAAGTAGTTGGTCCTGGATCCCCAATATTGGCAATCAATGAAACCAAACAAAACAACAATTATTTGTTGAAAGTAGGCTTGACTGATAAAGAATGGGCTTCAGTAAAAATAGGACAAAAAGCAAAAGTAACACTTGATGGATTTCCTGATGAAGAATTTGAAGCTAGTATTTTTAGAAAATCGCAAGCGGCTGATGCTGCGCTCGGGTCATTTCAAGTTGAACTAAAACTGAATATGAAAAATCGAAAACCAGCTGTAGGAATGTTTGGAAAAGCAGAAATACAAACCGATAAAGCTGATGATTTTATGGCTATCCCTTATAATTCACTTATTGAAGCTGATGGTAACAAAGCCTTTGTTTTTGTAGTGGAAAACAACAAAGTGAAACGTCAACCCATTACGATTTTCAAATTTGACAATAATCAGGTTTTTATAAAAGATGGTCTTCAAAAAACAGACCAGGTAGTAATTTCTAATAGTGCCTATCTAAACGAACAATCGACTATCAAAATAATTAAATAACAACATCATGAAAATAACAAATTTTTCAGTTAAGAATTATCAGTTTACACTGATTCTCGCTCTTTTAGTCGCTGTGGTAGGAGTTCTTACTTTATTCACGATGCCAAGAGCTGAAGACCCTAGTACGCATCCTCCACAATATTTAATTACAGTTATTTATCCAGGAACAAGTCCAAAAGATATGGAAGAACAGGTTGTAAAACCTATTGAAAATAAGATTTATGGCTTAGAAAATATCGAAAAAATATTAACGACTGTAGAAGACGGTGTGGCTGCTTTTCAGGTAAAATTCAAATATGGAGTTGATGTTGATAACAAATATCAGGAAATCTCTACTGAAATGAATGCTCTTAAAAGTAGTGAACTGCCAAAAGATATTTATCAAATCAAAACGGAAAAAATTTCGTCTTCAGATGTAAAAGTTCTGCAGGTAGCTTTGGTTTCTGAAAATGCATCTGACAAAAAACTACGAGATGAAGCTGATAAACTAAAAGCAAAAATTGAAAAGATAACCAATCTTAAAGATGTAAAATACAGTGGTATTCCGGAACAGGAAATCCGTGTGGATTTGAATTTAGAAAAATTGGCACAATTAAAAATTCCATTAAATATAGTGATGGGAAGTTTACAAAGTGAAGCTGCCGACATTCCCGGTGGAAGCATCAATCTGGGGAGCAAAGTTTTCAACGTAAAAACGAGCGGTAAATTCAAAAATGCGGAAGATGTTGCTAATACGGTTATTTACAATGCCAATGGAAAAATCATCTATATGAAAGATATAGCTGATGTGAATTACAAATCTGAAGTGCCCTATCACATTACAAGAATTAATGGACACCGATGCGTTTTAGTAACTGCCGGAATGAAAGACAATGTAAATATTAGTGATGTTCAAAAAGAATATTTACCAATTGTTGATGCATTCGCTAAAGAGTTGCCAGCAAACATTAAACTAATAAAAAACTTTGACCAAGCCGATATGGTATCAAAGCGTTTGGGGCATTTAGGTTTTGATTTTGGATTAGCTATTATTTTGGTTATTGTTACATTATTACCGTTAGGATTAAGAGCATCTGGTATAGTTATGATTTCCATTCCTTTATCTTTAGGTTTAGGATTAATCGCGATGAATGCTTTAGGATATTCATTAAATCAATTAAGTATTGTAGGGTTGGTTGTTGCTTTAGGATTACTGGTTGATGATAGTATTGTTGTTGTTGAAAATATTGAGCGTTGGCTTCGAGAAGGGCATTCAAAAATGGATGCTGTTTTAAAGGGTACAAAGCAAATAGGTATTGCAGTTGTAGGTACTACGGCAACTTTGGTTATAGCTTTTATTCCATTGGCTTTTCTTCCTGATATGGCTGGTGAATTCATCAGAAGTTTACCTATGGCGGTAATCACAAGTGTATTAGCTTCCATGATTGTGGCTTTGACCTTGGTTCCATTTTTAGGAAGTCGTTTCTTAAAAACACACGACCATGAAGGAGGAAATATATTTCTTCAGTATTTACAAAAATTCCTTACAAATACATATAAAAACATTATGCCTAAAGCATTGAAGTTTCCAAAAACTACGATTACCATTTCTATATTTTTAAGTGTTATTGCTTTTGGATTGTTTTCTGTAGCCGGATTTAAATTATTTCCTAATTCTGAAAAGCCGATGTTTCTAATCAATATAAAAATGCCGCTTCAAGCCAATATTTCAGAAAGCGACAGGGTAACAAAAATCGTAGAATCCGAATTAAAAAAACATAAGGAAATTGTATATTTTACTTCAAATGTTGGACACGGAAATCCGCAAATTTACTACAACGTGCATCCACAGGACAGAAAATCTGATTTTGCTCAAATTTTCGTTCAATTGGAAGAGGAAGCAAAACCTTCAGACAAAACCATTCTGATTGAAGAATTGCGTGAAAAATTCAAAACAATGCCTTATGCTAAAGTGGAGGTAAAAGATTTTGAGCAAGGAACACCATTGGAAGCCAATATTGTGGTGCGTTTATTTGGCGAAGACCAGGAAGTTTTACGCAAGCTATCTGCTCAGGTAGAAACTATTTTACGAAATCAGGAAGGAACGGTTTATATCAACAACGAGTTGAATACCTATAAAACAGATGTCAAAATAAAAATTAATAAAGAAAAGGCAAGAACTTTGGGCGTACTAACAAGTGAGGTCGATAAAGTCATTCGTCTTGCCGTTGCCGGTTTAACCGTTGGAGATTATATAGATAATCGAGGTGATACCAGAAATGTGACTATCACTTTGCCAAGAGATAAATTTTCCAATCTTGATGCACTGAAAAATTTATATGTAAATAATGTTCAGGGAACACCAATTGCACTCAATCAAATTGCAACAGTATCTTTTGAAACAGCACCTACGGCAATTAACCATTTTAACAAATCGCCTTTTTCAAAAGTTAGTGCCATGACAAAAGAAGGTTATTTAGCCAATGACCTGCTAGTGGATATTATACCACAATTGGATAAACTTAAAATGCCAAAAGGCTACTATTATAAACTATCCGGAGAAAAAGAATCAGAAGGGGATGCGTTAGGAGGTAATTTTCTGTCGGTGATTATATTGAGCACCTTTTTATTTATAGCCGTTTTGTTGCTGCAATTTAAAACGTTTAAAGGTATCATCATCGTCATGTCTATCATTCCATTGGGTGTTTTAGGAGGTGTACTGTTCTTAATAGCTTCAGGAAACCCAATGTCGTTGGTTGCTATCATAGGTTTCATTGGATTGTCTGGAATTCAGGTAAAAAACTCTCTGCTCTTAGTTGATTTTACAAACCAATTAAGACAGGAAGGAAAATCCATTGATGAAGCGATTGCTATCGCCGGTGAAACCCGTTTTCTTCCGGTAGTTCTAACATCCGTTACTGCAATTTGTGGTTTGATTCCGCTGGCTGTAAACCCCAATCCTCAAATATCTCCATTGGCGATTGTATTGATTGGTGGGTTGATAAGCTCTACCATTCTTGCAAGGATTGTAACACCCGTAATGTATAAACTGATGCCTCCTAAACTTGAGGAAATAGATTAAGAAATTTTAAAATGTATGTATTAAAAAATATCAAAATGAAAAAAACAATTTTAATAACAGGTGCAACATCAGGCTTTGGCTTGAAATTAGCAAACAAATTACACGAACAAGGCTACAATGTAATTGGTACTGGTCGTAATCCGGAAAAACTACAAAGCACAGTTCCTTTTAAGCTATTACCACTAGATATCAGTAATGATGATTCTATTACTTCTTTTACAAAAGAACTTTTTTCGCAAATAGAAAAGTTAGATATTTTAGTAAATAATGCGGGTTATTTCATAACAGGACTTGCAGAAGAAACTCCAATTCATGTTGGGTTAAAACAATTTGAAACCAACTTCTGGGGTACCGTAAAACTTACGAATGCAATATTGCCAAAAATGAGAAATCAAAGACAAGGAAAGATCATTAATGTCAGTTCATTTTTAGGTTTAATAGGACATCCAAACTTAAGTTACTATTCCGCATCCAAGCATGCTTTGGAAGGCTATTTTAAATCTTTAAGATTTGAATTAAATCAGTTTAATATCAAAATTAGTATGGTGGAGCCGATGTTTCATAAAACGAATTTGATTAACAATTCCATTTCGACTCACGGAACTATTAAAGATTATGATAGGTTTAGACAAAAAGTGCAATCTTATTATAACGAGGAATTTAATAAAGCTCCTGAACCAACAGCCGTTGTGGATACCATCATAAAAAGCATTGATTCCAACAATCCGAAATTCAGTTATCCTGTTGGAAAAGGAACTTCAATGATTCTTACTTTGCAACGATTTGCCTATAATGTTTTTGAAAGTGTTGTTTTAAAGGGAATAAACAAATCAAAATAAGATGGAAAACAAAAGACTTCAGTTACTTCAGCGTTTCATTGGAAAACCATTTTCAGGAAGTCCGTCACCATTTGCCAGGTGGCTGAATGGAACAGTAATTTCTGTTGATGAAAATTCGGTCGAATTTCAATTTGAGGTACGAAAAGAGATGACCAATCCTGCCGGAACGCTTCACGGTGGTGTTATTTGTGGAATGTTTGATGATTGTATTGGCATAAACTTTATGATTTTAGGCACAGAAAATTTCTTTCCAACGATTAATCTAAATGTGGAATTTTTTAGTGCGGTAAAAGAAGGATATATTGTAACAGTAAAAACAAAGCTTATAAAAAGAGGAAAATCTGTAATCAATATAAAAGCAGATATGTTTAATTCAGAAAGAATTATAGCTTCAGCAACATCAAATCTTGTTATAAGTGAAATGAGGATAAACATGTAGATAGATTTTGTATCAGGAATTAAATCTTAAAAGCCTCGATTTGGATACATCGCTCAGGGAATTGACTATTCTGATAATTTCAAGGTTTCAGGCCTTTGCTTTATAATTAGTGATTTAAAAAATGGCAACAAAAAAATTGGACAGCAGATAAAATTCCATCACAGCAAGGAAATTAACCAGGTTAAAAGTATTACCATCATAATACAAAATATAAGTATAATAATGAATTTGAGAAAATAATTATCACTCTGGACGAGTGGCTGAAGAAGAAAAGATTGGAAGAGGCTTATTTTCAGATTAGTGAGAACGGACAAAAACCAAGTGAAGTATATCTAAATGTAGGTTTTGAAGACCTTTCGCACTTTTCTTTTGTATCTAAGAAAGAATTTGGTATATCACCAAATAACTTAGTGAGATCATCCTGAATTGTTTAAGTAATATCTTTCGATTTCAAATAAATATATAGAATCATACTGTCTATTTTGCTTTAAAGAAAAAAATAAACAGAGCAATCTCATATTTTTTTAATATTTTGAAAATGAAGGATGTAAGCTTTCTTGTTTATGATAATAAAACGGGATAATTGAAAAATTATCCCGTTAAGTGGAGTCGATGGGATTACAGTCGAACACCTTATAACTATATTAATGTTCATTGATAACCTCGGTAAATAGTGTGTAATCCCTTTGCTTTATTGGGGTTACCGCGAATGATTTAATTTTTAAATTGTTTTTCAATATTAATAATCAGTTTGCTTTTTTTAGAATTTTTACAAAAAAGAGTCATTTAAAAATGGAGGATATAACTTTAATAGTAGCTTAAATTGTTCGTCGATCGAACACTTTTTTGGTTGTTATTTTGGATTAGTAATAAAATATATTATCAAGAAATAATATACTGATTTATTATTTTCATAGACTTAAAGTTTATATAAATACTTCTTCGTTTACCTTTTTCTAAATAAAAAAATGAGGCCTAAAGCCTCATTTTCTACTACAACAAATTAAAAAAATCTAAAATTCCCATCGTACAAAAGCTTCCATAGCCGCATAATGCGCTAATCCAAGCTGGTTGTATAATTGAGCAGTTTCACTATTTCTGTCTTCGGCTCTTTGCCAGAATTCCCTAGAATCAGTTCCCTGAAATACCACACCGTCTTTTTGAGACTGATGTTTGAAAATTCCGTGTCTTTTAGTTAAAACCTGATCCGGGCTCATGGGTACAGCCATTTCAATTTCATCAATTCCCCATTCTTGCCAAGCCCCTCGGTACAACCAAACCCAACAGTCTTTCATAAAATCTTTCGGTTTTAATTGTTTTACCGCTTCAAAAATAGCGTCCAGACATACTTTGTGTGTTCCGTGTGGATCGGCTAAATCTCCAGCAGCATATATTTGGTGTGGTTTTATCTTTTCGATCAAATCCATCGTAATTTGAATATCGGCTGCACCGATAGGTTTCTTCTCAATAGTTCCTGTTTCATAAAACGGAAGTTCCATAAAATGAATCTGGGCATCAGGTAATCCCACAAAATGACTTGTAGCACGCGCTTCTCCTTTTCGAATCAATCCTTTGATGTAACGAACTTCAGGAATATCAATCTCGCTGGCTTTTTTATTCTTTAAAAAGGCAGTTGCTTTTTTATAAATGTCTTCGGCTTCACTATTTTTGATTCCAAATTTCTCATTGTAATCCACTACAAAGCTGGCAAAACGTAAGGCTTCATCATCAGCAACGGCGATATTTCCTGAAGTTTGATAAGCCACATGGACTTCATGACCTTGCTCTTGCAAACGCATAAAAGTGCCTCCCATACTGATGATGTCATCATCCGGATGTGGGCTAAAAAGTAATACTCTTTTTCTTGCTGGTTCTGCTCTTTCCGGACGATTAGTATCATCTGCATTTGGTTTTCCACCTGGCCAACCTGTAATGGTATTTTGCAGTTTATTAAAAATGGCGATATTGATGTCGTAAGCAGGGCCTGAATCGGCTAATAAATCGCTCATTCCGTTTTCAATATAATCAGCATCGGTAAGCATTAAAATTGGCTTTTTCAAGTCCAATGCTAATCCTAAAACTGCTTTTCGGATTAATTTATCAGTCCACACAATTTTTTCTACTAACCAAGGTTTGTTGATTCGGGTTAGTTTTGAAGAAGCTTCTTTATCTAATACAAATACTGCATTGTTATGCTCTTGCAAAAAAGAAGCAGGAATTTGATGGGTTACTTCACCTTCAACCGATTTCTGAATAATTTTTGATTTTCCTTCACCCCAAGCCATTAAGATTACTTGTTTGGCTTCCATTATTTTTTTTACTCCTAAGGTAATAGCCGTTCTTGGTGTATTGCTCAATCCAGAGAAATCGCCACTTGCGGCCACTCTGGTAATGTGATCTAAGGCAACTAATCTTGTTTTTGAATTTTGCAAAGAACCCGATTCGTTAAATCCGATGTGACCGTTTCCTCCAATTCCAAGTATTTGCAAATCAATGCCTCCTAAAGCTTCGATTTTGACTTCATAATCAGCACAATATTCTGCAATTTCCTCTTTTGATAAAGTTCCGTCAGGAATATGATAATTTTCGGGTAATATGTCTACCTGATCCAGTAGTAATTCTTTCATAAAGCGCACATAGCTGTTTATAGAATCAGGTTGCATTGGATAATATTCGTCCAAATTGAATGTAATTACATTTTTAAAACTCAATCCTTCTTCTTTGTGAAGACGAACTAATTCAGCATACAATCCTTTAGGAGAAGAACCTGTAGCAAGTCCTAAGACACAAGATTCGTTATTTTCCTGTTTTGATTTGATAAGTGCTGCGATTTCCTGAGCCACAGCTTTAGAAGCTTCAGTTGAATTTTCGAAAACTATAGTGTTAATATTTTCGAATCGTTTTTCAAACCCTGTCGCTTTGTCTATTGTACTTTTCATCGTTTATTGATTTATTTTTATAATCTTGATTTTAATAGGTATTATTTTCTTGACCAGCTTCTGTATTTATGTCCTTTAAAGGCATAAAAAATGATCATTAAGTAGGTGGGTACTAATATTAAATAAGCTATTTGATTCCCACTTTTGGCTGTTGTAGCTACGCCATTTGCAACGTTAGCTGTATTAATAGTTTCTACTATGGAACCATAAATTAGAGGAAAAATCGCTCCCCCAATGATTCCCATAATCAATATTGCACTTCCTATTTTAGTATATCCACCCAAATCCTGTAGAGCCATTGGCCAAATGGCAGGCCAGCAAAGTGCATTAGAAAGTCCCATAAGTGCTACTAAAATAATAACTAGTGGCAAGGCAGGAATTCCAGGTAATTGAACAATTATAGTGGGAGAAATGGTAACAATCAGTAGTACTAAAATTAAACCTAAAATACCGGAAGCTTTTAGTGCCTGAACCTGAGAAACGTATTTTGGAATAAGCGTAATTCCCAGAATGTATCCTACTACCATTGCGGTCATAGTAAAGGAAGTTAGTTTCAAATAAAAATTACCATCTTCACCGTAAACACCTAGTTGTTTACCGAAACCGCCAATAGAATCTCCTGCTAAAACCTCGGCAGAAAGATAGAGCATCAAGGTAATTACTCCTAAAACGAGTTGGGGAAATTGGAAAGCATTTTGAATTTGCTTAAAAATACTCATGTGGGCTACATTTCCATCTTTGTCCAAATCGATTTCCGGTAGTGGAGAAAATTTTACTAATAAGGCTAAAACAAGAATTATAGCTCCCATATAAGTATAAGGAGTTTGTAATTGCAGTGCGAGTGTATCTAAGGCTGCCGACTTAGCCACGCTGTCAAGAGCTGTAATCTTATCGGCAGTGTAATCCTGCATGTTTGACAATACTAAAGCCGTTAATACTAAAGGAGCTATAAAGCCGGCTAATTTATTTGCAATTCCTAGTACGCTGATTCTGGCAGCAGCACTTTCTCGAGGACCAATAACAACCACATAAGGGTTTGCAGCTGTTTGTAAAATAGCCAGACCTGTTCCCATGATAAATAATGCTAATAAAAACAAACCAAAAGTTCTTGTTTCTGCGGCTGGGTAAAATAGAAATGCCCCCACAGCTATAGTAATTAAACCAAATGAAATTCCGTTTTTATAGCCGATATTCTCAATCACCTTAGAGGATGGAATAGCCATTACAAAATAAGCAATATAAAAGGCAAATGTCACAAAATAAGCTTGTGAAGATGATAATTCGCAAGCCAATTCGAAGAAAGGAATTAGCGGTCCG
This sequence comes from Flavobacterium plantiphilum, assembly GCF_046000495.1. Classification (NCBI taxonomy): domain Bacteria; kingdom Pseudomonadati; phylum Bacteroidota; class Flavobacteriia; order Flavobacteriales; family Flavobacteriaceae; genus Flavobacterium; species Flavobacterium plantiphilum. The sequence continues at coordinate 120,522 of NZ_JBELQA010000001.1, forward strand.
TTCAACCAGGTTACAAATCCCAGAATAAAAAACAAACTGGTTAAAATAAGCATTGGGATTAATGCACTGCTTCGTTGATTTTGATTTATTGTACATTCAATTGTTGACATAGTTTTTAGATAAGGTTCTATAATTTATTCATTTGAGGGCTTCCCAATAGTTGCCAATATTCCTCCGTCAACATAAAGAATGTGTCCGTTTACAAAATCACTTGCTTTTGAAGATAAAAATATGGCAGCACCCTGTAAATCTTCCGGGTCTCCCCAACGATTAGCCGGTGTTCTGCTAATGATAAACTCATTAAATGGATGTCCGTCTACTCTGATTGGAGCAGTTTGGCTCGTTGCAAAATAACCAGGACCTATTCCATTAGTTTGGATGTTAAACTTGGCCCATTCGGTAGCCATATTTTTAGTTAGCATTTTTAATCCTCCTTTGGCAGCAGCATAAGCACTTACAGAATCTCTACCCAATTCACTCATCATAGAACAGATGTTAATGATTTTTCCACCACCACGTTGAATCATTCCTTTCGCTACATTTTTAGAAACAATAAACGGACTAATTAAATCGACATTGATTACCGCTGCGAAATCTTTAACCTCCATTTCGATAATAGGGGTTCTTTTGATAATTCCGGCATTATTGATTAAAATGTCTATTGGAGCTACTTCTGACTCAATCTTGTTTATACTTGCAATTACAGCACTTTCATCAGTTACGTCAAATACATAGCCGTAAGCTTCAATTCCTACCGATTTGTATTCAGCAATTGCATTATCTAATGCCTCTTGCGAAAGATCGTTGACTACAATTTTCGCTCCTGCATGTCCCAGTCCTTTGGCCATTGCCATTCCTAAACCATGAACTCCTCCAGTTATTAAAGCTGTTTTCCCTGTTAAATCAAATAAGTTAATTGACATTGTTTTAATTGTTTTAGTTAGTATTTATTTTGGCTTTTATCAGTTTTGATATTGCGAAGTTATATTTGAAATCAAAAAAGCTATTTCAATATTTACCATTTAACTTTCGAATTTGTGTAAACAGCTTGTTTTATGGTTATAAATCAATGGTTATGGGGGTTATATTTAGATATTTGAAGAAACAGGATTGATTAAAATAAAAAAAAGGCGACTAAATCTTTTTGATTTAATCGCCTTTTAATGAAATGGAATAAGCATTATTTTACAGTTACAATCAAAGGATTTTTGATGGATTGATTAAAATCATTCAAATAATCAAACCATTTTTTAGAATTGGTGATTTTTCCGGCCTTATTCCAGGCTGCTCCAGCATAGTAAACGATAGATTCGTTGTTTTTAACGGTGGTTTTAGCTAATAGTTGTTGTTTGTTAACTAACATATTAATAACAGGAGTTGTTAATATTGCACCAACACCAGTGGTACCATCTTTTTCAAAAGTAGGTTCCCAATAGCCTACTATACCTAATTGTTCGTTTAATAAAATATTTCCAGCTTCTGGTCTTTTGATAATACCAACAACTACTGGCATTGGTTTATTCCCATCAAAAGTAAATTGATTTTCGATGCGATTAAGCTGAGAACCTGCATCAATTGATATGGTTTTAGTAGCCTTAACTTGTATGCCACCAGCATTCCAAGTATCATACATTAATTGAAAAGTAGAACGCAATGGGCCGTTATCTAATACTTTCCAATGATGGTAATTTCCTGAGTATCGAATAGTATCATTGATGTAAGGTGCCATATTTCCTGCGCCTAATGAAAAACCAACATGATAATAATCTAATCCATCGCCATGATCAACATGATAATCTGCCAATTTATAACGTTCGTTTAAAATCATTCTGTCAGTTCGTTTCACCCATACATCAAAACCATAAGCATCACCAACTTGTTTTTCTAACGCTTTTCCATAAGTACGAAAGGCAATTTTATCGTTTTCCCAGGCAAAATCATCTTTGCGTTCCGGAACATAACGAGCGTAAGTTTTGGTAATAATTGCTGCTGCTTTTCCTTTTTGAATCGAAAGTAAAAGTGTTGATTTTGCTTTGACATCAACTTGTACTAATAAGTTTTGGATTGATGTATTACCCAGATGTTCTAATTGATAAGAAACCTGCTTTTTTGTAGCAAGATTAATCACTACAAAATTAGTAGTGTCTATTTGAGGAAAATGAGATAAAACAGCATCCCATTTTACAGACACCACGGCTTCTTTTCGATCTAAATCCGAATTGTTTTGGATGGAAACAGTGGCTTTTGTCTGTGCCAAAGTAGGGAAGGAGAATATAAAAGCAATTCCCCAAATTAATTGGATAAATTTCATGAGTTTTTATTTATTTATGTAATTGTTTGTATTTGTTGTACTCTATGGCTTTTAGTTTTAATACTATGTTTAAAAAATAGGCGAAATTGGGCGTACTCGTTCCTAATGACTATAGTCATTTGTCGAGATCTTGGTTTTAAAAGTAGAACTTGTTTTGACCGTTTAAAAGCCGTTTTTAGTATTGTCCATTTTGGCTAAATATTCGCTTGGTATACAGCCATAATGTTGCTTAAATGCTGTCGAAAAATAGGAAGGCGAATTAAAACCGCACATATAAGTAATTTGTGCTATGGTGTATCGCTTACTCTGCATGAGTTCTACTGCTTTTTTAAAGCGTATTCTCTTTATGAAATCCATTGCCGATTCACCAGTAATTGCCTTCAATTTCAAATAAAGGTTGGAGCGACTCATTCCTATTTGTCTGCTAAATACATCTACAGTAAATTCAGAATCGGCCAGATGTTCTTCAACGATACCTATAGCTTCTTTCAAAAATTCTTCATCAAGAGTATTAAAAGCAATATTTTCCGGAACCATTTCTTTTGATGCAGAATAATATTCTTTAAGGCGTTTACGAGAGCGAAGTAAGTTGGCTACTTTTACAGCTAATAACTGCGTTGAAAAAGGTTTTGTAATATAATCGTCAGCGCCCATTTCTAATCCTTTTATTTGCTGACTGGTTTCTGTTTTGGCCGTTAAAAGCATAAAAGGAATATGGGATGTATTGATGTTTTGCTTCACCCGTTTGCAAAAGTGTAGTCCATCAAGTTCTGGCATCATTACATCACTAATAATGATATCAAATGGTTGAACTTCCAGTAAATCTAATGCCATTTGACCATCATAAGCTACTGTTACTTCATACATTTTGCAGAAATAATCCTGTAAATACGCTAGAATTTCTTTGTTATCATCAACAATTAGTAGTTTAATAGCTTGTACCCCTTCTGTAATTTCATTGATTAATTCTTCATTTTCTTCTAAGAGGAAAATATTTTCGGTTGTGTTCTCATTTTCAGTAACTATAGAAGTTTCCTGCGTTTTACTGTCGATGTGTATATCATTTTTATAAGCTTCATCAGAAATAGGCAGACTTACGGTAAAAATACTTCCTTCTTGTTTAGTACTTTCGGCAGTAATAGTTCCATGATGCAATTCGACCAAACGTTTGGTAAAAGCCAATCCCACACCAGAACCCAAATTCATTTCTTTATTATTTACCTGATAAAAACGATCAAAAACTTTAGCTAGATCCTCTTCACTAATCCCCATTCCGGTATCGGCTACTTTGATTACTATTTGATCTTCTTTTTTCAATAATTCGATGCTTATATTATGTTCTGTTTCGGTATACTTGAAGGCATTGGATAAAAGATTAAATAATATTTTTTCCATTGCATCCTTGTCAAAATAAAAGGAGAGTTCCTTTTCAGAAGAATGGTTTGAAAAATGAATTTGTTTTTTTTCAGAAAGCGGTTTGAATGATTCGTAAATTTCATTAATGAAATGTACAATATCACTTTTACCCACTTTGAGCTGTTGTGTTCCCATTTCGGTTTTTCTGAACTCAAATAGTTGGTCCACTAAATTGTAAAGTCTTTTCGCATTAAGAAACATCAATTCGTGTTTTTTCTTGGTTGCTTTATCGGTAAACGGCAATTTCAATAATTCTTCTAAAGGTGCTAAAATAAGCGTTAACGGAGTTCGAAGTTCATGAGAAACATTGGTAAAAAATTCCATTTTGACCTGATTAATTTCACGGACTCTTTTCTTATCGATCCGTTCTAATTTTAATTGTTGCAATGCTTTAATACGTTCGGTAATCATCCGGAAACCAATGTAAGAAGCTGTACCAATAACAATTAATACTAAAATAATAAACCAAGTAGCTTTATACCATGGTGGTAGAATTTTAATGTCTAAATTTCTAATGGCGCTCATTTCGCCATTAGGTCCCATAGCTTTAATTTGCAACTCGTATTTTCCTATAGGCAGATTGCTGTAACTAATTTTTAGTTGGTCCGTACGTTGCCAATCTTTATCAATTCCATTTAATTTATAATAGTATTGTGTCCGATTAGACGATATGTAATTAAACGTATTAAAAAAGATACTGAATTGTTTGTATTCATGTCCAATTTCGATGCTTTTAGCCTGATCAATGTGTTCTTGGAGAATTTTAGTTTCATCATTGACTGCAACGGTTTTATTTAACACTTCCAGTGCTGTGAAACTCAATTTTAAAGGAAGTGCTTGCTGTTTTACCATTGATGGATAGAAATAGGAGAGACCTTTGATTCCTCCAAAAAGGAGCATACCATCTTTAGCCTTATAAAAGGAATATTCGTTAAATTGTTTATTTTGTAAACCATCACTTTCATCAAAGGTTTGTACCGTCCCTTTGTCTGGGTTGAATTTTATCAAACCTCTATTAGTCGAAATCCATAGATTTTCATCATCATCTGGAACTATACCGTAAATTGTTTCTTTTACAAAATCTATTGTTCCTTTAAAGCTTTTAAACGATTCCTGAGCTTCATCATACAGGCGCAATCCTTCTCTGGTTCCAATCCAGATTCGATGTTTTTTGTCTTCGGTAATACAATTGATAATATCATCACTTAATTTTCCGTGTCCCAGATCTCCAAATAGAATATTGTCAGGATAAAACAATGTAACTCCATTGGTAGTTCCAATCCAAATTCGATGTTTGCTATCTTCGAAAAGATAGGTAATATCATCTGAAGAAGGGCGTTTTCCTGCTTTGTCTAAATGGAAATGCGTGAAAGATTTGGTTTCAGGATGAAACTGATCCAATCCGGATCGTGTACCCACCCATATACGGTTTTTGGAATCTTTTAAGATGCTATAAACCAGGTTTCCAGCTATGGAACTGGGATTGTTTTCATCGTGAAGAAAACGCTGTACACTACCACTGTTGGGATTTAGCAAATTTAATCCCCCATTATGAGTACCAATCAATACATTTCCGTTACTATCAAAAGCAATGGCTTTGATATTGTTTGAACTTAAGCTATTTGGATTATTTTCATTATTTGAATAATAAGTAATGGTATTGGTATTTTTATTCCAGTAATTTAGTCCTTTATCATTACTTCCAATCCAAAAATTACCTTTCGCATCCTGTTTGATTACACCAATGACTTCATCATTTAAAGATGGTTTTCCTGAATTCTGACTAAGTAGATTAAACTTGATATCATTTTTATGGTAATAGTTAAGCCCACCATAATAAGTTCCTAACCAAATACCATTTTGTTTGTCTCTAAAGAAACAGCGCACCGAATTTTGACTTATGGTATATGGCTGCGCTATTTGGTGGTAATAGTTAGTAAAAGAATTGTTTTTTAAATCGTAAATGGAAAGCCCTTTAAAAGTCCCAATCCAGATATTCCCTTCTGTATCTTTCCCTACACATCTAACATTGTTATCCACTAGACTATTTGCAGTAGTGCTGTGTAGTAGTGAACTAATTTTTCCGTTTTCAGCATTGTATTGAATTAGACCATAACCCTCTGTTGCAATCCACATTATTTTACCTTGGATAAAAACATCGTTGATATAAGGTTTTTTTGCTCCTAGATTAAATTTGATTAATTGATGGGTATTTGGTTTTAATTTAAAAAGGCCAACATCGGTACCTAAAATAATTTGCTGTTGCCAAAGCCCGATGTATGCGATTTTTTTAATTTCATGGGAGGAAGCATTGAATTTAATTGGGACAAAGTTTTCTGCATTTGGCGAAAGCATAAAAACATCTCCAGCAATTGAGGTTGCCCAAATTTGATGAGCACTGTCTTCTGTAATAGAGGAAATATACCATTCACCTAAAGTACGAGGCAGTTTGTAGTTTATAAAACTATCCGTATCATAATTATAAACGCTGATTCCCTGATTTCCACCTATCCATAATTGACCATTATGATCGGTAAATAAACTTCGGATATAATAGGATTGCAGACTGTTTTTAACATTTTGTAAGGGACGATATACCTTAAAACCTTTACTGTCATAACGATTTAGACCATCCTGAGTTCCAATCCAAATGAAACCAAGAGCATCTTGTTGAATTGCAAAGACAGAACTTTGTGAAAGTCCTTTATCTACTGAAATATTTCTAAACTGTTTATTACTATTTTGAGCAGTAACTGTACCTGCAGGAAGTAATAAAAAAAGTAAAATACCAAAAAAGGTATGTAAAATTACTATATGTTTAGTCCAATGTTTCATTTTCTTTATAATGGATTGTAATTGTTGCATTTTACAACTACAATATAGTTATTATTGTGTGTTTTTTACTTCTTTTGAACATTAAAAAGTTAAAAAACAGTTAGATTCTTGAGAAGTAAAACTAATGATATCTTTTTTGAATGGGTTTAGATTTTAATTAAAAATATTTAGATTTTGTTTAAACTTTTATTAATAACTTTTGTATTCGCATTTTTAATTTTTTAGCAGAAAATAATATTCGTTACATTCATTTTTTATCTGTAACCATCATTGGATAGCGGTCTATCGATTCCTGAAAACCATTCGAACTATTTACTAAAATGGTACTTAACGAAAATTTACGTCCTTTTGCTTTTGAAGCACCATTAGATGGACCATACAACAAATATTCCCCAGTTTTTTTATTTTCTATTTCCAATCTCGCCGGCTGATCTAAGTTCAGTTGGGCATTTATCATATAATCACCTATAGCGATATTCCCTTTGTTATCTGGTTGTATGTTTGTAAAAGATAGACCATTACTTTCATCGATTTGTATTACGGCAAAGTAGCGCATCTGTTTTGATTTTTCGACGTTTTCAACCTTGTAATGAAATTGTTGTTTGTCAAATTTTTTGGCAGGTCTTCCTCTTTGTGGATTAAGCCAATCAAATGGTTTTACAAAAGAACTATCGACCAATTTTTTAGCCGTTGGCAAGCTGCTAAAAACATTTACCAAAGCATCACCATTATCGGTATTAGCAATTAATGATTTATCATTGGGATTTAATGTCATATTTGCTCTTTGCAAACCATTCAGTTGGAAAGTCCAGTTTACAGGCTTTTGCGCTTCCAGTTCGTCATAGACTACCACAATATTGGGGCGTAAAAGAGCTACATGTCGACGAAATTTACTCACTTTAGGATCGTCCTCATCGTTAATGATAAATCCGTTTTTAGTATCGTAACTATTGGCATTTTTTAATACTGTAATCCAGTTGATTATAGTTGAATCCATTTTTTTATAAGCGTTTGAAGCATCACCCATCACATAGGTAATGTTTTCTCCGTCTAAATATCTGGGCAACCATCCGTAATCTTTTTGACTATAGCCTTGTGTCATTCCGTCAACAGTAATAGTGTTTCTGGCTCTGCTGTGTTTTTGTGCTAACAGATAATGTTTATCTTGTGTAGTAATACGGTAGCCAGTTGGGTAAAACAAAGGTTTCCCTTTGTAAATGATATTAAAGCTGTTTTGTTCGGCTAAAGCATGCGATCCTATTCCGAATGGCGAACTGTAAAAGGAAAGAAATAAATTCTTTTTGGCATCCAGCACATCCGTATTCATAACTGCAATACCGCTTTCAGGAAAAACTGCCGATTGTGGAATTGTTTTCCAATCTAATTGCATTATTTTTTTTGGCTGGTGTTGTAGGCGATAATCAGAAAAAACACTTCCATTAAACTGATAAATGCTGTCTAAAGATTGGTTGGAAATTTTATAAGCGTAGTTAATAGCAAAAGGATTGTTTAGCTCCTGCCCAAGAATATAGGCAAATCCGGTTCGTAATTTGTTTAATTGCTCCCATTCATCACTTCCGTCAGCAAAACCGTCACCTGCTGATTTGATAGGAATAGTGTAGGCCAGGGCATTGGCACAATTTAAGTACCAGGGATGGCTAAAAGTATTTACGTTAAATAAATCTCTAAATAAAATAAAATTACTAACCATTGATTCCATACTCACATGAAGGTATCCCATATTGCCATTAGGCCAAACACCATCAGAAGCAAAACCTCCTGCCGGAGAACGGGAAAGCCAGATATTATATAACATATCAAACCATATTTTTGCTTCCGGAGTATGGTCTTTCATGACCATTGATGTTACAAACACGTTATGGAATATATGTTGAAAAAAATGTTCCCCTACGATACCATCAGCTGAGCCTATATTTTCTTTTAAAGCTTCTCCCATTATCAATTTTGCCACAGGAATGATAAAATTTTCATATTGTTTTTTATCAGCCAAATTAATTTTATCATAAGCGATATCATAAGTCATAGCTAAAGTTGACATTGATTTAGAAGCAGAGAAATCGGCCATTTCGTACATCTCTACACCATTTAAAGAAGCTATGTATCTGGTAAACGTAAGTGCTTTATCCAAATATTTTTCATTGTGTGTAATATCATAAGCCATCAATAGGTTTTCTATATCACTACACATTCCTTCTATTTCGTAACGCAAACGAAATTTCAAAATTTGGTCTCGCTCTTGTTTTGATGCTGTAGCTGGTATTTCTTCTCCTTTAACTTTATAGGTTACTATATTTTTTCCCAGAGCGGCATTAGCTTTGCTTTTATATTGAGCGATTAAATTACTTTGGTCAGCTGTTGGAGAATTTATTTTCAAGGGCTTGAAAATACGTGGATGTTGCGAGGGAATTAGTTTTAATGCAACATTTTCTTTTGGGGATTCAAATTTTGGTATGTTTGGTAAAATATCAATTTCAAATGTTTGTGACCATTGTTTACCAGCTACTCTATAACGCCAATACCAGGTTCCGGGTGCCAAGGCTTTATGATTATTATAAAAAGGCATTCGTAAACCATTTGCATTAATTATAGTCTTGAAAAATTTTTTATCCTGCCCCAATTGAAAATCATAACGCAGGTATTCCTCTAATTTTTTTTTACTGGGTGTTTCAGGAAAAGTTTTTGGATATTCATAATCGGCCATTGGCCAGGTAAATATTGGAGGATTAGCAATCAACGTATGTCCTTTTACAGGATACGGAAATTCTCTGTTGCCTTGTTGTCGAATAGCGTTTAAGCTGATGTTTTTAATACCGTTACCGTTGTCAGATTCGTTATTACTAATTTTATAAGCCTCTGAAAACTGATTAAACCCTTTAAAAATTTCTTTTACTGTAGATTGTGCAAAAACATTCTGTACCAATAGAAATAGAGGAGCTAATAAGAGGAGTTTAATGAAGACCTTATGCGCTGATGGATAATTTAATTTGAACATTGTTTTATACGGTTAGGTTTTGAATTGGTAATAACAGTTTATATTTTATTTGTAATTGTACACTTTGATGTTGTCATACGCTCCTAAAGCACAAGGCATGAGTCTGAATCCCCAATAACCACCTGCTAAAGGTTGATTATCTTTGTAGCTAAAAATCAATTTACCGTCAACTATATAGCTGATTTCATCATTGATTTTTTTGATTTCACAGTGATAGGTTTTATCTGGATTTTTAGAAACAATGTCTTCTCCTTCATACAACAATTTTCTACCTGGAGCTTTCCGAAGATTGGCTGTTTTGCGTTGTGGCTCAAAATATGAGATGCGATAATTATTCAGGTTTCCAGTCATAAGTTCGGTTGAAAGTCCATTACGCTTAGGAAATGTTTCATCAAAAATTCCTTTTCCGTTGGTTCCCAAAGCAGAAAATAATACCATATGCAATGGAGTGGGATAAAGTGCTTTAAAGTCAAATTCGATAGAAAAACTGGATTCGGTTAAAAATTTTTTGTTCCAAATATTAAAGCTGCCTCCATAAAATTGTAGGTCATTTTTGTTTGAATCTGAATCGGTAGTATTATTAACATAATAACGTGAAATATACTTTCCATACTTTTTTTTCATCGCTTTGATAAGGTATGGTTGATATTCTTCGGTATTATTTTTTTTTGAAATCTTTCCTTTATCCATTAACTTTTTTAGCATCTGAAAATGCAAAGGCTCTAAAATTAACATTCCATTTTTGATGTATGATTTTCCTTCTCCTTCCATTTGCCAGTCTTTTAATTCACTATTATTGGTAAATTGATAACTGCAAACTAATACTTTGTTTTTTTCAGTTTGAGCTTGATTGGTAAGGCTAATGAGTAAGAAAATAAAAGCTAGAAACGTTTTATTCATTTGATGTTTTTTAAACATTATTGAGTATAATCAGTTAAGTTTTCCGAATGTAAATAAATGACTAACGGGGATTTACTTATTGTTTTTGGATAGTCTCTTTAAATCCACTATGTTCTACTGTAAAACCATCTTTAAAGGGTTTGTAAATACCATATTTGAAGTAGGGGCCTAATTCGTCGTTTTTACCTATGTCAACATTTTTGATATCGCACAACACTTTGTCATCCATCCACATTTTAATATACCCTTTTTCTAAAACCTCGTCAGCGTTGTGATTGTATTTACTGTATTTTATTTCCATTTTAAAATGAATCCACTTATTAATAGGCACACTGCTTGTTGGCTCAGAAAATGCCAAGAATCCGGTTTTTCCATTTTCACCGATTACCTTACCTACAGCTACTTTATTAGGGTAAGGTCTGGTTCTGGTTTCACTATCAGATACACGTTCGGCACTGCTGCGAACCAACATATATAAATAAGGCGGACGATAACTCATTTCGGCAATTGGACCTCCTGCAGCTGCATCGACACGCCAACCGTTTGTTTTTTTTGTTTTAATGTTTTTGCCTATGTGTTTATCAAAATACATAGTATCCAGCATTTTTGTCATTTCTTGTATTGATAATTTTACCAACTTTCCTTTAGGATTTATCAGTAATGTGCGGTCTGGTCTGCCGTGGATTTGTGCAATAATTCCACCTTTTGTAGGGGATTCGGCTTCCGGAAATCTGGTATACCAATCGTAAGTTACTATATCACCATAATTTCCATGAAATGAGTTAATATAGCCTTCATAGATTTTTGATAAGTCTTTGATTTCCTCGTCAGAATAGCCTTTTAGGTTTTCTTTGGTTCCAAATGTTGAAGAAAGTTCAATTCGGTTAGCTTCTCCAGTGCAAATGAACTTATAGACAGGATTGCCATTATGTTTGTTTTTCATGTCTTCGATAATGATACCTTTTGGTTCTTTATCACCGATAGGAATAAATTGATTGTCCAGGATTTGTTCTGGTGTAGCTATGTCTTTTTGCTCACTTAACCGCCAATTAATATTCCGTATCGTGTTTTGCTCTATTTGTTTATTGTTTTGAGCATAGGATGCTGTTATAAATAACATACTTACCAGAGAAAAACACAGCTTTAATGATTTACTTTTTTTCATTTTATATGATATAAATTTTTAATATTTTTTTTAAATGCTAAAGAGCATAGATACGAAGGTTTTTAATTTGTTGTCGGGAATGCAAACTCCTAAAACCAAAATATCCCGAAGTAAGTGGAGCTGGATCTACATAATTAAAAAATAGTTTGTCATTTACCCAAAAACTAGATGTGCCGTTTTTTACTATTATTTTGATATGGTATGTTTTTTCAGCTTCTATTAAATGTGCTTTATCGGTATATTCTTGTATGACAGGTTTTGATGTGGCAAGGTATTTTCTAAAGCGAGTAGAAGTGTTATTCCATCCTCCAATACCTACATAGTATAATAACAGATCGTCATATTCGTCAAATTTACCATTACGAGAGAACAGCTTTGCGTTTTTTGGGTCGCTTGCCATCCAGAATTGGTTTAAATCACTGACACGGTCGTTACATTTATTATCCATTCGTACAATTCTATCGTATTCAATTTGTATGTTGCCATTCAATACCTTATTTAACCAAACGGTAACACCTCCTTGAGTATCTAGTACCAAAGCGTTTTTATGAGTATAAACCGTCGAGGTATAACCCGGAATATTGTCTATTTCAGCTATCCAAGCATTACAGTCTAGAGGTTTAGAAAAATCTGATCTATAAAGTAACCTAACTTTTTTTTGTGCCACACAGCTAGCACTTACCATTAAAAAGAGGATAGAATTTAATATCGTCTTTTTATATCCTAAATCAGAAAATATTTTCATTGTTTCTTTTTAACTGTTTATACCGTTTATCAACAGCTTGAAAAATAATTATTACAGACTCAAAATAAACTTATCGTCATTAGCTTTACACCATTTTTTTAAATAGTTACGCATAACAATGAGTTGTTTTTTGTATGATTTATTTACTGCCAGATTAGTTATTTCTCCCGGATCTTTTGATAAATCAAACAACTGTTCTTTTATTTCGCCTTTATTGTAAACAATGTATTTAAAATCTTTTGTTATTACAGCTCTACCACTAATGCCTAATAGATCTTCGTTATCAGCAAAATCAGTTTCAATCACTAAAGTATCTCGTAGTTTTAAACCAGGATTTTCTATTTTTTTACTGATATCAATACCTTTTAAATAATTAGGTTTTTCTACACCGGTAAAGCCACAAATGGTAGGAATAATATCGATACCATTACAAACCAACATGTCATCAGTTCGGGGTTTCCATTGGCCTATTTTCGAAATGATAAAAGGAATTTTAGTGGCTTCCTCATACAAAACCTGTTTTTGGTTCCAACTATGTCCCGCATTTCCATCGCCATGATCGGCTGTGAAAATAATGATGGTGTTTTTTTCGATATCATATTTTTTTAGCGAAGCCAAAACCATTTCGATATAAGCATCCACTTTCTCTACTAATCGGTTATAAGCCCAGCGGTATTGACGCCATTTTTCCGGAGTGTAATTTACCGATGGATAGGTGCGTAAGCCCACGGTTTTTTGAAGTTCACGTAATATTTTTGGTTCATTGTCCGGAATTTCCCAGTTGGCTGGTAACTGAGGGCATTGATGAGGTGGTGGTGCATCTTCTAAAACATCCATTTTTAAATCTTCATCCCGTGCCCATTCGCAAATATCATGTGGATTTAAGAATGAAGCTACCAATAAAAATGGATTACTTTTATTCTCTTTAATAAAGCGTGCGCAAAAGGAAGGTGTGGCAGCATCATTATAATCTAAAAAGTTTGTGTTCTCAATGTATTCAAAACCATGTTGGCTTTTCTTAGTAACTGGGACAGGCAAATGCCATTTACCCACATAGCCTGTTTTATAACCGCCATTTTGGAAAATTTTTCCCATCATCAATAAATCATCTGGCCAAAGACCATCTCTCTCTGGTATATTGCCTACGAAACCAGTTTCAAAAGGCATTTTACCACTAAAAATAGCGGTACGAGACGGGCTACATAACGGTTGGGCACAATAAGCTTTTGTAAAGCGAACACCATTTTGCGCTAACTTATCCATAGCTGGTGTTTGCAAATCTTTGTTGCCTGCTATACTCATTGCATCAGCAGTTTGCTGATCGGTCATGATGATAAGGATATTTGGGCGATCAGCTGTTTGTGCTACAATTGCCAATGGAAAATTTATCAATCCCAACAGGTAAAAGAAAACTATGTTTTTTTTGAATTTCATAATCTTTTGATTTATACAATTTTAAAGTACAACACGAATTTAGCTATGAATACTTTAAAGCAGTTTTAAATATGTTCAAAATGGTATTAAATTTAGTTAAAGTGTTTATTTACTAATGATTATTTTAACTGATATTGTATTTAAGGTTGTTTTTTGAATTTTTATTCTTACAGTTATGCTATTGTGTACATTACTTTAATTTTCATAAAAAGGTTTAATCATGTTTATTGGTTAGATTAGAACTTTTTTATTTTTCTTTGAATATGAGAAGGTAAATTACAGATTTTAAGTTTGACTGAAATCAAACGAGTAAAATCATCCCGGATACTGATTGAACAGTAGTAATAATTGTTCTTGTTTTTGTTTGTAGGCTGGATTGTCAAACAGGTTTACTCTTTCTGCAGGATCTTCTGAGAGATTGTACATTTCATTTAGATTTTTACCATCCTTTACAGTTTTTCTTAACTTCCATTCGCCATCCTTTACTCCTTCTAATACACGATTGACATAATAAATAGGCTGGTGCTGTTTATTATAATTTTTAATACTTAAGATATTTTTTACTGATTCTCCGTCAATGGTGTAGGCAGGTAATTTTACTTGTGTCCAATCGGCAATGGTAGGCAGTATATCAATATTTGCAAGAGGAGTTCTTATAACTTCATTGACAAGAGTATGTCCTTTATAATAAATAATAAAAGGAACACGATGTCCGGCTTCGTAAGAGATTCCTTTTGAACCTTTAAAAATACCAGCGGTTCCAATGTGGTACGGTTGTGTGATTCCGTCTTCAAACATTCTTTGTGGAGCATTTAGCCAAGGACCGTTGTCACTTGTAAAAATAAAAATAGTGTTGTCTGCCTGCCCGTTTTTTTCTAATGTTTTCCAAAGATTCGCAAGTGCATCATCCATTTCTTCTATGACATTTCCTAACGCTCCACCAGCGGATTGTAAACCATTTTTTTTGGCAGCTAAACCCACAGGCAGATGTGGCATATTATAGGTGAGATAAAGGAAAAAAGGCTTTTTTTGTTTAGCAGATTCGTTAACAAACTTAATACTTTCTTTGGTATAAATAGAAGTCAATATGGTGTCTGCAGGTTTATAAATCTCAGGTTTAGTGTTTCTGAAAATTTTAATGATGGTATCAGTTTGTACATAAGGAGTTCTGTAATCATGGCTGTACATCATACCAAAAAACTCATCAAAACCTTGCTTATTAGGCAATGCCGTACCATAATCGCCCATGTGCCATTTCCCTATACATGCCGTTTTATAACCAGCAGGTTTTAACATTTCGGCAATGGTAACCTCTTCATCTTTTAAACAAGGTTTTTCACCTGGACCGACCGGCCATACTAAATCGGTTCTGGTACAATATCTACCGGTGATTAAAGAAGATCGGGAAGGGGAGCAAGTAGGGGATGTTGTTACAAAATTAGTAGCCAAAACTCCTTTTTTTGCCATACCATCAATAAAAGGTGTATTAATTAGTGGATTGCCATAACAGGAAAGATCACTATATCCCATATCATCTGTAAGTACAATCACTATATTTGGTTTTTTTTGTGCAACCACTTGTAAGCATATTGTAGAAAAAAGAAATAGAGCCAATAAGTTGGTATTCATTTTTTTAAACATGATCATTATTTTTAATTAGGTTAATTTGTTTTTTCTCAATTTCCAGATTGACAATTGGTTTAATTAAACTTTTTCTTCATTTGTTGATAAGAAAGTAAAGCTTCTAAAAAATAATAATCGGCATAAATTAAACCACCATCTATTTCAGAATTTCTTAAAAAATTTCCAGTAGCATGCTTTAATAAGTAATCTCCTTTTTTACTCGTATTAAGATAGGTGTCAGAAGATAAACTTTTTAAAATCTGTTCTGCAGCTTTAAAATATTTTTCACCATTTTCAGGTGATAAAGGCGCTAAACGCAATAAACCAGAAGCTAATATAGCTGCAGCAGAAGCATCTCTAACTGTTGGTATTTGTGGAGCATTGTAATCCCAGTACGGAACCATATCTTTTGGCATATTAGGGTTGTTCAAAATATAGCTTGCTACATTTTCTGCCTGTTCTAAATATTCTTTTTTATGAGTATATTGATACATAAAGCTAAAACCATATAATCCCCAGCTTTGTCCACGACTCCAGGCAGCAGTATTTGCGTCACTATTTCCGTTGTTCCAGTCTCTTTTACGCATTTTTCCTGTTTCAGGATCATAATCTACCACGTGCGAACAGCTAAAATCTGCCCGGTACTGGTTTTTCATGGTTGTATTGGCATGATTAACCGCTATTTTGTAGTAAGTACTGTCATTTGTAAATTCGGTTGCTTTTACCAATAATTCCAGATTAATCATATTATCAATAATTACCGGAAATTTCCAATCTCTTCCTGAATCTGGATTCCAGGACATGATAGATTTTACTGTTGGATTGTATCTTGTTACAGCAGTTTTTGCCGCTTCAATAATCACTTGCTTATACTTATCGTTTTTAGTTAATCGGTATCCATTACCATAACTGCAATAAATCATAAAACCTATATCATGGTCGGTAGTAAAATATTTGTTACTTTCTACCAATGCGGTCGCATATTCGGCTTTTTTAAGGATATTTTTGTCCTTTGTAAATTCGTAAGTTAACCATAAGTTTCCAGGGTAAAATCCACTGGTCCAATCACTGATAGCTGTATATCCTTTTGAGCTGGATCGAGGCATTTTGCCCGTTTTTTTTACTTTTTTTAAAATATTATTCGAATAAATTTTTTCTAAATCAAATATGAAAGCTATTTTTTTATCGCTTAACTCTGATGATTTTTGAGCATATGTATTATTGCCACCAATACTAAAAATTGATAGTAAAATAATACCGCTTGTTAATTTATTTAATCCTTTTTTTTGTTGTTTTATAAATTGTATCATATTGTAATGCTGATTTTTTTTAAAAATTAAAATACATTTTTACGATTCTTAAGCTATAAATAAGTCTCAACATTTAAGAAGCTTTTACTTTTGTTTAAAATGAAATTTATTTAAGTCTTTATTTGTTCTTTAGATTTAGTAATGCTAAATAAAGACATCTGACAGTCTATTAAGTTTGGTTTTCGCTAAAAAACTATCAATTTTGATTAAAACCCATTTTAAATGATGAATATTTACAGGTATTTTGACCATTGTAGATTTTATGTAAAAAAAATGCAGGGCTTTTCGGCTCTGCATTTATTAAGTTGATCTAAAGAATTTCTGTTTTTATCTTTTTAATAAGATACTGGATTAGTTGAAACGTTTTAGTGGGCTTTAACCAGTTCGATTTGCATGGTTTTACCGTTTACGGTGCTAAAAGTAATTTTAGTATCTGTTCCGTTAACCGTTGTCGTAACACCTGTAACAGCTTTTTTTAGAATCCATTTTCCTATAATATTTAAATTCACTTCTTCCGTAACCGGTTTTCTATATAAAAAGGAAGGAGTTTTACTGATGGTATTCCAATCGGGATTTTCGTCCTCTTTAAGTAAACCTAAATTTGGGTTGGTAAGACTTATTTTCAAATTCCCCCCGGTTATTTTTTGCGTCATAATAACTGATGGTTTGTCTACGTTTTTAACTACATCCGCATTAAATTTTGCAGAAGAATCGAAAACTACATAGCCAAATATACTATCTGGCACATATTGCGCTACGTGCGCTTTTTCATCCTGTTGGATAACGTTAAAATATTTACTAAAATTATCAGCTAAATCTTTGGTGTTTGTCTCGCCTTTTAGCCATACCGCATAGCGATAGGTAGCAGATGTTGGCGCCACACCGTGGTTAATGTATGCCTTGGTAAAATTACCAGTGGATGTCGCAGTTTTGCTGTTTTCGTTAAACGAGGTTTGTTTGCCCCTTGTAATTACCACATTGTTGTTATTCACCACAGCTTTAGGCAACACATAGCCATTTCCGTTAGCATCGGTAGCCCAAACGCCACCACTGGTTTGATCAAAAATATAATCGTTACCAGTTTCTGTTTTTCCGTTAACGATAGATTTATTGTTTGTACCATACGATGTTTGGAACAACGTTGTGTGAATAGGATGAGTGCCGTTTGTATTCTTGATGTCAGAACCGAGGCATAATATTTTATCATTAAAAAAGAAATACGATTTTAAAGCTGTCATTTCCGTATCCAGATTATAGTCTTTATAATCGATAGCAAATACACCCTGATTATCTAAAGATGCGTGTGCTAAGAATGCTTTTCCATTAAATTCACGTGCCTCGCTTTTTGCCATTTCTGTAAAAGGAACATTTGCAACGGTTGTACCCGCTACATGAGCCCAGTCGTAGCCTTCCAAAGTTAAACCGTTCGTTTCCGGAGTTTTTGGAACACCAAGTGTGAGTAATTCCATTGCTCCTGCAGATGAATATTGGCCATAAAGATTGTTTTTATCACTGTTTTCATAATGCCAAACGTTTTTGCTTGTGCCTTTTACACTAGCCTGGTAGCCTTTGTATTTATGGACACTTAAGCCTGCATACGGAAAACCAAAATGACCTTCCATAATTGGTTTCCCTTCGCTCACTTTTGACAAAACATCATTCATGATTTGCATTCCGGCCAAACCGTTTACCATAATCAAACTTACACCACTTGATTTTATCAGTTCTGTTTTAGTTTCTTCAGATGTCAGATTCCATAATCTTTTAAATTCCTGACCTGCATCCAAATTACCAATCGGATCAGCTTGAAATAAATTAGCAAAAGCAGGTAATAAATCACTAAAAGAAGTATTCTTCGGAAATCGTCCGGTTATTCCTCTTGGCATTGTAAAATCAGTACTAAATTTTGCATAGTTCATGATGGCATTTTTAAGGTTGCTTTGTGCCAATTTGTCCAGTTCATAAACGGTAGATTTAAGTATCATATTCAAAACACTTGCCTGTAGCAGAGCGCTAAGACCGTAACTATTAGCATAAACACCCCGATGATGAAAAGTTATAAAATCAGGCTTAATACAGTCGTGCCAGCCTCCGCTAATTTGTAGTGCGGTATTATAAAAGCGCCTGAAGAATTCCATATTTATGACTTTATCTTTACTGCTGTCTTCTTGTGCAAAAATATAGCATAGTCTTTGTTGTGATCCTGCCCTGATCATATCAGAATTCATACCAGGATTGGTGGGATATCCCGGTATTCCAATCTTCGTACCAAAATCAGGAGCAATATAAGCAGTCAAAGTGTTTAAAGCCTCCATATGATGCTTGAATGTGCCGACTGCTTTTAATTCGTCTTTCATCAATAAAATAGAAGTAGCGTAGGCCGATGTACGCAAAGCGACTCTTGCGCTAACATCCTGACCGGAAATTTCATAGTTAAAATCTGATTTACCACTAACACCTTTCGCTTTTATATAATCGAAAATCATGAAAATACTATCACGAAGACTTTTGCGATGATAGGCAGGATTCGGATTATTTTTTGGTCCTTTTATTTGGTATAAAAAAACCATGCTTGCCAAATGTTTCTCTCCCAGATTAGTAAATAAAGCTTGGTGTTTAAAATTCTTAAAATCCCAAGGAGTACCTGGCGAGGCGAAATTATAATCACTAAAATCTCTTGTTGTAGCCGAATTTCCACTAACAAGGAACTGCTTATACCTTGTTAGTAATTGGGGATTAGTATAATCTGCATTTTCGCCCAACATCCAGTTGACGTATTTTGTTTTAAGGGCGTTAATCTCGGTAAGCTGTGCAAAAACACTTCCATTTAGTAGAAAAAGAAATCCTATCAACAACGATTTTTTTAAAATACGGTTCATATAAATACTAATTACTGCTTTTTTTCTTTGTTTCTCATAGCGATAGCGAAATCTTTCCAAATTTGATATTGTTCTGGAGTTAGTATAGTTTCCTGTTTTGCTCTCATTTCTTTGTTAAAAGCTTTTTTCTTTTCTTTTTTTTGTTCTTCAGTTAGTGAAGCATCTTCTTTGATTGCTTTTCCGCCTTTTCCAGTTTCGGCAATTAAATCATGCATTTTTTGTCGGTTAGCATCGCTCAATTTCATTACTGTAAAAATAGAATCTCTCAATTCTCGCATATTTTTCTGTTTGTTCTGGCCAAAGCTAATGGTGGTAATAAAAATCATACTGAATAATACTATAATTTTCTTCATGTTTCTTATATTTTAATTTTTGAAGTTATATGCTTTCTTTTAATTTAAAGCAAAGACTAAAGCTTCTGTTTTCATTCCCACAAAATTTTTAGGGATTTCTACAATTACGCCGTTACCTTCTTTTTTCCAATTGACGTTCTTAGCCGTTGAAACAAGCTTAATTGTGCCGTTTTTTGTAGGCTGATTTCCTTTCCATTGTACACTAGTAGGAACAGCTTCTCCTTCTTTAATACAAACAATAGCATATTTAGTTTTTCCATCTTTTGATTGTGTAAACCAAGTATTACCATCATTATAATTTTGAGTAATTCGAGTACTATAAATAGCAGCTCCATTTACTTTAAGCCAATTGCCTACTTCTTGCAAAGGTTTCTCGATTCCCTTAGGAAATTCACCTTCCGGTGTAGGCCCCCAACTTAAAAGCATGTTTCCGCCTTTTGCCACAATTTCCGCTAGTGTATGAATTACCCATGCTGAAGATTTTATCTTCTCTTCTTCCGGTTTGCGATAGCTCCAGGCTTTAGTAAGAGTTATGCAGGTTTCCCAAGGAGTACTCATTTGTTCTTTTGGGATTTGTTGTTCTGGTGTACGGTAGTTTTCGTATGGACCATGTACTGTTCTGTCAACTATTATTATACCAGGTTGTTTTTCCCTTGCCATTTTAGCGATACGTGGCATATCTACTTCCTGGTTAAAATTAGGATAGTTAGACCTACCTCTTTTATCAAGTCCCCATTCTGTACGTGCTAATTCACTTTTTAATGCAGGACGAATCCATCCGCCATCCAACCATAAAATATCAATATTCCCGTAGTTTCCTAAAATTTCGCCAATTTGATTGAAGGTGAAATTTTTAAATTTTTGCCATTTCTCAGGATATTTAGCTATGTCATAGTTAATGTTACGACTCGGAGTAGGAAAACGATCCCACCAAAAATCTTGCGAATGCCAATCTGGTTTAGAAAAATAAGCACCAATCATCATTCCCTGTTTGCGGTAAGCATCAAAAATATATTTAGTTACATCGGCCTTAGGATTGTTTTTAAACGGACCGTTTGTGATTTTATAGTCGCTCTGCTTGGTATCAAACATATTAAAACCATCATGATGTTTTGTGGTGAAAACTACATATTTCATTCCTCCATTTTTCGAAATTTCAGCCCATTTTTCAGGGTTGAATTTAGTTGGATTAAATTGCTTAGCGAGGTTCCAATACCATTTTTTGTACTCTTCGTAATTTAATGTAGTATCGCGTTTCGGCCAGGGTTCACCACATATCACCCATGATTCTGGTATACCGGCTTGGGTATATACGCCCCAATGAAGAAGTACGCCAAATTTTAGATCCTGCCATTTATCCAGTTTGTCTTTTACCAGTGGGTCAGTTGGATATTCGTATTCTTTAGAAGGATCGTAAATATCTTCTTGAGCACTGCCTAGCAAAGGAATAATTAGTAAAAGAGATATGAAATATTTTTTTAATGTCATTTTTTTAAATTTAATAATTAGGATTTTGACGAGTGATACTGCTATTAACATCTCTTTCATTTTGAGGGAAAGGATATAATTCGTGCTTTCCACTTACAAAATTGCCAAATGAAGGATAGAAATAGTTAGAACGAATTTGTTTTACAGCTGTATTTGTTTCTGTGATTTTATCGGCTAAAATTCCCCAACGAATTAAATCGGCTCTGCGCATTCCTTCGCCAGAAAGTTCCCAAGCTCTTTCTTGTTGGATAGCTTTTAGGAAATTAGCCTTATTTAATCCCGAAAGATTAATTTGGGAAGCTGTTGGTTTGGTCAGAAGTGTTGCTGTTGCTGTTGCACCGGAACCTTTTCCATCAGTACTGCTAATAGTAACTGTAGGAGCAGAAGTATAACCATCTCCCGAACGCAACATAGCAATAGTACCAATGCGACCTCCGCTGGCCATTGTTACTGCAGCTGCAGCTGCATCGCTACCACCTCCGCCAGAGATATTAATTACCACAGTAGCTGCGGATGAATATCCTGTGCCTTGACTTCCTAAAGTAACGTTGATACGACTTCCGGGAATATCCATACCAAAACCTCTTCTTCTTACCTGATTAATGGCATCATAAGCAATAGTGTTAGGGCCATCGTTTAACTCATTTTCTACTTCGGCACGCATTAACAAAAGATCAGAGTAACGCATGATTACCCAATTGATATGAGTATAACTTCTTTCTAAAGTAGAATTAGTTTGATATTCCCGGCTCCATTTAGCCACGGTCCAACTTTCATCTTGTCTACCTGAAAGAAGAGGGATTTTATTTCCAAGATTATTAATCGTATAAGTAGCTATCGAAAAATCTCTTCGTTGATCGGCTGAGTTGAAACTGCTATGAAAAGGTTTTGGGACTAATGATCGGCCTATAGTACCGGCATACAAACCATTTGTAGTAAGAGGTCCATTAAAATAACCGATCCATGAGGCATTTCCTTGGCTTCCTGCAGGATTGTAAAAAGCTACCTGGAAAATATTTTCTGTAGGTTCTAGCACGTGCTGGCATTGGTTTTTAAAAACTTTTGAGTAGGATGGGTTTAATTTAAAAGGATTGGCATTCATAATATCATTTATTTCTTGTTGTGCCAATACGTAATATTCTCTGTAATTATCAGGACGTTGTATTGTTCCGTCTGCTCTCAGGGAATATCCTCCCGCAAATAAGGCAACTCTGGCAAGCATTGCTTTGGCACCCCATTTATTGATGCGTTCATCAACGGGTAATTCTTCAGGTAAAACCATTGCCGCTTCCTGCATATCTTTTATGATTTGAGCGTATATTTCATAGCGATCTACAAGACCAGCTTTAAAATTATCTCCTGTTTGTGAACTTTTAGTTTTAAAAGGGACGTCTCCCCACAAGCGAACTAACTCAGAATAGTAAAAACCACGTAAAAATTTGGCTTCGCCTAGCATTCTGTTTAATTGATCTTTTTGGTTCTGGTTTCCATTTTTATATAACTCCATTTGAGGTATTTTTTCAATCACTACATTGGCTCTGTCAATCCCAATGTATAACTGGCTCCATACATCGAAAAAAGTATTGGTTTGAGAAATTCCTTGATAGTGAGCAATTGTTCGCCAGTCTACTGTACTTGAACCACTATTTTGAAGAATATCTGTATCAGCATCAAAAATCATTGGAATATTCCAGCCATAAGTGTCTAAGGAAGACATTATTTCATAAACGCCTAGAGTTGCCATGTAAGCTTCATTTTCATTAGAGAAAAAATTAGCCGATGTAAAGTAAGAGTAGGGCGTTACATCTAATTGGTTATCACAGGAGTTAAGAGGCAGTATAAGAGAAGCTATACCAGCTACCATTAATACTTTTAGGGAAAATATATTGTTTTTCATTTTCTTTAATTTTAAATTATAGTGAAATATTTAAACCTGTAATAAATGATTTTGATCTTGGATAAGCACTAAAATCAACACCAGGTGTTAAGGCATTATTTAAGACACTCACTTCAGGATCATAACCAGAATATTTAGTAAATACATGTAGATTATAAAGCGTTAAATAAAATCTCATGTTAGCAATTTTGGTATTGCTTAGCCATTTTTTAGGGAAAGTGTATCCTAAACTTACATTATTGATTCGTAAGAATGAACCATCTTCAATAATATCACTATACAAACGCCCGGTAGGATTTCCGTTATACACAGGATTTGTTTTTCCTTCGTTTAGTGCAGCCAGTTCAACAGGATCAGTTACTCTTTGTCCGGCAGCATTAATTGTTGTCCATCTGTCAGCAAATCTTGCTAATGTGTTTTGGTTTTCCAGATCCAATCTGGAACTGTTCAATACGTTGGCATTATAAATATCGTTACCTACTGTAAAGTCCAGGAATACACTTAAATCTAATCCTTTATAACTAAAAGTGTTGTTTATACCACCAGTAAATTTTGGGTTAGCATTACCTATTATTGTTCTGTCTGAGTCGTTAATTACCCCATCTGGGACCCCATCGGGACCACTAATATCTTTAAATTTGATAAATCCAGGTTGTACTACTATATTATCACTAACAACATCTGGTTTTAAAGTATAAGTTCCATTTGTAGTATTATAATCAAAATCATTAACTTGATATAAGCCATCATTAATATATCCATACATTAGACCTACAGGTTTTCCAACTTGTAATATATAGTCGTTTGAAGAAGTATAACTATTGGTTATTAATGAAGTTTCGCCATTACTTAAGCTAAGCACTTTAGTTTTATTGAATGCAATATTAAAACTGGTGTTCCAGCTAAAATTAGTTTTTTTAATATTTACAGTATTTAAAGTAAATTCGAGACCCTGACTAGAAGTTGACCCAATGTTTTGAAATTGTCTTTGAAAACCGGAATTAGCCGGAATACGTGTATTAAAAAGTAAATCTTTAGAACGATTGTCATACCATTCTGTTGTAAGAGCAATTCTTTGATTAAAAAATCCTAAATCCAAACCAATATTAGTGGATTGAGTAGCTTCCCACTTCAAAGTAGGGTTTGGCAGGTTATTTTGGAAAGCAGAGATAACTACTTGATTGTTTAGAGGATATGATCCTGTGTTGAAAACACCTAATGCGGCATAATTTGCAATTCTATTATTTCCTGCCTGACCGTAACTTAAACGAAGTTTCAAATCAGAAAAGGCAGTTGCATTTTTCATGAAGCCTTCATTAATAACTCTCCATGCTGCAGATACTGCTGGAAAATAACCCCATCTGTTTTCTGTTCCAAATTTAGAAGAACCATCCGTTCTAATACTTGCTGATAATAAATATTTATTATTAAATGAATAATTAGCTCTGGCAAAAAAGGACATCATTTTATCTTCTTCAGCTGATGATGAAGGAATTCCCGGGATAGTTCCTAATTCTAATTTATTCCATCCGGAATTAACTTCAGGGAAAGCAGAAGCGCTAACAGAATTAGCTTCTGAATAATTATAGATGTATTCCTGACCGGCTGTAATATCAAACTTATGCTTTTTATTAAAAGTATTGTTGTAGGTAATGGTATTGTTATAATTAAAACGTGTTGCAAGGTTATCGGTAATTCCACCATTTGGACCACCGCTTCTGATAGCTTGTATTCCTAAATTTCCATTAAAATACTTTCTGGAAATGGCATTATCAGTAAAACTTACCAATCCTTTGTATATTAATTTAGGACTAAGATTGTATTGTAGCTGTACACTTGCATTAATTGCTCTTCTAACAGATTCTCTTTTTTGGTTTTCAATGGTAATTAACGGACTTTGAAAAACAGGAGAACTTGGATTATCAAGAGGATCCAGAGGCAGGTCAGTAAGATCATCGTCAGCACCTAATTGACCATTGGTAGGACGATATTTCAAGATATTTTGTAGCATACTCAATCGGGCATTTCCTCCTTCATTTGTCCCTAGTCCGGTTATTTTTTGTTTGGAATAGTTCACAATAGCATTTACTGAAAACTTTTTGCTTACATTATGGTTAACGACAAGTTTAGCAATATCTTTTCTGGAGCCACTACCAAGCATAATACCTTCGTCATCATTTACAGAATAAAAAAGATTGAATTTAGTATTGTCTTCACCACCACTAATACTTAATTTGTGATATTGGCTTACTACGGGTTTACCAAAAACTTCTTTTTGCCAATTTTTACCGGGGCGATTGCCATATAGAGATTCTAATTCATCAAAGTTTCCGTAATTATTTATAAAGCTGGGCATTTTTGTACCATCAAGTGCATTTTCATATTGCAATAGTACATACTGGTAAGGATCCATTACCGGAATATTAGAAGTAACCTGTTTTACACCTGCATAAGCATCATAATTAACTCTTACTTTTCCAGATTTTATTTGTTTGGTAGTAATTAAGATAACTCCGTTAGCTCCCTGAGCTCCATAAATAGAGGTTGCAGAAGCATCTTTTAATACGTCAACTGTTTCAATATCCATAGGATCTAAAAATCCTACTCCGTCTGTTTGAGGTACTCCATCAATAACATATAGAGGTTCGTTACTTTGAGTTATAGACATTCCTCCACGTATTTTTATAGAAGGTTCAGAACCAGGTGTTCCGTCAGTCATATTGACCTGCATACCAGCAATACGTCCTTGTAGTGCCTGAGCCACGTTTTGTACCGGTACTTTAGCTAATTCTTCTCCTTTAACAGATGAAATAGCGCCAGTAAGATCTTTTCTGGATTTAGTCCCATAACCAATTACTACTACTTCATTAAGACTGTTAGCTTCATCTGATAATTTGGCGTTTATGGTGGTTCGGCCATTTAGCTTTTCTTCGATAGTTTTTGTACCTATAAACGAGAATACTAATGTTGCATTAGGTTTTACTTTAATTTGATAGAAACCATCTATGGAAGTTATCGTACTGTTTTGAGTTCCTTTCTCTAAAACTGTAGCACCCGGCATTGGTAAATTTTGGTTATCACTTACCATACCATTTACAGTTATGTTATCTTGAGAGTAGAGAAGACCGCAGGTTGTAAGCAACAAAAATAAAAATATAGTCCTTTTCATAATTTTATTATTAAAACGGAAAAGGGTTAGACCTTTTTCCTAATTGGTAATGATTTAGTTAAAATGATAGTTTTGACATCTGTTTTTTTTTCTTTTCTCGAGTTAAATTTTAAAAAAGATATCATATTATTTTTTGTAGAATATTATAAATACTCTGAAATTAATTTCTTCATAAAGAGTGGTTTTAGGTTTTGTTTAGTTATAATGGTTTTTTATAAAATAGATTGATTATTTATTCCTTGATTTTTATTTCAATCCTGTTAATTAACATTTGTAAAGTTAGAAATCATGTATAAAGTATGGTTTTGAAAATGTCTAAAATACTATTGAATTTGTTGAATACTGTTTTTTATTTCTTAAATATCAATCAAAAAATCAGTAAATACAGAGTTTTATTGAATCTAATAAATTTGGGGTAGGATTTTAGAAATGATTTATTTGAGATAAACTTTAAAAAAATAATAATCATGGTTTTTGGTATTATATTTTTGTTTTTAAATTGGTTTTTTTACCATCAACGATTAAAGTCAAATTGATTTCTCCTTTTTCAAAATCATTCCCTTTATTTTCTTTTATTCCAATTACAGGAACTTTAGTGCCATCATACGGATAAATAATACTTATAAAATCTTCTGTTTTTTCATTGTCTTTTTGTTTTTCAAAGACAAAAGCAGGTCTTTTCAATTCTTTTTGGTAGGTATAAGATACTTTCCCTTCTTCTTCGTTAAGTGATACTTTATCGGTGTTGAGTGATTGTATCAAAAGGTTGTTACCATCAGCATAAGTGGTATAAATTCTGTTTTTATATTTATCAAAAACAGGATTGCTGTCTTCTTTTAATTGAAAGTGAATGCCTAAATTTCCCGTGGCTTTTCCAATGGCTCTGTCGATAATTAGAAAATATTTTTTATCAATGAAAAGAACACTACGTTGATGATTTAAGTCTGTGTAACTTGGATTAGTATAGATTAAAATATCTAAATTTTCACCAGTTTCCCATTTATTTTGTAGGGCATTAGTGATCGACATATTTTGATTATTCAGGGTAAGGGTGGAGTGGACCTTTGTCTGGCGGTACCAATTTCTCATTTTAGTGATTAATGAATCTCCACTGTACACATATGCACCTGCATCAGGAGTGAAATTTCTTCCTTTAACCCAAAGTTCAAATGTACCGTTATCTGGCTGCGCATGAAATTTTCCAGGAGGACTGGCTTTTAGAACCATTACTGTCGATTGGTCATTCCATCCGTTTCTGAAAGTATAAAACCCAGAAGGAATTAGAGCGCTTGATAAATAATTTGGCAATTGACCTTCTTTGCCTTCGGTGGCGAAGTATTTGATAAGTTGGTTGTTTGGAAATACTTTTGACCAGTTTTGAAAACGCTTGATTCGTTCGTCTTTTTTTACGAGCCATGCATCGCCAAACATTGGGTTGTTATAATCAGGAAATGAAATTTTTGCCGTTGCTTCTACCATTTTTTCAATGGTTTTGATGTAGCTTGCAGGAAATTCATTTGTTAAATCAGACATTTTTGCAGCATCATATCCTCTCAGAAAAATATCTATAGTAGCAACCTGATAAGCTGGAGATAGTTCCCATTGAATACCATCAGGATACACCTGTTTAACGATTTCGTCATTAAGTACTTTTATTCCGCTTTTACGCCAAGATTCGGCATTTTTAAGTTCCGGAAAAAAGCTTCCTGCACTTAAAACTCGTTGTGCTTCAAATAATAAATGGTTTCCTTCTTCACTATAATTTGCAGGAATATAATCGGCTTGTTTTTTGTAAAGATTTAAAAACTCCAATAGAAAAGCAGCTGTAAAGTTTGGTGAGTTTATAAATAAATTAAAAGTACCGGGTAAACTCTGTATTCTTTCAGAAACCTCCAGCGGTCGCCAGGCATATTGGTCATTTTCTTTGGATAGACCTAAAGCATTTTTTTTTGCCCAATCTCTAAATTGAAAAATCCATTCTTTGGCATATTTTTCATCACCACTGCTGCGGTAAGCCATTCCCATAGGTTGCCACCATGTAATGCGGTGTAATTGCCAGCGCACTTCATTGTCTTTTACTGGCCAAAACTCCCAGTTAATGTCTTTACCATAATCATAATAACCATATCCTTTCTGAGGTTGAAATTTATGTTCTAAAGCATTATCAGCTTTTAGCTGATTAGCTTTGCCAATGTCTTTTCCTCTAAATCGATTTTCATCACCGATATTAAACTCCGGATGTTTTACATTTTTACGGTTTCTAAAATAGCTCAACAGTTCTTTGGCTGCATCTTCATACTTAGCTTCATTAAAAAGCGTTTTTACTTTTTTAAGAGCAGGGTAATTCAGATTTATATTATCAAAACTTTCTTTGGTAATTTTCGTTTCCTGAGCCTGTGCAAGTACAGCAGAAATTAAAATAAAGAAAAGGGATATAAAGTTTTTAATTTTCATTGTTTTATTTATTAAGTATTAATTGCAATTCTTTTTGAAATTTCAAGAATTTATAAATTTGTTTTGTGAAATTACAGAAAATCTAATTTACTGTTTTAATAATTTAACTGTTTGCTTATTCATTCCCTGAGTTATTTCTGCAAGGTAGATTCCTGGATAAAACTCGTTTCCTAAGGTTATTATCTGACCGGATTTTGCGTTTAAAGATTTTATTTTTCTTCCTGTGATATCAAATATATTAATAGAAACAGTTTCGGTTGAAACAGCTGTTATACATAATTGAAATTCGGATTTTGTTGGATTAGGAGAAAATGCTACTTTAAAATTGTTTACTTGTTGTTCTGTACTTACAATAATATCCTTGTTGGTCGATAGTATCTTACCAACACAACTTCCTAAGTAACAGCCATGAGCTAAATGAGCAGAAACTCCATTTGCAGAAATACAAAGGCTCTTATCATGATTAGAGTTACTGTGACAAATTTTTACTTTTCCGTCTGAACAAAGAATATCAATTACCGTTATTTGTTTGATTACCGTAAAGGAACAACCTAGTGCATCAGTAATAGTTAGTGTATAATCATGTGTACCAGCAGTTGATGGACTTACTGTTGTAGTAGCAGAAGTATCACCATTGCTCCAAGAAAAATTGTAAGGTGCTGTTCCGTTTACAGGAGTTGCAGTCAGTGTCAATGAAGAAGGACCATAACCTAAATAAATAGTGTTAGCTGTACCTCCTGGATTAACGGCATAAACATCGGCAATAGTTCCGGTTATTTCACTATTAATTGTAACATTTGTTGTTGTCGTATTAGTATTTCCAGCATTGTCGGTTACTGTCCATATTATTGTTGAGATCCCCACATTGAAAGTTCCGCTTGCATCAAGATCATTTCCATTTCTTACCGTAGCACCAGTTATTTGATAAGTAATTGTATTTATATTGCAATTATCAGTTGCAGTTGCGGTAGGTATATTGTAATTACCATTTGTATTATAACATAAAGAAACTGATTCAATAGCATTTATAATCGAAGCTTCTGCATCCGTAACAGTAACGTTGAAACTGTTAGTTACAGTGCTGCATAAATCAGTTGCAGTCCAACTAACGGTAGTAATTCCGGTATTAAAAACTACATTTTCTATCGAGTGATTTCCAGAGCCTACCGTAGCACCACTTAGCGTATAACTAATTGAGCTGTTTCCACAATTTCCTGTAACATCAATATCAAATTCATTTCCATGGGCAGTATAAGTGCAAACGCCGGGATTTGTTGTTTTAGTAACGTTTGATGTACTTTTAAAAGTTAGAGATGCTTTTACTAATGTAGTTTCTAATGTTGCTCCATCAGAAGTACTAAAAAAAACTTTTGTGACATTACCGTCAATAGTTGATGTGATATTAGATGTTGGTGATTCCAAAAACCATTTACCATCAAGCGTCAGTGTTACAATATCTATTGGTGAAGTTCTGTGAAAAACAGTTGGATCATTAGTAATTTGATTGTAGGTGTAGTTTTCATTGGAAGAAAGTAAGTTAAGTGGATTAGTAAGGCTAATTTTTAATTTATTTCCTGATTCAGTTTTTTTTGTCATCACAACTGCAGGTTTGTCTACGCTTTTAACTACATCAGCGTTGAATGTTTTTGTAGCGTTAAAAATGGCATAGGCATAAATAGAATCAGGGACATATTTAGCCACATGAGCTAAACTATCTTGTTCTATTATATTGAAATAATTAGAAAAATTTGTAGCAAGTTCTTGCGTTCCCATTGATCCACCTTGCAACACAATAGCATAACGGTAGGCAGCTGAATCCGGTGATGCACCATGGTCAATATAAGCAGTAGTAAAATTACCAGTGCCTGATACTAAACCTCTATTATTCATAGAGGTTTGTACTGCTCTTTGGATAGTTATAATGTTATTATTTGTTGAACTGGTGTCTACTACAACGTATCCATTGCCAACTGCATCAGTTGCCCAGGCAGAACCTCCTGTTTGTGTAAAGTTATAGGATGTTCCGGTTATTGTATTTCCATTTACATACGTTGGAGTGGAAGAACTCGCTAAAGCAGTTTGAAATAAAGTGGTATGGATAGGATTATTTCCGTTTACGTCTTTGATATTCGAACCAAGACAGAGTATTTTATCTCCAAAAAAGAAATTAGTTTTTACTGCTGACATGTCAGTTGTTGCATTTGCATCTCTGTAATCCATAGAAAACACACCATTATTACCCAAAGAAGCATGCGCAAGGAATTGTTTACCGTTATACAATCTCATTTTGGCAGGAAGTGAAGCTAATGGAAGATAGGCCACTGTAGTACCTGCTAAATGTGACCAATCCCAACCGGTTTCAGTAAGACCATTTGCCTGTCTATTTATGGGGTTACCGAGTGCTAATATTTCCATAGTTCCTGCAGAAAAGTAACGACCATAAATGTTTTCACTACTTCCATTTTCAAAATGCCAAATATGTTTGCTGGTACCTTTTATACTCACTTGCCAACCATTATACTTGTGTATGTTTAATCCGGCATATGGAAACGTGAAGTGTCCTTGTTGAAGTTTTACAGCTGGTGTAAGATTAGTGTTAAGAACCTGAGCCATATCCTGGATACCACCCAGAGTATTTACCATATTAATACTAACGGTATTCGCTCTTTGCAAAGGAATGTTTGCAGAAGGCAAAAGATCCCACAGGCGAATGAATTCCTGACCAGCATCAGCATTAGCAATCGGGTCAGCTTGGTATAAATAGGCTAAGGCTGGTCTAAGGTCATTAAAAACATCAGTATTAGCAGGAAACCTTCCGGCCAGTGCAGTGGGCATTTCAAAGTCATTACAAAATTTGCGGTAAGCCATTACTGCATTTTTAATGTTATTTTGAGCTGTAGAATTGAGCTCAAATTCCGTGTTTTTAAGTATTAGGTTGAGGATGGATGCCTGATGAAGAGCATCTACTCCATACGAATTCGAATAAGCTCCCTGATGATGAAAGGTGATAAAATCGGGTTTTATGAATTCAGCCCATCCATTACTTATCTGCATTGCATTATTAATAAAGCGTTTTAAGAAATCCATATTAGCAGCTCTGTTGCTACTCGTTTGGTCCTGAGCAAGTACATAACATAATCGCTGTTGGACGGATGCTCGTACTACATCGGCATTATAGCCAGGATACGTAAAATTAAAATAAGGATATTCAGGAGAGATAAAAAAGGTAAGTCCGTTTAATGCTCCCAAATGATTAGCAAATTCTCCTGTATTTACGAGCTCTTCTTTCATTAGAAAAAGAGAAGTAGCATAAGCGGAAGAACGCAATGCAATACCATTAGCACTAGTGGCTACCATTTCGCTGGAAGAATGCTCTTCGTATGCAAAATTTGCATTTGGAGTTACACCTTTTGCCTTCAGGTAGTTAAAGATAGTAAGTATGGTTTCTTTAAGTGCCGGGTGATGGTAATTAGGATTTGGGCTAGCAACAGGTCCTTTTATTTGGTATAAAAAAACCAATCGAATAAGCTTTTGTTCCACTAATGCAGCATAATCACTTTGGTCAGCACTGTTTGTGAAATCCCAAACAGAGCCAGGATTGATAAAATCATATGAAGATAAATCCATTGCAGCAAGTCCGGAGGAAAGGAAACGGTTATAACGTTCCATAACCTGACTTTTTGAATAATCTGCATTTTCGCCAGTAAGCCAGTTGCGGTATTTGGTACTAAGACTATTGATTGCCGCAGGATTGGTATTCCCTTCTTCTAAAAAGTTGCTGTAAATAATGTCATCCACGTAAAGGGTAGGCGTAGATGAACCAGCTCCAACATTCAGTAAATTCATCCCGTTAATAATTGTTCCTTGGGGTAGTGTACCAGAGCCCGGGTCTGCATTGATTAAAAGTTTATTACCGTCCAACCATATATCAAAAGTACCTGCAGGCAGATGATAAAGTCCGCCATTGTTAGTATAAGAGATATTGGTACTGCTATTGTTCATAAAAAACTTCAGCTTGTAAACCTGGTTTTTATTAATTGTAGTCTTTGCAAGACCAGTGGTTGTATATGTAACACCACCTGAATTGATTAGCCAGTCAAGATTCACACCAGTAGAGGCAGGTGTAAATCTAAGAGCAGCAAATGTTTGACCAACATTGATTCCGCCACCACTTGTGAAATTACCACCATTCCCAAAATACAATAAGAATCTACCATTAGTTCCTGAGCTAATATTAATTTTACATTCAAAAGAGGCTAAGGTTGTGCCTGAAAAAGGAGCAAGACCAAATTTTGCACCTGATGTTGTGGCACCTCCAGTCATTTTAAGTTCGGCTCCACTACCGCCAGCTAGACCAGTTGTTGTTAGTTCAATTTTTCCTTCTGTAGAAGAAGAAGCTCTTACACCAGCATTGCCACCTTCTGTCGTTGGAGCGGGTAAATAACTGGTGTTGTATGTGGTGGATGTATAGGGAGCTGCTGTAGTAGTGCCGAAGTCATACATCCAGGTAGAATTTTGTGCTTTTACTTCTAATAAAGCAAATACACAGAGTAAAGCAAGTAAACTTTTTTTCATGATTTTTTGGTTTTAGGGTTTTTAATAAGGAGTAATTATTAGAATTGTTTTTTATGTTTATTCTTCGCAATTAACCCGTTATTATCCTGAACACATTTCAAGGGTGTTTTTCTTTAAATGCTGTTTAATCATTTATAAAAAATCAGGATATTACCTTTTTTGGTTGAGTTATTAGGTTGATATTTTTTTAATTCATTAAATTCAAATTATAATTAAAAATTGAGATCTTGTTTTACAGTAGTGATTTTTCCATTGATGTTCAAAATGATATCTATTTTACCATTTGCAATATCATTAACTTTGTTTTCTGAAATTTTTATGACAGGAGGCAGGCTGCCATTGTAAGGATATACTATCGAAATAAATCCTTGTATTTTGCTGTCGTTTTTAGCTTTTTCGAAAACAAATGAAGGGCGGACTGTTTCTTTTTGATATTGATAAGAAACAAAACTCGATTCTGCTTTGACACTCACTTTGTCTTTATTTAGTACTTGTATCAAAAGATTATTTCCATCGGAATAGTTGGTGTTAATGCTGTTGTTATTAGCATTGGCTGTAGCCTTACTATCTTCTTTTAAATTGTAATGAATGCCCAAATTGCCTTTGGCAGTACCAATCGCTCTGTCAATAATTATAAAAAAGGTTTTATCGATGAATAAAAATGTACGTTGGTGACTTAAATCGTCGTAGCTAGGATTGGTATAGCTAAGGATGTCCAAATTAGATCCAGTTTGCCATTTTTGCAATTGTGCGTTGTTTACAATGTTTTTATTGTCCAGAGTTAAGGTTTGGTGTGCTTTGGTAGAGCGGTACCAGTCTCTTTTTGAGTTTTCTTGATTACCTACATTCGCATATACAAAACTTCCTGAATCGGGTGTAAAATCACGGCCTTTTACCCAAAGCACAAAATTGCCATTATCTGGATGAGCGTGAAACTCAGCAGGAGGTCCGGCTTTAATTTGCATTACAGTTGATTTTGTATCCCAACCGTTTCTAAAAGC
The DNA here is from genome assembly GCF_046000495.1 of Flavobacterium plantiphilum. NCBI lineage: Bacteria > Pseudomonadati > Bacteroidota > Flavobacteriia > Flavobacteriales > Flavobacteriaceae > Flavobacterium > Flavobacterium plantiphilum. The sequence goes on from NZ_JBELQA010000001.1 coordinate 155,090, forward strand.
GTAAAAACCGGCATTAGGGAGACATCCCGAAAGATAATCCGGTTGTTTACCTGACGCACCATCTGTAGCAAAATATTCGATTACTTTATTTTCAGGAAAAACCTTAGCCCACAGTTGATAGTTTTTTAGCATCAAATCTTTATTGGTCAAAAATGCATTGCCATGCAAGGGAAAAGTATAATCAGGAAATGAATAATTGCTTACAGCCAATACCATTTTCTCAACTAAGCTGCGGTAACTTTCGGGAAACTCTTTTTCAGCATCGTTTAATTGGGCGATTTGCAAGGCATCCAGAAAAATTTTAATAGTTCCAATGTGGTATGATGGAGACAATTCAAATTGTACACCATCTGGTAATAATTGTTTTTTAATTTCCTCGTTTAAAATTTCGATTCCACTTTTACGCCAAGCTGTAGCTTCTTTCATTTTTGGAAATGAACTACCGGCGTACATCATGTGAAGTGCTTCATACAACCTATGGTTCCCAATATCAGTGTAATTGTTCATTACATAATTGGCCTGTTCGTTGTAAGAGCTCAAAAACTCCATCAAAAATGCAGGAGTGAAATGAGGTGAATTAAGAAACATATTAAAATAAGCCGACCAATGATTTAGTCTAAAAGAAACCACAAAAGCTTTCCATGCATAATCTTTGTCATCAGGGTAAGCTCCATTTTTGTTTTTCTTAATCCAATCACGCACCTGGCACACCCATTCTTTAGCATATTTTTCATCGGCAGTACTTTGATAAACAATGCCTAAAGGCTCCCAAAAAGCAGTTCGGTGTAAAAAAGTAGTCAACAATTGGTCTTTTACAGGACGATATTGCCAGTTGATATTTTTCCCATAATCGTATGTAGGATAACCTTTGTGTGGTTTAAATTTGTGTAACAAAATATTATTAGCCAGTGCTAAAGTATTCTTATTTACTTTTTTACTAGCCAGTTTTTCTTTATTATCGATATTAAAATCCAAATGTCTCACATTGCTACGATTACGATAAAATCGTAATAATTCAGCTGCTGCTTCATTGTATTTTGCAGAGTCAACCAAGTTTTTTACTTTTTCCAATCCCATTTGGTTTAAATTGATAAAATCGAAACTTGATTTATTGATTTTAGACTCTTGAGCCAAAATGCTTTGAGTAATAAATAGAATAATAGCAAAAAACAATATGTTTTTTTTAATATTCATATCTTATTATTGATTAGCAAGTTTTTTAAAAGAATCAATCTTTTTGATTGCAGCATATCTATTTAATGCTTCTAAATAGTAATAGTCAGCATAATCTAAAGGGGTATCAATCTCCGAATTGTAAAGAAAAGCTCCTACGCTGTGTTTTAACAGAAAATAACTGTTCTCACCCGGCTTAGCCAAATAAGTATCTGATGATAATGATTTTAATATTTCTTCAGCATAATCAGCATACTTTTGTCCGTCTTTTACCTGAGTGCTCAAGTCCAATAAAGCAGAAGCGATAACCGCAGCAGCCGAAGCGTCTCTTGGTGCACGCTCCTCAGTATCCATAGCATTGTGTACATCAAAATCCCAAACAGGTACTTTATCTTTTGGCATTCGCGGATGATTCATGATAAAGCTGGCAATATTTTCGGCTTGTTTTAAAAACTTTGGATTTTTAGTGTTTTTGTAGCATAATGTATATCCATACAATCCCCATCCTTGCCCACGTGCCCAAGCCGATTCGTCAGTAAGTCCTTGATGTGTTGCTTTACGCAATACTTTTCCAGTTGCAGGATCATAATCAACTACATGGTAGGAGCTATAATCTTTTCTAAAATGATTTTTCATTGTAGTCAATGCGTGTGTATTGGCTGCATTGGCATAATCAGGATGATTAAATTCCTGAGCTGCCCAATACAGGTACTCCAGATTCATCATGTTGTCAATAATAACAGGATAATGCCACCACGAGAAATCCCAGGATTTTATTACACCAACTTTTGGATTAAATCTATTGGCTAAATTTTGAGCTCCATCACGTAATGCAGGAAGATAGATTTTATCATTTGTAATTCTGTATCCGTTTCCGTAAGAGCAATACAACATAAAACCCAAGTCATGTGTGTTTTTAATGTTTCGGATGGAATCCAGTGCAAGTGTGAATTTTTTAGCTTCCTGAGCTAATTTTTTGTCACCAGTAAGTTCGTAACCGTACCACAGACTTCCCGGGAAAAATCCAGTAGTCCAATCGGTCAGACCAGCCAGTCTCACTGTTCCGTCAGGATTTATCGAACGCGGATTTTTACCAGGTATGTATGTTCGTGTGGCTTGGTTTAATTGGTAATTAATTACTTCAGTCGCTTTTTTAAACCATTTAAATGATTCATTATTTTGATTGGGTTGGGCAAACGAGCTAAAAGTAATGGCCGAGATAGCTAAAAATAAGCTAAAGGTTTTTTTTGTAATCTTCATCTTTTACATTTATAGTTTGTTTATTTTCTATGTTTTGATAAAGCGAAGTTATATATGAGTTAGAAAACGCTATTTCAAATTCTACCATAAAACTTTTGAAATTGGTTAACTAGGAGTAAAAGATGGTTGATTTTAGCTTAGTTGCATAATTTTAATGGTTAATTCAAGTTGCTAGTTAGAAATAATAAAAAGTAAGCATCAAAAGTGAGAAATTTGGTTTACCACAACTAAAGACTCACAGGTATGATGCTTACAAAAGACAAAATTATTTCAATTTTTTGTTTAATCGATGATATTTTACAAGGAATTGATCACAAAGAAGATCTTAGAAGACGAGTAAGTAACAGTGAAACAATAGTAATAGCTATAGTTTCCTCAACGAGTTTCTATGGCAATCATTCTTCTGCAATTCAATTTATGAAGCAATACGGATATATTCCTAATATGCTTGATAAAAGTAGGTTCAATAGACGGCTTCATAAAATAGGGAACCTTCTTTATGAATTATTTGAAATAGTAAGTTCTTATTTTAAAGACTTTTGCTGCGAAATGCAATACATAATTGATTCTTTTCCGATAGCGGTATGAAATAATATGAGGATTTTAAATTGTAAAATTCTTAAAGATAAAAAATGGAGAGGTTACACGGCAAGTATGCGGAATTATTTTTATGGTGTCAAAGTACAATTGGTAACAACAAAATTAGGTATTCCAATAGCATTTCACTTTACACCAGGAAAAACAGCTGAAGCAAAAGCATTAGGAAAGATGATTGATAAATTACCAGCAGAAGCATCAATATATGGCGATAGTGCTTATTTAGATTATAGCTTAGAAGATAAAGCTTTCGAGAGAAAAGGAATTTTATTGAAAATTCAAAGAAAATCGAATTCCAAAAGGATAGATACTTTGGAGCAAAAAACGGAAAAATTAAAAATGAGAAAAAGAGTAGAAACAAAATTAGTGACATTAAAAAACTTTTCCCAAGAACAATACACGCTGTGAGATTGGAAGGGTTTCTTATTTTTAACATTACATAGTTATGATTGACAAAGACGACTTATTAAACAACAAGGATTTCTATAAATCCTTCAAGAATGCAGAAGATTTAACTTCATTCTTCCAAACAATGCACAAACGGGCAGTAGAACATATGCTCGATGCGGAACTTGATGTTCATCTAGACAATGAAAAGCACGATAAAACTACTAAAGGTAATTATCGCAACGGACACGGAACTAAAAAAATAAAGACCTCTTTTGGCAGTCAGGAAATCAAAGTTCCACGTGACAGAGATTCTTCCTTTAACCCAATGCTTGTTCCTAAAAGAGAGAATATAGCTCAAGGTATTGAAAATATAATCATCTCACTTTATGCTAAAGGGATGACGGTAAGTGATATTGAAGAACAAATCAAAGAAGTTTATGACTTTGATATATCTTCTTCAACCATATCTTGCATTATCAACACGATTGCAACAGAGGTAGTTACTTGGCAAAATAGACCCTTATAGGAGCTTTATTTAATTGTTTGGATGGACGGAATTGTTTTCAAAGTCAGAGAAGGTTCCAAAGTCATCAACAAAACCATCTATTTAGCGGTAGGACTTAACCGAGAAGGTAAAAAAGAAGTTTTAGGAATGTGGTTAGGCAAAAACGAAAGTAGTAGCTTCTGGATGAGTGTTTTAACCGATTTAAAGGCTAGAGGTGTTGAAGATATACTCATTACAGCCACCGACAATTTGAAAGGTTTCACACAAACAATACGAAGTGTTTTTCCTGACCCGAGAGCTTGCTCGAACAGGCGAAGCAATCATAAACACAAATATGCGTAGTTCACCAAATTAGAAATGCTTGCAAATACGTTGTTTGGAAAGACCGAAAACAATTTACGGCCGATATGAAGCATATTTACAATGCTCCAAATAAACAAGCTGCAGAGCTGGCTTTAAATAATTTTACCCACAAATGGGAAGACAAATATTCTTACGCTATCAAATCCTGTCGTGATAACTGGGATTAATTAACCGTATTTTTTGAATTTCCAATTGAAATCAGAAAGATAATTTACACTACAAATCTAATCGAAAATTTCAATGGAAAAATTAGAAAATACACCAAAAATAAATTGTCATTCCCAACGGATGATGCGGTATTAAAATCAGTATTTTTGGCTTTAAGAGAGGCAACAAAAAAATGGACCATGCCTATTCAAAATTGGGGAATTGTTTTAAACCAATTTACCCTTATATTTGAAAAAAGGCTCCGATTATAAAAATCGAAGCCTTGACTTTTCAACTTACACACTTTTTGGGACAGTGTCGGATAATTTTTCAATTATCCCGTTGAGTGGAGTCGCCGGGAATCGAACCCGGGTCCAAACAAGCAACTAAAGAGCTTTCTACACGCTTATTTCCTGATTGAATTTTCGATAGTTTGCCAGGCCAGAAACAGCCACAAACTACTTAGCTTCTTAATTTTCGAAAACCACCCGAAGCTTATGGAAATCTAGGTCTATTTTTACGGTTCCCCTGTACTGACCGCCATAAACCAAGGCTTTCAAGGAGAATCCAGCTTCCCTACCTTGTAGGGACGTGGCGTAATCGTACTATAATTCGGATTATGCAGCTAAAGCGTAGTTATTTTCGCCGTGTAAAAGTTCGAGATCTTATATTTACGAGCAAGATCTCAATGCTCGACGTGCTTACTGTTCAATTCGACTTGCTGTCAAAACCAGTCGACCCCAGTGTCTTTTGGACTCAAAAAGAAAAAATTTGAGTGCGCGAATATACAATTTTTATACTAATATCACTATTCATCAGGTTTGTTAATACAAAAATTATTCCTCTTTTTCGTCGTTCCCTAATTTGAATGGATAATCACCAAATAAAGGAGCTAGTTTTCTAACCTGATAAGTTTTTGTAGTGAACTTATTTGAGAGCGCAATGATAGTTACATGTTCTTTTAATAATGTTATATAAGAAGAAGTATTACCATGCCACCATCCGTTATGAAAATAGAAATTTTGTCCGGTTTCCCAATTAATCATTCTAATCCCAAGTCCGTAATTTTTTTCGCCTTTATATTCCTGACTAAAAGGAGTATAAACCAATTTTAATAGTTCAGGACTTAAAAAATCAGGTGAATTTCTGGCAAGGTCAAATTTTAATAAATCTCTTGGTGTTGAATAAATATTTTTATCTCCATAAACAGCATCCAGATAATCTTTACCTATTTCTATTTTATTACCTTTATAGGAAGTCACAGCGGTATCTTTATCTTTTTCATAATCAAAAACATAGGTATGATTCATTCCCAATGGTTTAAAAATCATGCGTTGCATGGCATTTTTATAACTAAGACCGGTTTTCTTTTCTATAATAAGTGCCAATATGGCATAATTAGTATTGCAATAACTAAATCTGCTGTCGGTTCTGGACTCTAATCCAATTTTTTTGGTTGCCATTAAATCAAGAATATCCTGATTAGTCAAAATTTTATGTCTGTCCCAGATCCCATCATTTTTATCGGTAAAATAAGCATAGTTGCGCATTCCGCTACGATGATTTAAAAGTGTTTTAATGGTTACTTCCGGAAAAGGAAAAGTAGGCAGGATAGTATTTACTTTCTGATCCAGACTAATTTTTTTAGCATCTATTAATTTTAAAATTGCTGAAGCAGTTAAAATTTTACTCACAGATGCTAAATGAAGCGGGGTAGTAGCTGTGATAGGTCTTTCATCACGAAAATCAGCCATACCATCATATTTTTCAAAAATAATCTGTCCATTTTGAGCCACAAGAAAACTGCCGTTCATACTGTTGTTACGCCAGTTTTTATTGTAAAAATGTTCTATTGCATTTTTTTTAGAATTGGTATATTGTGCCGTTAACTTAGGGAGTTTTTTTGCAGGAGGCTCCATGTGAGGCATGGTGTCTTTTGGCTTTTCATCAGAAAGCACAGCTTCTTTGTTCTTTTGTTTACAAGAATTCAAAATTAAAAGAAGAAGCAGTATTTGTAGTATATTTGTCTTTTTTACAGAAATCATTATTTTATAGGGTATAGGGGCAAATATATAGAATCAAATGCTTTTGTTCTTTGTTTTTTTTAATGTTAACAGAATTTTTTGAAACTTTTTAAATGTCCTTTTTTCTATGTTTTTGGGATTCAGCTTCTAATGTTTTTTTGTTGTTTTTTTGTAAAATAAATCTCCTGCGTAATTAGGAAGTAAAATAATGTCTTGAAATTAAAGGTATAACAGTATATGAAATTTGGAATAATAAAAGAAAGTAAAAATCCTCCTGACAGAAGAGTAGTATTTTCTCCCGATGAATTAGTAAAGATCAAATCACTTTACCCCGAAATTACAATTGTAGTTCAAAGTTCGCCTGTAAGGGTATTTAGTGACTTAGAATATCAAAATGCAGGAATTGAGGTGGTGTCTGATATTAAAGATTGTGATGTGCTATTGGGAGTAAAAGAAGTTCCTGTAGAAAATTTGATTCCCAACAAATCGTATTTCTTTTTTTCGCATACTATCAAAAAACAGGTTCATAACAGAGGATTATTACGAGCCTTATTAGAAAAAAATATTGATTTCTATGACCATGAAACACTTGTAGATGCAAAAAATAATCGCCTTATTGGTTTTGGTCGCTATGCAGGAATGGTAGGTGCTTACAATAGTATTCGCGCTTTTGGGCTAAAATTTGAATTATATAAATTGCCTAAAGTGGAAACTCTTTCCGGGAAAGAAGATTTAATCCGTCATTTAAAAAGAATAGTTTTACCGCCAATAAAATTTGTTGTTACCGGAACGGGAAAAGTAGGAGGAGGAGTAAAAGAGATTTTGGATGCTATAAAAGTAAAACCGGTTACGGTGGATAATTATTTAACTAAGAATTATACGCAGCCTGTTTATGTTCAAATTGATGCTTTAGATTACAATAAAAGAAAAGACGGAACTGTATTAGAAATTGCCGATTTTTTTCAAAATCCGCAGGAGTATGAAAGTAATTTTGATCGTTTTACAAAAGTTTCGGATATTGTGATTACAGGACATTTTTATGCAAATGAAGCGCCAAAGATTCTGACACAGCAAATGCTGCAGTCCAAAGATTGTAAAATAAAAGTAGTTGCGGATATTTCCTGTGATTTAAACGGACCAATAGCCTGTACATTGCGTTCTTCTACTATTGAAGAACCTTTTTATGGTTATTTACCCATAGAAAATAAGGAAGTTGATCTGTTTCATCCTGCAGCAATAGTGGTTATGGCAGTGGATAATCTGCCTTGTGCCTTACCTAAAGATGCCAGCGAAGGTTTTGGCGAAATGTTTCTGGAAAAAGTGATGCCTGCTTTTTTTGACGATGACAAAGATGGTGTTTTAGCTCGCGCAAAAGTAACTGAAAACGGTAAATTAACTCCTAGATTTAGTTATTTACAGGACTTTGTTAGTAATGGTGAATTGTAAATTGTTAATTATAAATGAAAAGAGCTTTCTATATTTTTATAGAAAGCTCTTTTTTATGATAAAAACCTTAGGTGATTTACTTAACAACTAATAATTAATAATTCACCATTAACTCAAACCATCTCTTCCGGTTTTACCCAGTTATCAAAATCTTCAGCGGTTACATACCCTAAACGAATAGCTTCTTCTTTGAGAGTCGTTCCGTTTTTATGCGCGGTTTGTGCGATTTCGGCGGCTTTGTAGTAACCAATTTTAGTATTTAATGCGGTAACTAACATCAGTGAATTATCGACCAACTCTTTAATACGTTTGTAATTAGGTTCGATTCCCTGAGCACAATGTTCATCAAAAGAACTGCAGGCATCTCCTAATAATCGAGCCGATTCCAGAAAGTTAGCGGCCATCATCGGTTTGAAAACATTCAGTTCATATTGTCCCTGCATACCGCCTACACTTATGGCTATATCATTTCCCATCACCTGAGCACAAACCATTGTTAAAGCTTCGCATTGCGTAGGATTTACTTTTCCCGGCATTATGGAAGAACCGGGTTCGTTTTCCGGAATCAGGATTTCGCCAATTCCAGAGCGTGGTCCGGAAGCCAGCATTCGGATATCATTAGCAATTTTGTTTAGAGAAACCGCCAGTTGTTTCAGTGCGCCATGTGATTCTACAATAGCGTCATGAGCGGCTAAGGCTTCAAATTTATTTTCGGCTGTTACAAATGGCAGTTCTGTAAACTGAGCAATATAATGGGCTACTTTCACATCATAACCTTCGGGTGTGTTTAATCCTGTTCCTACAGCTGTTCCGCCTAAAGCAATTTCGGATAAATGTGCTAAGGTGTTTTTGAGTGCTTTTAATCCATGGTTTAATTGTGCTGCATAACCGGAAAGTTCTTGTCCTAAAGTGAGTGGAGTGGCGTCCATTAAGTGCGTGCGACCAATTTTTACAACGTTTTTGAATTCTTTTGCTTTAGCGTCTAATGTATTTCGTAATTTTTCAACTCCCGGAATGGTGTGATCAACAATTGATTTGTAAGCAGCAATATGCATGGCGGTAGGGAAGGTGTCATTAGAAGATTGTGATTTATTCACATCGTCATTGGCTTTGATGAATGGTTCTCCTTCGCCAATTTCAAATCCTTTCAGTACTTGTGATCTGTTAGCAATCACTTCATTTACGTTCATATTGCTTTGTGTTCCGGAACCGGTTTGCCAAATAACCAACGGAAATTGATCGTCTAATTTTCTTTCTAAAATTTCATCGCATACTGTGGCAATGGCATCTCTTTTTTCGGTGCTCAAAACCCCTAAATCACAATTAGTGTAAGCGGCGGCTTTTTTTAAATATGCGAAACCCATTATGATTTCCTTTGGCATCGAAGCCGGAGCGCCTATTTTAAAGTTATTTCGGGAACGTTCTGTTTGTGCTCCCCAGTATTTATTGGCTGGGACTTGTACTTCGCCCAGTGTATCTTTTTCAATTCTGAATTTCATAATATTATTTATTTTTAATTTTTTAAAAAAAATTGCTTTTTGAAACGGAGTATCCTAGCCCTGATGGAAACGGCATCCTTTTATGTCTTTCTTTAAGACATAAAAGATACAGTGGACAGCAGGAAACAGCTCCCGGAAATCAAAATGAAGCTTAAATGTACGGATAAATGTATTTTTATGAAAATTGAGTGTGGTTTTTATTGCTAAGAAAAAAATTAACTGTTACATTTGTGGCTACATTCAAAATTCCGGAAAACATGTTTGAATTTTCACAGTATTTAGGCTTTTTACTTTTCTTAACCATCCTTACAATGGGATTCTGGTTAATGTTCTTTCTAGTTAGTTTCGTATCCTATTGGGTAGGAGGTGCTACATGGGAAAGATTCAAAGAAAAGAGAGCAAAAAAACAACAGTCACTATAAGTATTGATTGTTTAATAAAAAAGGATTCGTGAAAGCGAATCCTTTTTTTATGCAAAGCTGTTTAAAAAAAAAGACTCGTTTTTGGCGAGTCTTTTTTAGTTGTATTATCCTGGGAATTCTCCGCCTCCGGCATCATCACCATTATTATTTTTAGGCATATTTTTATCTTTGTCTGTTTTCTTCATATTCAGACGATATGTAAACGACAGGTTAATTTGTCTTTTTCTCCATTGAAATTCACTGTATGACATCACACTTTCCAGATTAGTTTGTGATTTCATTCTTCTCGAATTAAAAACATCACTGATATTGAAAGCAATAGTAGCGTTGTCTTTTAAAATGTCTTTGCTAAAAGCAGTATTCACCACATAATTTCCTAAACTTTTTCCCTGAGCGGTATTTCTTGGACCAAAATACATTCCGGATAATTGCCAGTCAATTTTGAACGGAAGTGTCAAACGAGAGTTTACTCTTGAAAACCAGGAGAAAGTTTCATTGTTTAAGTTTTGCGTTATTTCTTCATTATTTATGTTTGTATAAGTATAATTTCCGGTTGTTTTTGTATTAGCAAGATTGAAACTACTGTTGATTTTCCAAACCTTAAACGGACTGTAATTTAAAGTAAATTCGAAACCGAATTGCTGTTCCTTAGCTAAATTGATTGGACTGCTTAAAATTACCGGATTGTCTCCTACGTAATCTCCTGTTTCAGTACGGACAAAAGAGAATACATCTTTAGTATTTTCAAAATACATAGAAGTACTAAAAGTTACTTTTTCCCATTTTTTTAGATAACCCAAGTCAAATTTATCAGTAAATGATGGATCTAAATCAGGATTTCCTCTAAACAGATTGATATTACTGGAATAGTTAGTCGCAGGATTTAGGAAACGTCCTCTGGGTCTGGACAAACGTTTACTATAGCTTAAGGAAACACTACTTTCATCGGATATTTCATAGTTTACAAAGGCACTAGGGAAAAAATTGTTGTATTTCTTAGTATTGAAATTATTTGTGTCTAATAAATTAACATCGATTTGAGTGTCTTCCCAACGTAAACCAAATAAGTAAGAGAATTTGTTAACTTTAAAACCATATTGTGTATATAAAGCATTGATGCGTTCATTGTATTCTAAGGTGTTCGAAAGAAAACCTTCTATAGGGCTTCCTGTATCATCAGTATTCACGCTGTAATTACTATCCAGGTTGTTAAAGTTTCCTTTGTAACCTGCTTCAAACTGACTGCCTTCACCAATCGGTAATACGTAATCAGCCTGTATCTGATATTGTTTCTGTTTTTGATTGTTTAAAGTTTCATCAAAAGTAGCGGGATTTCCGCTATCAATGGTTTCGTCAGTAATTATTGAACTTTCATTATCTCTGTCAGTTGAATATGAAAAGTCTATCGTTAATTTATGACCTTCATCGTTGAAGTTTTTCAGAAAATTAGAAGCATATTCTAAATCTTTTCCATTGTCATCTCCTTCGCTTAAACGGTAGCGTGTTGATACAAAGTTATTATTTGCATCAAAGGAATTGTAGTTTACTAAATCATTATTTGAACCTCTGCTGTCTCGATAACTGATTGCATTAGTCCAGTAAGTATTAGGAGCCACAGTCCATTCTACTCCTGTTCTTGTAGAAATTCCTTTTCGGATACGTTCTGTATTTTTGTCTTCATAATTGTATCCAATGATTTCCTTAGTTTCTCTGTTTAAATTAGTCGAATTAGTAAAACCTGTTCCTTCACTTGTTCTGTAATCATAACCTGTAGAAGTAAAGAAATTTAATTTTTCGGTTTTATAATTCAAATTAGCACTTGCCCCATAAGTTTCAGGGTTTCCAATTGAAGCAATAAAACTTCCGTTGAAACCAAGGTTTTTTCCTTTTTTCAAAACAATATTTAGAATTCCCGCACCACCTTCTGCATCATAACGTGCCGATGGATTAGTGATAACTTCAACTTTATCAATAGCGTCAGCCGGAATTTGGCGTAAAGCCTCAGCCATATTTAAAGAGTTAGAAGGACGACCGTCAATAAAAATACGCACGTTTTCGTTTCCACGTAAACTTACGTTTCCTTCTACATCAACAGTTACCGAAGGTACGTTTTCAAGTACATCGCTTACTGTTCCTCCTTTTACAATCATATCCTGACCTACATTGTAGACTTTTTTGTCCAGCTTAATTTCAACCGTTGATTTTTCAGCCCGAATAACTACTTCGTCTAATTGTGCAGCATCTTCAACAAGGGCGATTGTTCCTAAATCGGTATTTTTTTGAAGATCTTTTTGGTTGAATTCAATGGCTTTAAAAGAAATGAATTCTATTTTTATATTGTAAATTCCGGGAGTTACTTCGATAGAAAAATTACCTTTTGAGTTGGTAATTCCGCCAGTAATTGCTTTTGGATTTTTTGAATCTGTAATTGTTACTGTGGCGTATTCAAGAGGTTGTTTGCTTACTTTTTCAATTACGGTCCCTGAAATTTTTACTTTTTCTTTTGCAGGTTCCGTCACAGGATCTCCTGTTGAAGCAAAGCTGCTTAGGCAGGTAAAAAAGAAAGTGAGACTTAAAATGAATCTTAATGGTTGTCGCATTTTTATTTTTTTTAATGTTTTTTGGTAGGAGTCTAAAAAAGCAAGATGGTTTAAACTCTATATATTAAAATAATGTTAAAGTAAGGAGCTGTCTTTAAAAAAAGCTTCGATTTTATCAGTCTCGCGGGCTATAATTGCTTTATTTCCTCTGATAATAATCGGTCTTTCAATTAAAATAGGGTAATCAATCATTGCCTGAATAATTGCTTCATCAGTCATTTTGATGTTTTTAAAATTTTCAATCCAGACTTTTTCTTTTTGGCGTACTAACTCAACAGGCTTTAAATGGAGTTTTTTAAGTAAATCTTTAATTTGTTCTGCATCAGGTGTTTCTTCCAGATATTTGATGATTTTACACTCCTGATTTGTATTTTCTAAAAATGCCAGACAGTTTCTTGATTTTCCGCAACGCGGATTATGATAAACTTCAATCATTTGAATAGTTTGTTAAGATTTAAAATAAAAGAGGTATTTTCGAGGTACAAAAATAGCCTTTGAAAGTTTAATAGTATTACTTTAATTCATAAAATAAATGTTTATAGAGCAGGGAATTCATTCGGAAAATAGATTTTGGAAATATTTATTGGGTTCGTTACTCATTATATTTGCTTCTTTTGTGGGGCAGATTCCTTTATTACTGGCTGTAATTGCAAAGATTTTTATCAGTGGGGAAAGCTATCCGGCAACGAATGCGGAAATAATGCATTTTTTTGAACCCAATCTCACTTTCTTTTTAATTCTGATTTCATTTGTATTTGCTTTTACAGCAATCTGGTTAGTTGTTAAATTTTTGCATAAGCAAACGTTACTGTCAGTGACTACTTCCAGAAAAAAAGTAGACTGGAACAGAGTCTTCTTTTCTTTTGGGATCTGGGCTGTTTTTTCAGTTGTGTCCACATTTATTTTTTATTTGTTCAATCCCACTTTGTATGTGCTGAATTTTAAACCCATTCCGTTTGCAGTTTTATTGCTGATTGCTGTTGCGCTGGTTCCTGTTCAGACCAGTACAGAGGAATATATTTTCAGAGGCTATTTAATGCAGGGATTTGGTAATCTGGCTAAGAATAAATGGTTTCCTTTAGTGATGACATCATTGATATTTGGTGGTATGCATCTTTTTAATCCTGAAGTTTCAAAAATAGGCAATATCATTTTTGTCTATTATATAGGAACCGGATTGTTTTTAGGAGTTATTACTTTAATGGATGAGGGCATGGAATTAGCCCTGGGGTTTCATGCGGCAAATAATCTCATTGGAGCTTTATTAGTCACCTCTGACTGGTCAGCTTTTCAGACCGATTCCATTTTTAAAGATTTATCAGAACCTCAGACCGGCTATGATATTATTTTGCCGGTTGTAGTGGTTTATCCAGTGCTTTTATTTATATTTAGTAGAAAATACCGCTGGTATAACTGGAAAGAAAAACTCACAGGAAGCATCAATGTAAACCAATAATCATGAAAAAAGTTACCTATAAAAACATTCATAATTTTTTTAAATTCAACGGTGTCCATTTAAATAGTAAGGAGTTACAAATTGCGGCTTATTACTTGATTAAAGAAGGCACTGAATATGAAAAATCAATGGGTGATTTTTTGCTGGACTGGTTTGATGAAAAATCTTATATTGATTTACAGACTTCCGGAACCACAGGAATTCCTAAACTTATCAGAAAAAATAAGCAGGCATTGGTAAATTCGGCATTAGCAACGGGGGATTTTTTTGGTTTAAAACCCGGAGATACTGCTTTATGTTGTTTACCTGTACAGTTTATAGCCGGAAAAATGATGCTGGTCAGAAGTTTTATTTTAGGATTAGCCATAGATGTGGTAGAACCAACTTCAAATCCGCTGGCAAATCTGAACAAAAATTATGATTTTGCAGCGATGGTACCACTTCAGGTTGAAAATTCATTAAACGAACTACATAAAGTAAAAAAACTTATCATTGGCGGAGCTAAACTCAATGATTCTCTGGTAAAAAAGCTAGTAAATACTAATTCAACAGCTTATGAAACCTATGGAATGACCGAAACAATTACTCATATTGCAGCTAAAAAAGTGGGAGAACAGGCGTTTTCTGTCCTGCCTCATGTTAGTATTTATCAAAATGAAAAAGACTGTTTAGTTATTAATGCACCGTTAGTGAGTGAGGAGCATTTGTTTACAAATGATTTGGTAGAACTGCTTAATGAGAGACAATTTGTACTTTTGGGGCGTATTGATAATGTGGTAAATAGCGGTGGAATAAAACTTATTCCGGAGCAAATAGAAGATAAACTTGCAGACAAAATTAACTCTGCTTTTTTCATAGGCGGTATTCCTGACGCAGTTTTAGGAGAAAAATTAGTATTAGTTGTCGAGGGAGAAAAACAAGAGATTGCTGAATCTGTGTTTGCTGTTTTAGCTAAATTTGAAAAACCAAAAGAAATATTTTTTGTTCCGGTATTTGAAAAGACAGCCAGCGGAAAAATAAAAAGAAAAGCAATTTTAAAGGCTCTGGAATAATTTTATTTATGTTCTATAATTTCAGATTTTAATTTATCTGCTTGTAGTATTCCAATTTTTTTATTGACAATTTTAATGGCGTTTTCTTTTTTCAGGCTGGACAGAATCCTTGTTACCTGTTCATCAGTAGTTCCGGCAAAATCGGCGATTTCTTTTCTTGAAAGATTGATATTGAGTAAATTGTTTGTATGACCAAATTTTTTAAGTAAGTACAATAAAATGTCAATTACACGTTCGCGAACATTCATTTGGGCAATTTTTTTGACTCTGTTTTCGCTTTTATTTAATTCTTCAGCGTAAAAAAGCATCATGTCATAAGTAAATTCCGGAATTGATTTTAGAATGGCATGCATGATATCATTACTGAAATTACATAATACCGTATCTTCAATTGCTGAAGCCGCAATCAAGTAGCGGTTACTTGTTCCAAATCCTCTAAATCCTAAAGTATCTCCATCAGTAGTAAGGCGAACTATTTGTTCTTTACCGTAAATTCCCGTTTTTAAAACCTTTACTTTTCCTTTATAAATAAAATACAAGCCTTGAATAGGAGCACCTTCAATCATGAATTGTTGTCCTTTTTTACAGGTATAATTGGTTTTCTCCAATACAAAATCCTGCATTTTTTCCAGATGTAAATGTTTTTTTATAAAACAATTGCTGTTGATGCAACTGCTGCAATCAGTAGTAATTCCTCTCATTTGTGCATTATTTGATGAGTTGAACTCAGGTTTGAATGGAACAAATGTATTTAAAAAATAAGTATTAATACTTATTTTAAAGATTAAATTACTTAGTTGTAAGTATTTTTATTGATTTGAAAATTGATGAGCTGCTTTTTATCAGAATCTTATTTTTTGGATAAAAAATCAATCATATCATTACTGTTGTTTACAATTGTTCCAACTCTTCATACATTTTTAATAATTGTGTAACCGTATTCCAATTCCGGATTGTAGCAGTAAGATTGAGCTTTTTTTCAATATATTTTTGATCCAGTCTGGTTTTTCCAGCAGAAACCGCATATTTGATGAAGATTTTATTTTGGTCAATATGAACTTCATCAGGTTTAACAGCACTCATTTTGAGGTCGTGAATACGGTCTTTATGCAATTCCATGGATACAAAAGCAACATAAAGTTTCTTAGTATCAGGATTGTTTTCCTGTAGAAAAAGATTGTTTTTTTGACAGGCTTCTAAATCTGATTTGTTAATCACCACAACAGGAACATCATGTCCAAAAGTCTTAAAAATCTCCTGTTTGATTTTGAAACCTACGGCGGCAGGGTTTTCTTCTTCGGTAGTTACAAATACATTTCCTGTTTGGATATAGGTTTTTACATTTGTAAACCCCATATTTTCTAGCATTTTTTGCAAAGCATCCATTTTTATCATGTTGTGCCCGGAAACATTAATCCCGCGAAGTAAAGCCAGATGTGTAGTCATTCTTAATATTTTAAATATTTATTGTAAAAGTAAATCAAGTTGGCTCATATCATCAAATAATGGAATATTCATTTGCTGTAAAGCGTCTAAATTAGCATGATTAGTAAAGCCAAAAACGTCAAAACCTCCTGTTAAAGCTGCCTGAACTCCCGCCGGACTGTCTTCTATAACCACGCAGTCTTTGACTTTAAATCCCATAGTTTTAGCTGCATGCAGATAAAGTTCGGGATTGGGTTTCCAGCTGTTAATATCGTAGGCACTAAAAATATTTCCTTCGAACCTATCGATTAATTTAGTTGTTGTTAAGTTTAGCCGTATTTTATCAGCAGGACCATTAGAAGCTACAGCTATTGGAACATCAATTTTGGCTAGCAGTTCATGAATTCCTTTAATTGGTTTCAATTCTTTCTGAAAAGCATTAAAAGTACAGGTTCTGAATTCTTCTTCAAAAGTGTCAGGTAATTTTTTTTTGGCTAATCCAGCAATATAATCAAAACAAAATTGCAGGGATTTTCCTAAGAATAATTGGTGCGCTTCGGTTTCATCCAGGATTGCTCCGTGAATTTTAGCCATGTTTACTAAAGTGCCAATAGAAATGGCTTCGCTGTCTACCAGAACTCCGTCACAATCAAAAATAATGCATTTGTATTTCATGTTTTTTTCTTCACTATAAAAGTTCAATTAATTCTAATGGGTGACTGATGATGGATTGCGCGCCTTCGGACAATAATTCTTCTTCCGGGCGGTATCCCCAAGTAACCCCTACAGCAAACATCTTAGCATTTTTAGCGGTTTGCATGTCAATATCAGAATCACCAACATAAAGAACTTCTTCGGTAGTACATTCTAAATCATGACAGATTCTGATAGCTGCTTCGGGATTTGGTTTCTTGGTAGCCTCACTTTTCAAACCTGCTACGATGTCAAAATAATCAGGAAATAAAGTAAGACCAATTTTTTTAGTCAGTTCGTCAGCTTTATTCGACAAGATAGCCATTTTGATGTTTCGGGATTTTAGTTCTTTCAATAGTTCAGTAATTCCGTCATAAACAATCGTTTTATTGGTACAATTATTTCTATAGTGAAGCATCATGGCTTGAAAAAACTTTTCGATATTTTCTTCATTTCTATGTGTTTCCGGAAGCGCTTTGGTGACTAAAACCCGAAGACCACTACCTATAAAATTATTAATCACTTCATAACTATGAGTAGGTAACTGATTTTCCTGAAGCACCTTATTTATAGAATCGGCAATGTCAATTAGAGAGTTTACAAGTGTTCCGTCCAGGTCGAATAGTACTGCTTTAAATTTCATTTTTTATTTAGTATCAATGTGCGTAATGATGCAAAGATAGAAAACAGAAAATAGAAGGCAGAATTTAGAATAAAGAAAGCGATAAATCAACGGTTTTAAGAATTAAACTTAGTGAACCTTTGTTTCTTCTTGGTGAATCTTTCTGTAATGAACTAATCTCGTAAAGTTACTTTTTATCAACCACAATTTGGTTTTCTCTATTGGCTAATTCCCAAACAATAGTAAAAGCAAGTTGGGCTCTCTTAGTTAATGCATCGTATTCGATTTTGTCAGGGGTATCTGTTTTTCGATGGTAATCGGCATGAGTGCCGTTGAAAATAAAAACAGCGGGAATACCATTTTTAGCAAAATTATAATGGTCAGAACGGCGGTAAAAATTATTCGGATCGTTTAGTGCGTTGTATTTGTAATCTAAATCGAGATGAATATATTTTTCATTTACTGTTTTGCAAATTTCATCCAGCTCACTCGAGAGTCTATCGGCACCAATGAGGTATACATAATTGTTAGAATTAGCATGGGCATCGTCACGGCGACCTATCATGTCAATATTGACATTAGCAACGGTATTTTTTAAAGGAAAAACAGGGTTTTCGCTGTAATATCTCGAACCGTGTAAACCGTGTTCTTCACCCGTAACATGAAGGAATAAAACGGAACGCTTTGGTCCATGTCCGTTTTTTTTAGCTAATTGAAAGGCTTGTGCAATTTCCAATAAGGCTACGGTTCCGGACCCATCATCATCGGCGCCATTAAAAACAGCTCCGTTTTTTGTTCCCACATGATCGTAATGCGCGGAAATCACAATTACTTCATCGGGTTTTTCTGTTCCTTCAATATAAGCCCAGATATTTTCAGAATCGGGAAGATTTTCGTTTTTCTTCGCATTCAAAAATGCTGCCGGAATGTGTTGGTAATAATTTTCAGCCCCTTTTGGAAAAGTAATTTTATCTTTTTGATACTGACTAATGAGATATTTTCCGGCTCTTTTCTGTCCAATAGATCCTGTTTCTCGTCCTTCCATAGAATCATTAGCGACAATGTACAGATGTGTTTTTAATTCATCAGCGGTAATGCTATTCGTGTATTTTGTTGGTTTGTAAATGTTTTTGGAGCTTATTTCTTTTGTTCCCTGGCATGAAGCCAAACAACTAAAGACAAGAAGGAGTAATGTTTTTTTCATGATATAAATGCGAGCCATTAAATCGGTCTTATTACAAATATCTGAAAATTAATTAAATAATGATGCGGATTATTTTTCTACTTAAAAAAAACTCAATTTGTTGTTTCAGGATGTTTACAAATTCATGCTTAGCAAAGTAATTTTAGCTGATTTAGCTCTTAGGATAAGGTTTTGATAGGCAATAAAATATGCGTAATTTTGTAGACTTAGAATATAATATACATAACATGGAACAAATGCAACAAATACTATCTTCAAAATCAGAAGCCTTAATCAAAAAAGAAAATAATTATGGTGCTCATAATTACCATCCATTACCAGTAGTTCTTGAAAAAGGAGAAGGAGTGTTTGTTTGGGATGTAGACGGGAAAAAATATTATGATTTTTTATCGGCCTATTCCGCAGTGAATCAAGGACATTGTCATCCTAAAATTGTTGGTGCAATGGTGGAGCAGGCGCAAAAGCTAACTTTAACGTCTCGAGCTTTTTATAATGACCAATTGGGAGTTTACGAAGAATATGTTACTAAGTATTTTGGTTTTGATAAAGTTTTGCCAATGAATACTGGTGCAGAAGCTGTTGAAACCGCTTTAAAATTGTGTAGAAAATGGGCTTATGAGGTAAAAGGAATTGCCGAAAATCAAGCTCAGATTATTGTTTGTGAAAATAATTTCCACGGTAGAACAACCACAATTATTTCTTTTTCTAATGATGAAACGGCTCGCAGGAGTTTCGGACCTTTTACCGAAGGTTTTATAAAAATTGAATATGATAATTTGGATGCTTTAAAAAAAGTAT
The DNA here is from genome assembly GCF_046000495.1 of Flavobacterium plantiphilum. NCBI lineage: Bacteria > Pseudomonadati > Bacteroidota > Flavobacteriia > Flavobacteriales > Flavobacteriaceae > Flavobacterium > Flavobacterium plantiphilum. The sequence continues at coordinate 174,766 of NZ_JBELQA010000001.1, forward strand.
TAGAATCCTCTCAAAATATTGCAGGGTTTCTGGTAGAACCTATTCAGGGGGAAGCCGGAGTTTATGTGCCTAGCGAAGGTTTTTTGGCAAAAGCCAAAGCCTTATGCGACAAACACAATGTTTTATTTATTGCCGATGAGGTACAAACAGGTATTGCACGTACAGGAAAATTATTAGCAGTTCATCATGAAAATGTTCAGCCAGACATCCTCATTTTAGGAAAAGCCTTGTCGGGTGGTGTGTATCCGGTTTCGGCTGTTTTAGCCAATAATAATATTATGAATGTTATTAAACCAGGACAACACGGATCTACTTTTGGAGGAAATCCTGTAGCTGCAGCGGTTGCTATTGCAGCATTAGAAGTCATAAAAGAAGAAGAATTAGCCGAAAATGCTGAGCGTTTAGGAGTAATTTTGAGAAAAGGCTTAAACGAAATTGCTGCTAAAAATCCTTTGATAACCTTAGTAAGAGGAAAAGGGTTATTGAATGCTATTGTGATTGATTGTGATGAAGAATCGGATTTAGCTTGGGAAATTTGTTTAAAATTCCGCGATTATGGTTTGCTTGCAAAACCAACTCATGGAAACAAAATCCGTTTAGCTCCGCCATTAGTAATCACCGAAAATCAAATACAGGACTGTCTTTCTATAATTGAAAAAGCATTAAACGATTTTAAATAAAAAAATTATGGATCGGGTTGTAAAGTTGATAAAAAACCGTTCGGATATTGGTGGAGGAACGCGTGGTTCTGATTTAGGAGTTGACGCATTAGAAATTGCTGCCATTAATCGGGGCAGCGAGTATTTTAATCAGTTTACTTATGAAGATATAAAAACGCATAACGAAACTATTTATGATAAAACCCGAAATGCATTTGCTAAAAGAATCGAATTTGTTTTAGAGCAATGTACGCGTGTTTCTTATACGATAAAGCGCACTTTGGAAGCTCATTTTTTACCCATTGTTTTGTCTGGAGATCATTCGTCGGCATTGGGAACCATAAGTGGAATAAAAGCGGTTTATCCACATAAAACTTTAGGAGTTATCTGGATTGATGCTCACGCTGATTTGCATTCACCTTATACCTCTCCATCCGGAAATATTCATGGAATGCCTTTGGCGGCAGCCTTAGCAGTCGATAATTTAAAATGCCAGATTAACGAAGTCATTCCGGAAACCCAACAACATTGGGAAGAGATGAAAAATATAGGTGTTGAAGGAGCTAAGATTGATCCGGAGCATTTAATTTATTTTGGTGTTCGTGATACTGAAGAAGCAGAAGATCAGCAAATGACCGAAATGGCTATAAAAAATTTCAGAGTAGATGAGGTTCGTTATAAAGGTTTGGAGCTTTGTGTTGAAAGAGCTTTGTCACAATTAGCGAATTGTGATATGATTTATATTTCGTTTGATGTGGATTCGCTGGATTGTGACTTAATTTCTAATGGTACCGGAACGCCTGTTTCTAAAGGTTTTGACCAATATGAAGCAATCGCTATCATAAATCAGATTATTGCTTCGAGAAAAGTAATCTGTATTGAATTTTGTGAAATCAATCCGCTTTTGGATACCAAAGGAAATAAGATGGCAGAGACTGCTTTTGAAGTTTTAGAACAAATAACATCAAGTTTGATTTTGCCTTTTGAGTAGGGTTTTAGCCGTTTTTGAACCATAAATAATAGTATTTTATGTTCTAAGTGCTGTTTTAGCTTTAGTAAATTATAACAAAAAACAGTAAAATATTTGTTTTTTCGCAATTTATACGCTGTTAATCACAAATTGTATATTTCTGTTATTTTAAGTATTAATTTCGATACGTATTTTATATAATTACTTATATTTGCATAAGTATTTATACTTAGTTTTAAAAATTAAGTTTTATGATTCAAGTAGCCGAAGCATTAAAAATAATAGGAGAGAATAGTGTTCAAATGTCTATTTCAAAAATCAAAGTGAGTAAATCACTTGGTTATGTTTTGGCTGAAGCTGTTTATGCTCCCATAAATATGCCTCCTTTCCGTCAGTCGGCGATGGATGGATACGCATTTACTCACAGTGAATTGGCACAATTTGAAGTGGTAAGTACGTCCCAAGCAGGCGATTTTTTAGAGGATAAAATCCAAAAAAATCAAGCGGTTCGCATTTTTACAGGCGCTTTTGTTCCTGATGATACAGATACTGTGGTCATGCAGGAGCATACAAGAGTAACCGATAATTTGTTACAAATTGAAAAAATGCCATTGCCTGGTGCTAATGTAAGAGCTAAGGGCGAGCAAATTAAAAAAGGCGAGTTAGTACTTGATGCTAATACCGTAATTACTCCTGCAGCTATTGGTTTTTTAGCCTGTTTGGGGATTACTAAAATCAAAGTATATGAAAAGCCTAAAGTAGCCATTTTGGTTACCGGAAACGAATTGGTTTCAGCCGGGAAAAAATTACCGAAAGGTAAAATTTATGAAAGCAATTCGGTAATGCTGGAAGCGGCTTTAAAAACAATCGGAATTAAAAAGACCACGGTTTTTAAAGTTAAAGATAGTTTGAAAAAGACAAAAATGGTTATTGAAAGTTGTCTTTCTAATTTTGATGTAGTCTTGATTTCAGGAGGAATTTCGGTAGGGGATTACGATTATGTCAAAGAAGCTTTATTGAAAAATGGTGTAACCGAGTTGTTTTATAAAATCAATCAAAAACCAGGGAAACCTTTGTTTTTTGGTCGGAAAGAAAACAAATTAGTGTTTGCTTTACCTGGAAATCCAGCTTCGTCATTGACTTGTTTTTATGTGTATGCTATACCGGCTTTAAAAAAGTTAATGGGATTTGAAGCAGTGCATTTGCCGGAAACAAAAAGAAAAATAAATACAGCTTTTAAGAATACATCCGGAAAGACTTTGTTTTTAAAGGCCTTGTATGATGATGAAAAAGTAACGGTTTTAGAAAGTCAAAGTTCAGCAATGCTAAATACTTTTTCTATTGCCAATGGCTTGATAGTGGTTCCGGAGAATGTAACTGCACTTGAAGCCAATGATGAAGTAACGGTTTTGCCTTTTAATTGATTTAAAAATGGAAAAACTAACCTTATCCATTCTTTGTGGCGGTAAAAGTAGCCGAATGCAATCGGAAAAAGGATTGGTGCTTTTTCAGGAAACGCCATTTATTGAGCATATTATTAAAGCGGCTTTGCCTCTTGTTGATGAAATACAATTAGTGACCAATACATCTCATTATGATTATTTGTCCTATAAAAAAATAAAAGATATTGAATTAGATAAAGGACCGGTTGGCGGAATTTATTCGGCTTTGGTTCATTCAGATTCAGAAAATAATTTAATATTAAGTTGCGATATTCCGCTGATTTCAACGGAATTATTATCCGAATTGGTAATAAAGCATCAATCGAATTTTGAAGTTTCTGTTTTTTCAGATGCCAATAAAATTCACCCTTTAATTGGAATGTATTCGAAAAGAATTATTCCAATTTTGAAAAAGGCTATTGAAGAGAATGATTTAAAAATGATGCACTTGTTAGAAAAAGTAAATCATCAGATAATAAAAGTTGCAGGAGAACGAAGTGAGCAGTTTAAAAATGTGAATTCGCTCGCGGAATTAAAGGAATTGAATACCAAAAATTGAAGATTATGAAAAGTACTAACACACCAAGGTTGACAATTGTAGGAGCTGGTCCTGGCGATGTGGAATTGATTACCATAAAAGCCATAAAAGCCATTGGAGACGCTGATGTAATCCTTTATGATGCATTAGTAAATGAGGATTTATTGCAATATGCGGCAGAAGGAACAGAGATTGTTTTTGTAGGAAAGCGTTTTGGTTGTCATGCGTACACTCAGGATCAAATCAATGAATTGATTGTAGTAATGGGTAAAAAGCACGGTCATGTAGTACGATTAAAAGGTGGAGATCCGTTTGTTTTTGGCAGAGGAAGTGAAGAAATTGAATTTGCTCAAAAACACGGTTTGTTAACGGCCATTGTTCCAGGGATTTCTTCTTCTTTAGGAGTTCCTGCTTCTAATGGAATTAGTTTAACACAACGCGGAATTTCAGAAAGTTTTTGGGTGATTACCGGAACTACTTCGGCACATAAATTATCTACAGATGTTAGTTTAGCCGCTCAATCATCTGCAACTGTAGTGATTTTGATGGGGATGCATAAATTAGACGAAATTGTGGCTATCTATCAAAACAACAGAACTGATGATTTGCCGGTAGCTATTATTCAAAACGGGACAAAAGACACACAGAAAAAAGTAATAGGAACAGTAAGTTCTATCAGTAAATTAGTGGCTGAACACCAATTGTCATCACCTGCAATTATTGTAATAGGCGAGGTGGTAAAACACGCTTCTGAATTGGCTGTTTTTACCAAAGAAGGATATAGCGATGACGAATTTATTTTTCAAAATCTAAACGTAACGGAATAATGCTAGATGTAAAATATTTTGGTGCAGTTGCCGAGAAAACACAAGTTTTAGGAGAAACGCTTCCTTTGTCTAATTTATCCTTGCAGGAATTAATGGATGAGTTGGAACAAAAATACGATTTGACTTCGCTTTCTTATAGTATTGCAGTCAATCAAAAATTGGTTCAGGACAAAAACAGCTACATGTTAATGAGTAATGATGTTGTGGCTTTGTTGCCTCCATTTGCAGGAGGTTAAAAGGCACAATTTTCTAATTGGGTAACAATTATGCGATACAATAGACAAATTATACTTCCTGAAGTAGGCGAAAAAGGCCAGGGAAAATTAAACCAAGCCAAGGTTTTAATCATTGGTGCTGGTGGTTTGGGCGCGGCAATTTTACCGTATTTAGCAGCAGCCGGAATTGGAGAAATAGGTATTATTGATGATGATACTATTGATATTAGCAATTTACAACGTCAGGTTATTTATAAAAGTACTGCTATTGGAAAATCCAAAGTACTAGAGGCTAAAGCGATGGCGGAATCTTTAAATCCGAGTATTCAAATTAATGCCACTACCGATACTTTAAACGCTAAAAACGCGATTTCTTTATTTGAATATTATGATATTATGGTGGATGCAACTGATAATTTGCACACCAAATATTTAATTAATGACGCTTGTGTGGTAACCAATAAACCATTTGTTTACGGTTCAGTTTATAAGTTCCAAGGACAGGTTTCGGTTTTTAATTATCAAAACGGACCTACGTATCGTTGTCTTTTTCCAAATGAGGCTGCGCACAGTCAAAATTGTGTAGACGCCGGAGTTATGGGGATTTCGGTTGGAATCATTGGGATGTTTCAGGCAAATGAAGTTTTGAAAATGGTTCTCGAAACAGGAAAAGTACTTTCGGGCGAATTGTTGATTTACAATATGCTTAACAACGACCAGCAAAAATTTGATTTGAATAGAACGGAAGTGTCTTCAATCAGTCGATTGGATTTCGAAAAAAAATACGATTCTGTTTTAGAGATTTCAGCCAAAGAAGCTTTAGAACAAATAGATAATCCGGATGTTGTTTTTCTGGATGTTCGCAATGAAACCGAATTACCTAAAATAAGTTTGCCAAATAGTCTTCAAATTCCATTGGCTGATTTGGAAGATAATTTAGAAAAATTAGATTTAAACAAAACGATATTGGTGTATTGCCAATCGGGAATTAGAAGTAAAGCAGCAGTTGAAATACTTAAAAAATATTCTTTTTTTAATACTCAAAGCATTGCAGGTGGAGCATTAAAATTACAAGAAGCTATAGCAAATAGTGCTATTTCAATTTAAAAATCACCAATTATATTGTTTAAAAATCTGCGAATCTGCGGTGAAAAAATAAAAAAATGAGTAAAAAAGTTTTTATAGAAGGAGCAATTTCTCCGGAATTTATAGCCGATTCCATTGCCAAACATCAGGGCAAGCACAGTATTGGTGCGCATAATATTTTCTTAGGTCAGGTTCGCGCCGATGTTCATGAAGAAAATGTAGTTAAAGCAATTGAATATACCGCTTACGAAGAAATGGCTAACAATGCTCTGGCAGTAATTAGAGAAAGAGCTTTTGCTGAATTTGACTTGGTTTGCATGCATATTTATCACAGTTTAGGTGTGGTAAAAACAGGTGGAATTTGCTTGTTTGTTTTTGTTTCTGCCGGGCATAGAACTCAGGTTTATGAGGCTACAGCAGCAATCGTCAACTGGATTAAAACAGAAGTGCCTATCTTTGGGAAAGAAATATTTGAGAATGAAGATTTCATTTGGAAACAAAATAAATAATAATGGTTGATATTACCCATAAAATAAGTACGTTACGTTCGGCAACAGCCATGGCAACAGTCAAAGTGAGTTTGCCCGAAACGATTGAAGCTATTGAGAAAAATTTAGTTCCCAAAGGCAATGTGCTTGAAATGGCTAAAACTGCTGGTTTATTTGCAGTTAAAAACACCCATTTATCCATTCCTGATTGTCATCCGCTGCCTATTGAATACACGGCGGTGGATTATGAAATCAAGGATTTAACAATTGATATTTTGTTTACGGTAAAAACTGTTTATAAAACAGGTGTTGAGGTCGAAGCCATGCACGGTGCATCAATTGTAGCTTTGACCATGTACGATATGTTGAAACCGATTGATAAAAATATCGAAATATCAACTATTAAATTAGTAGAGAAAAAAGGTGGAAAATCATCGTATAAAAATAAATTCCGCGAGGCTTTAAAGGCAGCTGTTTTTGTTTGTTCCGATTCTATTTTTGCTGGAGAGAAAGAAGATCGTTCCGGTAGAATTATTGTTGAAAAATTAGAATCTTACGGAGTTGCAACTTCGCATTACGAAATTATTCCTGATGAGGTTGATTTTATTCAGGACAGAACTAAAAAATATGCTGAGGATAACCAATTGGTGATATTTACAGGAGGAACCGGGCTTTCACCAAGAGATGTTACTCCAGAAGCACTAGAACCATTATTGGAAAACAGAATTCCGGGAATAGAAGAAGCCATTCGCAATTACGGACAGGACAGAATGCCGTATGCTATGCTTTCTCGTTCTGTGGTGGGAACTATTGGCGATAGTGTAGTGATGGCATTGCCAGGTTCGGCTAATGGTGCCAAAGAATCTATGGATGCTGTTTTTCCACATGTTCTGCATGTTTTTCACATCCTAAAAGGGAGTAATCATGATACCAAATAACACCATATTAACGGATTATTTTGGACGTAATCACAACTATTTGCGCATTTCTTTAATTGAGAAATGCAATTTACGTTGTACGTATTGCATGCCTGCTGAGGGAATTGCATTATCTTCTAAAAAGGATTTAATGACCGCCGATGAGGTTTTTGTTATTGCCCAAACATTTGTAAATAATGGCGTTAATAAAATTAGATTGACAGGAGGCGAACCACTGTTGCGAAAAGATTTTCCTGAAATTATTGAAAAACTGACTCAATTAGAAACGGAAATTTCCATTACTACAAACGGAATTCTAATTGATCGACATATTGACGTTTTAAAACAATTTAATGTCAAGAAAATCAATTTGAGTTTAGATACTTTAGTTCCAACCAAATTCAATACGATTACGCTTCGCAATCAGTTTGAAAAAGTAATTGATAATTTGCATTTACTTTTAAACAACGAATTTAAGGTGAAAATTAATGTGGTTTTGATTAAAGGATTTAACGATAATGAAATCATTGATTTTATAAATCTAACCCAATTTTTACCGATTTCCATCCGTTTTATAGAATTCATGCCTTTTGCGGGAAACGAGTGGGATAGGAGTAAAATGGTTTCTCAATCAGAAATTCTAGACAAACTTTCGGCTCATTTTTCGGAATCCAATTTAGAGAAATTAGAAGATGAAAAAAACTTCACAGCCAGGGAATTTAAGATAAAAAATTATTTCGGAAGCTTTGGCATCATTAGTTCTATTACAAATCCGTTTTGTGACGGTTGTAACAGAATTCGCCTTACGGCAAATGGTAAAATCAAGAATTGCTTGTTTTCCAATTCAGAAACTGATTTATTGACTCCTTTTAGAAATGGTGAAGCGATAGAAAATGTGATTGCTTTAGCTATTAAAAACAAAAAGAAAGTAAGAGCAGGAATGACAACTCTTGAAGATGTTGATAATCCTGTTTTAAATCAGGACAATCGCTCTATGATTACGATAGGGGGCTAAATGTTTATTTGATTTTAATAAAAAAAAAGAAAGACTAATCCTGTTGGTTAGTCTTTCTCTTTTATAGCTATTCTTATTTTTGGATTAGCTATAATGTATTTAACAATTGGAAACTACATCAAATAGTTTCACGTTTACTGTTCTTTCTTTATCATTTTTTAACTCTGATTACTGTTTGGAATTTCATTTTGCATTAAAAAAACCGTTGGTATAAAAAGTTTCGTTGGATTTTACGCATTCATTTTAATGATTTTTCCATCTTGTATAGTAATCCAATTTGTTTACCGTTGGTGCTACTTTGAATAAATTCTAACCGGTATCAGTGCTTCCCTTTTGGGCTCTTTTTTTCCGAAGTTTAAATTTAGTAACGTACAAAAAAGAGTGATAAAGCTGGTTGTTTGTTTCAATATTCTTTTTTTAAGTTAATAAATCAGTTAGGAACTCATAGTTAGTTTTGCATTGTAAATATTTTACCAATTCCAGAACTAACTTTTCTAAAATTAATAAAAAAAAGTTTTAAGTGATAGAAAAGAAAATGTTTTTTATCAAATTTTAACATTTTAATTGGATTAACGGGAGAAGGATTACCATGAGGAAGTAGGGTAGGTTTTAAAGATTGTTACTTTAGCCAAGGTATCTTAGAAAATGAAAAAAAAATGCTTTAATTTTACGCTATAATAATTTAAACCCATTAAAATGGATTGGATCACTGCAAAAGAATACGAAGATATCACTTATAAAAAATGCAACGGTGTTGCCAGAATAGCGTTCAACAGACCAAATGTCAGAAACGCTTTCAGACCCAAAACTACCTCAGAACTTTTAGACGCTTTTCATGATGCTCAGGAAGACACTTCAATAGGAGTGGTGTTGCTTTCTGCTGAAGGACCAAGCACAAAAGACGGTATTTGGTCATTTTGTAGTGGTGGCGATCAAAAAGCGCGTGGACACCAAGGATATGTGGGAGAAGATGGCTACCATCGTTTGAATATTTTAGATGTGCAGCGTATGATTCGTTTTATGCCAAAAGCCGTTATTGCTGTGGTTCCGGGTTGGGCTGTAGGAGGCGGACATAGTTTGCATGTGGTTTGCGATATGACGCTGGCCAGTAAAGAACACGCTATTTTTAAACAAACGGATGCCGATGTTACCAGTTTCGACGGAGGTTACGGTTCCGCTTATTTAGCTAAAATGGTGGGACAGAAAAAAGCCCGCGAAATTTTCTTTTTAGGGCGTAATTATTCGGCTCAGGAAGCTTTTGAAATGGGAATGGTCAATGCAGTTGTTCCTCATGACGAATTAGAAGCTACCGCTTACGAATGGGCTCAGGAAATTTTGGCTAAATCGCCCACATCTATCAAAATGCTGAAATTTGCTATGAACCTTACCGATGATGGAATGGTAGGACAGCAAGTTTTTGCCGGTGAAGCGACTCGTTTGGCTTACATGACTGAAGAAGCTACGGAAGGAAGAAATGCTTTTCTGGAAAAAAGAAAACCTAACTTTGAAAAGAAATGGTTACCATAGTTCAGTAAGCAGTACACAGTACTTAGTTAGCAGATTTAGAAAAAGTAACTACAAAAAATATAAATGCTTTGTAACTTAGAACCTTAGTTTCTTAGCAACTAAATAAAACAAAATGAAACACTGGATTGAAGCCGCAAGATTGCGCACCTTACCTTTGTCTGTATCAGGAATTATAGTAGGAAGTATGTATGCTCTGGCACATCCTACCGATGAAATATTAACACCAACAGAAGTTTTTAACTGGAGACTTTTTGGTTTTGCTATTCTTACTACTTTAGGATTGCAAATCCTTTCCAATTTTGCCAATGATTATGGAGACGGAATCAAAGGAACTGATAATGAGGATCGCATAGGTCCCAAACGTGCCATTCAAAGTGGCGTGATTACACCTGCCGCGATGAAACGCGCTATTATCATTACCTCATTTTTAACCTTGCTCTCAGCCATTGCATTGATTTATTATGCATTTGGTGATACAAATATCTATTACTCCGTTTTTTATCTTATTTTAGGAATCTTAGCTATTTTATCGGCTATTCGATATACAGTGGGGAATACCGCTTATGGTTATCGCGGTTATGGTGATTTGTTTGTATTTGTTTTTTTTGGATTAGTAAGTACTTTAGGAGTAAATTTTTTGTATTCAAAACAAATAGATTTCGAATTGATTTTACCTGCCATGGCAATTGGATTTTTAAGCGTTGGTGTTTTAAATTTGAACAACATGCGCGATGAAGCTTCTGATAAAAAAGTAGGAAAGAATACAATTGTAGTAAAAATTGGTGGAGAAAAAGCTAAAAAATACCACTATTTTTTAATTGTCAGTGCCATGATTCTAATATTAGGATTTGCATTAATCAGTAATTTTAAGTTCGATCAATATTTATTTTTACTGGCTTACATTCCTTTAACTAATCATTTAATTATTGTGTCTAAAAATAAAGTTCCCAAGGAATTAGATCCGGAGTTAAAAAAACTGGCACTAAGTACATTCTTGCTTTCAGTTTTATTATCGCTTTGTATGATTTATTTTTTTTCAGATATAGTTGTTAACACGCTTTTAGGCGGAAGATAATTTAGTAGTAACTAGTAAAGAGTAAGTTCGTGATTAGTCAAAATTTAATAGACGGCTAATTACTTTTTACTAATTACGAATCACTTAAAAAATAAAATATGAAAATAACTTATTATGGTCACGCTGCTTTAGGGATTAAAGTAGGTGGAAAACACATTATTGTAGATCCTTACATTTCAGCTAATCCCTTAGCTGAACACATTAATATTGATGAGTTAAAAGCGGATTATATTTTGCTTACTCACGCTCACGGAGATCATATTGTAGATGTTGAAGCTATTGCAAAACGTACTGGTGCAGTGATTGTTTCTAATGCTGAGATTGCGGGTTATTATGCTGCAAAAGATTTTCAGACACATCCTATGAATCACGGTGGGAGCTGGAATTTCGACTTTGGAAAAGTAAAATATGTCAATGCGATTCATTCCAGTACTTTTCCTGACGGTACTAACGGAGGGAATCCGGGTGGTTTTGTTATTGAAGGGGAACATAAAAATATTTACATTGCCGGAGATACCGCTTTGACTATGGATATGAAGTTAATCCCAATGCGTACCAAACTGGATTTGGCTATTTTCCCAATCGGGGATAATTTCACTATGGATGTTCAAGATGCTATTCTGGCATCTGATTTTGTGGAATGCGATAAGGTTTTAGGGTATCATTACGATACTTTTGGATACATCAAAATTGATCATAAAAAAGCCATTCAGCAGTTTTTTGATAAAGGCAAAGATTTGATGCTGCTGGAAATAGGCGATAGTATTGAATTGTAATTGCGAGGAACGTTGCTGTAGCTATTTCCTGCTATCCACTACAATCTTAGGCGGCGAACCCCGCCACCTAAGGATTTTCGCTACTATCAGGGCTAGTTTCGTATCGTTAATAAACTAACATCAGTGAAAAAAACAATTTTAGTGCTATTTATTAGCATTTTTTACCAGACTATTTCTGCTCAGAAATCTGGCTACTGGGACAAAGAAAGAGCTACTTACAAAGAAGTTATTGTTTCGGCCAGAGACAGAATCATTGTAGAAACCGATGATTTTCCATCAGGAACCACCGAATTAATTTATAGAATCACGCTTTTGGATGATAACCAGCAAATGGCGGGAAGTTTGGTTTCTATTCTTAAATCCATTCCGGATCCTACAGGAATTAGTCAAGGGTCGGCTGGTGCTGTTTTCCTGATGTCTAAAATCTCAGGAGACGACAAATGCAAATACGCTATTTTTTCCACGAATGAATTGGCAAAAGTCTATAGTTCAAAAGGAGAAATGGCTGAGGCTTGTCTGGCTCAGAATACTGCTGTAAGCAAAGATGCGAAACGGCTTTCTATTGATAAATCTGCTTGCATAAAATCCAATACAACCAAATTGTATTTTGGTTTCGAAAGTTCTAATTGGATTATGAAGCAAAAAATCATTTTGGAAGTTGTGCCTTGGGTGGATGCTAAGTTAAGCCGAGGATGGACATTAGAAAACAGGAAAAACATAATTAGCCAATGCAAAACTTCGGCATTGGCAAGAAAAATGGCAAATTCAGATGATTTCTGCGTTTGTATTGGTGAAAAGATTCAAAAAAAATATACTTTTCAGGAATTTCAAAAACTGCTGCCTATAGAACAGGCAAAAGCATATAAGGATTTTGGAGCAAACTGTTTTGAAGAAACCGGAATTGCAAACACGGTTTTTAATGATTTAAGAACAAAAGCTTCTAATAGTATTTTAAAAGGAGATTATGGCGCTGCAATTAAAAACTACAACGAAATTGTTAATCAAAAGAAAGCAACTGCTTTGGATTACGCTAATTTGGGTTATGTTTATCTTATAACCAAACAATACGGAAAAGCCATTAAATCCCTCAAAGAAGGCGAAAAACTGGATGATACCGAGTTGTTGGTTAAATTGAATTTGGCACACGCTTATTTGCTAAATGGAGAATATGCAAAAGCAAAAACAATTTATAAAGAATATCAAAATCAAAACGTAACCGATAGTGTAAGTTGGACTCAAAAAATAAAAGATGATTATCAGGCTTTCGCGAAAGCAGGAATTCAAAATGAGGATTTTGAGAAGGTTTTGAAGTTGGTTAAATAATTTTTTTACCATTAAGAGATTAAGAAAATTAAGTGTCATGGAATCTGAAGATGAGTTAGAAAAGCGAGGAAATGAAATTAGAAAAAATCTATTTTTGGTATTTATTCCCATTGTTATATTAATAATAGGAAAAGGTGTTTATGATTCTAATTCTTTGGAATACAATAAAAAAAGATATTTTGAAGCTAGAGAAGCTAGTTTTAGTGGCAAAATTATCAAAAAGAGACAAGATGGTGATTATCCCAGAGCTGAAAGATATGTTCTTTTAGATAATTATCATAAAGAAAATGTAGAATTTGGTATTTATTATAAATTAAATATTGGTGATTCTGTATACAAGAAAAAAGATAGTGATTCAGTTTATTTTTGCTTGAAAAATGGAGAAATCCTGATAATTGATTGTAATAGATTTTATAGAGAGAAATATAATAAGTTACTTAAAAATAACTAAAAGAAACTCTGTATTCTTTGCGAAAAAATTTGCGCTCTTTGCTGTCAAAAAAAAACTCTTTACGTTAAAAAAAAATGAAAGCTACCTGTCACAAATACATTCTTAATTTCAAACGTCCATCGGGAACTTCCCGTGGTGTGATGACCGAAAAAGAAACCTGGTTTTTGGTCTTAGAAAAAGACGGAAAACAAGGAATAGGAGAGTGCGGAATTTTAAGAGGATTAAGTGCGGATGACAGACCGGATTATGAAGCTAAATTGCAATGGACTTGTGCTAATATCCAGTTAGGAAAAGAAGTTCTTTGGGAAGCTTTAATAGAATTTCCGTCAATCCAGTTTGGTGTTGAAATGGCTTTCCAGTCTTTAGAGAGTGAAACACCTTTTTTGCTCTTTCCTTCGGCTTTTACTGAAGGTGAAAAATCTATTGAAATTAACGGCTTGATTTGGATGGGAGAACCCGCTTTTATGAAACAGCAAATCGAAGAGAAATTAGCTCAGGGTTTTCGATGTGTAAAACTCAAGATAGGCGCTATAGATTTCGATAAAGAATTGGAATTATTGCGTTATATTCGTAAACATTTTACTGCTGAACAGGTGGAAATCAGGGTTGATGCTAATGGAGCTTTTGGTTTAAATGAAGCTTTAGTTGAACTAAATCAATTATCTGGTTTTGAATTACATAGTATTGAGCAGCCGATTCAAAAAAATAACACTGACAGGATGGCAGAGTTGTGTAAAAGCACTCCTTTTCCAATTGCCTTAGATGAAGAGCTAATTGGAGTCTTTACCTTGGCAGAAAAAGAAGAATTATTGCAAAAAATCAAACCCCAATATATTATTTTAAAACCAAGTTTTGTAGGTGGTTTTAAAGGAACGCAACAGTGGATTTCTTTAGCCGAAAAACATCAAATTGGTTGGTGGATCACCTCCGCTTTAGAGAGTAATATTGGTCTGAATGCCATTTCACAATGGACTTATTTATTACAAAATCCGATGCCACAAGGTTTAGGAACAGGAGCGCTTTATACCAATAATTTTGATTGTCCGCTCGTAGTTTCTCAGGGCGAATTATGGTATAAAAAAGAATTAGAATGGTGTTTTGATTTTGGTCAATTAGACTAAAAAAAACAGTTTTAATTGTCATCTAAAACGCTGATTTGATACCCTGATTCACGAACCAGATTTTGGATAGAATCAACATTTAAATGGTGTTTTTTGCTTTCAACTCTTAAAATATTATCACAGTCTTCCAGATCAAAATTGAAATAACAATTCGTGAAAGTTTCAGACAGCTTTTGTAAAATTAAAGCTGCCTGATTTTTACAAGTAACGTTTGTGCAAAAAACTTCTATCATTTTTAATGTAATTAAAACTTTTTTCAGGGATTCGCAGTATTTATTTTATGATAGTACACATAAGAAACCATCAGCACACCTAAGACAATAAACGGGAAGAAAGCTTCAAAACCTATTCCGTCTACTGCATAATGACTGATAGCTGCAAAAATGAAATCAAAAGTAAATCCGGCATAAGCCCATTCTTTTAATCGTTTTGGTATTTTCGGAATGATTAAAGCGATAACGCCCAGAATTTTGAATACTACCAGTGCATTCCCAAAATATTCCGGATAACCTAGGTGTCTGATTCCTTCTTTTGCCATTTCAGATTGGGATGTTAATGCAGGCATTACACCTTCGAATAAGAAAATAAGGATCGTGGCTGTCCAAAAGATTATTTTATTTTTTTTTGTTGTTATCATTTTTTATTTTTTTAAACATTCATTAAAGTTTCAATATCAAATTTAGTCATTTGCATAAAGGCCTGCATTACTCGTGGCGCTTTTTCCGGATCGGTCATTAATTTCCCTAAGACAGCCGGAACTATTTGCCAGGAAACCCCAAACTGATCAGTAAGCCAGCCACATTGACTGTATGTACCGTTACTGCCTAATTTTTCCCAGTAAAAGTCAATCTCTTCCTGAGTTTCGCATTCGATAACATAAGAATTAGCAGGTGAAAACTGATATTGTGGTCCACCGTTTAATCCCATAAACTGAAATCCATTCAGTTCAAAACGAACTACCATCGGGTTTTCGCTTGTAATTTTCGAATTTGGAAAAATAGAACAATAATATTTGGCTGCAATTTCAGCCTGACCATCAAACCACAAACAAGGATATAATGAATTCATAAGTAATAGATTGGTTTTTCTGATTAAAGTTGCGTCGTCTGAAAAATTTTTTTTCAGTTGTTTGTTAGATTTTTTGTAAGCTGTACATGAATTTTATTTTTCAGGGTGATGATTAAACATCCAGCGGATACCAAAACGGTCCAGACAACAACCCCAGTAATCACCCCAGAACATATCCTGCAATGGCGCAATATCAGAACCACCTTCGGATAACGCATTAAATAAGCGTTCGGTTTCTTCTCGGGTATCAGGCTCCAGATTGATAGTCGTATTATTGCCAATGACTACCTTGTGTCCCATTGATTCCAGCATATCGGTTGCCATGATTTGAGTTCCCCCTAAAATAGGTAAACAAACATGCATTACTTTGTTTCCGTCTTCTTCAGAAAGGGGAGGTTGCCCTTCTTGAGCAGGAATATCTTTATTGTACATTATCGAGCCCACAAATTCAGTATTAAATACTTTTTTGTAGAAATTAAAAGCTTCTTCGGTGTTGCCCTGAAAATTAAGATAGATTGATACTTTTGCCATTTTATTTTAATTTAAATGATTACTAATACTACAAAGTTCTCTTATTTTTATAAAAAAAAGAATGTGTAATAATGACAACAAATAGGGGAATTACGTCAAATAAATATTTTAAACATAAATAAAAAATCAGGAAACGAAGGTCAGTAGGCACACTACTGTTAATGTGGAAGGATATAGAAAAAGCCAATACATTTTCACTGTATTGGCTTTGTTTTTTGAGTTTTAAAGAAAAATTATTTTTTAATTTCCAGATTAGCACTTCCGTCTCCTACTGTTACATTCGTTTCTTTTTTTCCGTCTTTGGTCTGAATATCCACACCTTCGGAACCAACATTAACTGAGGTGCCATCTGCTTCTTTATCCGATTCAGCAGCAGGTACCGGTTCAGCGGGTACTGATTCTGCCTGAGGTGGTGGTGGCGGTGGAGTTTCTTTTTTATCTCTGCAGGAAATAATCGTCAGGACTGTCAACAGGCCTAAAAGCATCGTTAATTTTTTCATTTTGTCGGTTTTATGTTGGTAAATATTAATCTACAAGATAGTAATTTTATTGTTTATAATGAAAGAAACGGTGTTTTTAAATCTTGAAAATACTTTTTACAGGAATGATTATTCTTAAAATATTTGTCGTTTTGATAAATATGAAAAGTAGTATTTAAGTCAAAAAAAAGTATTTTTGATTGTTGAATATAAAATTGAGTCAAATGAAGCATGTTAGTATTTTAGTTCCCGAATCTTCTGTTTTACAAGCTATAGCTGATCCTCAGTATTTATTTTCTACAGTGAATCAGTTTTTGGCTGTAGCCAAATTACAGTCTTTGTTTCAAGTACATTTAGTAGGACTTAAATCGCAGGTTAAACTTAATAATGGTTTATACACGGTAAATCCTACTCACCTGATAGGAGAAATTGAAAAAACAGACTTGATTATTATTCCGGCTCTGTTTGGCGATATGAAGATGGCTATCGATAAAAATGTTGATTTTTTACCCTGGATTAAGGAACACTATGAGAAAGGAACAGAAGTAGCTTCGCTTTGTGTAGGCGCATTTTTGTTAGCTGCTACAGGATTACTGGATGGGAAAAAATGCTCAACGCACTGGGGGTTTCAAAATGAATTTAGAGCCCTGTTTCCGAAAGTTGAAGTGGTAGAAGGGAGTATTCTCACCGAAGAATCCCGTCTTTATTCCAGTGGTGGAGCTAATTCCTATTGGAACCTTTTGTTGCATCTGGTTGAAAAATATACTGACAGACCTACTGCGATTTTAGCTTCTAAATATTTTGCTATAGATATTGACAGAGAAAGTCAGTCGGCTTTTGCATTATTTCAGGGACAAAAAAATCATACTGACGAAGCTGTCAGGAAAGCGCAGGATTTTATTGAAAAAAATATAGAAGAGCGTATTTCAATTGATGAATTAGCGGAGCATGTGTCATTGGGACGCCGAAGTTTTGAAAGACGTTTTAAATCAGTGACTAATAATTCAGTTTTAGAATATATCAATCGGGTAAAAATTGAATTTGCCAAAAGAAATTTCGAAAATAGCCGAAAAAATATCAACGAAGTCATGTTTGAAATTGGTTATACAGATACCAAGTCTTTTCGAACCATTTTTAAAAAAATGACAGGTCTGACTCCTGTTGAATATCGAAATAAATATAATAAGGTAATGATGAATTAGATTTTTTTATGGACTGTATTTTTTAGCTAATTTTCCAATTGTTAATCCCTGAACCAAAATAGAAAAACATACAATCACATACGTAATAGTTACCCAGATTTCTTTGTGATACTCCGGATTTATGGATAAAGCCAATGCAATGGAAATCCCGCCTCTCAAACCTCCCCAGGTTAAGATTAATCTCGTTTTTTGAGTGATTTTTTCTTTGAGACGTACTGAAATCGAGGGAATAAAAATAGAAATATAACGGGTGATAAGAGTAATTCCTAATATAATTATTGCGGCCAAAAGAATTTTCTCGTCCGTTTTTATAACTAATAATTCTAAACCAATTAATACAAAAAGAAGTGCATTGAGAATTTCATCTATTAATTCCCAAAACCCATCCACATATCTTGCTGTTGTGTCGGACATTCCAAGTGCTTTTCCCTGATTGCCCGTTATTAACCCGGCAACAACCATAGCAAGCGGTCCTGATACATGAATGTAATGTGCTAAGGTATAACCGCCCATAACAATCGCTAAGGTTATTAATATTTCGACATGATAATTATCAATACTGGCTATAAATTTAAATCCGGTAAAACCTATTATCAAGCCTAAAAAAATGCCTCCAATAGCTTCCTGACCAAATAACATCAGGATACTGCCAGTGTCCAGATTTGCCCCCGGAGCTGCTAATTTTAATATTGTGATAAATACAACAACAGCCACACCATCATTAAATAAAGATTCGCCGGCAATTATAGTTTCTAAAGATTTTGAAATTCCGGTACTTTTTAAAATGCTTAATACAGAAATTGGGTCAGTAGGAGAAATTAATGCTCCAAACAGCATAGCATGTATCAGTTCTATTTTAAAGCTAATGAAAGTTAAAACATAAAAAGACGAAAATCCAATAATAAAAGTACTAATCAGTACACTGATAGTAGAGAATAATAAAATACTTAATTTTTCATTATTTAAATCTTTGAATTTGATATGTATGGCTCCTGCAAAAAGCATAAAACTAAGCATTCCTTCCAGTAATAATTCGCTAAAATTGATGTTGTACATGGTTGTAGTGACATCATTTGTAAAATCAGGAAAATAATTGCCAAAGATTAATATAAATAATGAAAAGACCAATGAAACCAGCATTAAGCCAATAGTATTAGGTAATTTCAGGTAGCGAAAATTAATGTAAGCAAAAACAGCCGATACTACAATCAGAATTGAAAACAGATGAAATAAATCCATTTTAAAGTTTTATTTGGTTTTAAAATATTTCAGCAAAAACTCAGAATGCATCACATGATTAACCGGACACCACCAAGTTCAGAAATTCGATATGAGAAACGATCTCCGGGGGATCCGATGAACATAAAGTTTTTAGGGATTTTCCACTTTTCAGATAATTCATCAATGATTTCAGGTCCAAAAACGCCTTCTAATTCAATAAATTCAATGTCAATGTCCGGATAAGCTCTGTCTAATACTTTCAGGTCAATAATCAGCGGATCATTGTTAGCACCTTCGAGTTTAATGTTTACAATTTTTAATTTGCGGGTAGTTTCATTATTCTGAACATATTGCATTACTTTATTTAATATAGCTACATCATCGCCTTTAGTAAAAAATACAAATTCCTGAGAAGTAATTTTTGAGTTCAATTTGATTAAATAACGATTACTGAAAATAACTAATTTACGTAATGGATTATAAAAATATTCTAAGGCTTCAATAAGAACCAAAATTAAAAAAGAGCGGTTTAACATGATGGCAATAAATATAAGTGCCGGAACTAAATATTGTAAAAAAGTATAAAAGGAATCTACATTTAACTCAATATTGCCAATAAAAGCTGTTATTACTAAACTTACGGCCAGTACGACAGCAAAACCTCTTGCTTTTTCCGGACGGGGAAGTTTTTTACGTTTGAATTTTAATAATAAATTACCAATACCAAATAAGCCCATCACTGCTAAAAAAGAGAATGTATAAACACCTGCCAGTACAATAATATTGCCTTCAGTGACCACTAAAACGGATACGCAAAGCAGCAGGAAACTGATTATAATTCTGTAATTTGATCCTCTTTTATTTTGTTTTAAAAAGTAATTAGGTAAAATACGGTCTAATGTCATACGATTTAATAACCCTGAAACACCTACAAATGAAGTCAGAACTGCTCCGCAAAGTACTAAAACGGCATCGATAGAAATCAGATAAGCTAACCAGGAACCTCCTGTTGTATGTCCTAAAAAAGCTAATAGAGACTCTTTGTGTTCGCCTACTTCGGTTAAAGGGATGATACAAATAATTAAAAAAGCCAATGCCGGATTAAAAAAACTAACAATCCCCCACATATTTCGTAATGTTTTCGGGAAAACACCCTGTTGTTGCTCTTCGACAAAATTAGCGGAACTTTCAAACCCTGAAATTCCTAACATAGCCGCTGCAAAACCAAGAAAAAGTGCATGGGGAATACCTTCGGAGGTAAGGGGAAGACTCCAGTTAAAATGTAGTGTATCCAGACCATGATTGATTATAAACCAAGCTGAGGCAAAAACCAGCAAACTTAATGTTACTAAGTGAATTATAAAAATGATTACTGCTACAAATGCCGATTCGCCTATTCCTAAAATAGCCAGATAAGTAAAGGCCAGTAATATGACAATTGTGGCTATGGGTACATTAATAAGTGAAAAAATTCCATGAAGATAATGCATGCCTTCAGAAGCAGAGATAACAGCTGTGGCCATATATGACAAGACTGTTAAAGTAGCGGCAAGAGAGGCCATTTTTTTAGAAGAAGTATTTAAAAGAACATTGTAAGCCCCTCCGTTAAGCGGAATAGCACCAACTACTTCCCCGTATATTTTTCTGAATAAAAAAAGCACTACCGCAACAATTAACAATGAAATCCAGGCGTATTGACCGGCATACATAATTGTTAAAGCCGAAACATATAGACAGGAAGAACTGATATCATTTCCGCAAATAGCAGTTGCTTGTAACTCATTTAACTTTTTGTGAATTGTTTCTTTCATTTTAATGTCGTTTATTCTAGATTTTCTAAAGATAGACATTTGATACAAACAGCCCAATAAAAGTACTCAATCCTTAATCATTGTTTTTTAACATAGGACTGTTAAAAAAATATTTAAGAATTAATTTTAAATGAAGTTTCGTTAAAAGTACTAAGCGAAGACTGTGCTTTCATTTGAATTTTTCGTTGCATGTATCCGGTCCATCCAAAAAGAAATCCTGAAAGCCCAAAAGCCTGCCGAGTCCATTTCCAAATGTTAAAATCATCATTTTGCTTAATAATAAGTCCGTCTTTAAAATGAAATACAGAATGAATATTATTTATTATTTTTCGTTTCTTTTTACCAAAAATATAAACTGCTTTCCATTTTACTTCAGCCGTATGCTCATTGATTTTAATGATTTTATACTCAATGTCCGGCTTTTCATAGCTTTTCTGTATGAGCATTTTCCACATTTTTGGAACTTTGTTTGCTGTTAACTTTCCAAATACCGGATCGTGAAATTTTACAGCAGCCGAATAACACCGATCTATTGCAGAGAGATTTCCCTGAGCAATGGAAGTATACAACTGATGTATTGTTTTTTCTGATGAAATCATTTTTTCCCAACTTATAAAACCTTTAAAGGGGTTTTAAATTCGGTATAAATGTAAGAATATATTTCTTTATATTAATTGTCTTAATTAAAAAAAATGAAAATTATTCTCAGGTATTTAAATATATAATTGGGCAATCTCTTTAAATGTTTCAAATGTATTTCGACTGCCTGACTGAGCTGTAGTGAAGTAGGATTGTTTATTAATGGCGGTAAAATTTCCGGTTTGGCTGCTAAAGCTATTAGAATTTCCTTTGATATTAAAGCGTATCGATTCAATATTTGATTTTTTTAATCTGTTCATTTCGGCAGCTGTAAAGATAAAATAGGAATTAAGAGTATTTACGCTATTTTCAAAAAGACCTTTGTCGGTACAACTTATAAAACTGTTATCACTCAGGTAAACATATACTGTTCCGGAAAGTATAAAATCAGTGTTGGTTGTAGCTGCTGAGAGTTTTAAAATACCGCCGTTCTCTGTTCTGGCTATTTGTACCTGAATTTTATTACTTAAGGCATAATTAGGTGTGATAAAACTCCAAGCGGTAGTAGCTTTATAGTTTTGGGATTTAAGTGTCATTATTTCCTGGCTTTCAACTGCAAAAGAAATAAATAAAAACAGTAACAGTATTTTTAATCTCATGATGTTTTTATTTGTTGTAGGTAAAAGTATCGGTCCAATCAGAGGTTTTTATGGCAGAAACAAGATTGTTGTCATTCATAAAAACGCGTAATTCTTTGTTGGCTACTTTTTTAGTATATAAAGCTTTAAATCGGTAAACAGTAGTGTGGTCATCGGTGTTTTGGTATACTTCTGCTAATTGTAAATCTTTAAAAGTACCATACCACTGTCTGAATTTAGTACAGGTTTTAGAAAGTTTTTCAATAGTAATGTTGTTAATGACAGACTGCGTGGCTTCACTGTTGTTAAAGGGTTTGAATTTAGAAGTATTACAAGTCATTAAAACACGTTTTCCTAACTCATAAGCTTTGTTTTTTTGACTGCTGTTAATTTGGGTAGTGGTTAATTTTACAGTTTCAACTTTTTGATGCGCTTTTTTTGATTTACATCCTACTACTGCAATTAGGCTTAAGATTACGATCAGTTTTTTCATTTTAGTTTTTAATTTTTAATAATAAATTTGGGTTTGGGCAATTTTCCATATAAAAATTCAGATCCGATTTACTGCAAACACCAGGATAATCTCCTTTATAAGTTTCCATATTTTTAATAATCTGAAAATGTAAATGGGGAGCATAATCACCATTTTCTGAAGAATTCCCAAGGTTTCCCAGCAGTTCTCCTTTTTTGAACAACATTCCGGTTTTTAAATTTTTTATACTTTCTAACGATAAATGCCCATATAAAGTATAAAAAGTATGATTTTCTAACTTATGTTTTAAGATTATTGTGGGACCATAATCTCCAATGGAATCATTATTTTTAAAACTGTGAACCCAGCCGTCTATTGGGCAAATTACTGCTGTCTCTGCCTGAGTCCATAAATCGACACCAATATGAATGTTGCGCTCTTCAATGGATTCATTTTTAAAATGCTGACTTCTCTGGTATAAGTTCCGCTCTTCAAGATAACCGCCATATGCCACTTTGGAGTTCTGAAGTCTGGCTTGTTGTGCAATGTAATCTTCAACCGCAGCGGCATCAGTTAGATTTACTCCGGCTAAATCAGAATTTGAAACAGATAAATCCAGTAAAAAATAATCTTCTTGTGAATGCACATTGTGTAACAAATGAATGGATTCAATATTTTTTAAAAGATTTTCGATAATGGCTGTTTTTTTTGAAGCTTAAATTAAATAAAAAAAAATCAGCTTAAAAAATTTCAAAGAGATTTATAACTTTTAATTAGGAAAAATGAATGATATTTTTGAAAATTATTCCAAATTTAACTGTAAGGCAAAACAGTTTTTATCTTCTTTGGTAATACTGAAAACAATAACATTATCAGCTACATTTTCATGAATCATTACTTCATCGCGCAGCGAAAGCTCTTTCATGAAATTCATCTCAAAGCTTTTTATTTTTTGTTTTAAGATGATATTTTCATCTACTAAGTCCATGCACCATTCCAGATATTTGACATGATTAACATGGTTAACAATGTCTAAATCTGATAAAATAACAGTTTTGCTAAACACCTCTTCTTTTTCAGGATTAATGTCAATTTTAGAAAAACCTTCCTGAGTGGCTTTTACATCTGGAAATAATTCAAAATGGTCGTGTTCGAGAGTAAGTAATTCAGGGCGGCGTTTCTGAGTATTGAAAACAGCCCAGAAAGTCTCACAACCCACTAGTTTTTTACCATTTACATATATTTCTAATGCACGTACAGAACGTGAATTTTCTAAGCTGTTAATCCACGTTTTTACTGTTACCGTATCTTTCCATTTTGGCAAAGCGCTAATTTCTACACGCATTCTGCTCAAAACCCAGGCCTGGTCAAATTCCTGCATATCTGTAAAACTAATCCCTCCAATTTCAGAATGGGTAGCTGCTGTGAGCTGTAATAAATTACATAATTCAGTATATTTTAAGTAACCATTAGGCAAACATTGTGTGAAATTGATTTCATAGTCTTTGCTTAATATAGAAGTAAAATCAGGTGCTATTGGCATGAAAATTATAATTTCAGATTAACGGTTTAATTTAAGATTTTGTTTGAGTTTCAATATAATCAATTACCTGGTGAACCGGTGTTTCAAAATGGAACCATTTTGTATTGTTGTCTCTTTTGAACCAGGTTAGTTGGCGTTTTGCAAAACGTCGGGTATTTTTCTTGATTTCTTCGACGGCAGACTCTAACGAAAATTCTTTGTCAAAATAAGCAAATAACTCCCGATAGCCTACTGTTTGCAATGCATTTAACTCTTTGTTGGGATACAGTTCTTTGGCTTCTTTTAATAAACCTTCTTGCATCATGAGGTCAACCCGCTGGTTGATACGGTTGTACATCACATTTCTTTCGGCTTCCAGACCAATAAGAACTGGGGTGAAGTTTCTTTTGTTTTTTTTCTGATTTAAGAAAGAAGAATAAGGCTTTGATGTACCTATACAAACTTCAACAAAACGCATCATTCGTTGCGGATTGAGTAAAGTTTGCGGATTTTCCAGATTAATTTTTTCAAAATAATCGGCATCGTGTTTTTTTAATTGCTGTTGTAAATAAGTGATTCCTAATTTCTCATAATTAGCATTTACTTGCAGGCGTATATCCGGATTGATTTCAGGAAAGTCATCAAAACCTTGTAAAACAGCATTAACATACAAACCGGAACCTCCAACAAGGATTACATAATCGTTGGTTTTAAATAATTCTTCAATAGTAGCAATGGCTTCTTTTTCAAAATCACCAACGGTATAATGTTCAAAAATGCTTTTATTCTGAATAAAATGATGTTTGGCAGCTGCTAATTCTTTTGAATTAGGTACAGCAGTTCCAATGGTCATTTCCTTAAAAAACTGACGGCTGTCACAGGAAACAATTTCGCACTTGTAATAATTAGCTAATTGAATGCTTAAAGCTGTTTTTCCTATAGCTGTTGGTCCTGTTATGGTAATTAGTTTTTTCATTATTTGTTGTCTAAAGCATGTCCGCATTTTGGACAAAAGTTAGCGTCTTTTGGATATTCTTCATTACCACAATCAGGGCAGGGATTTTGATAAACAGTATCATTATTTTCATAATTGTGTCTGGCAATTTCAGCTGTTACAATTCCTGTGGGAACGGCAATAATCCCATATCCCAGAATCATAACTAAAGAAGCCATAAATTGTCCCAAAGGTGTTTGTGGAGAAATATCGCCATAACCTACTGTTGTTAAGGTAACTATTGTCCAGTAGATACTTACCGGGATACTGGTAAAACCACTTTCTTTACCTTCAATCAGATACATAATTGAACCAATGAGAATGGTACTTATCAAAACAAAATAGATGAAAATTACTATTTTATTTCTACTGGCAATAAGTGCTTTTTTTAATTTTATAGATTGGGTGTTGAACTGGGGATTATTTAAAATTTTAAACAATCGCAAAAGCCTTAAAGCTCTGATTACGGTTAAAATATTAGTTCCTACCAGAAAAAGAGATACATACATTGGTAAAATAGCCAGCAAATCAATAATGCCGTAAAAACTAAAAATATAACGAATGGGTCTTTTTATAGAAAAAATCCGAAGCGCATATTCAATTGTGAATAAAATGGTAATAATCCATTCTAAAGTAATCAGGTAAGAATGGTATTTTAAATTGAATCCGGAAACGGTTTCCATCATGACCAGAAATACACTAAACAAAATCAATCCCAGTAGTATCAAATCAAATAAACGTCCCGCTTTAGTATCGGTCTGGTATATAATTACATAGACTTTTCTTCTGAAAGATGTATATATTGAATTTGTCATTTGATTAAAGTTTAAAAATGGATAATCTTTAAAGCTTTGTTTTTTCGGATATAAGTTTGAATAATACGCTGTATATCGCGGCTGCTGTCCATCGGGATGAGAATGTTTTTTAAAATTTCCGGATTATTAATCTGATAGTTTAAGTCGTAATAGGCATATCCTTTATAATCACCATTTTCCACCAGTACAGCACTTCTTTCATTAACATTTCTGCCTCTGTCGACAATAATCATATTTTTATTTTCAAAACTATTTTTATCAATAAAATTTTGTACTCTCAGATTATAGTCTGAAGGAGAAATTTTACCGGTACAGGCACCCTCACATTCATTAGTTGTCACCTGAAAACAATTGGTTTTACTTTCGTATAAACCGGTTAGTTTTTGGCACAACTGATAATTTTCAGTAATGCTGTGTAAGGCATTTTTACCATCAGCAGCATTTAGATAGGAAAGAATTTCTTTTTTTCTGCCATCTGTTTTCTGAAGTTTCAAACGCAAATAACCCGCACTGTCTTTTTCAGAATAAATAGCCCAGGAAAAATGATTTTTGCGGGACATACGATTATAAACCGGTTTATTTATTTTGATTTCCTGTGCTTCTTTTATCAGTGCTATGAGTTCGTTTCCGGTTTCTTCGAAAGTTACCGTGTAAACTTCAGACTGTATTTTTTTTGCGCTTCGGGTGATTCCTGTAAAATGCTGATTGACTCTTTTTTTTATGTTTCGGCTTTTACCAATAAAAATTATTTTACCTTGCTCATTATGAATGTAGTAAACCCCTGTTTTTGAAGGTAAACTTTCTATGATATCTAATAATTTAGGAGCTATCCCTTTTTGGATTTCCGACTTGATTAATCCGGTAATAATTTCTTTTTCTACATCTTTATCCAAAAGCATTTTAAAGAGCTTAACAGTAGCCATGGCGTCTCCGCTGGCACGGTGTCTGTCTGCCATTGGAATTCCTAATGCACGAACTAATTTTCCTAAGCTGTGGGAAGTTTGTTCAGGCAATAGTTTTTTAGACAATTCGACTGTACAAAGTGTTTTGGTATTGAAATCATAACCCAGACGACGAAATTCAGTTCGAAGGATACGATAGTCAAAATCAGCGTTATGAGCCACTAAAACACAATCCGTTGTGATTTCCACGATGCGTTTGGCAACTTCGTGAAATTTTGGAGCCGAACGAAGCATCGCATTGTTAATTCCGGTTAGTTTTACCACAAAAGGCTGGATAGGAATTTCGGGATTGACCAGACTGATAAATTGATCAACTATTTGATGACCGTCAAATTTATAGATAGCAATTTCAGTAATCCCTTCTTCATTAAACTGTCCTCCGGTAGTTTCTATGTCTAATATTGCGTACAAAATAAGTATTCAGTTTACAGTTTTTAGTATTCAGTTTTAAATCTGAATTCTCAAATGGTTAATCATTAATCAATAATCAATTTCTCTCTCCAAATATACTACTTCCTACCCGAATCATCGTACTGCCACAATCGATGGCTAGTTTATAATCGCCGGACATTCCCATTGATAGTACTGAAAGTTTTAATGTCGGAACTGACTGCATTTGAATGGTGTCAAATATAGCTTTGAGGTGAATAAATTCCTGTTTTATTTGATCCTGATTATTTGTAAATGTTGCCATTCCCATTAATCCCAAAATACGAATATTTTTCATTTCCTGAAATTCAGTTAAATTTAAAAGAACTTCAAGTTCCTGTTCGTCAAAGCCAAATTTGGTTTCTTCTTCAGCAATGTGTATTTGCAATAAACAATCAATTATGCGATCATTTTTCTGAGCTTGTTTATTGATTTCCTGTAATAATTTCAAGCTATCTACGCCATGAATCAGACTTACATATTCTGCCATAAATTTTACTTTATTGGTCTGAACATGGCCTATCATGTGCCATTGAATGTCTTTGGGCATTTGCTCCCATTTTTCAGTCATTTCCTGAACCTTGTTTTCACCAAAAATTCTTTGACCGGCATTATAAGCTTCCATTAAATCCGATACGGGTTTGGTTTTAGAAACGGCTACCAGTGTAACGTGATCTGGTAAAGATGATTTTATTTTTTGCAAATTAGAAGGTATAGACATTTTAAACTTTTTATTTAGTTAAAATTATTAAAGAAACTGTTTAGCAACTTTTTCGGCTTTTTTATTTTCTGAATAATCGTAAAAACCTTCTCCCGATTTCACGCCTAATTTTTTAGCATTAACCATATTGACTAAAAGTGGGCTGGGAGCGTATTTAGGGTTTTTAAAACCTTCGAATATAACATTCATTATTGAAAGACAAACATCAAGACCAATGAAATCTGCCAATTGTAAAGGTCCCATTGGGTGTCCCATGCCTAATTTCATTACTGTGTCAATTTCCGTTACACCTGCTACATTAGTATGTAAAGTTTCGATGGCTTCATTGATCATCGGCATTAAAATCCTGTTGGCAACAAATCCCGGAGCATCATTTACTTCTACCGGATTTTTACCAAGTTTTTGGGCTAAAGTCATCGTGATTTTAGTTACTTCATCACTGGTTTGATTTCCACGAATTACTTCAACTAATGGCATTAAAGGCACAGGGTTCATAAAATGCATCCCAATTACCCGTTCGGGATGTGCTACTTCTGCAGCAATTCGGGTAATTGAAATAGAAGAAGTATTGGTTGCGAAAATGGTGTTATGCGAGCATAATTCATTTAGTTTTCTGAAAATACGAAGTTTTAAATCCAGATTTTCGGTTGCAGCTTCAACTACCAGATCGGCACCAACTACACCATCTTCAATATCAGTATAGCAAATAATATTGGTAATGGTTTTCATTTTATCTTCGGCAGTAATACTTCCTTTGGCAAGCATTCTGTCTAAATTAGTAAAAATAGTAGTCATTCCTTTTTCCAAAGCAGCTTCGGAAACATCAATTAATTTTACCGTAAAACCATTTTGCGCAAAAGTATGAGCAATTCCGTTGCCCATCGTTCCTGCACCTATTACTGCTACTATTTTCATATTGTAAAAAATGCTGTTTATATTTTAGCCACGAAATCACTAATTAACTTTGTGATTTCGTGGCTAACTTATTATTTTGTCTGAAATTATTTCTTAAAACAAGCTATAATTTGATATGCCACTCTCAAAGCTTCTGTTGCCTGATCCAAAGTTACAATTGGGGTAGTGTTATTGTTAATTGCATCCGCAAACGTTTCTAATTCATCTAAGATAGCATTATTTTGCTGTACTTCAGGGTTTGAAAAGTAAATTTGTTTTTTCACGCCTTCAGCATTTTGCAAAATCATATCAAAATCGCCAGGAACTTCGGGAGCATCTTTCATTTTTACCACTTCACATTTTTTTTCTAAAAAGTCAACAGAAATGTAAGCATCTTTTTGGAAAAAACGTGTTTTTCGCATGTTTTTCATCGAAATTCTGCTCGAAGTTAAATTAGCAACACAGCCGTTTTCAAATTCGATTCGTGCATTAGCTATATCCGGCGTATCACTGATTACAGAAACCCCACTGGCACTAATATTTTTCACTTTGGATTTTACGACACTTAAAATGACATCAATATCATGAATCATCAGGTCTAAAACCACTGGAACATCGGTACCTCTCGGATTGAATTCAGCCAGACGGTGTGTTTCTATAAACATGGGATTTTCGACCATGCTTTTGGTCGCTATGAAAGCAGGATTAAAGCGTTCTACATGACCTACTTGTCCTTTTACATTATATTCATTTGCTAAAGCAATAATTTCTTCAGCTTCTTCAATAGTATTCGAAATAGGTTTTTCTATAAAAACGTGCTTACCTGATTTTATAGCAGTTCTCGCACATTTGTAATGGGAAAGAGTGGGGGTTACAATATCAATTACATCTACAGCATGAATCAATTTGGCAATAGTATTGAAATTTTTGTATCCAAATTCTTTTGAAATTTTTTGAGCGTATTCCTGATTTTCATCATAAAAACCAACTAATTCGTATTTTTCAGATTGTTGTAATAAACGCAAATGAATTTTTCCCAGATGCCCGGCACCTAAAACTCCAACTTTTAGCATGATAATGTATTTTTAACAAAAGTAGGAAATTCAAATTAAAAATATAGAATAATTGATTTGGATTTTGGGTTTTGGATTTTGGAATTTTTACTGTTATTTTTACCAAAAAATAAACTCCACGCATTGAAAGATACAGCCAAACATCAAGGACTTCGCAATCAGTTAGTAAGCACTTTACAGCAAAAAGGAATTACTGATTTAAGAGTACTCGATGCGATAAAAAAAATCCCGAGACACCTTTTTCTGAATTCAAGTTTTGAGGATTATGCCTATCAGGATAAAGCATTTCCCATTGGTGCCGGACAAACCATTTCCCAGCCTTATACCGTAGCTTTTCAGTCGCAGTTACTGGAAATTAAAAAAGAACATAAAATATTAGAAATAGGCACCGGTTCCGGATATCAGACGGCTGTTTTATGCATGATGGGAGCAAAAGTGTATAGTATAGAGAGGCAAAATGAGTTGTTTAAACAAACATCAGCATTGTTGCCGAAGTTAGGAATAAGACCTAAACACCTCACTTTTGGCGATGGGTATAAAGGCTTGCCTACTTATGGTCCTTTTGACGGAATTATTGTGACAGCCGGAGCACCATTTATTCCTAAACCTTTAATGGCTCAGTTAAAAATAGGAGGCAGATTAGTAATCCCTTTAGGAGAAGAGGTTCAGATTATGACATTGCTGATTCGGAAAAACGAAACCCAGTTTGAAAAACACGAGTTAGGAGAGTTTCGGTTTGTTCCTTTGTTAGAAGATAAAAATTAAGCTTTTAAAATTAATTAAAAGCTTTTTTTATTCTGTCCAGATCACGTTTGGTATCCTGTTCTTTCAAAGATTCGCGTTTGTCATAATTTTTCTTACCCTTACAAAGTCCGATTTCGAGTTTTGCAAGCCCTTTTTCATTTGTAAACAAACGTAACGGGATAATCGTTAATCCTTTGGCCTGTACACTTCGGGCAAGGTTTTTTAATTCCCGTTTATTTAAAAGTAACTTTCGTTCACTTCTTGACTTATGGTTAAATTGGTTTCCAAAAGAATATTCTTCTATGTAAGTATTGATAGCAAAAAGTTCGGTACCGCTAAATTCACAAAAACTTTCTGTAATATTGGCTTTTCCCAAACGTATCGATTTGATTTCAGTTCCTGCCAGAACAATTCCGGCAGTGAATTTTTCGATTATTTCATAATCAAATCGCGCTCTTTTATTAAGTATGTTGACAGTTTTTAGCATAGGATTGCAAATGTAGAACAATTACTAAAATTCCACAATTTTTTAATCAAATTGATATAAATTTGCTTTTATGGAAAAACAAACATCAAATGATCCGCTTCACGGGGTTACTTTAAAAACAATAATGGAAAAATTAGTTGCTTTTTATGGTTTTGATACCTTAGGGGAATTGATAAAAATTAAATGTTTTACGGATAATCCAAGTATAAAATCAAGTCTGACTTTTTTAAGAAAAACCGATTGGGCCAGAAAAAAAGTAGAAGAATTATATATTAAATCATTGCCTAAGTTTGATTAAATTGTAATTACAACTTGTAGGAAATCATAACGCCGCCTCTGTAAGGAAGCCATTCACCACTTTTATTATACTTGGTAGCTGATTCATATCTTCCGGGCTGATCGGTGTAATATCCTTTATAAAATCCCTGATGCCAACCGCCGCCAATAAAAGCATCTAAGGTTAATTTATCGCTTAATTTTTTTTGATAACCAATTGTGGCGCCTATACGGTAACCCAAACCTTTTTCATATTTATTAGTTCCCCAGTAATTCCATTTTTGTAATTTATAAGCATCAGGTCCGGTATGGGCACCTAGATACAAGCCCTTGTATTTTTCTTTAAAGTAATAGCGGTATTCAGGTGTTAACATAATTGCCTGCATGGGTTTTCCATCAAAAGATTTCCAGAATGATGCAAAAATATCAATACTCAGGGTAGATTTAACTCCAATACTGGTTTCAATTCCTACTTGTGGTACTCCCACTAAAGCGGATAATCCGTTAAATTTTATATAAGTCTGACTTTGTATTGTAATCGAAAATAAAAAAATAAAAAGAGAGAAGCTGAGTTTTTTCATAGATATATTTACCGCCATTTTTTGATGTAAAATGGGGGGGTAAGCTGGCAAAAGTATGTTTTTTACTGTAAAGTATTTACTATAATTATGTTAATTGTGATAGGAATACTAAATAACCGGAACTACAAATATTAATTTTAAAACAGTGTAATGCTGAATTTTGAATCGAAAACTTCATTAGCTTCTATTATTTGGATGCCTTCTTTTTCAAAAATATTTCCTGTAGTATCGTTTGTATCTGAATAACCATACCAGGGTTCGATACAAATAAACGGAGCGTCTTGCTTAGTCCAGATTCCTAAATGCGGAAATCCATTATAAGCCACTTCAAGTAAAGGTTTTTTGTTTTTTAATATAGTTAAACTGCTTGATTTCAGGTTTTTAAATATAAGAGCGTCATTTTCGAATAAAGTATAATTTAATGCTACTAAATCATCCTGTTTTTCGATTGTTTCCGTTTTGTCTGAAATTAAATCATTCTCTAAAAGATTATAAACCAAAGCTTCGTCTTTTTCGAAAGCAATGGCATAATTTTCAAAATTTCCTTCTAAAGCAAAAGCCGGGTGTGCACCGATAGAAAAAGGCATTTTAGATTTACTTTTGTTAATTACTTTGTATTCAATATTAATGCTTTTATGTTCAAGGGTGTAAATAATTTGCAATTCAAATTCAAAAGGATAGACTTTTAATGTTTCAGCTGTTTCCTGAATGGAAAAAACAGCGCGATTTTCTTTCTGTTCAGTTAATTCAAACACTAAATCTCTTGCAAAACCATGTCTGGGTAAATTATATTCAGAATTATCTATTTTAAAAGAATTGTTTTTAAGTGTTCCCACGATAGGAAATAATACGGGTGAATGTTTTCCCCAAAATTCAGGGTTTCCTTCCCAGATGTATTGTTTACTGGTTTCATTAGATTGTAAGGAACATAATTCCGCTCCTTTATGATTTATTTTTGCGGTAAGACCGGCATTAGAAATTGTTGTAATCAAAGCGTATTTTTTTAATAAATTAAGTTCGTATAAAGATATTTCATAAATTTTAATTAAACCTTAAATTATATTAAAGTAATCTGTAATTTTTTTTATTAATTTGTTTCAAATTGAAAAAACATGAAAAACATTCGATTGGGAGTTATTTTTCAAATAGCTCTTTTTTTAGGGGGAAGCGCTCTAACAGCCCAGGAAACTACTGCTTTAAAACAAAAATCTAACTATGATTACCACGATGCTTTTGCTCCGTTTTTTTATACTAAAAATGGGACAGCTACACGTTCAGCAAGTGGAAAACCGGGAGTTGCGTATTGGCAAAACCGTGCCGATTATCAATTAACTGCCAGTTTAAATGAAAGTACAAATGAAATTACAGCTACTGATATTATTACGTATACCAATAACAGTACGGACGAAATGTCTTTTTTGTGGCTAAATTTAGATCAGAATTTATTTAAAGAAGATTCCCGCGGTGAGGCAATTGTGCCTGTAACCGGAAGCAGAAACGGAAAACAGGGACAAATTTTTGACGGAGGTCATAAAATTAGATCGGTTAAAATTATTAAAATTGATAACAAGAAGGTAAAGGATTTAGAAGCGAAATATCTTATTACTGATACGCGCATGCAGATTTTTTTACCTGAAACTTTAAAATCTAAAGGAGGGAAAGTTGAGTTCAAAATAGAGTTTTCTTATATTTCTCCAAATGAAGGATCAGACAGAACTGGAGTTCTGGAAACTAAAAACGGAAAAATATTTACTATTGCACAATGGTATCCGCGTATGTGCGTATACGATGACATTAGAGGCTGGAATACAAATCCTTATCTGGGTGCATCAGAGTTTTATTTAGAATATGGTGATTTTGATATTTCTCTTACCGTTCCGTCCAATCATATTGTGGTTTGTTCCGGAGAATTATTAAATCCAAAAGAAGTGTATTCTTCTGAAGGATTCAAACGATTCAATCAGGCTAAGGAAAGTGATCAGACAGTAATGATTCATTCTGTTGAAGATGTAGTAGCGGCTAAAACTCCGGATTCAACTACTAAAACCTGGCATTATAAATTAAATAATGCTCGTGATGTTTCATGGGCATCTTCGGCAGCTTTTATTTTAGATGGAGCCAAAATTAATTTGCCAAGCGGAAAAAAAGCATTAGCCTTATCTGCTTATCCGGAAGAAAGTGCAGGAAACGAAGCCTGGGGAAGATCTACTGAATACGTAAAGCATTCGATAGAAAATTATTCTAAAAGATGGCTGGAATATACTTATCCTGTAGCGACTAATGTAGCCGGAAATGAAGGAGGAATGGAATATCCGGGAATTGTTTTTTGCGGATGGAAAGCTAAAGGAAAAAGCCTCTGGGGCGTTACGGATCATGAATTTGGTCATAACTGGTTTCCAATGGTTGTGGGATCTAATGAGCGTTTATTTGCCTGGATGGATGAAGGATTTAACTCTTTTATTAATACATTAAGTGATGTTGATTTTAATAATGGTGAGTATAAAGGCGAAAAAGAAGACATGCATGAACACGCCTCTACCTATACAAGAGCCGATTTAGAAACCATGATGAGTTCACCGGATAACATGAAGGAAGCAAACATAGGTACTTTATGTTATTCAAAACCTAGTGCAGGACTAGTTATATTAAGAGAGCAAATTTTAGGTGAAGACCGATTTGACAGGGCTTTTAGAACGTATGTAGAACGATGGGCTTTTAAACATCCTACACCGGATGATTTTTTCAGAACAATGGAAAATGTAGGCGGTGAAGATTTAGGCTGGTTCTGGAGAGGATGGTTTCAGTACAACTGGCAATTTGATCAGGGCGTTAATGCTATCAAATACATAAAAAATGATCCTAAAAAAGGTGTTTTAATTACGATTGAGAATTTCGAAAAAATGCCAATGCCGGTTATTATGGACATCAAAACAAAAAGCGGAAAAACGGAAAGAGTTAAACTGCCTGTAGAGGTTTGGCAAAAAAATGTGCAATGGACTTTTAAACACCCTTCGACTGAAGAAATAGAAAGCATAACACTGGATCCCGATCATGTATTTCCTGATATTAATGAAACCAATAATAGCTGGACTGCTGATAAGGGAATAATTGAAAAGGATATTATTTTAGATCCTTATTTAGGAAGTTATTCTAATTCCAGAATGCCTATTAAGATTGTAATTACTGAAAAGAATACTCTTTTGAATGTAGAAATTACAGATTATCCGGAATTTTCACTAAGCCCTATTGGTAAAGATTTTTTTGAGTCTAAACGTGCCGGTTTGAAATTTCAGTTTAATGAAGATAAAACAGGATTTGACATGATTGTAAGTGAAAGCAGAAAAATTCCTTTTACAAAAGATAAATAATTGTAATCTAATTGTTAACGCTGAACGGCTATTGAAAATACTCAATAGCCGTTTTTGTTTTTTCAAAATTATATTGCCGTAATCTTTGTTTGTAAAGGGTAAAAAAATGTACTTTTATTGTTTTTATTTATTTAATAATCTCAAGAACTTCATTTTGGATAAAAAAATTATAATTGCAATTGATGGGTTTTCTTCCACAGGAAAAAGTACATTAGCAAAACAACTGGCAAAACATTTAGGATATGTATTTATAGACACGGGTGCTATGTACCGTGCAATTGCTTTCTTTTCTATGCAAAAAGGATACATTAATGATGAATTTTTTGATAAAGAAGCTTTAATAAAGAGTTTACCGGCTATTCGTTTGCAGTTTAAATTTAATAGCGGATTAGGTTTTGCCGAAATGCATCTGAATGGTGAGAATGTAGAAAAACAAATCCGAAGCTTTGAAGTTTCCGGTTTTGTGAGCAAAGTAGCTGAGATTACAGAAGTACGAAAAAAACTGGTGGAACAGCAGCAGGAAATGGGTAAGGACAAAGGCATTGTGATGGACGGAAGGGATATAGGAACAGTTGTCTTTCCTGAGGCTGAACTTAAAATATTCATGACGGCAAGTGCCCAAACCCGTGCTCAAAGACGCTATGATGAATTGCTTCAAAAAGGAGATTTGGTTACTTTTGAAGAAGTCTTTAATAATGTAGTAGAGCGTGATTATATTGATACACACCGAAATAATTCGCCATTGACAAAAGCAGACGATGCGGTTGAAATTGATAATTCTAACCTAAGCCGTGAAGATCAGTTTGATCTGGTTTTAGAAGTAGTAAATAAGATTACGAAAAAGAAATAATTCTTTAAAATCCGGTTTAAATTTTGAAGTTTATTAAATCAACAGAATTTATTTGCTGGAGGCAGGATGTGCATTTAATTATAAATAACTTTAAGTACAACTACTTTTTTTAAAGAATTTAGTACTTTATCTAATGTAGAATTTTTTTCTTTTTTTTTGGTCGCCACCAGATTAAAAATCCTGTAATGGGGGCGCTGGCAGCAAAAAGACATACTAAAAAAGCAATTATTTTAGTAGGTAAACCATAAATATTTCCCGTATGTACAGGATAGATAATGCGTCTTAATTTGTCTCCTTTTGTAAAGGTTTCATAAGGTTTTGTTTGGATGTTTTTAGCCGTATATCTATCAAAATAGGCAATGCTGGATTGATTAGGAATACGTTTTTCTGTATTTTCTTTGGTTACTAAAATACTACTAACTGTGTCGTTTGGCATTCTTATCTGAACGTTCCCCTGGTAAGGATAAATTTCATTTGTTTGATCTATAATGCTTTGATAGAAAAATGTTTTTTGAGACAGTGACTCTGTTTTAGGAGGATTGGTTACTTTTATAGATGGTTTTACAGCAATGCCATCCGTTAGATAATAAAGACTGTTTTCAAACCATTTAAATGACCAGGTTAACCCTGTAAGCGCTATAATGAATAAAAACAGGAAACTATAGAAACCAAGAACAGAGTGAAAATCCCAATTAACTCTCTTGAATGAAGCATTCCATTTGATAGTTAGCCGTTGTTTTAAATTCTTGAGTTTTTTGGGCCACCATAAAAACAAACCACTCAATAGTATAATAATAAAAATTAAGCAGGAACAACCGGTGATGAATTTTCCGGTTTTTCCAAGTAAAAGACTGCGATGTAATTTATTGACAATAGAAAAGAAATGTCTTTTTTGCTCCATACTACCGACGATTTTTCCGGTATAAGGATTCACAGCAAAAAAGAAAGTCTTGCCTTTGGTATTTTTGCCCATGACAAGAACGGTACGTTCAGGATCATTAAAAGTATAAATACGGTTGATCGTGTCAATAGCGTATTCTTTTTTTAATGTATTTATGGAATAATCTATTGGCTTTTTAAATTTTCCAACAGTTTCCACTTTGTAAAATTCAGGGTGAATGAACGTATCAATTTCTTCTTCAAAAACCAAAATACTTCCTGATAAGGCTACAATAAATACAATAAGCCCGGACGCAAGTCCGAGCCATAAATGTATTTTTCCGATACTTTTCTTGATTCTTTTATTCATTTCAACCTTATTGAATAAGTGTTTTTTTGTACAAATAAAAGAGAATTAAAACGAATAACCTAAGGTTAATAACCAGTTTTTAGGTGCTCCCGGGAATACCCGGATGTAATCGTATCCGCCAACCCAATACGTTTTATTCGCAATATTATTCGCATTCAACTGGATTTTGAATTTATTAATAGTGTAATACAAAGCAGCATTCATCACAGTATAACCCGGAATCGTCTGAGTTGCACTAATACTCAGGTTACGTTGGGTAACAAAATTAGAACCAAAAGCCAGTCCAAAATCTTTCAATGCTCCTTCGGTAAAATTATATCTTGTCCAAATATTTCCCTGGTGTTTAGGTGTGTTCGGTTTTTGTCTGCCAATTTCACT
Organism: Flavobacterium plantiphilum; assembly: GCF_046000495.1. Classification (NCBI taxonomy): domain Bacteria; kingdom Pseudomonadati; phylum Bacteroidota; class Flavobacteriia; order Flavobacteriales; family Flavobacteriaceae; genus Flavobacterium; species Flavobacterium plantiphilum. The sequence continues at coordinate 212,540 of NZ_JBELQA010000001.1, forward strand.
CGCTACCGGACTATCGGTAATACTGGACTCATTGAAAGAGTAAGCTGCCGAAATGCTCCATTGATTAGTAATTCTCCCATTAAGATCAATTTCAATTCCTTTGGATTCCTGTTCACCAATAGCTCTCATTAAATCAATATTGCTGGAATCATTGGCATTGTACAAGCTATTTTTTTCTTTGATTTTATAAAAAGCTAAGGTTACATACAAACTTTCGTTAAACCATGATGATTTTCCACCAAATTCAATCATATTGCTTTCCAAGGGATCAAATGGACCTCCCGCATTTGGATTAGAAATTATCGATGCCGTTTGCGGATTGTATCCTTTTACATAAGTACTGTATAAATTAACATTAGGTGTCAAAGTATAGGTAAGTCCCAGACGTGGTAAAAAAGAATGTTGTTTTACTTTCTTTTCATTGTCTTTAGTATAGTTTTCCCTATCAATATATTCGTCATAGCGCACACCCAGTAATGCTTTCAGCGAACCTAGTTTTATCTGATCCTGTAAATAGATTCCATACGTAGAGTAAAAAGTAGGGTCATAAGCTCTGGTGGTGTAAAAATATTTACTCATGTCTTTTAATTGCTGAGAATTGTATGGATTTGATAAATCAAAATGTGCCACATTGGGAACAGGATTTCCATTTGCATCTAGTAAATAAGCACTTTGGTTATTAGGATTATAGGTATTAATAGCACCGGTATTGGCTGCGTTTCTATAACCTTTTGCTTCTAACTGAGAACCTCCCGCAGGAAGTTTTTCCTGAGCATAATCATAACCTAAAACTAAGTTGTGATCCAGTATTCCGGTTTTAGTTTTATAAACAAAAAAGTTAGAAATATTATCGATATATCGTTTTCTTTTTCTCATAAAAACCTGCATTTCAATCGCGGTTGGGATGGAAACTCCGTTGCCGTCAACTGCATATTTATTAGCTCCGCGATGTTCTAATAAATCTTCGTTGTATCCTGTACGGATATAAGATGCCGAAAAAGAAAGATTATCACTTAATTGATGGTTTAATGAAGTGGTAAGAATATACGTTTCTTCATTTAAGTAATCATTTGAGGCATTGAGCGATTGTCTGATATTGGTAGAGTACAAATCATTTTCATAAGTAGATTGTCCCCGGTCTAAAATACTTTTGGAATTGTTATAAATTAAATCAAAGTTCACACGCGTTTTGTCATTAGGCAGGAATGAAAAGGAAGGAGCAATAACGATGTTTTTGTCAAATTGTAGGTCTCTGAATGAATTAGCATTTTCGTAACCAATATTCAGACGATACAAAAGCGTTTTGTCTTCATTAAGTGGTCCCGTAAAATCACCTAAAGCTCTTAGGGTGTTAAAACTTCCGGTTGAAAAACTGATGCTATTAGCAGCCTGATCCAATGGTTTTTTGGTAACTCTGTTCACCACACCACCCGGAGAAGCATTTCCGAAAAGGGCAGAAGATGGTCCTTTTAAAACCTCTACACGTTCAAGGTAATTGGTTAAAGGCTGTTTCCAGAAACCCGTAGAAGTTCGCAATCCGTTTAATAATTGGGTATTGCTTTGTCCGTTAATTCTAAATCCTCTGATGGAAATATCATCGTAAAAGGTGAATTGTGTTACGCCACTAAAGTTTTTTACCAGTTCTCCCACACGCATCGTTCCCTGATCGGCAATTAATTCTTTTGTAGCATAAGAAACGGATTGTGGCAGGTCTTTTAATGCAATTTCGGTTTTTGCACCAATAAAAGAGCGGGTATTTTTATATGACTTTTCTTTTCTACCGATAATTTCCACCGTTTGTAAAGCATTTATGTTTTCTTTTAAAGTAACATTAATAATTGTATTTTCATTCTCGCTTAAGGTTACTTTTTTTTCCTGACTAATGTATCCTAAAGCTGTAAAAAGTAAGGTATAGGTTCCGGAATTTAAATTTTTAAGTTCGTAATTTCCATTTTTATCAGCATCTGCCTGACGATTGTTTTCTTTAATAATAACAGTCGAATATAAATAATCCGGAGTGTTTTCGGTGTATATTTTTCCTTTTACAGAACTGCTTTGAGCTCTTAATATTGCGGACAGCCCGAATAACAATATGATGCAAATTTTTTTCATGATAAATACGTTAATTTTTTGCAAATTTATTTTTATTTAGAACAAGTACAAATAAAAATAACTGTTATTTTTTATATTTATATTAAAGAGCTGTTATATAAGGTATTGTGATTTTATTTTTTAGTTGACTTCAGGAAGTGTAAAAAAAAAACAGCTAAAAGACTGCTAGCTGAATTCCTGTTTGCTAATTCGTTCTCCATCTTTGAGTTCGTTGTTTAGTTTTTTTCTGATGAAACGGTTAATAAATCATTTCAAAATCATCATTGAAAAATCTGTCAAATAGATCAGGCAGGCTGGGAAAGAACTTTCCCGATAACCCGTTAAAGTGTTTTTAGAGCAAACTTGCTAAGAAGATAGAGAGTTGTTCTGTTTTCAATAGTTTTAGATACTAAAAAAGACAGCACTTTAATTTAAAAGGACTGTCTTTTCTAATTTATATGTTAATGTTTTTTTAATAATTATTGTACATGGACCAGTTCCCATGATTTTATATTGCAATAACGACCAGCTGCAGATTGAGTTGTAAGTTCTCCAAAAGATACCTCAGAGGCTTGATCTACAGTGAATTCTACAGAATAAACTTTTACGGTTTCAATTCTTTCGTATCCTAAAACTCCGATTGCTGTATTCAGGTCTTCAACATCGGGAAGTCCATTTCCACTGGAGATAACAAAATATGCACCACCTTCATCTGCAAGGGAATGATTTGTAGCTGTTACAGTAACTTTTAACTGATAAGTTGCCGGCTCTAAACTAATAGTTTGATATATTTTTCCATTAACAATTTCAGGAGCTCCCCAGCCGGATTCGAGATTAAAAATATTGCCGTTTTTCTGATCCCATCCACCATATCCGTCGTGGTTTTTTGCTGCATCATTGGTAATCCATGGGGATCCTAAATTACCCCATCTTGAACCGGCTTCTTCTGCTACATAAGGTACTGCAGCATTTTGTAAAATAGGTAAAACAAATGGTTTATGATTAGTGTAGTCCGTGTAAATGGTGTCCAGTGCTAGTGGTGAGTATTTAAAAGCGGTGCGGTATTTTAAGGTTGTACCACTTTTGAAATCAGATATAGCAATTTTAATATTGTTAGTTTTGTTGAAAATCTCAATTTCCTCATCCTGATCATTGGTATAGATTATTTCAGTACCTAAAATTCCGGTAATAAGAGCTATTGGGCTAAACGTAAAATTTAATTGACTGTGTTTTAATTCTGAAGTAACAATTTCTCTGTTTTCAATAGAACTCAGATAAGTATCACCATAAACTTTGGCTCCTCCGCTGGCAAGCTCAGTGTTATTTCCTTCACTGTCAACGGACAGAATTTCGAATATGTGAAGTTTTTCATCAAGATTATTGATTTCTGTTGCAAATAAGTTTTCTTCACCTTCATGTGTTACTGGTACTGTAACAGATTGAGATTTATTGTCCCAATATATTTTTACTTCAGACATATTGGCATCATCAACTTTTCCTTCAATAGAAACCATATTTATTCCCGGTCTTATTTCAAAAGAGGAAATTTCAGTTGCTGTATTTGAACCATTATTTGAAGAATACATAGAGTATTCATCATCACAGGATAAAATGGTTAAAAATAAGCTCAAAATAATTAATTTAATCGCATAACGGTGTTTGAAATTCATAATAATTTGGTTTGGTTAATAATCGGTTAGTTTTGATAAAATTCCCTCATTAATGTGTGTTTTTAATCAAAATTTCAGCAATAAAAGAGGTGTTTTTTTTGAAGTTATAAAATGCAAGTATTGTCAGTATCCTGTTGTGTCCTGTATTAAATACTGTTTATTATCGCTATTTAAATTAATTCATAGCCAGTGTTTTAATTTTTTTTTAGCAGGAAATACGCAGTTAAAAAACGGTGTTAGCAGTAGTTTTTATAGTAGTTCGTCTTTACGTAAATTTTTGAAATAGGAATGCCGGTTTATTAAAAAAAGACCATTATTTTTCAGTGTTGATTTTTTGTGATAAAAAATCGTTTTTTATTGATTTTTTTTGCTGAATTAGTATTTTTCTTAAAAAAAATGATTAAAAAATAGAGATAAAGCAAAATTCTTACAAATGAAAAACCTTTTTAAAAAGCAGATAAGTTTTTTTTGTAAGAATTAATGTAAATCGAATAAAGTAATTTTTAATATTTAATTGAATTGAAATTTTATTCTTCGGTGGTTCTTCGAGTGATGATAAGATTGAAATATAAAATATAAATAGGTACAATTTTACTAACTTTTAGTCACAAATTTTTCATACTGACAAAGGAAGCTTTGTATTAAGTGGATTAAAATATTTGAATGTGGCTTGCTTGTTCATTGTTGCGGACTTGGAAAGAACTTTTTCGCTATCGTGTTAAAGTATTTTTAGTACAGTTCATTGCGAGGAACGAAGCAATCTCATTTAGTAACTCGACAAAGTTGCTCATTGTTGAGGGCACGGATTACAAATCCGCGCTATCGGGTTAATCAAGATGCCACACGAAAGGATTCGTGCGGCAGCGTAAGGGTAGTTTGATAGTGTTAATTAAGTTTCAAAAAGGCAAATCATCTGGACAATTATCGGGTGTTAATGTAGCAGATGTTTGTATGCTGGCTAAAAGGTTTTTTAATCTTTCTAGTAATTCGTCATATAAAACAAATTCAATATCTTTTAAACTTTCTCTTAGATTTTTAAAATGATTTCGTTTTTTTTCAGTATCTAATTGTTTTGTGTGACCAATTACAATTATCGCTCTAGGATTTATAATATTAACTTCTAATCCTTGTTCAGTATCAGTTTCTGTTTCTTCTTTTATAGTTTTAGCGTAAGGTAAAGCGTTTTCTTTAGATTTTTGAATATAGTCTGAAACTTGTGCAATTACCATGGAAACATCTTTACTCCAAAACCAAGTTTTATGACTTTTGTCATATTGAATCAAATCTGTACTACTTTTTTTAAGTTCATAAAAATCAATATATCCATATATGTCAACTAAAACTAAATCAGGATATTTAGTGATTCCTGTTGCAATGTTTTTATAATTTACTTTATGAACATATCTACTATCAAATAGAGTAATATATTCATCAAAAAACTTTTGCCACTCGCTTTCTGCAGGATTTTCGGTTAGTAGTTTTTCATATTTTATAATTATTTCTTGCAAGGATAGGATTTGTGCATTTTTCATTAAGCCTGCAGTCATCTTTTTAATGATATGACCAGCTTTAAATTTTTGAGTAGCTTTCACGTAAAATTCACCTAATGCCTGAATTTCGTTAGCTGTTAACTTTGCTATCAATTTATCATTTAGATTTCTTAATATTAAGTCTTTATTGTTATTCGTTTCTGAATAATCAAAATTAACATCAGGAAAAATATCAACGATAAGATTTTTAATAAGGGTTTTTTTAGTGTCATCACAAGCTCTTTGTTCTTGACGTATTAATTTTAAAAGCAATTCTATATCATCATAATTTAAAACTAGACTGCTCTTTTGTCTAGTTGAAGTTTTTGATTCACTTAAAATTATAGTATCAATCTTATTGTCATTGAATTTATATCGAAAGAAATTATTTAAACTCCTTTCTGAAAAACCATAACCATATTGGCTAATGAATGAAGGAAATTCATCAGAATCTTCTATTATAATTTTCTTTATTTTTTCACCGTCATATTCGTAATCAATATTTCCTTTAATAAAGGAATAAATTAAAAATTTCTCTTTTTTTTCATCATCCTTATTTTGTCGATATATTTTCTTTACAGACTTTGTGATTTCTTCAAATAAGATTAGTTTTTCTGTATTTTTTATTTCTTTCATGTTGATAATCTATTTTTAAAACTGCCTACATTTTGCATAACAAAATCATACTAGTATTCGGGAGTCTAAATAATTTATTAAGTTTCAAATATATCAAAATATCTTTACAAAAGTTATTGTGAAAACAAAACGAACTAAATAGCCCTGATGGAAGTGGCATCCTTTTTATTTTGTCCTTTGATTCATGAATTGTTTATTGTTTGAAAATGGCTTCGACAAGCTCAGCCTGACAAGTAAAATCTAAACCTGACAAAATAAAAAGATAGAACGGACAGCAGGAGGGAAGTAGTTTGAAAACCAACTCCTTGTGCTGCTGAAAAAGGAAAAAAAGCGTATAAAAAGTGGTGAGTTTGGGTTTAGTGGTGATTATCAGCGTGATTTGTTTTGTGATTACAAATAAAAGTTTTAATTTTGCGCACCTTTTGGTGAATAGGAGTTTCCTTTAGGTATCAACTAATTATACAAACAACTTCTGTTGTTTTCTATCACATTAAGAAACTCGAGCGAACACAGAATACAAATTTTTTATCAGAACATATGTCTGAACAAATTAAATCACAAGAAGAGTTTTTAGCAAATTTTAACTGGCACAACTTTGAAGAAGGTATTGATGCAGTAGATGAAAAAAACTTACAAGAGTTTGAAGAACTAGTATCTAAAACTTTCATTTCTACAGATCAGGAAGAAGTAGTTGAAGGAGTTGTAGTTAGAATTACAGATAGAGACGTTATCGTTGATATCAATGCTAAATCTGAAGGTGTTATTTCTTTAAATGAATTCCGTTACAATCCAAACTTAAAAGTAGGTGACAAGGTTGAAGTATTAATCGACATCCGTGAGGATAAAACAGGTCAGTTAGTATTATCTCACCGTAAAGCACGTACTATCAAGTCTTGGGATAGAGTTATTGCTGCTAATGAAACTGGAGAAATCGTTAATGGTTTCGTTAAATGCAGAACTAAAGGTGGTATGATCGTTGACGTTTTTGGAATTGAAGCGTTCTTACCAGGATCTCAAATTGACGTTAAGCCAATTAGAGACTATGATGTTTACGTAAACAAAACTATGGAATTCAAAGTGGTAAAAATCAACCACGAATTCAAAAATGTTGTTGTATCTCACAAAGCGCTTATCGAGGCTGATATTGAAGTACAGAAAAAAGAAATCATCGGTCAATTACAAAAAGGACAAGTATTAGAAGGAGTTGTTAAAAACATTACTTCTTACGGTGTGTTTATTGACTTAGGTGGAGTTGACGGATTAATCCACATTACTGACCTTTCTTGGTCAAGAATCAACCACCCATCTGAAGTTCTTGAATTAGACCAAAAATTAAATGTTGTAATCCTTGATTTTGATGATGAGAAAACAAGAATTCAATTAGGATTGAAACAATTAAACGCTCACCCATGGGATGCATTAGATGCTAACTTAACTGTAGGTGATAAAGTAAAAGGTAAAGTAGTTGTAATCGCTGATTACGGTGCATTTATCGAAGTTGCTGAAGGTGTTGAAGGTTTAATCCACGTTTCTGAAATGTCATGGTCTACTCATTTACGTTCTGCTCAGGATTTCGTAAAAGTAGGTGATGTAGTTGAGGCTCAAATCTTAACTTTAGACAGAGACGATCGTAAGATGTCATTAGGTATCAAACAATTATCTCAGGATCCATGGACTGACATTACTTCTAAATACCCGGTAGGTTCTAAACATACAGGTATCGTTAGAAACTTTACAAACTTTGGTATTTTCGTAGAATTAGAAGAAGGAATTGATGGATTAATCTACATCTCTGACTTATCCTGGACTAAGAAAATCAAACACCCATCTGAATTTGTAAACGTTGGTGAAAAATTAGACGTAGTTGTATTAGAGTTAGATGTTGAAGGACGTAAATTATCTTTAGGTCACAAACAAACTACTGCTAATCCTTGGGATCAGTATGAGGATTCATTCGCTGTTGGAACTATCCACAACGGAGAAATTTCTGAAATCGTTGACAAAGGAGCTACTGTAGAATTTGGAGATGATATCGTTGCTTTCATTCCTACTCGTCACCTTGAAAAAGAAGACGGTAAGAAATTGAAAAAAGGAGAATCTGCAGATTTCAAAGTAATTGAATTCAACAAAGAATTCAAAAGAGTAGTTGCTTCTCACACTGCTATCTTCCGTGAAGAAGAAGAGAAAAACGTGAAAGCTGCAACTGAAAATACTTCAAATGCTTCTACTAATGCACCAGCTGCAACTTTAGGAGATAACAATGATGTATTAGCTGCTTTGAAAGCTAAAATGGAAAAATCTGAGAAAAAATAATTCTCAAACTTTTTTATAATTTAAAGGTCCCGCAAATTGCGGGACCTTTTTTTTTGAAATATTTTTTACTTAATTTTAAAAATATAAAAAGCTATAGTTTATTTTAAAAGCAGTTTTGTCTAAATGCTTTAATGTATTTTGTCGATTTTTTTTGATATTCTTACTGCTTTATTTCTTACATTCGCTTTACTTTACTCCAAATTTAACCTAAAAAGTACTGTATGATAGTAAAACTACTTTCTTTTATAAAAACCAGTTTTATAAAATGTTCTTTTCTTTTTTTGTGCCTTTTATCCACAAACAGTTATTCGCAATGTGCAGGTGAAGATGCCACGGTCACCATTTGTAATATTCAGGATCCCGTTAATAAAAGTATTAATCTTTTTAATCTGTTAGGCGGAAGTCCGACACCGGACGGAACCTGGATAGATAATTCAAAACCGCTTGGAGATAATACCTTTAACGGAATATTGGATGCTCAGTCGCTTAGAAACAGCGGTATTTACAGTTATACCTATGTTCAGGATCCTTCAGGCTGTACGGATAATCAAGCCACAGTTATTGTTACAATTGGACCTTATGCCGGGGTTCCAAGTCCTAATATTACTACTTGTGATGATGTAGAGTCGTTCAATTTATTTCAGGCTTTTGACGGAACGCAATTAGCTCCGCAGCAAAATGGTAGGTGGACTGCTAATAATACTCCGGCTACATTATCAGGAAATATTATTAATCCAAAAGTTTTAGGTGCAGGCACTTATTCATATACCTATACGATTCCGGCTTTGGATACATGTCCGGAACAATCAGCTACTGTTTCTGTTTCGGTATTTCGTAAACCAGTATCGGGGAGTCCTACGCATTTAAGAGTATGTAGTACGGATGACTTAACAGTCTATAGTAATTTAAATTTGAATGAGCGATTAGCTAATGAAGATGCGGGTGGAAGATGGACAGAGCTGTCGGGAACAAGTGAATTGTCAAATTCTGTTGATAATATAATTGATGTAACACGTATCTATAATACATTAGGTGCAGGAACTTATAGTTTTAGATATACTGTTTTATCTTCAAATCCTATTTGTACGAATTCACAATCGACAGTTCAAATTATAATTGAAGATCCATTGGATTTTACAGGAAGTACTTTAGTGGTGAATTCGGATATTTGTGAAGACGAAATAACATCTGCCACTTATTCAGCAACTTTGACCAAAGGGCCTCAGCCTATTCCTGATGGGAATTATAATGTAACTTATTCTATAAACAATGGCAGTACTACAAAAAACATTACGGTTAATGGGAATTTTATAAGCGGAACTTTTGTTTTTGATGTTGATCGTTTAAATCTTCCCGCCGTAGCTAATTATACTTTTACAATTAAAAACATTGTAAAAACATCGTCTTCGGGCATTTGTAATAATATAATTGGAGTTATTTCAGATGTTTTATCCATTTCTCCATTACCACGAATTAATGATGCAACTCTAACAATTAATTCGGTTTGTAGTGGATATGATGCTGAAGTTGAAATTTCAGGAAACACTAATTTAGCCAATGGAAATTACAGAATAGTTTATAGTTTATCCGGCGATAATGTAGCTAGTAATCAGGCTTTAGAATTCACTGCTGTAAATGGAACAGCTTCATTTTCTTTACCCGCAAATTTACTTACCAATGTAGGTACTAATACTGTATTTACAATTAATAATATCATTAATTTAACAACTTCTTGTTATAATACAGCCACTTTATCAAAAGGGTTTATAATTAATGCTACGCCTGATGTATCAGGAATTTCTTTAGATATAAAGAATGAATGTTTAGAAGGCGATACGGTGGTTGAGTTATCCGGTTTAGGAGATGTAACTAATCTTACTTTTGATTATACGTTAACAGGAGCAAATGTAGCTGCAAATCAAACAATTAATGCAGAAGTTAATTCAGGAAAAGCGAGTTTTATTATACCAATGTCCGTTTTAGTAAATATTGGAACTACAAATTTTACTCTTAATTCTTTAATCGATGATTCAAACGGTTGTAGTGCTATTGTGGTAGATAATAACACTGCTTCATTTACGCTTGACAATTGTATTGTTTTTATTCCGGATGGTTTTTCGCCAAATGGAGATACTGTGAATGATACTTTTAGAATACCTCAAATTGAATTCTTGTATCCTGATTTTTCATTAGAAATTTTTAACAGATATGGTAATATACTTTTCAAAGGGAATAAAAATAAACCGGCCTGGGATGGTAGAAATTCAGATTACAAAATAGGAATTGATGGTGTAGCTCCAAACGGAGTTTACTTTTATATTCTTCATTTTAATAAAGGAAATAAAAAACCAGCTCAGGGGAGACTATACTTAAACCGATAGTTGATTTTGTTACACTAAAATTAAATTTCTAATGAAAAGAAAAATACTTATTATAAGCTTTTTATTAATCATAATAAAAGCATCAGCCCAACAAGATCCTGAATACACTCATTATATGTACAATATGAATATTGTCAATCCGGCTTATGCAACCGGTACTCAGGCAATGTTAGATTTTGGTGTTTTATATCGTTCGCAATGGGCAGGAATAGAAGGAGCTCCTAAAACCTTCAATTTTTTTGGGCATACTTCTTTAACTAAAAAAGTAGAAATGGGCTTTTCATTAATCTCTGACGATATTGGTGACGGAGCAAAAAAAGAAGATAATTTCTATGCTGATTTTGCCTATGTTTTAGATTTGAATGCTACAGCCAAATTATCATTTGGATTAAAAGCGGGGTTCACTTCCTTTAAAACTAATTTTAACGGATTTCAATTTGAAAGTGGTGGCTCGTCAACAGATCCCGCTTTTGAAGAAAATATAAATAATGTATTTCCTAACATAGGCGTAGGAGCTTATTACTTTACAGATCATTATTATTTAGGTTTGTCAGCACCAAATCTACTTTCTTCTAAACACATCGAAGAACGTGCCGGAATCAATGCTTTTGGTTCCGAAAAAATTCATATGTTTTTTACCGGAGGTTATGTTTTTGACTTATCCAATACTTTTAAATTAAAGCCGGCATTTATGTCTAAAATTGTGGCCGGTTCAGCAATTTCTTTAGATGTTTCTGCCAATGTATTGTTTAATGAAAAATTTGAATTGGGTGCTTCGTATCGATTTGATGATTCGGTGAGTGCTTTGATGAGTATTAAAATTTCCCCAACTATCAATTTAGGTTATGCTTACGACTATACGACTTCTAATTTAGGGCAGTTCAATTCCGGGACTCATGAAGTTTTTGTTTTGTTTAATATCGATCTTTTAGGGAAAGGATATGATAAATCACCTAGATTCTTTTAATATGACAGCAATGAAAAGAATATACCTTATTTTAATTGTATTTACATTACAATTTACTCAGGCGCAAACACAGGATTTACAAAGAGCCAAACGCTTATTTGACAGAACATACTATAGCGAGGCTATTCCGGTATATGAAAGAATTATAGAGAGGAACCGCTCTTTAGAAGTGGTAAAAAACTTAGCCGACAGCTATTATTATACGAGTGATTATGCGAATGCTCAGCGACAGTATCGTTTTTTGATTTCCAGATTTCCCGAAGCAGCTGACGCTGAATATTATTTTAAATATTCGCAGACTTTAAAAGCATCCGGAAATTATGATGAAGCCAATAAAGTATTACATGATTATTATTGGAGTACCAATAACCAAAAAGCAATTGAGAATCTTGAAAAAGAAAATTTAATTTTAGAAAATATCTCGGCTTTAGGTAATCGGTTTGCTATTAAAAACATGAATATCAATACGCCAAATTCAGAATTTGGTGCTGTTCCTTTAGGAAATAAACTTGTCTTCTCAGCTGTAAAACGAAAGCCTTTTACTTTTGAAAAAGTGTACAAATGGAATAATGAGAGTTACTTAGATATCATGTCGGTTTCACTTAAAAATGTGAATGTTGATTCTATTAAAAAGTTTGCTGTCGAATTAGATTCTCCTTTGCACGAATCGAATGCTGTTTTTACAAAAAACGGAAAAACAGTATATTTTACACGTAATAATTCTAAAGACGGTGCAAGAGTTAAAAACGAAGATAAAGTTTCTGTTCTTCAAATTTTCAGAGCTGAATTGATTGATGGAAAATGGCGAAATATAACCGCTTTACCTTTTAATAGTGATAATTATTCAGTGGAACATCCTGCTTTAAGTCAGGATGAAAAAACCTTGTATTTTGCTTCAGATATGCCAGGTTCTTTAGGTTCTTTCGATATTTACAGTGTAGCTATTTTAGGTTCAGATTATGGAATCCCTAAAAATCTTGGATCCAAAATTAATACGGATAAAAAAGAACAGTTTCCGTTTATTTCAAAGGATAATAAACTCTATTTTTCGTCAAACGGTCATGCAGGATACGGCTTCATGGATGTTTTTGTTTCCGAAATAAAAAACAACGAATTTACGGCTCCTTTAAATGTTGGTTTACCGGTAAATTCAGGTTATGATGATTTTTCATTTGTAATTGATTCCGATAAGCAACATGGTTATTTTGCTTCGAACCGGAAAGGAGGAAAAGGAGCTGATGATATTTATGAAATTAGTGAAATTCAGCCTTTAGTAGTCGAAAATTGCATGCAGTATATATCAGGAATTATTACCGATACCGATACGAAACTTCCGCTGAATAAAGCTATAGTGAGTTTAAAGGATGTAAGTGATAAAGAAATTCAAACAGTGATAACTACTGCCGACGGGCGTTTTTCTTTTTCAGTAGATTGTGAAAAAAGTTATGCTGTACACGCTTCTAAAGAGGATTATACAAAATCTTCTAAGTTCTTAAAATTGTATAAAGACAGAAAGAAAATCAATGATGCTTCAATGGCTTTAAAATCTCCTGAAGCTGTTAAAAAAGAAGCCGCAATCCTAGCAGAAAAAGCTAAAATTGAAAAAGAAACTGCAGCTAAAAAGGCAGTTGCAGAAGCTGAAATCAGAAAAAAAGAGAAGATTGCCGCTATTGTTGCTGCCGAAAAAGATATTGTTAAAGACAAAGAGCGTTTATTGATTAAAACGGATCCCATTTATTTTGATTATGATTTATGGTACATTAGAAAAGAATCAAAACCAATTTTGAATAAAGTAATTGATTTGATGAAAAAATATCCGGAAATGGTAGTCGAAATAGGTTCTCACACCGATAATCGCGGAAATGATAAATACAATTTAGATTTATCAGCCAAAAGGGCTAATTCTACCAGAGATTATTTTTTAAGTCAAGGTATTCCTGCCAAGCGAATTTTTGCAAAAGGCTATGGAGAAACCGTTCAGATTATAAAATGCCAGCCAAGTGAATCCTGCTCCGAAGAACAACACGAATTGAATCGTAGAAGTGAGTTTGTGATTAAGAATTTATAAACAGGATTTAAAAAAGAGAGTAAAATGAGGTTCACAGAACCTCATTTTTTATTTTATATTGTTTTTAATGATTTAAAAATAAGCAGCTTATATTTTTTTTGTTTTTTTTAAAACCAAATCGAATCTATTGCCGTAAATGCTTTTATATAACTTTAAAAAAAGTATCATTATGAAAACCAGAAAATTTTTATCAGTAGCATTTTTTGCATTAGTATTTGGAGCCACTTCGTTCGCTCAGAAAACAGTAACGGTTGGTGGAGCTCCAATGTATCCAACTAAAAATATTATTGAAAATGCTGTTAACTCTAAAGATCATACTACATTAGTTGCAGCAGTAAAAGCAGCCGATTTAGTAGAAACTTTACAAGGAAAAGGACCGTTCACCGTTTTTGCCCCAACAAACGCCGCTTTTGATAAATTACCAAAAGGAACAGTGGAAACTTTATTAAAACCGGAAAACAAAAAAATGTTGCAAACCATTTTAACTTATCACGTAGTAGCGGGAAAAATGAATGCATCAGATATTGCAAAAGCAATTAAAGCCGGAAATGGAAAAGCGACTCTGAAAACAGTAAGTGGCGGAACTTTGACAGCCTGGATGAAAGGAAAAAAATTATATGTTACCGATGAAAAAGGAGGAATGTCTCAGGTTACAATTGCTGATGTAAATCAATCTAATGGTGTAATTCATGTTGTAAATGCTGTTTTGTTACCAAAATCATAGTTGTTTGTTAATAGATTAATTGTTAAAAAGAAAAACCCATTTGCCGCGGCAAATGGGTTTTTTGATATTCCGGTATTTTATCTTTATCTCAAACTGGCTCCCAGTTCTGTTTCAAAATTCTTTTGTAATTTGCCCATGATTTTATCAATCTGAGCATCAGTAAGTGTTTTTGAATCATCCTGAAGAATAAAGCTTAAAGCATATGATTTTTTTCCTTCCGGCAAGTTTTTACCTTCGTAAACATCAAAGAGATTAATATCTTTCAACAGACTTTTTTCTGTTTGTCTGGCAATAGCATAAATACTGTCGTAACTTACACTTTGATCGAGAAGCAAGGCTAAATCTCTTCGCACTTCAGGATATTTAGTGATTTCGCTGTATCTGATTTTGTTTGGAATTGTTTTTAAAACAGTTTCCCAGTTAAAATCAGCATAAAAAACCTCTTGTTTGATTCCAAAGTGTTTTAGGATTGATTTTTTTACAACACCAAATTCTACCAATACATTATGACCGGTACCTATAGCAATTCCTTCTGAGAAAACATCTGATTTTACAGGACTGTTTTGTGTTTTATGAATTCCTAAACGTAATAAAACTGCATCAATATATCCTTTGAATAAAAAGAAATCTGATGGTTTTTGAGGATTTGTCCAGTTTTCCTGATTTTTGTTACCGGTTAAAAATAAAGTAAGATGTTTTTGTTCTTCATATCCGGAAAGAAATTTATGGTAGGATTTTCCAAATTCAAACAATCTTAAATCGGCATTTTTACGGTTAATATTATAGGCAATAGCTTCTAATCCTGAAAATAATAAGGATTGACGCATAGTAGCTAAATCATTACTTAACGGATTTAACATGGTTACATTATGCTCTTCTTTTAACATCTCAGAAAGCTGAACATACGAAGCTGTGGTTAATGAATTAGCCATCATTTCGTGAAAACCTTGTGAATTCAGTTGGTTCCCGACAATATTCTGAAGTTTGTAGTCCTCGTTTCTTGGTGCGTTAAAAACGGTCGCATTCAGTTTGTTTGAAAAATCAATTTTATTGTAACCGTAAACTCTCAAGATTTCTTCAATAACATCAATTTCTCTCTGAACATCCACGCGGTAAGCAGGGATTGTAAGACCTAATCCGGCATCTGATACACTGTTTACTTTTATGTCTAATGAAACTAAGATTTGTTTGATAGTGTCTTTTGGTATTTTTTGACCAATAATTTTAGTCACTTTATCAAAATTCAAAAAGACGGTGAAATCCTCAATTTTTTTAGTATAAATATCTGTAAGCTCAGAAGTTATGTTTCCACCGGCAACTTCCTGAATCAATAAAGCAGCACGTTTTAAGGCATAAGCTGTTATGGTAGGATCAATTCCTCTTTCAAATCTAAAAGAAGCATCCGTGTTTAACTGATGTCTTTTGGCTGTTTTTCGAATGCTGACCGGATTAAAATAAGCACTTTCTAAGAAAATTGCAGTAGTATTGTTGGTAACACCAGAATTTTGCCCGCCAAAAACCCCTGCAATACACATTGGACCTTTATCATCACAAATCATCAGGTCTTCTTCATGTAGGGTTCTTTCAACTTCATCCAGAGTGGTGAATTTTGTACCCGCTTCAACTGTTTTTACATGAATTTTACCATTAATTTTTGCAGCATCAAAAGCGTGTAATGGCTGACCTAAATCATGCAGAACATAATTGGTTACATCAACAATATTATTTTTTGGATTGATTCCAATAGCTTTCAGACGATCCTGCAGCCATGCTGGTGAAGGTTTAACCGTAATTCCTGAAATGGTAACACCACAATAACGTGGGGCTAAAAGCGGAGCATCAACTTTAACATCTATTTTTAAAGTACGCATGTCTACTCTGAAATTACTCACTGATGGTGTGATTAATTCAACGCTAACTCCGTTTTGCAATAATCCGGCTCTCAAATCTCTTGCTGTACCTAAATGGCTCATCGCATCGGCGCGATTTGGCGTTAAGCCAATTTCAAAAACTTCGTCATTTTCTATTTTGAAAACTTTTGCCGCCGGAGTTCCGGGAACCAAATCCGGGTCTAATACCATTATTCCGTCATGACTTTCTCCTAGACCTAATTCGTCTTCAGCGCAAATCATTCCGTGACTTTCCTGTCCGCGGATTTTTCCTTTTTTTATGGTAAATGGATTTCCTTCTTTATCGTATAATACGGTTCCAATAGTAGCTACAGGTACTTTTTGACCGGCGGCTACATTTGCAGCACCACACACAACTTGTATTGGAGTTCCGGTTCCTACATCAACTGTGGTCACTTTTAGTCTGTCAGCATCGGGATGTGGTTCACAAGTAAGTACATGTCCTACTACGATACCTTCTAATCCTCCTTTGACAGATTGATATTTTTCAACAACTTCTACTTCAAGACCTAAATCAGTCAGTAATGCTGCTGTTTCTTCTGAATTCCAATCGGTTTTAATGAATTGTTTTAACCAGTTGTATGATATTTTCATTTCTAAATTTTAATAAGGTTGCAAATATAAACATTGTCAGCCGAGCTTCAAAGTTATTAAAGTCTCTTTTTGTTATTTAAAATGAATGTAATTTTGAATTTTCAAAATTGATTTTTATATAATCTAAAGCAATTCTTCTACATGTTTTTTTATGTTTTCGGCAATTTTAGCAGTAGGTAAATCATTTGCATCATGTCCAAATGGTTCTTCAATTTCCTCGGCTATAAGTTCTAAACTCGCCAATACATAAAAAATAAAAACAACTACCGGAATAACAAAATACCCCAGATTAAAAACATAACCAAAAGGCAGTGTCATGACATAGAAAAAAATAAATTTTTTAAGAAATACACTGTAAGAATAGGGAATAGGTGTGTTTTTAATTCGTTCACAAGCACCACAAATATCTGTAAAAGACTGAATTTCGCTGTTCAGAATAATCAATTGGTCGCCTGTGATTTTTTGATTTTTATACAGCTCATTAATTCTCATAAATATCATTTTTGCCACCTGATTAGGACGGTGATAATGATGATCTGCAGGCAGGATAATATCTTCTGATAATTGCTTACTTGTTTCTTCATCTTTTAAATGTTTATTCAAAATAGAAGCATAACCGGGAATAATTTTTCTAAAGAAAGCGCGGTCTTTTTCATCATCTAAAATAGCATGAAGCTTTAAGGCTAAATTACGGCTGTTGTTGACTAAAGCGCCCCATAATTTACGTCCTTCCCACCAGCGGTCGTAAGCAGTATTGGTTCGGAAAACCAATAAAAGCGAAATAACAAATCCCAGCATGCCGTGCATTATAGAAATGTTTTTTACGCGGCTGTCTTCAGGCAAGTCCCAGTATTCGAGTTCGAGATAAGCTACTGCCGCCGAATAAAATCCGATTAACAGAATTAAAGGAAATAACTTTCGGAAAGTATCAGCTTTGTGAAAACGGAATACAAAAGTAATCCAGTCTTTTGGGTCGTATGAAATCATATCAGTTAATTTAGCGTAAAATTAATTTTTTATTGTGGCATTTTAAATAAATAAACCTCAAAAACGACTTGAAAAAGCTGTATTTGAGGTTTTAATTTGTCGGGTATATATTTTAATAATCCAGTTTTCCGGCTAATTCTTTCAGAGCGATTTCGGATAATTTTGCCTGAAACTGAGCATTGCTGTAACGAACGGTTGCATTGACATAATTCAATTGTGCGGTTCGGAATTCTAATGTTGTAATCGTTCCAATGTGGAATTTGTCCAGCGTGATGTCCAGATTTTTTTTAGCAATTGCCTGATTTGTTTGTTCTAATTCAATGAGTTCTAAATTGGTTAAATAAGTTTGAAAGGCGGTAGCCAGCTGCGTTTCAATATTTAGATTTTGCTGTTCTATTTGTAATTTAGCATTATCAATCGCCAGATGAGCTATTTTTTCATTCCGATGTTGGGCAAAGCCGTCAAATAAATTCAGTGAAGCACTAAAACCATAATTAAACCCTCTTGCCGAAGATTGGGTGGTAAACCCTAAACTGGATTGTGTTTCAGAAAAATTATAACCAGAGCTGACTCTTATTGTGGGGTATCTGGTTGATTTTACTTGTTTCAATTGCAGTTCGGCAACTCTTTTATTGATGATTTGTGCTTGTAATTGTGGGTTTTGTTTTTGTGCCAACTCACTTAATTTATCCAGTTTTAAAGCTGAATCTACGTTAAAAATATCATTTACTATAAAATCAATTTTGGTATCTCTGGCCAGAATCTGATTTAAGAGTGTTTTAGTATTGGAAAACAATTCTTTTTGCCTGAGCAACATCACTTTGTCAGTATTCAAATCAACTTGTGCATTTAAAACCTCCAGTTTTGAAGCTTTGCCGATGCTAAAACGATTCTCGGCTAAAGCTAATCTCTGATTGGAAATGACAAGAGTTGAATCTAAAGCGGCTAATTGCTGTTGTTGTTGAACTAAATCAAAATAGGTTTCATAAACATCGCCAATTTTAGTTAAAATGCTCAGTTTTAATTTTGATTCCCCCAACTTTTGAAGTTCCTGAAATTGCGCTCTTTTGGCAAACATACTCATGCCGTCAAAAATCGTCCAGCCTAAACTCACGCCGTAATTCAGACTGTTGTTTTTAGCATTATTTAAGCTGTTTTCCGTTCCGTCAATTCGAATTTGGGATAGATTCTGAATGTTGTTGTTATCCACTACATTTGCAGTCAGTGTGGGAAGCATTCCTGCATTACCAATAGTATTATTAGCCTGATCTGCTTTTAAATCATTCGTTGCAATTTTAATTTCGTAGTTGTTTTCTAATGCAATTTTTAAAGCATCTTCAATCGTCAGCATTTGCTGTGCCCGCAGTGATGTTGCTGAAAGAAGTATTAAAATTAGTAACTGATAGCTGTTTTTTAACTTCATATCTTTTTAATGCTTTTTAGTTTCCTGCTCATATTCTTCGATACGATCAAATTCAGGATAATGTTTTCTGGCTCTGGACCACATAAAATAAATAGCCGGAATCACAAAAAGGGTTAATGCTAATGAAAAAATAGTTCCTCCGACAATTACAACTCCCATTCCAATTCTGCTGGTTGAAGCAGCTCCAAGAGACATGGCGATTGGCAAGGCTCCTAAAGCTATGGCTAAACTCGTCATCAAAATTGGGCGTAAACGCGCTTCTGAAGCTTCCATAATGGCCTCATATTTAGATTTTCCCTGTTCGCGTAATTGATTAGCAAATTCGACTATCAAAATACCGTTTTTGGTTACTAAACCAATCAACATAATAGTTCCTATCTGGCTGAAAATATTCCAGGTCTGATCAAAAAGCCATAATGAAAATAAAGCTCCGGCAACTGCCATTGGTACGGTAAGTATAATAACTAAAGGATCGATGAAACTCTCAAATTGGGCTGCTAAAATGAGGAAAATTAATAATAGTGCTAATCCAAATGCAAAAGAAGTATTGGAACTGCTTTCTACAAAATCTCTAGATTCACCACCCAAATCGGTTGTAAAGGTATCGTCTAAAACTTTTGATTTTATCTGATTCATGGCTGCAATACCATCGCCAATACTTTTGCCCGGCGCAAGTCCTGCAGAGACTGTTGCCGACATATACCGATTGTTATGATACAATTGTGGCGGATTGCTTTGTTCTTCCACTTTTACCACATTATCCATCTGAATCAGCTGTCCTTTGTTGTTTTTGACAAACATAGAAGTCAAATCCAATGGTTTGGAACGGTCTTGCTGATCAAACTGACCAATTACCTGATATTGTTTTCCGTTTTTAATAAAATATCCAAAACGCTGACCACTTAATGAAAGCTGCAATGTTTGTGCAATATCAACTATCGAAATACCTAAACTCTCTGCTTTTGCACGATCAATGGCTACATTTAGTTCTGGTTTATTGAATTTTAAATTTACATCGGTAATTGAGAAAACTTCACTGTTGCCTACTTCTTCCATAAATAATGGAATTTTTTCACGAAGTTTCTCAAATGTAGGTGCCTGAATGATATACTGAATAGGTAATCCACCACGCCTGTTTACTGAGATGGTGGGTTGCTGGATAACAGATATTTTAGCGTCCGGATATTTTTTAGTCCATTGCGATAATTTATCAGCAATTTCTTTTTGGGATCTGTCTCTTTCATCCGGTTGCGTTAATGAAAGTCTGATAAAGCCGGAATTGGCAGCCGCACCTCCGGAATTAGGAGCTGTAAGTACCAGACTTACTTTTTTCTCAGGAATAGAATCGTCTACCAGTTGTGAAATCTCCTGCATAAAACGATTAGTATATTCATAAGTTGATCCCTCAGGTGTGGTCATACGCATTACTACAGAGCTTCGGTCATCATAAGGAGCTGTTTCTTTAGGAAGTATGGTGAAAAATAAATAAATCATTCCAAAACAGACAATCAAAATAGGAAAACTAATCCACTTTTTATTCATAAAAGCCGACAATGATTCGGCATAACCGCTGTTTAGTTTCTCAAAATAGGGTTCTGTTTTAAGGTAAAATTTTGATTTTTTCTGTTTGCCGCCTTTCATTAAATAGGCATTCAGCATCGGGGTTAAAGTCAGGGACACAAATGCCGAAATTAAAACAGCAGAACCAATAACGACACCAAATTCACGGAAAAGACGACCTACAAATCCTTCTAAAAAGATTACCGGTAAAAATACCGCTGCCAGTGTTACTGAAATTGAAATTACAGCGTAGAAAATTTCGTTGGAACCTTTTATTGCCGCTTCAATTGGTGACATTCCTTCTTCTACTTTTTTGAAAATATTTTCGGTTACTACAATCCCGTCATCGACTACTAAACCTGTTGCCAAAACAATCGCCAAAAGGGTTAATACATTAATAGAAAATCCCAACAGCCACATAATAAAGAAAGTAGCAATTAAGGAAACAGGGATGTCAATTAAAGGTCTGAAAGCAATTGCCCAGTCTCTGAAAAACAGATAAATAATAATGATTACTAAAAGAATCGAAATTCCTAGTGTTTCAACTACTTCTAATACTGATTTTTTTACAAAAGCAGTATTGTCTAAGGCAATATTGAGTTTGATATCTTTAGGTAAATCCTTTTTTAACGCCTCATATTTTTTATAAAACTCTTTTGAAATATCTAAATAATTAGCGCCCGGCATGGGTACAATAGCCATCCCAATCATTGGAAGTCCTGATGATGTTAATCCGCTTTCAATATTTTCAGGTCCCAGTTCAGCAGTTCCAATGTCACTAAAACGAACAATTTTGTCTCCGTCTGTTCGGATAATGATGTTGTTAAATTCTTCGGCTTGGGATAAATTACCAATCGTTTTTACGGTAAGTTCAGTATTTTTTCCGGTCAGTTTTCCTGATGGTAATTCTACATTCTGCGCATTTAAAGCATCACGAACTTCAGAAACAGTACAACCATAAGCGGCTAATTTTACAGGGTCGATCCATAAACGCATCGCATAGCGTTTTTGTCCCCAAATCTGAACGGCACTAACACCCGGAATAGTTTCTAAACGCTGAGAAATTACATTTTCGGCATAATCACTTAATTCCATTTGGTTACGGCTGTCACTTTGTAAAGTCATCGAAATAATTGACTCGCTATCGGCATCTGCCTTGGAAACTACCGGAGGAGCGTCAATGTCTTTAGGTAGGTTTCGAACGGCCTGCGAAACTTTGTCACGGACATCATTTGCTGCATCTTCTAAGTTTTTATCCAGATTAAATTCGATGGTGATATTGCTGTTCCCCTGATTGCTCGAGGAAGTAATATTCCGAATTCCGTCAATAGCATTTACCGCTTTTTCAAGAGGTTCGGTGATTTGGGATTCAATAATATCCGAATTAGCTCCTGTGTAAGATGTTTTTATGGAAACCTGAGCCGGATCAATGGAAGGGAATTCGCGTACTCCCAAAAAAGTATAACCAAGAAAACCGAACAATATGATTAAAAGATTCAGTACAATGGTTAATACGGGTCTTTTTATACTTGTGGTTGATAAACTCATTTTTTTTTTTGAATTATAAATTATAAATTATAAATTATGACTTATGAAGTATGATTAATGAATTATGAGTTTCAAATGCGAATTGATTTTAAAACTTATAATCTAAATTCATAACTTATAACTTTACTTTCACTTTCACTGGCGTACCATCTTTTAAAGACATTACGCCACTTGTAATTAGTGTGTCTCCTGCTTTTAATCCGGAAAGAATTAAAATCTCAGCAGCTGTTCTTGTAGTTGCTTCAACCATCACTTCTTTGGCTTTTCCCATATTTGAAATGTATACTTTTTTCCCTTCCTGAACAGGAATTATGGATTCTGATGGAACTACAATAGCATCTTTGATAATGGCTAAAGGTAATTTTACATCGGCAAAAGTACCGGGAAAAAGTTTTCCGTCGGCATTGTCAGCAATAGCACGAATTTGTAATGTTCGGGTCGCTACTTCTACCTCTGGCTCTACAGCATAAATTGCAGCTTTATACACTTTGTCAGATCCTGAAACTGTAAAATCAATAACAGCATCCGACTGCACCTGAGAGGCATACTTTTCAGGAATAGAAAAAGTAATTTTTAATTTAGCCGTATTGACTAATTTTGCGACTAAAACAGCAGGAGTAATATAAGTTCCTACGGATATAGAACGCAAACCTATTTTTCCTGAAAATGGCGCTCTAACAACAGTTTTCGCTAACTGGGCTTTTATTAATTGGCTTTGTGCTTTTGCAGAAGCATATTCGGCTCTGGCCACATCATATTCTTCCTGACTTATGGCTTCTTTTTCTAATAAAAGTTTGGCTCTTCTTTCATTTTCGGCGGCTAAAGTCTCTTTGGTGGTCGTCTGACTTAGTTGTGCTCTTAATTCAGAATCATTTACTTTAAATAATAATTGCCCTTTGGTTACCTGACTTCCTTCTTTAAAATTGATGCTTTCGACAATTCCTGAAACTTCTGAGCGAATTTCCACCTGCTCATTGGCTTCAATAGAACCTGATAAAGAAAGATTATTATCGAAAGTTTGTGGCTGTATTATAATCCCGTCAACATTCACCGGACCTTTAGTATTTGATTTGTTTTTAGAATTTTCCGAATCATTTTTATTTTCCATAACCCGATAGGTCACAAATGAACCCAATCCTATGATTAATAAAGCGTAGATTAAGTTTTTTATTTTCATATAAAAGATTTGTTTTTAAAGCGCTGTATTCTGTTTTTTTTTGCAAGTTAATTTTTATTTAATTGCGGTAAATAAAAATAGTTGAATTAAATACAATTTAACCGCAATAAATAAGTGGGAACTGTTGACTAATAGCTGGTTTGACTTGTTTTTTGTACAAAGGTTTATTTGAATTATTAAAAATAAAAATAATACTTTTAAAAGAGGGAGTTTTAACTAATGTAGTTCCAGATGTTTTTTTTCTTCGTCAATTCCAGATAAACAGCTTTTAAGATAGCATGTTCCGGTTTTTGTAAAGGAGCATCTTCAGAAAGTATTTTTATAGCATGCGCTCTTGCCAGAGATAAAATTTCCCTGTCTTTAACAATATCGGCTATTTGAAGATTGAGTACGCCGCTTTGCTGGGTTCCCATAAGATTTCCTGGGCCCCGCAATTTTAAATCTACTTCTGAAATTTCAAAACCATCATTAGTCCGCACCATTGTTTCCATTCGGGTTTTGCTGTCAGCACTTAGTTTATGACTGGTCATCAAAATACAATAACTCTGATCGGCACCACGTCCTACACGACCACGCAACTGATGCAATTGAGAAAGTCCAAAACGTTCGGCACTTTCAATAATCATTACGGATGCATTAGGTACATTTACACCTACTTCGATAACGGTAGTGGCTACCATAATGTTTGTTTTTCCTTCGGAAAAGCGTTTCATTTCGGCATCTTTATCGGCTGGTTTCATCTTTCCATGAACAATAGAAATGGCATATTGTGGTAAGGGAAAATCTCTCGAAATACTTTCGTAGCCATCCATTAAGTCTTTATAATCCATTTTTTCCGATTCCTGAATCAACGGATAGACAATGTAAATTTGGCGACCAATAGCAATTTCGTCCCGGATAAATTTCCAGACTTTTAACCGGTTACTGTCATACCGGTGAACTGTCTGAATTGGTTTTCGCCCCGGAGGCAATTCGTCAATTACAGAAATGTCTAAATCACCATACAAACTCATCGCTAAAGTACGCGGAATAGGAGTAGCGGTCATCACTAAAATGTGTGGCGGAATATTATTTTTCTTCCACAATTTAGAACGCTGTTCTACGCCAAAACGATGTTGCTCATCTATAATTGCCAGACCTAAATTTTTAAATTTCACTTTGTCTTCCAGTAACGCATGAGTTCCTATAAGAATTTGCAAAGTTCCGTTTTCCAGTGCTTCATGAATGATTTTTCTTTCTGAAGTTTTAGTAGAGCCCGTGAGTATTTTTATGTTTATATTCAGTTTATTAGCTAATTCTGAAAGTCCTGCAAAATGTTGATTGGCTAATATTTCTGTGGGTGCCATCAGGCAGGCCTGAAATCCGTTATCCATAGCCAACAGCATGCTCATAAAAGCGACAATGGTTTTTCCTGAACCTACATCGCCTTGTAATAAACGATTCATTTGAGCATTGCTGCCCATATCTGTCCTTATTTCTTTTATCACCCTTTTTTGGGCATTGGTAAGTTCAAATGGAAGATGGTTTTGGTAAAAATCATTGAAAAATTCACCTACTTTAGTAAACGGATGCCCTTTAATTTTATGTTTCTGAATCAGGTTTTTCATAATTAGCTGGAGCTGAATGAAAAATAATTCTTCAAATTTTAATCGGAATTGGGCTTTCGCCAAAGCTTCGGCACTTTTTGGAAAATGAATATTGAATAAGGCTGCGTTCTTTGGGATTAACTTCAAGTTTTGTATTAAGTAATCAGGTAAAGTTTCTGAAAATAAAGCTTGTGTTTCTAAAAATAATTGCTGCATCATTTTACTAACTGTGCGATTTGAAATCCCCCTGTTTGTTAGTGTTTCTGTAGAAGGATACACGGGCTGCATCGCTGAACGCAAACTTTGTTGATGTTCACTCCATAATTCAATTTCAGGATGAGCCATGTTGTACATACCGTTGAACGAAGTACATTTTCCAAAAATGACTATTACTTCATTTAATTTCAATGATTCGCGAATCCATTTATGCCCCTGAAACCAGACGAGTTCCATTTGTCCGGTGTCATCTGTAAATGTGGCTACGAGACGTTTTCTGCCTTTGGCAAATTCGACAGTTTTAATATTGATTATTTTTCCAATAATCTGAACCTCGGCAATGTTGTTTTGCAATTCATTAATCTTATAATAACGGGTTCTGTCAATGTAGCGATTAGGATAAAAATTAAGTAAATCCGCATATTTATGAATTCCTAATTCCTTACGCAGCAGTTCGCCTCTGCTGGGACCAACGCCTTTTAAATATTCGATAGGAGTAAGCAGGAGATTATTAGAAGACATGAATTGTTTTTAGAATTTAGATTGCATATTTAACCGAAGATAATTTAGACCAATCTTTAAATTGAAAGACGAAGATAGTTTTTAATTAGGAATTTAAAAAATGGAGTTTTTTTTAGAATGATTATCTTATTTTGGATTATTGGTGGTGATAACAAAAACAATTAAAACTTCATTGGTAGTATTGATGAGCGAATGAAACCCGATACCACTCACGGCGGTAATACTTCCTTTTTTAAGTATTTTTTTTCGAATAATACCTTCTTTTTTGGTCATTTCAGTATATTCGCCTTCTCCGTGCATGACAATATAAAGTTCTTCTTCGTTTCGGGAGCCGTGGGTATGAAAACCGGCTTCATCGCCTTTGTTAAAAAGTACCATATAGGCGCCGATGCGGTTATTAGTCAGTTCGCCTTCATCAAACATCTGTAATAAATAAACCACTCCGTTTCCTCCGTACATAGGAGCGCGTTTGTCTACTTTTACCACGGTTCTTTCGGGTTTGTTGAATGGAGTGACACTCAGGTCAATGTATTGGGAGACTAATTCAATAATGCGGTTGTTTTCGTTTTCAGGAGATTCAGATGACATTTCTATAAAAAATTAAAAAGGGTTATTTGGGTTATTTTTTCAAATATAATATTTAAATCTTTGACAGAATTAGCTTCAGAATAAATTAAAGCGAAACAGAAACAAATTTTCTATTCCACAAAATATGTCCTACTTTAGCAAGATATAAATTTGGAGTAAAAATGATTAGCGAAACACAATTTCAAAACGAGTTACAACTATTAATAGCAAATGCGATAAGAGAAGATGTAGGAGATGGAGATCATAGTTCATTAGCCTGTATTCCGGCATCTGCGCAAGGAAAAGCCAAGTTGCTGGTTAAGGACGAAGGGATTATTGCAGGAGTTGCATTTGCTGAGATGATTTTTAATTATGTGGATTCTGATTTAAAAATAGAAACTTTTATAGAAGATGGTGCTGCTGTAAAGTTTGGAGATGTTGTATTTTATGTTTCAGGAAGTTCTCAGTCCATTTTAAAGGCAGAACGTATGGTTTTAAATTCGATGCAACGGATGTCGGCTATTGCTACTAAGACAAGTAATTATGCACGGTTACTGGAAGGAACAAATACTAAAATTTTGGATACCCGTAAAACAACGCCCGGTTTTCGTGTTGCTGAAAAATGGGCAGTAAAGATAGGCGGTGGAGAAAATCATCGTTTTGCATTGTATGATATGATTATGCTGAAAGACAATCACATTGATTTTGCCGGCGGAATTACATTGGCTATAGCCAAAACCAAAGAATATTTAAAAGAAAATAATCGCGATTTAAAAATTATTGTTGAAGCCAGAGATTTAAATGAAGTAAAAGAAATCGTGGCAGCCGGTGGTGTTTACAGAATCCTGTTGGATAACTTTGATTATGATATGACGAGAGAAGCCGTTGCTTTTATAGGTGATTCCTGTTTAACTGAGTCGTCGGGAAATATAAACGAAGATACTATTCGGAATTATGCGGAATGCGGAGTAGATTATATATCCTCCGGAGCGTTGACGCATTCTGTTTACAATATGGATCTGAGTTTAAAAGCAATCGAATAACTGCTTTAAAAAAGAAATGAATGTCAGTAGAAATAGAAGAAAAGCTTCAGAAAATCCCTGTATTACGCAATTTTGTCAATTGGTCTAAAACAGTAAAACTCAATTGGCTGGAAGGATTAGCGTTTTACGATTTATTGGAATTATACATTATTGGACTGACTGAAGGAGCTTTGTCTAATAGAGCAGGAGCTATTGCATTTAGTTTTTTTATGGCATTATTTCCGTTTGCTTTATTTATTTTAAATTTAATTCCTTTTATTCCTATTGAAGGATTTCAGGATGATTTTCTGAAATTTGTTGCTGATGGTGTTCCGCCGAACACTTTTTATGCGATAAAAAATATTATCAATGATATTCTTCATAATAGTCATTCCGGTTTGCTGTCATCAGGATTTTTATTATCTGTTTTTTTGATGGCGAATGGGTTAAATGCGATTTTGGGAGGTTTTGAAAATTCGAAACATGTTTTGGTTAAAAGAGGTTTTTTTCATCAGTATTTGGTAGCTGTTGGTTTGTCTTTGCTTTTGGCTGTTTTGTTAATCGTTACTGTTGCTACGATAGTTGTTTTTGAGGTTTTTATTCAGCAGCTTCAAAGCAGGGATTTTTTAAGTGATAAAATTCCGTTGATGGTTATGGGGCGTTATGCTTTTTTGATTTTGATGATTTTAGTAACCTCTTCGATTCTGTTTAAATTTGGTACAAAAAATCAGGAAACGAGGTCTTTTATTTCTATAGGTTCTGTTTTTACAACCATTCTTACTATCCTGACTTCCTATTTTTTTGGAGTTTGGGTAATTCGTTTTGCAAAATACAATGAATTATATGGTTCTATCGGGACTTTATTAATTGTGATGTTTTACATCTGGATTAACTGCATGATTTTATTGCTTGGTTTTGAGCTCAATGAAGTGATTAAAAAGTTGAAAAACAGAAATGAAAAACAGGCAGTAATGGAAAATAAATTATGAAAAAAAATATCACAATATTTTTGTTATTGGTCAGCAGTATTTTTTATTGTCAGAATACAGGTGTTTTAGGAAAATGGAAGACCATAGATGACAAAACAGGAAAACCAATATCTGTAGTTGAAATTTATGAAAAATCAGGGAAAATTTACGGAAAAGTAATTGAAATTTTTGATGCGACTCACAGAAATATTCTTTGTAACGAATGTTCGGGAGAAGATACCGGTAAACCTATTTTAGGAATGATTGTGATAAAGGGACTGAGTCAGGAAGGGACAGAATATGGCTCAGGTAAAATATTGGATCCTAAAAACGGAAAGTTATACCAATGTTATATAACCCTTGTTAATGCTGATAAATTAAAAGTTCGCGGTTATATTGGGTTTTCGTTATTAGGACGAACGCAGTATTGGCAAAGAGTCAAAAAATAATTTTCATTTCCCCTCTTTCTATTAATTCTACTTACTGTTATATGTATTTTGTTGAAGTAATTTTACCATTGGCTCTGGCCAAAACCTTTACCTATAGTGTTTCTGAGGCTGAATATGATTATATTCAAAAAGGGATGCGAATAGCGGTTCCGTTTGGTAAGAGTAAAATTTACACCGCTTTAGTTATTGATTTACATCAAAATAAGCCGGCATTATATGAAGCAAAAGAAATCCATCAGATTTTAGATGAAAAACCAATTGTTACTGAAAATCAAATCAGACATTGGCAATGGATAGCGGATTATTACATGTGTGCTATCGGTGATGTGTATCGCGGGGCAATGCCGACTGCTTTGTTGTTGGAGAACGAAACTTTAATTACGCAAAAAAGCGGAGTATTTGTTGATGAAAGTCAGCTTACTGATGAAGAATTTTTGATTTATCAGGCTTTGCAACAGCAATCATCGCTCCGGATTCAGGATGTCATTGGAATTTTGAATAAAAAAAGTGTTTTTCCCGTTATTCAGAAATTAATAGACAAAGGAATTTTAATTTTACAGGAGGAGATACAGGAAAGTTATAAACCAAAATTAGTCCGGTACATCAGGCTGCATCCTAAGTATGATTCAGATCAGGGACTGAATAATTTATTAAGTACATTAAAAAATGCCAATAAACAGAAAGAAATAGTACTTGCATATTTTCAGTTAAGTGCCAGTGAAAAGAAACAGCCTGTTGCTGTGAAACAATTAACGGAAGTTTCGGGAGTTTCTTCGGGTATAGTAAAAGCTTTGATTGATAAAGAGGTATTTGAAGACTATCTGATACAGGAAGACCGGGTTAGCTTTACAGGAGAATCTGATTCTAATCAATTGCAATTAAGTGAAGCGCAGCAAAAAGCTTTTGAAGAAGTTAAAGCGAGTTTACTGGAAAAAGAAGTTTGTTTGTTGCACGGTGTCACTTCGAGTGGGAAAACAGAAATTTATATTAAACTCATAGAAGATTATCTGGTTCAGGGAAAACAGGTTTTGTATTTATTGCCTGAAATTGCTCTGACCACACAATTAGTAACGCGATTGCAGGCTCATTTTGGAAATAAAGTAGCTGTTTTTCATTCGAAATACAATAATAATGAGCGTGTAGAAGTCTGGAGTCAGGTGTTGCAGAATTCGGAGAAAGCACAAATTGTAATAGGAGCGAGGTCGGCTTTGTTTTTACCATTCTCAAACTTAGGTTTTGTAATTGTTGATGAAGAGCACGAACAGACTTTTAAGCAAACAGATCCCGCACCCCGATATCATGCCCGTGATGCTTCGATAGTTTTAGCCAGTTTTTTCAAAGCGAAGGTTTTGCTGGGTTCAGCTACGCCCAGTATTGAATCTTATTACAATACGGTGACAGCTAAATATGGTTTGGTTCAAATCAGCAAGCGCTACGGGAATGTGATGATGCCTGAAATTGAATTAGTGGATTTAAAAGACAAATATTTCAGGAAAAGGATGACGGGACATTTTAGTGATGTTATGATTGATGCAATTGCTGTCGCTTTGTCTTTAGGAGAACAGGTAATTTTGTTTCAGAACAGAAGAGGGTATTCACCATTATTAGAATGTATGACGTGTGGTCACGTGCCGCAATGCCGGCAATGTGATGTTAGTCTTACCTATCACAAACATAAAAATCAACTGCGTTGTCATTATTGTGGATACTCGATTGCTAAACCTACAAATTGTCACAGCTGTTCCAGTATTGATTTAACAACTAAAGGTTTTGGAACTGAACAAATTCAGCAGGAACTGATACAATTGTTCCCAGATAGTAAAATAGGCCGGATGGATCAGGATACTACCCGCGGAAAATTTGGTTTCGAAAGAATTATTGATAGTTTTAAGAATCGCGAAATCGACATTATGGTTGGAACGCAGATGCTTGCCAAAGGTCTGGATTTTGATAATGTGAGTTTGGTAGGAATTATGAATGCTGATAATATGTTGTATCATCCTGATTTTAGAGCTTTTGAAAGAAGTTTTCAAACCATGACTCAGGTTGCGGGACGTTCAGGGCGTTCAGAAAAGCAGGGAAAAGTAATTATTCAGACTTATAATCCTAATCATAATACCATTCAGCAGGTTACTAATAATGATTATGCCGGGATGTATAAGGAACAGTTGTATGATCGCAGGATATATATGTATCCTCCTTATTTCAGAATTATTAAAATAACTTTGAAACATCGTGATTTTGATAAATTAAAAGAAGGATCGATGTGGTTGTATCAGGTGTTAAATCAAAATTTAAATATTCCTGTTCTTGGGCCCGAAGAACCAGGGATTAACAGAATCAGAAATGAATTTATCAGGACAATAATGATTAAAATTCCTCAAAATTTGTCGATTAACAATATAAAAAAAACTATCCAAAAAATATTGAATAGTTTTGATGCTGTGCCGCAATACCGGGTGATAAAAGTGGCGCTAAATGTAGATTTTTATTAAGCGAAAGATAATGCTTTAATTAAATCGTCTTTTTTGTTTCTGCTTAACGGAATTTTTGTTGCTCCGATTTCGGCAAACTTACTATTGAATCGTTCTACTTTGTCTATATTAATAATGTAGGATTTGTGAACGCGAACAAATTTCTTGCTTGGTAAGTCGTTTTCAAATGATTTCATTGTGGAAAGCACCAGATTGCTGTCGTCCTCAGTAACTACTCTTACATAATCTCCAAAGGCTTCAATCCATTTGATTCTTGAAGTGTAGATTTTTAATTTTTTCAAATTACTTTTGATAAAAATATGCTCACCTTCTTCTTCTTTTGTATCTTGTTTAAGTAGATGTAAGTCAATCGCTCTTTTTACAGAGGTACTAAAACGATCTAATGCTATAGGTTTTTGCAAATAGTCGGTAGCATCATAATCAAATGCTTTTAAAGCATATTCTGCTTTTGAAGTAATGAAAATAATCTGAGGTTTGGTTTTTAGTCCGTCTAAAAAGTCAAAACCGCTAATGACAGGCATTTCTATATCAAGAAAGATTAAGTCTACTGAATGTATAGACATGCAGCTTTTTGCTTCAATTGCATTTGAAAAATCACCCACAAGATGTAGATTAGGGTGATTATTTACTAACTTTGTGATAATCATTCTTTGTATTGAACTATCATCTACTATGACACAATTAAGTTTCATATTTTTTATATTTTAAGATTTGGCTAAGTAAAAGTATTGTAATTTATTTACAAATGCTAATCTTAATCGGTTTTTTTTGCAGTACAACGAATAAAGTTTATTTTTGTTTTTTTATTCGAATAAAAAGATTACTTTTGCAGCCAATTTAACAAATAAATAAAATTTTTATGAATCATTATGAAACTGTTTTCATTTTAAATCCCGTTTTATCTGATGTTCAGGTAAAGGAAACAGTAAGCAAATTTGAAGATTTTCTTACTAGTAGAGGAGCAGAAATGGTAGCTAAAGAGGATTGGGGTCTGAAAAAAATGGCTTACGAAATCCAAAACAAGAAATCTGGTTTTTACCATTTGTTTGAATTCAAAGTATCAGGAGAAGTTCTTTTGGCATTTGAAACTGAATTCAGACGTGACGAAAGAGTTATGCGTTTCTTAACTGTAAGTCTTGACAAACATGCTATCTCTTGGGCTGAAAGAAGAAGAGCAAAACTTAAATCTCAAAAAGCTTAATTATCATGGCAACATTACAACAATCTGCTTCAGGAAAAAAAGACGGAGATATCAGATATCTTACTCCTTTAAATATAGAAACTAACAAAACTAAAAAGTATTGTCGTTTCAAAAAATCAGGAATCAAATACATCGATTATAAAGATGCTGATTTCTTATTGAAATTTGTTAATGAGCAAGGAAAAATTCTTCCACGTCGTTTAACAGGAACTTCATTGAAATACCAAAGAAAAGTGTCTGTAGCTGTAAAAAGAGCGCGTCACTTAGCTTTAATGCCATACGTGGCCGATTTATTAAAATAATATAAAAACAACAGTTGTTGCCTCGCCACGGCGGGCTAACTTCTATAACAAAGGACAACAACATGGAATTGATTTTAAAACAAGACGTTCAGAATTTAGGATTTAAAGACGATGTAGTAACTGTAAAAAACGGATACGGTCGTAATTACTTAATCCCTCAAGGATTTGCTCAATTGGCTACTGCTTCTGCAAAGAAAGTATTAGCTGAGAACCTAAAACAAAGAGCGCACAAAGAAGCTAAAATTGTTGCTGATGCTAAAGCGTTAGCTGAAACTTTAAAAGGGCTTGAAATTAAAATTTCTGCAAAAGCAGGTGGTGAAAAATTATTTGGTTCAATCACAAATATTGACATCGTTGCAGCTTTAGAAAAAGCAGGACAGTCTATCGACAGAAAATTCATCACAAGCGGAATCGTTAAACGTACTGGAAAATATTCAGCTACTGTAAGATTGCACAGAGATGTTATCGTTGATTTACCATACGAAATTGTTGCTGAAAAAGCATAATTTCTTAATAATCATATTTAAATCCCGTCTCGTTCTAAAAAACGAGATCGGGATTTTTTTTTGTTTGATGCCATTGCGAGGAACGAAGCAATCGCATCATTTTTGAATTTTTAATTAAACTGGAACGAGATTGCTTCGTTCCTCGAAATGACATGAAATACACAAGACTTACAAAAGAACAGTTTGAAGAACTACATCCGGAATTTACTAATTTTTTAGCGACCCAGTCTATTGATAAAGCAGAATGGGATAAGATTAAAACAGAAAAACCAGAAGTGGCTGAGCAGGAACTGGATGTTTTTTCTGATTTGATTTGGGAAGGTGTTTTGTCTAAAGCAGAATATTTAGAGCATTTTTCTAAAAATCATATTTTCCTTTTTCAATGTTTTGAAACTGAAGTAAAATCAATTGTTTTAAAATCCTTAGTTCCTGAAGTTGATTTTTTAACCAAGGATGGTTTGCAATGGCTGAGTGATAACATGTTCACCGAAACAATTGAAATGAAAGTAGGAAAAAAAGTGTTTACTGATGAACGTAATGCATCCGTTTTTTCGTTGATTCAGCAAGGTGCTTTCCTTAGTGACGGACAATTATTTCAACAAATAAATTCAATTATAGAATCGTAATTTTTAAGATTATTTCTTTTAAATTGGTTATTTTAGTACGCTGTTTACAGAAGCTAAAATGACCAATTTTTTTTATATGGATACGCTAAATACAATTCAGGAATTAAGAGAAGAACTTAATCTTCATAATTATAACTACTATGTTTTAGATAATGCTACAATCTCTGATTATGAGTTTGATATAAAACTAAAAGAACTTCAGGATTTGGAGAATGCATATCCGGAATATTTTGATTCAAATTCTCCAACCCAAAGAGTGGGGGGAGCAATCACTAAAAATTTCCAGACTGTAGTGCATAGGCAGCGAATGTATTCTTTAGATAATTCTTATTCTAAAGAAGATTTAATAGAATGGGAGAAGCGTATTCAGAAAGTTTTAGGTGACGTCGATTTGCAATACACCTGCGAATTGAAATATGACGGAGCTTCTATTAGTATAACTTATGAAAAAGGAAAATTAGTTCGTGCGGTTACCCGTGGTGATGGGTTTCAGGGTGATGATGTGACAAATAACATTAAGACTATTCGTTCTGTACCGCTGACTTTAAAAGGAGATAATTATCCTGAAAATTTTGATATTCGAGGTGAGATTATTTTACCTTTTGCCGGGTTCGAAAAAATGAATCAGGAATTGATAGAAATTGGTGAGATTCCTTATTCTAATCCCAGAAATACGGCTTCCGGAAGTTTAAAATTACAGGACAGTACTGAGGTGGCTAAAAGACCTTTGGAGTGTTTACTCTATTCTGTTGCAGGTGAAAAGCTGTCTTTTTCTTCTCAGTTTGACGGATTGATTGCTGCCCGAAACTGGGGGTTTAAAGTGCCTAAAGAAGCTATTGTTGCTAATAATTTACAGGATGTTTTTGATTTTATAGATTATTGGGATATACACCGACATAATTTACCGTATGAGACTGATGGTGTGGTTGTAAAAGTAAATAGTATACAACATCAGGAAGAATTAGGTTATACGGCTAAGTCCCCGCGTTGGGCAATGGCTTATAAATTTAAATCAGAGCAGGTATTTACCCGTTTAAATTCTATTTCGTATCAGGTAGGGCGAACGGGATCGATTACGCCTGTTGCTAATTTGGAGCCGGTGCAATTAGCAGGAACAATTGTAAAACGTGCTTCGTTACACAATGCTGACCAAATTAAAAAACTGGATGTCAGAATTAATGATACTGTTTTTGTCGAAAAAGGAGGAGAAATAATCCCTAAGATTATTGCGGTTGATTTGTTTAAGCGTCCTGGAAATTCAGAGCCTACTCAATATATTACCCACTGTCCGGAATGTCATACCGAATTAATAAGAAACGAAGGTGAAGCGAATCATTATTGTCCTAATTTTTATGGTTGTCCACCGCAGATTATTGGGCGAATTCAGCATTTTATTTCCCGAAAAGCAATGGATATTGAAGGCCTGGGTGGAGAAACAGTTGCGCTTCTTTTTAATAATGGTTTGGTTCATAACTATGCTGATTTGTATGAATTAACAGTTGAGCAAATCTTGCCTTTGGATAGAATGGCACAAAAATCAGCAGAAAATTTGGTCAACGGAGTAAAAAAATCAACTGCCGTTCCTTTTGAAAGTGTACTATATGCCCTTGGAATTCGTTATGTAGGGGAGACAGTGGCCAGAAAATTAGCCAAGCATTATAAAAATATTGATGCGTTAAGTAAAGCCAGTTTGATAGAATTGGTTTTGGTGGATGAGATTGGGGATCGAATAGCACAAAGCGTGGTTGATTTTTTTGAAAATGAAGAAAATAAAATTATCATTGAACGACTTAAAAGTTACGGTGTTCAATTTGAAATTGTTGAAAAAATAAACCTGAATGCGACCAATAAATTAGAAGGAAAGATTTTTGTTGTTTCAGGAGTTTTTACAGCGTTTTCAAGAGAGGAGCTCAAAAAAGCTATTGAAGATAATGGAGGGAAAGTAGGGAGTTCTATTTCGGCTAAAACAAATTATGTTGTTGCAGGAGATAATATGGGACCGGCAAAACTGGATAAAGCTAATAAATTAAATATCCCCATTATTTCAGAAAATGATTTTATGAATATGCTACAATAGTATAAGATGTTTTGTCAGGATAGTTTTTTTTAGTAGAAGTAAAAATAAGTGTTAAGAATTTAACAAAAAGTTTCAAATCGTCATTATACTTTTTTAGATTTGCCGGCTATAGTGTAACTTAATTAATTAATTTTGTTTGCTAATAAAGATAAGTTATGTTTTTAAATTACTTAAAAGAATTTTTGCTAAGAAAAGCATTAAAAAACAGCTTACTTGATGTAAAAAGTAGCGTGTTTTCGGGTAATATAAAAACAGTAGGATTAGTAGTTGATGCAAGTCATTTTGCAGGTACGGAGTTATTAGTCAAAGATTTAATAGCTAATGGAATTGCAAAAGAAAATATTGATTTGTTACTTTATAAAAGTAAAGCGAATATAGATTTTACAACTTCTGTAACAAAACTGGAAGCCTCTCATTTAAATTGGAAAGGTCAGATTAAAAATGAAGCGGTAAATGATTTTATTACTAAGGAATTTGATTTGTTGATAAATTATTATGATATTGAAAAATCAATTTTACTAATTGTAACAAATGAATCAAAAGCTAAATTTAAAGTTGGTTTTTCAACAATTGACAAGCGTTTGAATAATTTTATAATAACGACTAATCCGGAAAACAACAGAGTCTTTATTCAGGAATTATTTAAGTATTTAAAAAAATTAAACAAAATATAAACTAAAAACATGCAATCATTAATAGGAACTGGTGTTGCTCTTGTGACTCCTTTCAAAGAAGATTTTTCAATTGACACCGAAGCATTAAAAAGAATTGTACATTTTTCTGTAGACGGTGGAGTGGAATATCTGGTTATTTTAGGAACCACTGCTGAAAATGCAACTTTATCCGGTGACGAAAAAGAATTAGTAATTCAGACAATTATAGAAGCTAATAATGGTCGTTTGCCTTTAGTTTTAGGAGTTGGAGGAAATAACACTATGGAAGTAGTCGGAGAGTTGAAAAAGAGAGATATGTCTCCATTTGCGGCAATTTTATCAGTTTCTCCTTATTATAATAAACCAACACAGGAAGGAATTTATCAGCATTTTAAAGCTGTTGCAGAAGCATCTCCGGTTCCGGTAATTCTCTACAATGTTCCGGGCAGGACTTCAAGTAATATGTTGCCAAAAACAGTTTTGCGTTTAGCAAATGATTTTAAAAATATAGTCGCTATCAAAGAAGCGGCAGGTGATATTGTTCAGGCGATGCAATTGCTAAAAGATAAAGCAAAAGATTTTCATGTGATTTCGGGTGATGATATGACGGCACTGGCAACTGTATTAGCAGGTGGTTCAGGAGTTATTTCTGTTATTGCTCAGGGTTTTCCAAAAGAATTTTCTGAAATGATTCGTTTAGGACTGAATCGCAAGGTGGATGAAGCTTTTAAATCACAGTATTTGTTGTCAGATTGTATTGACATGATTTTTGAACAGGGCAATCCGGCCGGAATTAAACAGGTTTTTCAGGCATTAGGTCTTGCTGATAATACAGTGCGTTTACCATTGGTAAGTGTAGATGAAGATTTGCAAAACAGAATAAATGAATTTGTATCTAAAATAGACAAATAGCTATTTATTGCAAGTATTTTTTTATGCTAAGAAATATTTTGTAGTCGCTAAATTAATAACTAAATTTGCCACCGAAACTTCGGTATGATTTTTTATAGATTTTAAAGAGAAATCTGTATTTAAAATAAAATTAAAGATGAAAAAAATTGTATCCTTATTGCTTCTTATAGCTCTTTTTAGTTCATGTAATGAGTATCAAAAAGCTTTGAAAAGCGAAAATGTTGCGGTAAAATTTGCAATGGCGGATACGTTATATGCTCAGGGTAAATATTCGAAAGCGATTCGTCTTTTTGAACAAATAGCTCCTGAATACAGAGGTAAACCGCAGGCAGAGAAATTATTTTATATGTATGCGCAGTCTTATTATAAAACGAAGCAGTATTATCTGGCTGCTTATCAGTTTGAAAGTTTTGCTTCAGGTTATCCAAAAAGTACAAAGATTCAGGAAGCTTCTTTTTTAGGGGCTAAAAGTTATGCTATCTTATCACCGGTTTATAGTTTAGATCAGGCCGACACTTATAAGGCAATTGAAAAACTGCAAGCGTTTATTGATAGATTTCCGAATTCAGAATACCTCGCAGAAGCCAATGGTTTAACGAAATTGTTGTCTGAAAAAATAGAGAAAAAAATATATGAAAATGCAAAATCATATAATACTATTTCCGATTACAAATCAGCGTTAGTAGCATTTGATAATTTTATTGCGGAATATCCGGGAACTAAATTTAAAGAAGATGCTTTATTTTATAAGTTTGACTCCGCTTATAAATTAGGTATTAATAGTGTACCTGCAAAGATGGAAGAAAGGCTGAATGTAGCTAAGGTTTCATATCAAAATTTAGTAAAATTTGATCCTGATACCAAATATAAAGAACAGGCTGGCGAAATGTATGCCCGTGTTGAACAAGAATTACAAAAATATACTAAATAACTAAAAGTCATGGATTTAAAAAAGACGAATGCTCCGGTAAACACAATAACTTATAACAAAACGGTTATTGAACAACCTACCGGAAATGTGTATGAAGCAATTACCATTATGGCTAAAAGAGCAAACCAGATCAATTCTGAAATTAAAAAAGAATTGACTGAAAAATTGGAAGAGTTTGCTACATATAATGACAGTCTTGAAGAAGTTTTTGAAAATAAAGAACAAATCGAGGTTTCTAAATTTTATGAAAAATTACCAAAACCACATGCTTTAGCTGTTCAGGAATGGTTAGATGGTAAAATATATTACAGAGAATCAAATAAATAAGTTACTATGTCAGTTTTAAGCGGTAAAAGAATTTTGCTAGGTGTTTCTGGCGGAATTGCCGCCTATAAAACAGCGTCTTTAGTACGACTTTTTATAAAAGCAGGTGCACATGTCCAAGTGATCATGACACCTGCTTCTAAGGATTTTGTAACCCCGCTTACCTTATCTACTTTATCTAAAAATCCTGTTTATTCTACTTTTTTTAATCAGGATGATGAAGATGAAAAATGGAATAATCATGTTGAACTCGGTCTTTGGGCTGATTTGATGGTTATTGCTCCTGCTACAGCAAATACCTTGTCTAAGATGGCAAACGGTACTTGTGATAATCTGCTTATTGCTACTTATTTATCCGCAAAATGTCCTGTTTATTTTGCTCCTGCAATGGATTTAGATATGTATAAGCATCCTTCTACAATTGCAAGTTTTACCGCTTTAGAACAATTTGGAAATACCATCATTCCTGCCGAAAGTGGTGAGCTGGCCAGTGGCTTATCCGGTGAGGGAAGAATGGCAGAACCGGAAAATATTATTCGTTTTCTTGAAGCTGATTTAGAAAGTAAACTGCCTTTAAAAGGTAAAAAAATATTAATTACAGCCGGCCCTACATATGAGGCTATTGATCCTGTCCGCTTTATAGGCAATCATTCGTCTGGGAAAATGGGTTTTGATATTGCAAAAAGTGCTGCTAATCTTGGAGCTTCAGTTATTCTGGTTACGGGACCAACACATTATGTAATCAATCATTCTTTGATAAATGTTGTAAAAGTTACTTCTGCACAAGAAATGTATGATGCCTGTCATGACTGTTACAATGCAGTTGATGTGGCAATTGCCGCAGCTGCCGTTGCTGATTACAGGCCTAAAAATATTGCTCAACAAAAAATTAAAAAGACCGCAGATAATTTTGTTATTGAACTTGAAAAAACAAAAGATATCCTGCTGTCACTGGGAGAAGCTAAAAAACATCAGTTTTTAATTGGCTTTGCATTAGAAACTGAAAATGAAATTGAGAATGCAAAGGCAAAAATCCGGAAAAAAAACTTAGATTTGATTGTTTTAAATTCTTTACAGGATGAAGGTGCCGGTTTTCAGAAAACGACAAACAAAGTTACTTTTATTGATAAAGATTTTAAAACAGAACCGATGGAATTGAAATCCAAAGAAGCGGTTGCCGATGATATTTTAAATAAAGTAATAGCTCATTTTTATGAATAAGATAGTGTTTTTCCTTTTATTAGTTAGCTTTAGTGTTGTTCACGGACAACAATTAAACTGTACCGTAACAGTAAATGCTCAGAAAATGGGAAATCCTAATCAGCAAATTTATAAAACGCTGGAAACCTCTTTAAATGAATTTGTAAACAAAACCGACTGGACAACTGAAACATTCCGACAACAGGAAAAAATCAATTGTTCGATGTATATTACCTTGCTTTCGCACAGTTCAGATCAATTCTCCGCAACCATTCAGGTGCAGTCTTCCCGTCCGGTTTTTGACTCTTCGTATGAATCTCCGGTGTTGAATATTAATGATAAAGATTTTAGTTTTACCTATACAGAATTTGAAAATTTAGTATTTAATGTCAATTCTTTTCAGTCTAATTTAATTTCGGTAATCTCATTTTATACGTATGTGATTTTGGGAATGGACAGAGATACTTTTGAATTTCAATCAGGTGATTCTAATTATCAGATTGCGCAAACTATTGCTACAGTAGCGCAACAAAGCAGTTATAAGGGCTGGAGCCAATTAGACGGAAACCAAAATAGATATTATTTAATTAATGATTTGCTTTCGCCAACGTATGTTGAAATCAGAAAAACATTATTCGATTATCATCAGGGTCTAGATGTTATGATTACCGATAAAAAAGCAGCCAAAGAAAAAATAAAAACAGCTTTAGTTTCCTTAAATAAATTATACAATTCTAAGCCAAATGCTTATTTAACCCGAATATTGTTTGATGCTAAATCGGATGAAATTACTTCCGTTTTTTCAGGCGGTCCCAGTATTACAATTACAGATTTAGTTGATAATTTGAACAAACTTTCGCCTTTGAATTCCAGTAAATGGGCCATGTTGAAATATTAGTTATTTTTAATTTTTTAAAATCAACGAACACAACTTCATAATAATTACTACCAATGATTACTGCACTATCAATAAAAAACTATGCTTTAATAGAAAAATTAACTATTGATTTTTCTAAAGGATTTTCAATTATTACAGGTGAAACCGGTGCGGGAAAATCTATTATTTTAGGAGCATTAGGATTAGTGTTAGGAAAACGGGCCGATTTGACTTCGCTTAAAAATAAAGAAGAAAAATGCATTATTGAAGCTCAGTTTGATATTTCTAAATACAATTTAGTTGCTTTTTTTGAAGCCAATGATTTAGATTATGAAAACGAGACAATCATTCGAAGAGAAATTCTTCCTTCGGGAAAATCGCGTGCTTTTATTAATGACAGTCCTGTAAATCTTCAGGAACTTCAGGATTTAGGAGTGTTTTTGATTGATATTCATTCGCAGCAGCAAACCAGAGAATTGACTGATGAAAATGTCCAGTTTGATATCATAGATGCTATTGCTGATAATCAGCAGGTTATTGCGGGTTATCAAATGCTTCTTAAAAATTATAAAGCAGATAAATCTAAACTAAACACGCTGATTAAAAAACAAAGCGAATCTAATAAAGAACAGGAATACCATACTTTTTTATTAAATGAATTACTTGCTGCTCAGTTAAAATCAGGAGAACAGGAAGAATTAGAAACTGTTTTTGAACAGCTTAATAATGTTGAAATCATTAAAGAGTCAATTGATAAGTCTCTGGCTATTGCCAATGAAGAGCAGTTTGGTGTTTTGAGTAATTTAAAGGAAATCAAAAATTCGATTCAAAAAATTGCTCCATTTTCTTCCGAATATCAGGAGTTGTTAGAACGAATTACCAGTTTAGCTATTGAATTTGATGATATTTCAGACGAAATGAATCGCCATTCTGAAAAAATAATTTTCGATCCGGAGCTATTAGAGCAAACCAATCAAAAATTACAATTGATTTATAATTTACAAAAAAAGCACCAGGTGCTTACGGTAGATGAATTATTGGACATTCAGGCCAAATTAGAAAATGAGGTTGTAGAATTAGGAAATATAGAAGAGGAAATAGCACTTTTGAATAATCAAATTCAGGAAAAAGGAATCCAATTAGATAATTTAGCAACCACAATTCATGACAACAGAATTGAGGCGATTCCGGTTTTGTCTGATAAAATGATAGCGATTTTAGCCACTTTAGGGATGCCGAATGTACGTTTTAATATTGAAGTCATTCAGGGCGAAACTTATTTTGCTAATGGAAAAGACGAATTGCAGTTTCTGTTTTCGGCTAATAAA
Source organism: Flavobacterium plantiphilum (assembly GCF_046000495.1). Taxonomy (NCBI): domain Bacteria; kingdom Pseudomonadati; phylum Bacteroidota; class Flavobacteriia; order Flavobacteriales; family Flavobacteriaceae; genus Flavobacterium; species Flavobacterium plantiphilum. The sequence continues at coordinate 254,880 of NZ_JBELQA010000001.1, forward strand.
GGAACTGATTTCGGCTTACTGAAAAAAGTGGCGTCAGGAGGGGAAATGTCCCGAATTATGCTCGCTGTAAAAGCAATTTTGGCACAATATTCAAAATTACCAACTTTAATTTTTGATGAGATTGATACCGGAGTTTCCGGGGAAATTGCTATTAAAATGGGGGAGATCATGAAAGAAATGAGTCAGAAAATGCAAATCTTTGCCATTACTCATTTACCACAAATAGCGGCTAAAGGCGATGCACATTTTAAAGTTTCTAAATCAACAGTAGATGAGGATACGCAATCAGAGTTAAAGTTATTAACGAACCAGGAACGTGTGGTGGAAATTGCTCAAATGCTATCAGGAACCATCGTTTCTGATTCGGCTCTAAATCATGCAAAAGCCTTGTTGAACTAAAAAAATGCCCTATATTTGCCTTCCAAAATGATAGCCTTTCCGGCACATGTCATTGTTTTATTCGCTAAAAAAACAAATAAAAATATAATATTGATACGTTATGATCATAGAACCTAGAATGAGAGGATTTATTTGCCTGACAGCACACCCGGCTGGAGCTGAGCAAAATGTCAAAAATCAAATTGAATATGTTAAATCAAAAGGAGCTATTGATGGCGCTAAAAAAGTATTGGTAATTGGTGCTTCTACTGGTTTTGGTTTGGCTTCAAGAATTTCAAGTGCTTTTGGTTCTGATGCAGCAACTATTGGAGTATTTTTTGAAAAACCACCAGTGGCTGGAAAAACAGCTTCACCAGGCTGGTACAATTCTGCCGCTTTTGAAAAAGAAGCTCACAAGGCTGGTTTGTATGCAAAAAGTATTAATGGAGATGCCTTTTCAAATGAAGTAAAAAGAGAAACTTTAGATTTAATTAAAGCTGATTTAGGTCAGGTTGATTTAGTTATCTATAGTTTGGCTTCTCCGGTACGTACTAATCCAAATACAGGAGTGACACACCGTTCGGTTTTAAAACCTATTGGTAACACTTTTACAAATAAAACAGTAGATTTTCATACCGGGAAAGTTTCTGAAGTTTCTATTGAACCATGCAGTGGTGACGATATTGAAAATACAATTGCTGTTATGGGAGGAGAAGACTGGGCTATGTGGATGGATGCTTTAAAAGCTGAAAATTTATTGGCTCCGGGTGCCGTAACAGTTGCTTATTCTTATATTGGGCCATCAGTAACGGAGGCAGTTTACAGAAAAGGAACAATTGGTCGTGCAAAAGATCATCTGGAAGCTACAGCTTTTGAAATTTCAGATAGCTTAGCGGATATTAATGGAAAAGCTTATGTTTCGGTTAATAAAGCTTTGGTTACTCAGGCAAGTTCAGCTATTCCTGTAATTCCATTGTATATTTCTTTATTGTATAAAATAATGAAAGCTGAAGGAATTCACGAAGGTTGTATTGAACAAATTCAACGTTTATACCAACAAAGATTATTTACAGGAGGAGAAGTGCCAGTGGATGAAAAAGGCAGAATCCGTATTGATGACTGGGAAATGCGTGATGATGTTCAGGCTCAGGTTGCTCAGTTGTGGGAACAGGCAACTACTGAAAATTTAGCTGAAATAGGAGATTTAGAAGGATACAGAAAAGATTTCTATAATTTATTTGGTTTTGATTTAGCTGGAGTAGATTATAAAGCTGAAGCTGACGAAATGGTTCAGGTGGAAAGTATCGCCTAATTTTATTTCGAAAAATAAAGAACAAATTTTAGTGTAATGCGTCTTATTTTAAGTGTATAAAAACATTTAAAAGTAAGGCGCATTATTGTTTAAAGTCTATCTTTGTTAAAATATTACATTTATATTGTATAATTAATACCGCTTTTAAGAATATGTATTTTTCTTTGATTATTCCCGTGTATAATCGCCCGGATGAAGTAGATGAACTTTTAGAAAGTTTATCAAAATTAAATTACAAAGAAGATTTTGAAATTGTAATTGTCGAAGATGGTTCTGCAATTCGTTGTGAAGATGTTGTTCATCAGTATCAAAACAAATTATCAATTTCGTACTACTATAAAGAAAATTCAGGTCCCGGAGATTCCAGAAATTACGGAATGAAAGTAGCTAAGGGAGATTATTTTATCATTTTTGATTCTGATTGTATTATTCCGGCAGAATACTTAACAGAAGTTGATAAGGCATTAAAAACGCATTATGTAGACTGTTTTGGTGGACCTGATCGGGCTTTGGATAGTTTTTCAGATATTCAAAAAGCTATCAATTTTGCAATGACTTCTTTTCTTACTACCGGCGGAATCAGAGGTGGGTCAGAGAAAATAGATAAATTCCAGCCCCGAAGTTTTAATATGGGAATTTCCCGCAAAGCATTTGAAGCATCTAATGGTTTTGGAAACATTCATCCGGGTGAAGATCCTGATTTGTCAATCAGATTATGGGATTTGGGTTTCGAAACAAAACTTTTTCCTGCGGCTTACGTATATCATAAAAGAAGGATTGACTGGGACAAGTTTTCTGTACAGGTAAATAAATTTGGGAAAGCAAGACCTATTTTAAACAGCTGGTATCCTAAATATAATAAATTGACGTTCTTTTTCCCATCGGTGTTTATTATTGGTCTGGCGCTTTCGGTAGCATTGCTGATTTTTACTTATGATTTACTGGCAAAATTATATTGCGTTTATTTTTTTATTATATTTTTAGTTTCCACTGTTCAAAATAAAAGTATCAAAATTGGATATCTTTCAGTAACTGCAGTCTGGAAACAGTTTTTAGGATATGGAATGGGATTTTTAGAATCTTATATTAAAATAATTATTCTGAAGAAAAAACCAGAAGAAGCTTTTCCTTATTTATTTTTCAAAAATTAATCTATGCAAAAAGTTGTTGGTTTAACAGGAGGAATAGGAAGCGGGAAAACCACTATTGCAAACTATTTGGTATCATTAGGAATTCCTGTGTATATCGCTGATGATGCCGGAAAAAAAGTAATGCAACAACAGGAAATTACTGAAGCCATTGAATCGAAATTTGGGAAAAATATTTTTGAAAATGAGCAATTGAACAGGTCTAAATTAGCAGAAATAGTATTTAATAATCCCGATCAGTTAAAAGAACTAAATGCTATTGTGCATCCGGCTGTAAAGAGAGATTATAAAAAATGGCTTTCAGAACATGCTGACTTTCCTTTGTTAGTGTATGAATCTGCTATTTTGTTTGAAAGTGGTAGTTATAAAGATTTTGAATATATTATTACCGTAACAGCACCTTTAGAGTTAAGAATTTCGCGTGTTTTGCAACGTGATAATACTCAAAGAAAGCAAATATTAAAAAGAATGGATGCGCAGTGGACAGATGAGCAACGAATTTCTAAAAGTGATTTTGTGATTGAGAATATTGATATTGACTTAGCTAAGGATGAAATCAATAAAATTCTTAAAATTTTGTAGATTAAGCAATAACTATGGTAGATGTTAATGTTTGGTTAATACATTATCAACCATAGTGTTAAAATGTTAATTTTGTTTTGATGAATAAATTGTTTTTTAAATTTCTGGTTTTATTAATGAGTTTGTCTCTGATTGGGATAATACTTGTTCAGGTATATTGGTTTAATACATCATTTAAAAATAATGATGAACAGTTCAAATATCATGTTACTCAGGTTATTGATAATGTAGCAGATAAACTTGAAAAGCAGGAAGAATATACTTTTTATGAAAAAATAAATCGGATAAAAGACAGTACAGGTAAAATTCCTGAAAAGAATGATTTGTTTGAAATTTTATTTGTTCAGAGAAACACAAAAACAAATAAAACGATTATTTACAAAAACAGTATTTCATCTGAAAAATATGATTTTAACGGATCATTATTTAATAAAAAGAATGACGGTTTTAAAAGTTTTAGTTCTAAAAGGTTAACTGAAGTATATAACAATAATAATAATGTTGATAATTCAGGATTGAATAAGAGTGTAATGCCGGATTCGAGGGATTACAAAGATGGTACGCTGGATGTTTTGAATAAGGTGCAGTTGCAAATTTCTTATAAAGATTATGCTTCGACATTGTCTATCGAGGAAAGAATTTCAAGAGAAAAATTAAGAGAACTTTTGAAAAAAGAACTGGTTGACCATGGAGTGAACACTAAATTTGAATTTGCAATTTTCAGCAAAGGATCGCCTACAAAAATAAAATCAGAAGGATTTCATTTTGATGAAGATGCTACTTATTCAATTCCTATTCTTGCTGATAACGAAGGGAATGAAAGGTATCAGTTGTCGGTTGCATTTCCTAATAAAAAGAAATTTCTTTTGTCTGAATTAGTAAGTATTACCATTTTGTCAATAGTATTTACATTGATTATTTTAGTTGCTTATTCAAGTGCCCTAAATCAATTAATCCGTCAGCGTCAGATATCTGAAATTAAGACCGATTTTATTAACAACATGACGCATGAGTTTAAAACGCCTATTGCTACCATTAATCTGGCATTAGACGCAATAAAAAACCCTAAAATCATTGAAGACAAGGAAAAGGTTTTCAGGTATTTGCAAATGATCAGGGATGAAAATAAACGCATGCATGCTCAGGTGGAGAATGTATTACGAATTTCAAAATTAGAAAAAAAGGAATTAGATATAGAAAAAGGTTCGAGCAATGTTGAAGAAGTGATTTATGATGCTATTGAGCATGTAAATTTAATTTTGCAGGACAGACAAGGCGAAATTAATAATCATTTTGAAGCAGCCAGAACCACCGTTTTGATTAATGAAGTGCATTTTACAAATGTTATTGTTAATATATTGGAAAATGCAATAAAATATTCGCCGGAGATGCCAAAGATTGATATTTATACGGAGAATATTAAAGATATGATTCTTATTAAAATAAAAGATCAGGGATTAGGAATGAGTAAAACAGCTCAAAAACGGGTGTTTGAAAAATTTTACAGAGAGCATACCGGAGATTTACATAATGTTAAAGGACACGGTTTAGGCTTAGCTTATGTAAAAAGAATAGTTGAAGATCATAACGGACAAGTTTACGTAGAAAGCGAAAAGGGTAAAGGAAGTACCTTCATTATAAAATTACCTCTAATAAACTAAAATATGGAAAATATAAATAAAAAAATTCTTTTAGTAGAAGACGACTTAAATTTTGGAGCTGTTCTTAAAGATTATTTAATGCTGAATGACTTTGATGTTACTCTGGCAAAAAATGGGATGGAAGGTTTTGAAAAATTTAAAAAAGATTCTTATGATTTATGCATCTTAGATGTAATGATGCCTTATAAAGACGGTTATACATTAGCTAAAGAAATAAGAGAGAAAAATGCCGAAGTGCCAATAATCTTTCTTACTGCTAAATCTATGAAAGAGGATGTTTTGAAAGGATACAAAGCCGGAGCAGATGATTATTTAAATAAACCATTTGATTCTGAAGTTTTGTTAATGAAAATTAAAGCAATCATTCAAAGAAAAGCTTCTGATGTTAAAGCAGAACAAGTTCCTTTTGAATTTACAATTGGTAAGTTTCATTTGAATTCTAAACTACGTTTTTTAAGTTTTAATGGTGAAGAACCTGTAAAACTATCTCCAAAGGAGAATGAATTATTGAAAATGTTAATTCTTCATGAAAATGATTTAATGCCAAGAGAATTAGCGTTAACTAAAATCTGGAGAGATGATAATTATTTTACTTCCAGAAGTATGGATGTTTACATTGCTAAACTGAGAAAGTATCTGAAACTGGATGAGAATGTAGAAATTCTTAATATACACGGAGAAGGTTTCCGATTAGTAATAAAAAAATAGAAGAAGAATTTTCTTTTCATAAAAAATGCCCCAAATAGTTTGTGCTTTTTGGGGCATTTTTTTTTGTTAAAGCTTTTATATCATTTTTTCTTTAGTACAAGCTTGGATATTTCGAAGGGTTTGCTTCAGAAATAATGCTGTATACTTTCTCGTAAATGTCTTCTATAGAAGGTTTAGAAAAATAATCCCCATCAGTACCGTAAGAAGGGCGGTGTTCCTTTGCGGATAAAGTTTGCGGTTTACTGTCTAAAAATTTAAAGGCATCCTGATTATCTATAATTTGCTGTAGGATAAAAGCAGAAGCTCCGCCCGGAACATCTTCATCAATAACAAGAAGGCGGTTTGTTTTTTGAACGCTTTTAGCAATATCATGATTAATATCAAACGGGAGTAAAGACTGGATGTCGATGATTTCACAATCAATACCAATTTCAGCGAGTTCTTTTGCAGCTTGTTCTACTAATCTCAGAGTGGAACCATAAGAAACAAGTGTAATGTCAGTTCCCTCTTTAATAGTTTCAACGACTCCGATTGGTGTTTTGAATTCACCATAATTCAAAGGCATTTTTTCTTTCAGTCGGTATCCGTTTAAGCATTCTACAACTAAGGCAGGTTCATCACATTCTAATAAAGTATTGTAAAATCCGGCTGCTTTAGTCATATTTCTTGGAACCAAAACATGAATCCCTCTAATTGCATTTATAATCATTCCCATAGGAGATCCGGAATGCCAGATTCCTTCTAAACGATGTCCACGGGTTCTTATAATTAAAGGTGCTTTTTGTTTTCCTGCTGTTCTGTACTGCAGTGATGCTAAATCGTCACTGAGAATCTGGATAGCATATAATAAATAATCCAGATACTGAATTTCGGCAATAGGACGGAGTCCTCTTAATGCAAGACCTATTCCTTGTCCTATTATGGTGGCTTCCCGAATACCTACATCGGCAACACGGGTTTCTCCGTATTTCTCCTGCATTCCTTCAAGTCCCTGATTAACATCGCCAATATTTCCGGAATCTTCACCAAAAATGAGTACTTCAGGATATTTAGCAAATAATGCATCAAAGTTATCCCGGATAACCATTCTTCCGTCCGTATCTTTTCGTGCATTTTCAGGGTAAACCGGAAGAACTTCTTTTACAGAAAACACATTATTTTTAGATTCTGAGTAAAGGTTATTACTGAAAATAGCCTGCGTTTTTTGGGTGTATTTTTGTATCCAAAGCGATAACTGAGTCCCGCCTGTTTCATTTACTAATAAACGAAGTGCTTTTCTGGCAGTAACTAATATTTCTTTTTTTAGAGGATCTTTTATGTTTTTCAGATTATTAGAAAGTTTTAAGATCTGATCCTTATTTTTGCTTGTTGCGGCAATTTTTTCTAATAATAAAACAGCTTCATTTTTTTCAGCAACAATAGGGGTTATAAAAGAATTCCATGCTGCTTTCTTAGCTTCTAAAACCTCTTTTTTAATAGCGGCATCAATTTCGTTTAACTCTTCTGCAGAAGCAATGTTAATAGCTATCATCCACAAACGCATTTGCCTGATACAGTCAAACTCTTTTTCCCAGTTAAGTCTTGCAGAACTCTTATATCTTTCATGTGAACCGGAACTGGAATGTCCCTGGGGCTGTGTCAGTTCCTGAACGTGAACTAATACAGGTATGTGTTTTTCACGGGCAATTTTGGATGCCTTTTCATAAGTTGTTATTAAATCAGAATAATCCCAGCCTTTAACTGTAAGTATTTCAATTCCGTTACTGTCTTCCTCACGCTGAAAACCGGATAGTATTTCGGAGATATTCTCTTTTGTGGTCTGGTGTTTTGCATGTACCGAAATACCGTATTCGTCATCCCAGATGCTAATCAGCATTGGAACCTGTAGCACTCCTGCAGCATTTATGGTTTCAAAAAAGACTCCTTCGGAAGTACTTGCATTTCCTATTGTTCCCCAGGCAATTTCATTTCCTGCGTGAGAAAAGTTTTTTTGATTCGGAATATTGGTAACTTCACGATAAAATTTAGAAGCTTGTGCTAGCCCTAATAAACGGGGCATTTGAGCAGCAGTAGGAGAGATGTCTGAACTTGAATTTTTCTGTTTCGTTAAGCTTTTCCAACTCCCGTCGTCATTGAGGCTATGAGTAACAAAATGACCTCCCATTTGCCTTCCGGCCGACATGGGTTCTTGTTTTATATCTGTATTTCCATATAATCCGGCAAAAAAATTAGCAATTGTCAATTCGCCAATGGCCATCATAAAAGTCTGATCACGATAATAACCCGAGCGAAAATCTCCGTTTTTAAAAAACTTCGCCATTGCTATTTGCGGAACTTCTTTTCCATCTCCAAAAATTCCAAATTTTGCTTTACCTGTCAAAACTTCTCTGCGTCCTAAAAGACTACATTCTCGACTTGTTACTGCAATCTTATAATCATTCAATACTTCGGTCTTGAAATCCTCAAATGTCAATGTCGTATTGTTTTTTTCTTTTATCATAATTGAAAGATTATAATTCATCGTGCAAATTTACTTAAAAACTGGCTATTATCATAATTCAATTATAGAAAAATTATTTGTAATTTGATATTTTTATTCAATACTAATCAGTTATTTTTTAAATATACGCGTTTTTTAACCTTTTTATTTGAGAATAATATAATTACGGCTTTGGTTTAGTTATTTAGAACCATTTCCGATTAAATAGATTAACCAAAATTTTTGGTGAAAAAGTAATTATAAATCGTATTTTTTCATTGTAATTTTTCTGGCCTATTTCCCATCCGTTAGAAGAATAAACCGGTAGGTAGAGTTCAAAATAATCGGTTACTAAATTGAGACGGATACCGCTGTCAAAAGCAAAAACAGGATTTTTAGTTCTGTTTTTCAATACACCTATATCACCATACACTTCAATCCAGTTCCAAATGGTGTATCCTGCATTTAGGGTGCTAATCCACTGATTGGCAAATGCGGTGTCCAGTTTTGATTTAAAGCCACCTTCGGCAATAATTAATTGTTGGCTAAAAAATCCACTACTTTCAGAACGTCCGTAATAACCATAATCAAAAAGATAATCGGTAGGTCTGTCTAAAGCAAAATTAAAAAAATCTGAATTGCTCTTATTGTACAAAAAAGTTCCTGCATAAAAACGTAAATTAATCTGGCGGTTGTTTTCAAATAATTTCCGGTATTCAAATTCTGTTGCTATTTTCCCAAATTTATCAGATAACTGGACATCACTTACAAAATTAGAATGCGCAGTAACTTCTGTTTTTGTATTGAAATATTTAGCATTAAATACAGAATAGTTTTCACTCGAATTGTCATTAGAAATGATGGCACTTTTTTCCCGGTTTACCATAACCTGACGTAAATAAATTAATTGTTTCCGGTTGTCTCTGAAATCATTTTCTCTGATTCGTATTTGTATATTTGGATTGAATCTGGTGTAAAACGCATCGGGTGCATAATGAAAATAAGAACCCGATAAAGAGTATTTTACATTGTACAACCTGCTGCTTCTATAATTTTGATTAATGGTAAAAGAGCCTGAACCTGAAAAAGTATTCGTATTAGTGGAATAAGCCGGATTTATATCAAAGATAAAAGGTTTGTCCAAAATAGTTTTATTATGCAGTCTCATTCCGGGGATAAGTCCGTCATAAAGGTTGTATTCTAAAGTGGGTACATACAAAACCTGGTTGTAAAAAGGATCTTCTAAATCCTTCATAAAGACAAATTTTATGGGACGGTTGTTAGGAAAAAAAGGCTTTAATGATTTCCAGTTGTTTCTTAGGTTGTATTCCGGAACTTCATTTTTATAGTTCAGTACAATTTTATTGGCATCATTTCTTTTTATGCTGTAAACACTGTCATTTGTAGCTGGTTCTAACCATTTTTTAAATACAATTTCTCCATTTTTTATACCATAAACAGGAACGGGAACATTATTAACATTCGTTTTATTTTTTAGTGAAAAATAAATACTGTCGTTCGTTTTACTAACCTTATTGAATTTGTAGTCAATTAAATCTCTGGAGTGGATTATTGTTTTAAAAAACCAGTCTATTTCTTTAGCTGTTTGTCGTTTCAGGATGTTTTCAAAATCAGATTCTGATGTTTGTTTTGTTTTATTTTCGGTATAAAACATGCGAATGCTACTGCTTACCGCATTGTTTTCACTGTAGTTTTCTAAAAAACGCAGGCTTAAACCGGCACGGTATTTACTAGCAATTTGTTCGTTAAATTTTATCAGATAATTTTTAGGTGCTCCTAATTCCTGATCCAGATTTTTTCGGGCCATCAGCATATAAAAATAGCTGTATTGTTCGTTGAAATCAAGATTTGTGAGGTTGTAGCTTTTTAATAATCTAAAAGTAGCGGCTTTTCCCAGCATTTTTGCATCGGGATAATTTTCTTCAATGTATTTCATCATGATGAATACCTGAATCCCATTGTGTATCCAGCTTTCTTTTCGGTTATTAATAAAAAGACTGTTATTGAGAAAAACGTTGAGATAGGTTTTTAAAAATTTCAATTCATAAGTAAACTCGTCTGTAAAAGGTCGTATTAATGAGGGTAACTGACTGAGTCCGTAAAATGGATTTCTTTCATAATCTGTTTGGGAAACTACAATTTTTTCAAATGGATAATCACCAATGTTGTTTTTCACAAATCGTACGACACAATCAATAGCTTTAGCCTGATCTTCCGGAACTACTTTATCTCCGTCTAGATTGGTGATTACTTCAAAACGTTCGCTTTTAAAATTAGTAAAACTGGATTTGGGTTCTATAAAAAGTTCAAAATCAACTCTGTTTTTTCCGCTCAGTTTATAAACAGCATAGTCGTTATTGCTAATTTCTTCGGTTGTATTTAAATCAGTAGTAACAGTAAAACCTTTTGCCAGTTTTAGTTCAAGATCATAATCAGTCACTGTATTAGCAATATCATCCAGATTTTCATTGTTATATACTACAAAATCATGATTCTCATATCGGGCAGGGGTGAGAAACCAGGATTTAAGGTACATATTTCCTAAATCATCATAACCAAATTTTGTAAACTTACTGCTTGGAATTTTTACAGTATATTTTAATCGGAGTTTGATTTTTTGATTGGGAGCAAGTTTATTTAATAATTGTATCACTACAATATCCGGATTTTTTTCGGTGCGTTTCCAGGATAATAGTGTTTTATTGTTGTCGGTAATGGTTATATTCGAAGTCTTTCCGCGTTCTTCTTCTTTTGCCAGATGAAATCCACGGTAAAATTCATCCGAAAAACGTTCAGCTAAAGGAGTTTTTACATCGGCGTAAGCATTATTCCAGTCATTAAGTACAATTTCTGAAATAGTGTCAGTAGAGGAGTTGTAGTAGTCAATTTCCTGTCTGATATCCAGTCTGTGTACTTCAGTATCTATTTCTACCCATAGCCGGTTGCTGTTTTGTGCCGTTACGCTACAAGCACAGGCAAAAAACAAGACATAAGCAAATGAAAATCTGAAAATTATATTCAATGGTTGACAGGGGTTTTAATAGTATTTCAATATACATTTTTTTTAGATTATACAAAATGAATTAAACAAAAAAAGCTGTAAAAAACAGCTCTTTAAAAATTAGGTTTCAATGTGTATTTCTTATAGAAGTTATCTAAAACTTCTACGACTTCATCTTCATGATCTACTATCTTAATTAGTTTTAAATCATCAGGACTTATGGTTTCTTCCTGTTCAATTAACACTGTTTTTATCCAGTCTATCAGACCGGACCAATAGGTACTTCCCACTAAAATAATTGGAAAACGCGCAATTTTTTTGGTTTGAATTAAAGTAATTGCTTCAAACATTTCATCGAGTGTTCCAAAACCTCCGGGCATCACTACAAATCCCTGTGAATATTTGACAAACATTACTTTTCTAACAAAAAAATAATCAAAATTGAGGTTCTTATCATGGTCAATATAAGGATTAAAATGCTGTTCAAAAGGCAGTTCTATATTTAGTCCTACAGAGGTACCGCCTCCCAGGTGTGCTCCTTTGTTACCGGCTTCCATAATTCCGGGACCGCCACCTGTAATAACACCGTAACCGGCTTTACTGATTTTAAAAGCAATTTTTTCGGCCAGATCATAATATTTATTTGCTGCTTTAGTACGAGCTGAGCCAAAAATAGAAACGCAGGGACCAATGCGACCCATGGTTTCATAACCATTTACAAATTCAGACATGATTTTAAAAATAGCCCAACTGTCATTGGTGCGGATTTCATTCCATGTTTTTTGCTTCAATCTGTCCTGAATTATTTTTTCTTCATCATTGTCAAAATCTTCTAATCTCATATTGCGTATTCTTTTTGATTGTTATTCTCTGTGAAGCATTTCGTTTTTTTGGATAAAAAAACCAGAAAAAACCGGAACGACCTCTACTAAAATAAGGTTTTTTAGTTATAAATACTACAATAGGGCATTTAATTTTTCTTCGCTGAAATTTTAAGATGTTAATGGTTTATACAACAGTAGTTTGTGATTACCATCAAGTGTTTGCCATAAAAAAAGCTGTAAAAAAATACAGCTTTATAACAAGATAATAGGTGTTTAATTCAATTTTTCTTTCCAAATATTTTTTTAAAAAGAGTGACTATGCCTAAAACAATAAATCCAATAACTAGTCCGATAATGAATTCTTTTACAAATGAAGGCAGCTGAGGAAATAAATGATGAAAAAAATCAATGTTATGTACAAATATTCCTCCCGAAACCAGCAGTAACGCAATCGTTCCAATGATAGCTAAACTTTTGATTACTTTAGGTAAGGCGAGTACTAATACTTTTCCGGTTTTTTTAAGAATACTGTGTTCTCTGTTACCAGCCCATTGTATCAGTTTATAACCCGCTTCATCCATTCTTACTATCAAAGCCACAATTCCGTAAACACCCACAGTGGCCAGTATAGCAATAACTGAAACTACAAGAATCTGTGTTGAAAGAGATTCTTCGATGACCGTACCCAGTGCGATAATTATAATTTCTACTGATAAAATAAAATCGGTTACAACAGCTGATTTTATTTTGCCTTTTTCCATTGCTAAAATTTCCTCTTCTGTAAGCTTTTCAACTACCGGCTGAGTGGTATGATGTTGCCTGTGAAATAAGAATTCATAAATTTTTTCGGCACCTTCATAGGCTAAAAAGAGTCCGCCAAAAATTAATATCACTGTAATTGCTACCGGAAAAAAAGCACTGAGCAAAAAGGCTACAGGTAAAATAATGATTTTATTCAGTAATGAGCCTTTTCCAATGGCCCACAATACCGGTAACTCTCTTGACGATACAAATCCGGAAGCTTTTTCAGCATTAACCGCTAAATCATCGCCCAGAATACCGGCTGTTTTTTTTGCGGCTACTTTACTCATTACCGCAACATCATCCATGATTGCTGCTATATCATCTAATAATGCGAAAATACCTGATGCCATATTTGTTTAATTTTTCTGAGCGCTAATCTACTATATCTTTTGTTTTTTACAGAATATTTTATAAAAAAAATACAGTAATTTTTTATGTTTTGCAATCTGTTTTTATAGTACCGTCAGCTGAATTATGACAGTGCAGCTGTTATTGTGGTTTATTCTTCTGATTTTTTGTTGTCCGGTCGATTCTCAGACTTTGAATTAGGATATCTGTTTGGAGTAATATCCGAATTAAGGTCCTTGTTTTCTACCGTTTTCATCGCCTCTTTCTCAGTAGTAACTCCACGGTTGATATTGGGATTGTCAGGATCTGCATCGTTCAGAATGCCTTCATCAGTTGCATCTTCTTCTCTTGCTCTGTCAACCACAGTTTTGTTTCCTTCGGTATCTACATCTATTTCTTTACGCAATTTAGGATCTGTGTTATCAATTTCCTCACTGCTGGTTGTTTTCTTAGTTTCTGTATTTTTATCTTCCATAATACTTTTTTTTTTAATGTTAGTACTGTGTTGAAACACCGCTATAAAAATGCCTTTAATGACTGCATTGTCCCAATAATACCCAGATAAGGATAAAAATCAGGATGGTGCTAAAACAGCCTCCGCCTAACTTTTTTGCTCCATAACCTGCTATTAGCGCTTTAAATAATTTATTCATAATAAGCTGTTTTTAATTCGTATCTTTTATAGTAATCAATAGTAATTACTACGAAGTAAGTTCGGAATTAAAATAGCGTTTCATTTTACAAAACAATTGAAAATAGTTTCAAAATTTATGGCGCTTCCGCAAAAGGGTATCGGGTAATATTAGGCATACGAAGTCAGCAGATTCTTCTATTGCAAAAGAAAATGTTTCAATAAAACAGACTGATAGCCAGTAAGAAAAAAAAACAGCTTTTTAAATATCAGCAGTATTACTGTTTTTACAAGAAAATTTCAAAATCAGATAGCCTAAAATACCCGCAATTAGTGAAGTAATCAATATTGATAATTTGGCTTCTTCAATGAGCAGCTGATTACTAAAAGACAGCATCGAAATAAAAATAGACATTGTAAATCCTATTCCGGCTAATAAACCTAAACCAACCATATGAATTATTGTACTGTTAGCCGGTAACTGACCCAATCCTAGTTTAGAGCATATAAAGGAAGTAGTAACAATTCCGATAGGTTTACCAAAAATCAGTCCCATCGAAATACCTAAGCCTAATGGTGAAGTTAAGCCTTCAATCATTTCGTTATGAATCGTGATATTTGTATTGGCAAATGCAAAGAGCGGAATGATAAAAAAGTTAACCGGTTTTACAAGTGTGTGTTCCAGTCTCTCTAAGGGTGATGCTATATTTGTATCGTTTGTAGGCAACGTCATGGCAACCAGTACTCCGGCAATTGTAGCATGAATTCCTGAATGATGTACAAAATACCAGATAAATATACCAGGGATTAAGTACAGATAGGGATTCTTTACATTGAAGCGGTTCATTAAAATAAGTACCACCATTCCAATACCCGCATAGGCTAAATATGTCAGTTCAATTCCGGATGAATAAAAAATGGCAATTACTAAAATAGCGATCAGATCATCCACAATAGCTAAAGCTGCCAAAAATATTTTTAAACTCGCAGGTACTCTTTTGTCTAACAAAGAAATTACAGCTAAAGCAAAAGCAATATCGGTAGCCATAGGAATTCCCCAACCCGAAACAGTCTCCATTCCGGTATTAAAAAACGAATAAATAAACGCTGGAACCACAGCTCCGCCTATGGCAGCTATGATAGGCAGAATAGCTTTTTTAGGTGAAGAAAGTTCTCCCTCTATAATTTCTCTCTTGATTTCCAGTCCTACCAGCAGAAAGAAAATAGCCATTAATCCGTCATTAATCCACATGCTTACGGAATAATTGAGATGTACTGTCTGGTTTTCAAAACCGAGTTTGGTTTCCAGCAGGTTTTGTAACGGATCAGCAAGCGATGAATTTGCAATTATTAATGAAATTATTACGCATAAAAAAAGGAGGAACCCTCCGAAATTACTTGATTGAACAAATTCTTTAAAAGCTTTTAAATTGATCGTTTTCTGCATGTTTTATTGTAGTTGTTAAATATCGCAATTTACCAATATTTGAACAACCATCCTAAAAAAACATGCGTTAAAGTTATCAAAAAATGTAGCTCAGGGAGAAGCAGATTCTAATTTAGAACAGAAAATAGGCCATAAAGTTTTAGGCTAAAGTGCCTGGATTGTTGGTTTCTCAAAATTAACCCATTGCTGATATCCTTTCTCATTTAAATGAACGCCATCTTTGGTCAGTTCCTTGATTAGTTCGCCGTTTGCATCTGCAAATTCAGCATACCAATCAATTAGCTTATAATAGCCCTTAGCTTCATTTTTTTTAATAATTGTATTCACTACCAGAATGTCTTCTTTCAGATAAGCTCTCCTAACAGGCAAAAGGGTACGAACATACAACTTGGTAAATGGTGATTTATGATGAATAATTTTTGCGATTTTCAATATGTTTTTTGCAATATATTCAGGTGAAGGAACCACTTTGTCATATTTTAGAGCAGAATTATCTTCTTTATGATGAAGGCTAAAAAGATCATTAATTCCAATTAGGATAAATACTGCTTTTGGTTTAAAATACGTAATTTCATTTAAGCGTTGGAGTACACCATCAGTAACATCTCCGGCAATTCCTCGGTTGCGAATGTGTTTTATTCCAAATTTAGCACTCCAGTCGAGTCCTCCTTCTGTAATACTATTGCCAATAAAAACAATGTCGCCCATCTCTAAAGGTTCTTTCTCAAAAAGCGCTATTCTTTTTGGGTAATGCTTTTGTGTCCAGTTGTTATGGTATCGGGAAATAATTTCCTGATGTGGATACAGTTTTGCTTTTTGCTCATCCGTATGTGAAGTCGTTTGTGCTGTCAGCGCTTTGCATACTAAAATGAGAGACAGAAGAAAAAATTGTTTTTTTA
Source organism: Flavobacterium plantiphilum (assembly GCF_046000495.1). NCBI lineage: Bacteria > Pseudomonadati > Bacteroidota > Flavobacteriia > Flavobacteriales > Flavobacteriaceae > Flavobacterium > Flavobacterium plantiphilum. The sequence goes on from NZ_JBELQA010000001.1 coordinate 271,123, forward strand.
GCATTTTAGGATAATTTATTTTTTTAAAATGGAAAGTGCTTCAAACGTTAGGTTTGTTTTTTATGAATTTTAGTTCTGTTTCTATCGCATTTTATTAGTTTTTGAAGTAGGAGGGATTACTAATTATTGAATTTTGGTTTTGGTAAAGGAACAAATTCTTTATCATCATTAGGAATTTTAGGAAAAGCTTCCGGGTTTTGATTCTCCCAATTTTCTTTAGCTTTTTCCAAAATAGTTTTATCCGAATTGACAAAATTCCAGTACATAAAACGTTCTTCTTCAAAAGGTTCTCCTCCAAAAAGGTAAAGTGTCGTTTCTCCGTTGGTTTCAAATGCACATAATGAAGCGTTCTGGGCAATTAATAATTGTTTACTGCCATAGTCAGTACTGTCAATTTTTACACTTCCGTTTAAGACATACATTCCCACTTCACCAAAAAGATGGTCTCCAATAGTTACTTTTTGAGCCGATTTCGTTTTTATTTCAATAAAATACAACCGGCTATGCACCGGAACAGGTGATTTAATAGTTTTCAATTCTCCTGCTATGAGTTTGTAGGTAACGCCATTTTCTTCCCAAACAGGGATTTCTTCTTTATCAAAATGACTAAAAGCGGGTTCGCATTGCTCGAGTTTTTTTGGTAAACCAATCCAAATTTGTAAACCGTGTAAAAATTTATCTTTGGTACGCAAATATTCCGGAGTTCGTTCAGAATGTACCACACCTTTTCCGGCAGTCATCCAATTGACCTCACCAGGCTTTATTTCTATAGCATTCCCCATGCTGTCACGATGAAAAATGGCTCCGTCAAAGAGATACGTCAAAGTAGAAAGCCCGATGTGGGGATGAGGAGGAACATCCAGATTTTGATGTTCTTCAAGACAGGCGGGACCCATGTGGTCTATAAATAAAAAGGGACCTACGGCTCTTTTTTGTCTAAAAGGCAAAAGCCTTCCAACCAAAAAATTACCAATACTTACTGCTTTTTCTTCTATTATTAATCCTACGTTTGATTGCATATCAGGCAAATTTTAATTTAGATATTTTAGTTGCAATGGTGGCGGAATAAGCACCTACACTGCATTTTTTAGTTACTTTCCATTCAGGATAGTAAGGTATGTAAAGTCTTTGTGGGAGAATTATTTTTTAGATAAATCTTTAAGTTGTATGTTTCTGAAATCTACTGGTTGTCCTTCGCTTTGTAACGCTATAAAACCACTTTTTAACAACTTACCATCCACTTTAACGGCAGGATCAAAACGATTTACCACACCTCCGCCTATCTGCGGTTTCGAATATTCCAGCACCTTTTCACCATTGATAATATGAGTAATCAGTGAATCACCCAGCACAATTATTTCTGCTTTTACCCATTGATCGCCGTCATAGGTTTTTGATTTAGAATTGATACAGTGGGTTTCATCAAGCTTGCCGTTATAGACTACGTTAGTACCCGGGGAACACATATTTCCTGTTGGTCGCGACTTGCCATCACCCAGACCTCCCAACAGTTGAAACTCAACTGAAATAGGCCAATCCTGTTCTTTAGGCATCGTTCTGGGATCCTGAGAATGAAACATAACACCACTATTGCGTAAGGTATAACTTGGCGCCCCTTTTTGGAGTTCGCCTGTAAAACGATATTCTAATTTAAGATGGTAATAAGAATACGGAATCTTGTAATACAAATGCCCAAACTGGTCATTAAAATCGCCGTATTGGTCATAGCGTACTTTTAAAATACCGTCTTCTGCCCTGAAAGTATTACCAAAATTTTCTCCCACTTCATGGTGGTGAATTTTTACAAACCAATCCTTGATATCCTTGCCGTTAAAGAGGCTAATCCATTCGTTGTTTTTTGGTAAGCTTTTAACAGAAGTACAACTGTTTATTGCTAATACCATCAAAACCGAAATTATAACTATTCGCATATGCTATATCTTTAAGTCTATAAAAATAAGTATTTTTAGCTGCAATGCAAATGTTACGATTTATCTTTTGATGGGTATTTAGTTTTATATCACGAACCACACGAAAGGATTGACTACGTCGAATTTCATTTTGTGCGGTAGCATGGGAAGAAACATAAATTAATTGTAATGAACTTTTTTACCAGCCCAACTAGCAAAAAACTTGTCATGCTGACGCAGTAAGCATCTCCGCGAGCTGCGTGTTTACTCATTGTTGCGGGCACAAATACGCATTAATTGTAATGAAGTTTTTACCATTCCAATTATCCACAAACTTGTCATACTGACGCAGGAAGCATCTCCGTAAGATGGTTGTTTGGAGATTTTGTTGTTGTGTTGCGAACGATAGCGTGGCAATCTCACTACAAAGAGCTGAGAAGTTGAGCAACTTAGTGGGATGGCGCCCGTTCCTCGCAATGAACTTATACCTACTTACTTTTGAAAATCATATAAAGCATTTGCAATGCGGCTTAATACTGATTAGACATTACATTTTACAAAAGCAAAGTATTATTTTCGTTATAATTTCTATCATGAAATACAATTCCAGCTTCTAAAGATAGCCGCGTTGCAAACGCTACGATTTATCTTTTGATTGATAATTGGTACTCGCCGCAGGCAAGCACCAGCGTTGCGGACAAACGAGACCCAGTGGGAGCCAGTTTTTAACTTCAACTAACCACAAACTTGTCATGCTGAAGAAGGAAGCATCTCCGTAAGTTGCTTGTTTGCTAATTGTTGCGGGCACGGATTGCAAATCCGCGCGATCGGGGTTTATTTACTCACTGTTTCTGTTACTGAAAGTATTTCTATACTATTGTCTGTGATATTCAGTAATTTTTCATCAACGTAAATTTTAAAATTGAGCTGTATTAGTTTACGTGCTTCTGACAGTACTTTCCCCGAGGTAGGTTCGTAAGATTCTATTGTGTCTTCTAACAATTTAATAAGCTCAATAATTGACTTTTTAATTACTGAACTCAAATAAAGGATATAAAATACTTTCTGTTCACTTATTGTTATTGTTCCCTTTAATTTTTCATATTCTTTTTTAATTAAAAAGTAATTACTTATCATTTTAGGACATAATTCAAGTTTAAATTTATCACTAAGAAATAGTTCATCATAATATTTTTCGAAAATGAACTTCTTTTGATTTGTAGCTCTTTCGGGCATGCCTTGTAAAGACATTAAAATCTGACCAAAACGTTCCATACTAATTTTGTGTATGTATTTCTTACTATTATCTAATCCTGTATCTCCTGTTTTTCTTGAATATATGATGTTATAATCGTTAAGATATTGCTCTATTTGTAATTGTTCACTTCTTAGTGATTTTAAATCAACATTTGAAATAGAATTTTGGCTATTTGTATATTCGGCAATTTTATTATTCAAATCTGAGTCTTTTGAAGTCTTAAAAATTCTAACTAGAACTTCACTTCTAGAAAGGTAATCTTCTAAATGTTTAGGATCTTCAGAATTAAATTGATGAATTGTTCTCAAAGATTGACCTCCATTTAAGACTTGAAGAGAGTCAATTGTTAAACGTATTTTTTTATTAGCATTAACTGGTTCTGCTTTAATATCATTAGCAGTGAGTGTTAAACCATTATTATACATGAAAAATTTGGTAGGATCGTTCTTCAAACTAAAAGAAATGTTCTTGTTATATTTTGATTTTACAACCAAACCACGAACATTATCAAATAAAACTGAATAGTCAATTCCAACTTTGGTTAAAGGCTCTAAATTTTCTATACCATAATTCATTCTTAAATTATTATCAGAGCATGTTATTCTGATTATTTCTGACAAAGGCAATCTTATAATATAAGATTTAGATGACGAAATTGAGCTTTCAGAAAAAGACATTATTGCATCGTTATCAACAATCAATTCTGCATTAACAGGGTTCGGTCTTAATGAAACAAATTGACTTATTTGTTCAAGGCCAATGGGGATAACTTCCAGACCGTAAACTTTTTCCATTTGTTCAAGATGATGATCTTTTGAATTGATTTCAATATCTTCATTACTGACAACAAATAATGAGATTTTCCATTCTTCATTGCTATTCAATTTTTCAACAATCTCTTTTGCACCTTTTTTAGTTTTACCATATAGTTGCGATAAATCCTCAGTTGTAATGGCATTAATAAATTTGCTGGATAAAATCGTTTCATTGAGACTTTGTTTTCCAATATTAAATTTAGTTCTATATTTAAAATTGAATAATTGAATGTGATGCTCTTCTTCATCCAATATAATTGCGTCAATTCCACAATCATCAGATTTTTGATTAAAAAGAATAGAATTAAATTCTGTATCTGTTACAATATCAGCTATATCTAACACGTCATTTATATTAGATAAGTGCTCAAGTATAAACAAATAAAAACCCAGTCTTTCAATTTGTTTATCTTCTAAGTTTGAAAAATCAAAGTCTAATTCTGTGGCTAATAACTCAAAATATTTTGAACTTTTCTTGCCAATAATTTTATAATCATTTATTCCTGCCATATTTTTCAGTAATGTTAAATTATTTTAAAAATCTGTTTTATTTCTAATGTCTTTTAATCAAATATATCCTTTTCTTTCAGAATTATACTCCAAAATACAATCTTATTTGTAAACGATTACTGTAAAATCTTTAAAAAGCATAATAACTCGTTGAAACACTCTTTTTTGTAGTAAAATAACTTTTAAGTTATTGAAAAAATGAAAAGTGATGAATAGCCCTGATCGAGCCGGTATCCTCGTGAAGTGAAGCAAAACGAGATAAAGGTGAGAGCAGGAGGGAAGTACTTATGGAAAACATTCGTTCTGCTCCTAAATAAAAAAAAACACCAATCGGTTAGGACTGGTGTTCTAATTATTATATTTCTTGTCAGTCATTACGAGGAACGAAGCAATCTCATTACTAAAAGCAAGTTGAGTAACTTAGTGAGATTGCCACGCTGCGCTCGCAATGAACTATGGCTTACACTTCTGTTTTTTCGCTTTGGTTTCTGAAAACCAATTGGCCGTCAAAAGCATCTAAAAGTATAATGCTGTCGGTAGTGATTTTTCCGGACAGGATTTCCTTAGATAACTGGTTCATAACCTCTCTTTGAATCACACGTTTAACAGGACGGGCACCAAATTGCGGGTCGAATCCTTTATCAGACAAATACGCTATCGCTTCGGGTGTGGCATCCATCGTAATGCCTTGTTGTGCGAGCATTTTAGTCACTGATTTCAGTTGGAGACCTACAATCTGCGCAATATTAGCATTGGACAGTGGTGTAAACATTACAATTTCGTCAATACGGTTGATGAACTCCGGACGAACCGTTTGCTTCAGCAATCCCAGAACTTCTGTTTTGGCTGCTTCGGTTGCGGCTTCTACACTTCCTTTTAGGTTTTCAAATTTCTCCTGAATAATCTGGCTTCCCATATTAGAAGTCATGATGATAATGGTGTTCTTAAAATCGGCGAGACGTCCTTTGTTGTCTGTTAAACGACCTTCGTCCAAGACTTGCAACAGAATGTTAAACGTATCGGGATGTGCTTTTTCAATCTCATCCAGCAAAATCACCGAATACGGTTTTCTACGCACGGCTTCGGTCAGTTGTCCGCCTTCATCATAACCTACATATCCCGGAGGCGCACCTACTAAACGGCTTACCGAGTGACGCTCCTGATATTCGCTCATATCGATACGGGTCATCGCGTTTTCATCGTCGAATAAATATTCGGCCAGCGCTTTGGCCAATTCGGTTTTACCCACACCGGTGGTTCCCAGAAACAGGAAGGTGCCCACAGGTTTTTTCATATCCTGCAATCCGGCACGGCTGCGACGCACGGCATCACTGATGGCTTCAATGGCTTCTTCCTGACCCACTACTCTGCGATGCAGTTCTTCTTCCAGATGCAGCAGTTTTTCACGCTCACCCTGCAGCATTTTTACCACCGGAATTCCGGTCCATTTCGCCACCACTTCGGCAATGTCTTCACGGGTGACTTCTTCTTTGATTAACGAACTTCCGCCGGACTGATTCTCCTGCAGCTCTTTTGTTAATTGGTCTAATTGCTCCTGAGCTTCTTTGATTTTTCCGTATCTTATTTCGGCAACTTTTCCATAATCACCATCGCGTTCGGCACGTTCGGCTTCGTATTTAAAGTCTTCGATTTCTTTTTTAACCGCCTGAATATTATCTACTACATCTTTTTCAGTTTTCCACTTGGCAAAAATCTTGTTTCTTTCTTCTTTCAGGTTAGCTAATTCCAAACCTAAGATTTTTAGTTTTGCCTCGTCTTTTTCCCGTTTGATGGCTTCGATTTCAATCTCAAGCTGCATGATTTTACGGTCTAAAACATCCAGTTCTTCCGGTTTCGAATTGATTTCCATTCGGATTTTAGAAGCGGCTTCGTCCATTAAGTCGATGGCTTTATCCGGTAAAAAACGATTGGTAATATAACGCTGTGATAATTCTACCGCAGCAATAATGGCTTCGTCTTTAATTTGGACCTGATGGTGAGTTTCGTATTTTTCCTTGATACCACGCAAAATGGAAATGGCACTTTCCGTATCCGGTTCTTCAATTTGTACTTTTTGGAAACGTCTTTCCAGCGCTTTGTCTTTTTCGAAATATTTTTGGTATTCGTCCAAAGTCGTTGCACCAATTGCTCTGAGTTCGCCACGAGCCAAAGCCGGTTTCAGAATATTAGCAGCATCCATGGCACCTTCGCCACCACCGGCACCTACAAGTGTGTGGATTTCGTCAATGAAAAGCACAATATCTCCTTCGGCAGAAGTAACTTCTTTTACCACTGATTTCAAACGTTCTTCAAATTCTCCTTTGTACTTCGCACCGGCAATCAATGCTCCCATATCCAGTGAATAAACGATTTTTTCTTTCAGGTTTTCAGGAACGTCGCCATCTACAATTCTATGTGCTAATCCTTCGGCAATAGCGGTTTTACCTACTCCGGGTTCTCCCACAAGCATTGGGTTGTTTTTAGTTCTTCGGGTTAAAATTTGTAATACTCTTCGAATTTCCTCATCACGACCAATTACCGGATCCAGTTTTCCTGATTTGGCTAACTCATTCAGATTTTTAGCGTATTTATTTAACGAATTGTAGGTTTCCTCAGCCGATGCTGAAGTCACTCTTTCGCCTTTTCGCAATTCATCAATAGCCGCTTTAAGTCCTTTTTCGGTTACGCCCTGATCTTTTAATATTTGGGAAACCTTTGATTTAGAGTCAAAAATAGCCAGAATTAAGTGTTCGACAGATACATATTCATCGTTCATTTTTTTAGCTATAGTTTCTGCTTCATTCAATGCTTTATTGGCATCACGGGAAAGCATCACATCGCCGCCCGAAACTTTTGGGAAGCTTTGAATCGTGCTATCCAGAACCTGCAAAAACAACGGTACATTTACATTGAGTTTTTTTAAAATAAAAGGTGCTACATTTTCATCGACTTCAAAAATAGCTTTGAAAATGTGTTCGTTTTCAATTTGCTGTTGTCCGTTACTCTGAGCCAGTTGCTGGGAACGTTGTATGGCTTCCTGAGATTTGATTGTAAATTTATTAATGTTCATATTTTTATAGATTTGGTTTAAACTTATACTTAACTTTGCAGAAAGGGACAAATTATATTCCATCTATAAAATTAAGGACAAAAAGGCATTTTAAAGCTGATTTTTATCATTTTTAAACGCCAAAAAGTCAGAAAATCTGTCAAAATATGAGTTTTTTTAAAAATATTTTCGGGAGTGATGAAACTCCAAAACAACAAGAGTCTAAAATAAACTGGGAAAATCTGACTACAATCGATCAGTTAGGAGCGATAATTTTTAATTCAAATGAAAAACCTTCGCTCATCTTTAAACACAGTACACGTTGCAGTATCAGCAGAATGGCGCTGAAACAGTTTGAAAGGGATTTTGATTTACAGGGCGAGGTTACACCTTATTTTCTGGATTTAATCGCTTACCGCGAAGTTTCGAATGAAATAGCAAATCGTTTTAATGTGTATCATGAATCACCACAAATTCTATTGATTAAAGACGGAAAATCGGTTTATGATGCTTCACATTCAGATATTGATGCTACAGTGTTGAAAGGGAAGCTGTAGATTTTTGTTTCAGTCATTGCTACTAATTCACGAATTGATAATTCCTTCTTTAGCCACATAGTACAGATTAAAAGTGTAAAGCCTCGTATTCACGAATTATAGTAACTTAATTCGTGAATTCGGGGTTTTTTTATTTATGATTTATTTCTTTTTAATTATACTCTGAGGATTGTTTACCGCATTACTGATTTTTTCAGGTGCTTTAAAACGGTAGCCTATATAAAATTCAAAAAACTGCTGTTGGTCCTGAATATGAATTCTGGGATCAGTTTTGTAATAAAAGGTATTCAGTCTGCTTGTAACTCCTGTATAAAATCTTTCAGAATTGTATCCTATATTGAGTGATAATTGCGCCTGCAGTGAAAGTCCGTCTACCTTTTCGTCAGCTGTGCCGTCAGTATAGGTCGTTTTGGTATTATTGTAACCAACTCCGCCATAAGCTCCTGCAGCAATTAAAAATTTCTTATTAATCACCCAATTATAGTAATAGCCGGGACCTGCAGCAATGTCAATACTGTTGTCTTCGCTGGGAGTGTTATTTTTTATCCGGGTAAAATAATAACTGATGCCGGGTACAAAACTTCCGGCGCTTTTCTTTTGCCATTCACTTTGTAAAAAGACGGCTCTAAATGAAAAATTTGGATTAAAAATGTATGAAGTGCTTCCGCCAAATTTCCGAACCTGAAAATCTGAAAACAATAAGTTTTCATCAATTCCTATATCGTCTTTATCCACATAAAATCCTTTTGTTTTGCTATAATCAATACTCTGCATCCATTTACCCAGATAGAGTCGGGTGCTGAAATTATAGAATGTTGTTTTACCATTACTTTCATTGTCTTTATTAAAACGGATAAATTCAGGTGTGTAACCCAGATCAAATTCGATAAATTTGTACATAAAGGTAAATGTAGTGCGTACTCTCTGATTTGGAGACAGTGTAAAATCCAGATTACTATTTTTATCTTTAATGTGAAACGAGTTAAAACTGTTACTGAAACCCAGTCTTGTTTTTATGTCATCCTCATACAACTGAATGTACTCATTTGCTAAGCTGTCTTTGACAGAAGCATCCGGCTCGGGATTCTGACACCAGCTTAGTGCAGAAAATAACAACAGAAAAAAGAAACAGTGCTTTTTCATAACTTCAGCTCAGTATTAGTTTTTTACTTTAGAACCAAAAGGACAACGCTTGATCAGATAGTTGATAGTGGCATGATAAGCATCGAAACTGGTGCCAAAAGAATTTCTGGATTCTGAATAAAGATTTGTTCCCTGATCATTATAAAAATTTAAGCTAATCTTAGTGTCATAATTAATAATAGTGGTTGCATTATTAGAATTGTAAATATTGCCGGATGATTTAGTCTGTTCTTTATTTCCTTCTTTTTTCTCTGTTTCCTTACCATTATAGGTAGATACTCCGCTGCCGTATGAAGAAGTCCCTTTGTTTGTAACATTTGCAATTCCGTAAACGATGTTTTCGACACCTAACAGCATAGCCATTTCTGCCGGGCTTTTTGATTTGATGGATGTATAAGGGATTCCGTTTCGGGCTAAAATGCTGTTGGTTGTTACCGGATCCTGAATTTGTAATCCATGAGTGTTTTCTTTAATGGAAAGGTAGCTGTCGTTTTGCAATTGCTCTGCCATAGCATTCGCATTAAGTGCGGAATCATTTGTAATAAATTCAAAAGGTAAAACAGCAATTCTGCCTTTTCTCTCTGTGGTAGTAGAAGCAGAAGCAGATGGAATATCAGTGTTTGTAATTATTTCAGTTCTTCCACTGGCAAATTCAATTTTGCTGATTCCTGATTTTTTCAATTCATATTCCAAAGCTTCTCCCTGATATGTAAATTTAATAGCATTTTCGCTGACAGATACAACTTTTCCAACTTTTTTCTCTCCATTAGTCATAATAACAGTATCTGTTTTATTCTGAGCACTTAAAATAAGCAGGTTAAAAAAGAAGATTAGAAAACACACGGTTTTTTTAAAAGTAAAGGATGCCATAGTTTAAAATTTTAAGAATTTGATATCCTAAAATTAATTCTTACAAACTTATAATCCTACAAAAAAAAAACTAAAAAGAGTCGATTTAATAAAATGATAATATAATAATACAATATTTTAATTATAAACGAAAAAAAGCCATGAATTCAGAAATTAAATTATAATTCCTGAATTCATGGCTTATATTGAAATATCTTTTTTTTAATAAGCGCGGTTCATTTTACCTTTTATCTCTTTCAGACAGAGGTTGTTGACACTTCCTTCATGAGTATGTCTTGTTTCTTTTGGAGACTGATAAGTGCCGGCTTCTAATTGCTCAGCAACAGCTTTGTACGCATCTCTAAAAGGCATTCCTGCCACTACCATTTCATTTAAAGTATCCACGGTAAACAGGTAATTGTATTTAGGATCGTTTAGGATTTCGTCTTTTACCTGAATGTCTTTAATCGAGAAAATAGCGATATCGAGACAGGCTTGTAAGTTTTGAATTGCCGGAAATAAACCTTCTTTTAGTAATTGTAAATCACGGTGGTACCCACTTGGCAGATTATTGGTAATCAAAGTGATTTCGTATGGTAAAGACTGGATTTTATTGCATTTTCCACGGATTAATTCAAAAACATCCGGGTTTTTCTTGTGTGGCATAATGCTGGAACCTGTAGTTAAATGAGCAGGTAAAGAGATGAAATCAAAATTCTGACTCATGTATAAACAGACATCCATAGAAAATTTGGCCAATGTTGCTGCCACACTGCTCATGGCAAAAGCGACTGTTTTCTCCGATTTTCCACGGCTCATTTGTGCCGCCACCGAATTGTATTTCAAAGTTTCGAAACCTAATTCTTTGGTGGTAAAGCTTCGGTTGATAGGGAAAGAACTTCCGTAACCGGCAGCCGAACCTAAAGGGTTTTGATCGACCACTTTTAAAGCGGCATTCAGCATCGTAATATCATCAATCAGGGTTTCAGCATAAGCAGAAAACCACATTCCGAATGAGGATGGCATCGCGATTTGTAGATGCGTATAACCGGGCAATAACACATTCTGATGTTTTTCAGCTGATTCCATCAGCAAATCAAATAATGTTTTTACCTGAGTTTTAAGGTCTTTTACAACGTCTTTTAGATATAAATTCACATCTACTAAAACCTGATCATTACGGGAACGGGCAGTGTGGATTTTTTTTCCGGCATCGCCTAGCTTTATCGTTAACAGATATTCTATTTTTGAATGTACGTCTTCAAAACTGTCTTCGATTTCAAAATCGCCTTTTTCAACATCAGTGATAATTTCATTTAAGGCAAGTACTAATGAATCGGTTTCCTCCTGGGTTAATAAACCAATTTGTCCCAGCATTTTAGCATGAGCAATTGAACCTAAAGCATCATATTTGGCTAAAACCAAATCCAGTTCACGGTCGTTTCCTACAGTGAATTGTTCGATTTGTTTATCTGTTGGTATTCCTTTTTCCCAAAGTTTCATAAGATATTTTTTTTGTTAAAGGGACAAGTCGTGACTTGTCCGTACTTATTATCCTTTTATAATTTTTAGCCCCGATAGTAGCGAAAATCCTTTTTATCCCGTCTTTAGGGATAAAAAGATTGTTGCGGATAGCGGGATTAGCTCCTAAATATTTTAAATTTTGAAGAAATCGCTTAGTATTTTGATATACAATTCAATTCCTTCTTCGATTTCGTGTAAATAAATAAACTCATCTGCCGAATGTGAACGCAGACTGTCTCCGGGACCTAATTTTAAGGATTTACAATTTAAAACCGACTGGTCTGAAAGAGTAGGAGAGCCATAAGTTGTTCTTCCAAGTGCGATACCTGCCTGAACTAATCCGTGAGAAACGGGAATAGAAGAGGCGTTTAAGTGCATGGAACGCGGATTTACTTCGGCATCAACATTAGCTCTTACCGTTTCTAAAATCTGGCTGTTGTTGTAGCAGTCATTTACCCGGATATCTACGACCAAATCACATTCTGACGGGACTACATTGTGCTGTTTTCCGGCATTAATCTGAGTTACGGTCATTTTTACAGGTCCTAATTGCTCCGAAACTTTTTCGAAAGAATAGTTTTTAAACCATTCTACGATAGGCAGTGTTTTATAGATGGCGCTGTCATCGTTTTGATGTGCAGCATGACTTGGAGTTCCTTTTACTTTTATATCAAGAACCAGTAATCCTTTTTCGGCAACAGCTAATTGCATTAAGGTAGGCTCGCCCACTATAGCGCATTCCAGTTCAGGCAGGTGTTTTAAAACGCTGTTTAAACCATTTTTTCCGCTGCTTTCTTCTTCTGCGGAAGCAACGATAACCACATTATGTGCTAAATTTTCTTTGTCATAAAAATAAACAAAGGAAGCCAGTAATGAAACTAAGCAGCCTCCTGCATCATTACTTCCTAAACCGTATAATTTTCCATCTTCAACTATAGCTTTAAAAGGATCATTGGTATAGGCCTGATTAGGGCGTACTGTATCGTGGTGTGAGTTTAATAAAAGCGTAGGTTTGTTTTTGTCAAAGTGTTTATTGAATGCCCAAACATTGTTGTTCTCTCTCTTGAAAGGTATTTCGTTCTGGTTAAACCAATTTTCTATTAAAAGAGCTGTTTGTTGTTCTTCGCTTGAAAAGGAAGGCGTTTCAATCAGGTTTTTTAATAGTGCAATTGCTTCTTGAGTAAGTGTTTCGATGTTTTTCATTTTGTTTTGTTTTTCCAATAAGAATTTACTTTTGGAGTTTTCTTAGAAGTTTTTCTTCTAATTTTTCAGCGGTTGTTTTTTTATAAAAAAAAACGACTGCTGCTTATAGTTGGATGCTGGTGCAAACAGCAGCTGAATCTTTCAGCATTTTGTGGTGACCGATTCTGATTTTCTGTACTCCTTTAGACAAACTGTTGAAACAATTATCTAATTTAGGAATCATCCCGGAATGGATGGCACCTTCTGCTTTTAGTTTGGCATAAAGGTTGGAATTCATTAGTTCAATTACTGAATTTTCATCTTCAACATCTGTAAGAACTCCTGCTTTTTCAAAACAATAATTTAAGGTTACCTCAAATACTTCTGATAAAGCGATAGCTAATTCGCTGGCAATAGTATCTGCATTTGTATTTAACAATTGTCCGTTTTTATCATGAGTGATGGCGCAGAAAACAGGAACAATTCCGTTATTAATTAAGGTTTCTAATAAAGGTGTATTTACTTTTTGTACATCACCTACAAAACCGTAATCAATGGTAGGATGATTTCTTTTGGATGATTGGATTAAATTTCCGTCAGCTCCTGAAAATCCCATTGCATTCGTATTATTCGCCTGTAACTGTGCAACAACATTTTTATTAATTTCGCCGGCATAAATCATCACTACAACATCAAGCATGGGTTGGTCCGTAATACGGCGTCCATCAACCATCTGAGGAACTAAACCGATACTTTGTGCCATTTTAGTTGCTGATTTTCCACCACCGTGAACTAATAGTTTATTGCCTTCTATTTTAGAAAAATCAGCAAGAAACTGGCTTAATTCTGTTGGGTTATCAATGATATTGCCGCCTATTTTTATGATTGAAAGTTGTTGTTTCATTGTTTTAAAATTTTGAAATACTGAAAAAATAATAGCTTTTGGTATTATTTATACACTTTTTTTAATATTTTTTCTAATACTAACTGTGCAGCATACGTTCTGTTATTAGCCTGTTGGATTACAATTGAGTTTTCGCTGTCAATTACTTCATCAGCCACAATTACATTACGTCTTACCGGTAAACAATGCATGAATTTTGCATTATTGGTTAGTGCCATTTTTTCGGCTGTTATAGTCCAGTTAGTGTCAGCATTGGTAATTTGACCGTATTCAATATAATTACTCCAGTTTTTTGCATAAATAAAATCGGCATTTTCAAAAGCTTTATCCTGATCGTATTCAATTTTAGAATCTTTGGTTATTTCAGGATTTAACTCGTATCCTTCCGGATGAGTAATCACAAAATCAGCATCCTGTAACTGCATCATTTCCACAAAGGAATTAGCAACTGCCTGAGGCAAAGCTTTAGGATGTGGTGCCCAGGTTAAAACAACTTTTGGTCTGTGAGGTGTTTTAAATTCCTCCATAGTAATCGCATCTGCCAATGATTGTAAAGGGTGTCCTGTACAGCCTTCCATATTGACAATTGGCACAGTTGCATGTTTTAAGAAACCTGACAGTACAATTTCGGCATTGTCTTTTTCCTTTTCTACTAATCCGGCAAAAGCTCTGATAGCAATAATATCACAATATTGAGAGACTACTTCGGCAGCTTCTTTAATATGCTCAGAAGCGCCCTGACTCATTATAGCTCCATCTTCAAATTCAAGAGTCCAGCCTTCATTTGTAAAGTTCATTACCATCACATTCATGCCTAAATTCAAAGCTGCTTTCTGGGTACTCAGACGAGTTCTTAAACTAGGATTGAAAAATAACATTCCTAAGGTTCTGTGTTTTCCTAATTTTTTATTTTTAAGAGGATTGGCTTTTATTTTAAGTGCATCCTGAACCCATTGGGATAAGTTGTCAATATTCTGAATTGATATGTAGTTCATAGTATAGAGGGTTATTTGTTTATTTGGTTGTTTTTTGATTTGTTTAGTGAATATCCAAATCAGTAAATAACCAAATTAGCTTCTTATATTATTTTAGTAAAAAGTATTTCGTTTTTTAATGCGTTCAATATAAAATTATCGTTGAGACCATTCACAATCCAGGTTTCAATATTAGCTTCCTTTGCAATGGCTGCTGCTTCTATTTTAGATTGCATTCCGCCTGTTCCGTGAGATGATTTTGCTTCGCCAATTTCTTTTTCTAAAATTCTTAAATCATTCACAATGGCTATGGTTTCTGGATTTGGATTACCAATAGATGCTTTTGTATATATTCCATTTGTGTTTGTTGCAATAATCAGAATATCCACTTCCAGTAAAACAGCTGTTAAGGCAGCCAGTTTATCATTATCACCAAATTTGATTTCGTCAGTAGCAACGGTATCATTTTCGTTAATAATAGGAATGTAGTTGTTTTTAACTAATACATTAATGGTGTTTACAATGTTTTTCTTAGTCTGCTCTTTTTCAAAATCAGAATAAGATAGCAGACATTGCGAGGTGTGTAATCCTAAATCTTTAAAATTCTCATTGTAAATCCGCATTAAATGAGGTTGCCCAATAGAAGCCAGAGCCTGTTTTATAAAAACATCTTTGTCATTCTTATCTAATTTTACAAATTGCTTGGCAGCAGCAATAGCGCCAGAACTTACAATGATAAATTCGTATTCATCATTCAAAGCAGCTATTTGAATTCCAATATCTTCAATCTTTCCTCTGGAAATATGATTGGTTTCTTTGGTTAAGGTATTGCTGCCTAATTTTAATAATATTCTTTTTTTTGCCATGGTTTTAGATTTAAAGATTTAAAGATTTAAGAATTTAAAAATTAGATATTCCAATTTTAATCTTTTAATCTTTTCATCTTTGAATTCTTCAATCTTTATCTAATCTGTCCTTCCCCGTAAATATACCATTTATTAGTAACCAAATGCTGTAACCCAATAGGTCCGCGTTGGTGCAATTTATCAGTACTAATGGCTAATTCTCCACCTAAACCAAATTGTCCTCCATCAGTAAATCGGGTAGAAGCATTGTGGTATACGGATGAAGCATCAATGTTTTCCATAAATTCCTGTGCAGTAGCTTGGTCTTCGGTAATGATAGAAGCTGAGTGTCCTCCACAGTACTTGTTGATTTTAGCAATCGCTTCCTGGTTAGAATTTACTGTTCCAATGACAATTTTGTAATCTAAAAATTCTTCGTACCAAATCAAATCGTTTTCGATGGCCTGAATCCCGGTTGCTTTTGCAACAGAATTATCACCCAAAACAGTCACTTTAAATTTCTCTAATTCACTTACTAATTGTTTTGCAAATGCTTCCCAATTTGGTAAATTAGTATCAATTAAAACTTTATCTAAAGCGTTGCAAACTGATATGTTTGAGGTTTTTCCATTAATAATAATGTTCATTGCTTTGTTTAAATCGGCATCAGCATTTACATATACAAAATTGTTTCCGCGACCACTTACAATCACTGGACAACTGGCGTGTTTTTTAGTAAATTCAATCAGTTTTTCTCCACCACGTGGTACAATTAAATCGACTCTTTGTGTTGGTTTTTCTAAGAAAGCCTGGGTTTGTACACGGTCGTAATTCAAATATTCAACCCAATCCGTGCTCACGCCATTGCTTTCTAAAGCCTGGTGCCAAAGGCTAACAATCTTTTGATTAGAAAGTAAAGACTCTTTTCCACCTTTCAATAAAATTTTATTTCCTGATTTAAAAGCAATACCACCCGCTTCAACAGTTACATCCGGGCGAGACTCGTAAATAATTAAAATCGTTCCAAAAGCAGCAGTTTTATTGCTGATTCTCATTCCGTTATCATGGGTGAATTCATAACGAATCTGCCCAACAGGATCTTCCTGACTTGCCAATTGTTGAACTGAAAGTATCATTCCGTCTACTTTAGCATCATCTACAAGAAGCCTTTTTTCCATCGCTAAATCTTCACCATTATAATTGGCTAAATCCTGTTGATTGATGGCTTTTAAAGTTTCTCTTTCTTGTTCTAAAAGTGTCGCCATAGTACTTAGTACAGCGTTTCTTTTTTCAATTGGAAGTAAGGTATTCATGTGTTGTAAAATTATTCAAAAACCTTTGTTCAATTTTTAAATTCAACAAAGGTTATGGATTTATATTATTTTAATTCCGCTAGGGATTCCTGTAGAGCAACGATAAAAGTATCAATCGCTTCCTTAGTAATCGTCAGGGGAGGAAGGATTCTCAATAAATTTTTATTATTGGCACCTCCTGTAAAAATATGTTTTTCAATAATCATTTTCTTTCTCAGAGCACTCACGTCAAAATCAAATTCGACTCCTAACATCAATCCTCTTCCTTTTACCTGTTTGATTTCAGGAATTACTTTAATCGCTTCAAGAAAATAAGCTTCTACTTCTTTAGCATTTGCCATTAAGTTTTTAGCTTCCATTACATCCAGCACTGCAATTCCTGCTGCACAAGCTAGGTGGCTTCCGCCAAAAGTGGTTCCTAATAAACCATAACTGGCCTGGAATTTTGGAGAAATTAAAACGCCTCCAATAGGGAAACCGTTCCCCATTCCTTTAGCAGTGGTTACAATGTCTGGGTTGATTCCGTGATGTTGAAAAGCAAAAAACTTTCCACTTCTTCCATAACCTGATTGTACTTCGTCTAAAATCAGAACAACATCATTCGCTGCGCAAGCTTTTTCTAATGCTTGGAAAAATTCGGTTGTTCCCTGGTCTAAACCACCAACCCCCTGAATAGGCTCGATGATAACGGCACAAACATCTCCTTTTTGCAATTCAGCTTCAACCAATTCGATTTGGTTCAATGGCAGGAAAGTAACTACTTGTTGTGCATTGATTGGTGCCACAATTTTTTTGTTATCTGTAACCGCAACGGCTGCCGAAGTTCTTCCGTGAAACGAATTATCAAAAGCAATAACTCTTGATTTATTGGTATGAAAAGAAGCTACTTTTAAAGCATTTTCATTGGCTTCAGCCCCAGAGCTACATAAAAACAAGCTGAAATCAGTTAAGCCAGAAGCTTTTCCTAATTTCTCAGCTAATTCCACTTGTAATGGATTCTGAATCGCATTCGAGTAAAAACTCAAATTATCCAACTGTGCTTTTACTTTAGCCACATAATCCGGTTGGGTGTGACCAATAGAAATTACTCCGTGACCAGAGTATAAATCTAAATATTCAATTCCTTTATCATCTGTAATCGTACAATCTAATGCTTTTACAGGGGTAATAGGATATAATGGGTAAACGTCAAATAAGTTCATTTTGTTTTAATTTAAAGATTTAAAAATTGAATGATTTAAAGATTCATTGTTGTATCTGAATGAATTTTAAATGAATAAGATTTACTAATTTTTAAATTATTAAATCCTTCAATCTTTTAATTGTTTTTAGAATCCACAAGGTTTCAAATGCAATCCTGTAGTCTCGTCTAATCCAAACATCAAATTCATGTTTTGAACGGCCTGACCAGAGGCGCCTTTGAGTAAATTATCAATAACAGATGTTATTAAAACCCGGTTTCCTTTTTTCAATAAACTAATAATACATTTGTTGGTTTGAACTACCTGCTTCATGTTGATGTTAGTAGTTGTAACAGTTACAAACGGTTGATCAGCATAAAAAGCTTCGTATTTGGCAACCAAATCTTCTAAACTTTCTTCTGATTTTGTATATAATGTTGCAAAAATCCCTCTTGGAAAATCTCCTCTGTTAGGAACAAAAATCAATTCGTCACTATAAGAAGCCTGCAATTGATTAATGCTTTGATTGATTTCACCCAAATGTTGGTGTTCGAATGCTTTGTAGTGTGAGAAATTGTTGTTTCTCCAACTAAAATGTGATGTAGCAGACAAACTAACTCCAGCTCCTGTACTTCCTGTTGTAGCATTGATATGCACATCTTCAGTCAATAATCCATCAGCTGCTAATGGCAATAAAGCCAATTGGATTGCTGTAGCAAAACAACCTGGATTTGCAATGTATTTGGTATTCTTAATATCGGTTTTGTTTAGTTCAGGCAAGCCGTACACAAATGTTTTTCCGTCGAAATTTTTATCTTTTGTTAAGCGGAAATCATTTCCTAAGTCGATGATTTTGGTGTTGTCAGAGAATTTGTTGTTCTCTAAGAACGAAATTGATTTTCCGTGTCCTAAACACAAGAAAAGTACATCTACGTTAGGATTGATAGTGTCAGTAAAATTCATTTCTATATCACCCATTAAATCCTGGTGTGCAACAGAAAGTGGTTTTCCGGCATTAGTAGTACTGTAAACAAAATCTAATTTGGCATTCGGGTGAAACATCAGGATTCTAATTAATTCTCCTGCCGTATATCCCGAACCACCTATTATTCCAACTTTAATCATAATATTTTTTTTAGTCTAAAGTCATAAAGTCTAGAGTCATAAGTTTACTGAAGGCTATTTCTAGCTCTTTTTACTTTATGACATTCGACTTTTGGACTTAATTATTCGTATGTTTCATTATTTACTGATGAAAAGATGTTTTGAGCATTGCCCAAAATTTTGATAAATCCTTTCGCATCTTCTGATGTCCAGGCATTATTCATTTCACCGTATTGACCGAAACCTGTATTCATTAAATCATTTGGCGATTCGATTCCGTCTAATGAAAAGTGATACGGTTTCAATGAAACTGTTACAGTTCCATTTACTGTTTTTTGAGTGTCTTCCAGGAAAGTCTCGATGTTACGCATTACAGGATCTAAGAATTGTCCTTCATGGAATAACATTCCGTACCAGTTACCCAATTGTTCTTTCCAGTATTGTTGCCATTTTCCAAGAGTATGTTTCTCTAATAAATGGTGCGCTTTGATAATAATTAATGGAGCAGCAGCTTCAAAACCAACTCTTCCCTTAATTCCAATAATCGTATCACCTACGTGAATATCTCTACCAATGGCATAAGCGTTAGCTAATTTTTCAAGAACAACAATGTTGTTTGAAGGTTTGTCAGCAACACCGTTTACAGCTACTAATTCTCCTTTTTTAAATTCTAAAGTAACTTTTTCTTCTCCTTCTTTTTGTAATTGAGAAGGATATGCTTCGCCAGGTAATGGTTGTCCGGAAGTCAATGTTTCCTTTCCTCCAACAGAAGTTCCCCAAAGTCCTTTGTTGATAGAATATTGTGCTTTTTCCCAAGAATAGTGAACTCCGTTTTTAGAAAGGTAATCTACTTCTTCCTGACGCGATAATTTCAAGTCACGGATAGGAGTGATGATTTCAATTTCAGGAGCTAAGGTTTGGAAAATCAAATCAAAACGAATTTGGTCGTTACCGGCACCTGTACTACCATGAGCAATTGCACTGGCACCTACAGATTTTGCATATTTAATAGCTTCAATGGCCTGAAAAACACGTTCAGCACTTACTGAAAGTGGGTATGTATTGTTTTTTAATACGTTACCAAAGATTAAATACTTGATAGCTTTATCGTAATATTTATCTAAGATAGTAAGGTTAGCATGTTTAGCACTACCTAATTCATACGCTCTGTCTTCGATAGCTTTCAATTCGGCATCATCAAAACCTCCTGTATTAATTAATACGGTGTGAACTTCATATCCTTTTTCATTTTTTAGATATTTAAGGCAATATGAGGTGTCTAAACCTCCACTATAAGCTAATACAACTTTTTTCATTTTTATGTAACTATTATATATGCTATCGGCTTTTGGCTTTTAGCTGATTAGATTTAATTTTTTAAATAATTTGACATATTCGTCTTTGTTTTCTAAAAACAACGCTTGCTTGATTTTTTTCAAACGATTCCAGATCCGGACATTAAATGGATGTTTAGGCGGATCTTTTGGCTTTTCGGCAGGATCGTATAACATTCCTGTACACAAACACATTTTGTAATCTTTACTTTTTAAAATTTCAAAATTAGTACAGGTTTTACAACCGGACCAGAAAGTAGGGTCATTAGTCAACTCAGAAAAAGGAACTGGTTTGTATCCTAAATCAGAATTGATTTTCATTACTGCTAAACCAGTAGTAATACCAAAAACTTTGGCTCCTGGGTATTTTTTTAAAGAATAGTCAAATACAAAGGTTTTTATTTTTTTGGCTAAGCCTAAATTTCTAAAATCAGGATGTACAATTAATCCGGAGTGAGCAACAAATTTACCGTGTTGCCAACTTTCGATATAGCAGAAACCTGCAAAATCACCGTTTTTATCTAATGCGATAACGGCATCCCTGTTTTCCATTTTTTTCTGGATGTACTCAGGAGTTCTTTTTGCTATTCCGGTTCCTCTCAATAGGGCAGACGTTTCTATCGTATCGCAAATAATTTGTGCGTACTTAAAATGTTCTTCCTGAGCTATAACAATAGAGATATTCATTTCAAAAGATGAATTTTGGGTTAAAAAAAGTTAAATAATTATATTTTAGTCTTGAACCTTTTTTGAAATTGATTGCAAAATTAACATAATAAAACCAACAAGAAAAAATGTAGGAATATAAAATAAATAAAATTTCACTTTTTGGATATGTTAATCCAACGGATAACGGCTGTAATTTCAATGTGGTACTAATAAAAGAATGAATATAATAAAACAAAAGCATTTTAGATACTATACAAGTATCCGTACTTCGGGCGAAGTAACTGGTTTGTCTATCCGTGACAAGGTAGTAATATGTAGACTTTTGTAATTCATTGCAGCAAAAGTAAGCATATTTTTGAAACTGAACACGATTTTATAATTTATTTTAACATTTAGAAACGCAGTTTAAATAGATTATAATTAAATCTTTCCAGAAATTAATTACTGATTTTGTTTTTAGTAAAAATATCCTTCAGCCTCACTTTTAAATCTTCTCCTGCATCATAAATCATTTGCTCATTGCTGGGAAACGGAACTAATTTTCGATTAAAATAAGAATAATAAGCTTCTTCAGTAGCTCTTTTATCACCTTTGTAAGTTGCATAATCATTTCTGAAAACAGATTCAGATGCTAAAGGGAAGCTGTGTAAGACTTGTTTGTTTTTGTAATCAACATAATCCACAGTAGCTGTAATCTGGCATGCTTTAAACTGATTAAATTCTTTTATTCGGATGACAATAGTTTTTAAATTATCCACCTTAATCACTTTTCCAAGGCTGTCTTTTACCTGCTTTCCGTTTTTGTCTAAAAGATCTTTTACACCGTCTTTAATTACTTTTTCTTTAACAAATTCTTTTTCTTTAATTTGTTCCGGTGTGATATTGATTGCTTTGAAATTAATAATAATCTGATAGTCGTATTCTGTCTTATTCTGAAAAGTATTGTGATAAACAGTCCATTTATCATCCATTCCGAAAGTGTTGAAATTCAATAAATCATTTTGCAAAGCCACAGGAATAACCATATTAGTCTGATTGCGTAATGCTACATTTACATAATATCTTCCTTTGTTTAATGCTTCCTGCTGAAGTTGTAAAGTATTGTTGTAATTAGGATTGATTTGATTCAGATATTCTAAATCGTCATAAGCTTTTCTGATTTGTTTTTTATCGGAAGATTTTAATAAAGCGATACTATTGGTATATAAAAATTGAGATAAAGCATTTTTACTTTCTGCAATTTGTTTGTTATAATTATCGAATGGAAATTTGGCATTCTTACCTTCTTTTATAAATTTTAACGGAAGTAAAGGTTTTATTTTTTCCTGTCTGTTATCTAACTGAATATAGGTGTTAAAAATTTTCTCCAGATTCGCTGGGTTTTTCTCCTGTTCTAACAGGTTTAAATGGTTTAAATCCCTTTCTTTTGCTTTTGCAAAAGCTTCTTCGAGCAGGTATACATAATCCTGATTTCCTTTCTTGTCTTTGTTTGAGCGTAAGTTATAAACAGCATTATCAATTGCCTCGTCATAATTTCCGGAAGTCAACAGGTTTCGCGTTTGTTTCACTCCACAGGAAGTAATAAAAAGGATACAGATAAACAGGACTAATTGTTTTTTCATTTTCAAAATTTTGAACAAATATATTTTTAAAAAATCAATTATTCTATTATTTAAATTCTGAATATGTTGTTTCAGTAAAAAAGTCATCAAAATAAGTTTGATGACTTTTTACATATAAAATATAACGGTATTTTTCTAATGCCCACCACCTTCGGTTTCGACATAGAAAACACCTTGTTTTTTTAAGATTTTAGGACAGTAAAAACCATAAAAACCTAAATAAGCAAATCCTAAAAGCGGAACGATATATGAAAAATGCGTCCAGGAAATCCCTATAATTCCTTCCGGGTTACTTAAGTCAAAATCGCATATTCTTCCCTGAATTAAAGGAATTATACCACCTCCCAGAATCATCATAATTAAAAAAGAAGACGCTTTTCCGGTATTTTTTCCTAAACCTGCAATGGCTAAATCAAAAATAGACGGCCACATTATTGATAAAAACAATCCACCTGAGATAAAAAAGAATTTTGCAATTTCCCTGTCTGGGTATATTAAGCCAATTAACATCATCACTAATCCTGAAACTCCAAAAAGCATTAAAGTCTTGCCGGCATTTTTTCCTCCAATAAAACTAATCAGTATAAAAAGCAATATCCATGCAGGATAAATATAGAAGGCAGAAACATTGTGTTCAGCAAAAATATTAGTAAAAATAATGACTCCAAAAGCTAATGCCGGAACAATAAATTTAAGTGCGATGGTAGTTGTTTTAGAAGTATTAAACACATTTACTCCGCCGTTCCAGCGTCCAATCATTAAACTTCCCCAATACAAAGCGATGAATGGAGGAATGGCTTCTTCCAGTATATTTCCAAATTCGGCAGTTTTTAATAAAGCTGGAAGGTTGCTTATTATAGTAACTTCGGTTCCTACATAAATAAAGATAGCAATCATCCCTAAATACAACTGTGGATAATCTTTTATAGCAAATTTTTTATTTCCGGCTTCTATTTTTACCTCTTCTTCTTTAGCGGGATCTTCTATTTTTGAAAGTAACATAAAAAGCGCTACCGCAATAAACGCCATTCCGAGTATAATAAACGGAAGTTTAATATCTTCTAATGAAAGAGCTGTTTTTTGATTATCTCCCATTCCAAACAGTGCGATACCAAGTAAGATAGCACCGATAGTGGTTCCGAATGAATTAACTCCTCCGGCTAATGTTAATCGGTGGGCGCCGGTTACAGGACTTCCCATTTTTATAGCTAACGGATTAGCTACAATTTGCTGGATTGAAAAACCCAATCCTACAGTAAAAAGTGCTGTTAAAAAAAAAGGAAAACTTTCCATAGTGGCAGCCGGAACAAACAGAAAAGAACCCAATGCCGAAAGTGTTAAACCGGCAGCTAGAGTTTTTTTATAGCCAAATCTTTGTAATACATCTGATTTTAATGATATCAGGAAAAAAATTAAAGAACCCACAAAATAAGCCGCATAAAATGCCCAGGCTACTAATTGGGATTGAACTTGTGATAAGGTAAATACTTTTTTAAAGACAGGTATTAAAATGTCATTGGCAGAGCCAACAAATCCCCAAAAAAAGAATACGGTTACCAGAGAAATAAACTGCCCCCATTTTGTTTGTAAATTTTCAGAATCCATAATTTTTCAGGTGTTTTTTTAGTGAAGTGTTTTTTTTAGTGCAGGTAAAAGTATTTTTAAAAAACTGAATAAAAAAATAATAGAAAGCCCAAATTTAGAAGAATGTTGACAGAATGTTATGATTGATTAAATACTCCTGATTTATGAATGATTTGTCCATGTGAATGCTCGTTTTTCAAGGCATTTAAACAAATGTTTTTTTAAATTAATCTTTTTAAAACAGTTATCTTTATGGGCTGTATATCGTTTTTTTTGTAATTTATAAATGTATCAGCACTATGAAATATTTATTTCTGTTATTAATTGTTGTTAGTTCAAATGCTCAAACTAAAAAGGAACAGCAGTTAAGTTTAATGCCTTTGCCACAAAAAGTAGTTGTTTTAAATCATACTTTTTTATTAACTAAAGATTTCAAAATAAATATTTCCGGAAACCCAGATTCCAGAATTTTCAAAGCAGCTACTGTTTTTTTAAGAAGATTGGATGAAAGAACGGGATTGTTTTTCAATCAGGGTTTTATATCAAAAAAAGATGAATTTCCGGAAGCACAATTACAAATTAATTGCCTTCAAAAAGGAGAAACCGGAATCCATGATGATGAAAGTTATCATTTATCTGTACAGTCAAATAAGATTCAGATAGAAGCAACGAATGATTTGGGTGCGCTTCATGCTTTAGAAACACTTTCGCAGCTGCTTCAGAATAATAGAACTTCATTTTATTTTCCTTCAGTTGTAATTGAAGATAAACCAAGATTTTCCTGGCGTGGCTTAATGATTGACGGTTCGCGGCATTTTCAGCCTGTTAACGTAATTAAGCGAAATCTGGACGGAATGGCTGCTGTTAAAATGAATGTTTT
Organism: Flavobacterium plantiphilum; assembly: GCF_046000495.1. NCBI lineage: Bacteria > Pseudomonadati > Bacteroidota > Flavobacteriia > Flavobacteriales > Flavobacteriaceae > Flavobacterium > Flavobacterium plantiphilum. The sequence continues at coordinate 296,330 of NZ_JBELQA010000001.1, forward strand.
TCACTGGCACTTAGCTGACGATCAGGGTTGGCGAATTGAAATAAAGAAGCATCCCAAACTTACGGAGTTAGCTTCTAATGGTAGTTTTTATACTCAGGAAGAAATTAAAGAAGTGGTGAAATATGCTGATGAAAAAGGGATTATGGTGGTTCCGGAAATTGATGTTCCCGGGCATGCATCGGCAATATTAACAGCTTATCCCGAAATAGGAAGTCGGTTATCTGGTGAAGAACCTTATGCTGTCGAAATCAGATCAGGAATTCACAATCCTGCTTTAGATCCTTCTAATCCTTTAACTTATCAAATACTAAGTGAAATTTTTGATGAAGTTTGTCCGTTGTTCCCCGGTCCTTACTTTCATATTGGCGGGGATGAAAATAACGGGAAGGAATGGGATGCTAATCACAAAATACAGAAATTTAAAAGAAAAAATCATTTAGAGACCAATCATGATTTGCAAACTTATTTTAATTTGAAATTAGTTCCAATGTTAGAAAAACATGGCAAAAAACTGATGGGGTGGGAGGAGATCATGACTAAAGAGATGCCAAAGAATGCTGTTATTCATTCCTGGAGGGGAGTAAATGAGGGTCTTGAGCCAGGAGCTTCTCTTGTAAAAGCCGTCAAAAATGGCTATAAAACAGTATTGTCAAATGGTTATTATATCGATTTGATGCTGGGTGTAGACAGTCATTATCTGAATGATCCAATGCCTGAAAATGTGGTTTTGACCCAAGAGGAAAAAGCAGGAATTCTGGGAGGTGAAGCCACTATGTGGAGTGAACTTGTAACGCCTTTAACGATAGATTCCAGAATATGGCCTCGTACAGCAGCTATTGCCGAAAGATTGTGGTCTAATGACACCGTGACAAATCTGGAAAGTATGCACAAGCGGTTGAAGCAAATTTCATTTCGGTTAGAAGAAATTGGTTTGACACATATTCGAAATAAACAAGTAATCTTAAGAAACATCAGTAATTATCAGGATACCCAATCTTTAAATGATTTTACGAATATTTGCGAACCTTACAAAATTTACAAACGCAATGGAGGAGGAAAAAAATACATGATGTATTCTCCGTTAACTTTGTTTGCTGATGCCTGTACTGCCGATGCAGCTGATGCTTATGAGTTTAATAAAGCAGTAAAAAACTATTTAGAAAATAAGGAGTTGGTTAATCAAAAAATAGTGACTGATTATTTAAAAAAATGGATAGCTATGGATTTAGATTTAACTCGTTTGAGTGCCAATGCTCCTTTAATTCAGCCTGTTTTACCAATGTCGAATAATTTAAGTAAGGTGAGCGGATTACTTTTACAAACGATTGAAAATAAAAGAAATATCAGTAAAGCATATTTGAATGAATTGCTGGAACAATTCAATATCAGGAATCCGGCTGATGTGGAACTGGCAGTTTATGATAGTCTGAAAAAGCTGGCTGAGTAAAAAAACATATAATTTTTGCATTCATAAAAGAAGATTACATAAGGAGTTAGTGGTTCTTAATTTTGGATTAAATTAACAATTACACCGCTTTAGTACTCAACATTTTTGAGTACTTTTGTCGCACTTTTATAAAACGCAATCCTTTTAAAATGGATAAAAAAATCTACTCTTTTTTATTTTCTACCCGCTTAATGGCTTTTCTTTTTATTGCTTTTGCAGTAGCAATGGCAACAGGAACTTTCATCGAAAGTAAATACAATACGGATACAGCCCGAATCTGGGTTTATAATACCTGGTGGTTTGAGGGAATTATGGTGTTTTTTATGATAAACTTCATCGGAAATATCAAACGTTACCAATTATTAAAAAAAGAAAAATGGGCTACTTTATTGTTGCATTTGGCTTTTATTTTAATTCTGTTAGGTGCTTTTATCACCCGTTACATTAGTTATGAAGGCGTGATGCCTATTCGCGAAGGCGCTGCTGAAAACCAATTCTATTCCGAGAAAACCTTTTTATCTGTTTTTGTTGATGGAGAATATAAGGGCGAAATGAAACGACGCGTTTTTGAAAAACGTTTATTACTTTCCCCGGTAACGGATAATAATTTCTCTGTTTCAGGACAATTTGCCGATACTCCCTTTGAAGTAAAATACAAAAACTTTATTATGGGAGCAAAAGAGTATATAAAACCTGATGCTAACGGAACTTTATACATGAAATTAGTGGAAGCCGGTGATGGCGGACGTGAAGAACATTTTCTGAAAGAAGGCGAAGTGCAGAATATTCATAACGTACTTTTTGCTTTGAATAAACCTACTGATGGTGCTATCAACATTAATTTTGACGGAAAAGAATATACTATAGAAACACCATTTGAAGGAAACTTTATGCGTATGGCTGATAAGTTTCAGGGAGCGGTAACTAAAGATAATGTTCAGCCGTTGATGATGCGTTCGTTATACAGTATTGGTGATATCAGAATCGTTTTTCCGGATCCTGCTGTGAGAGGAACTATTGAGTATGAATCCAATAATGACTTTAAAGCTAAAAATCACGAAGATGCTCTGGTTGTAACCGTAAATGCCGAAGGACAGGAAAAAGAAATTACGCTGCTGGGTTCTAAAGGGAAAACTGGAGAACCAAAAACAGTAAAAATTGGAAACATTGAATATTCTTTATTCTACGGCAGTAAAGCTTATATTTTACCATTTAAAATTCAATTGAATGATTTTATAGCTGAAAAATATCCCGGAACAGAGAAAAGTTATTCTTCGTTTGAAAGTAAGGTAACCGTTCAGGATTCAGCAGAAAAATCCTTTGATGCCCGAATTTATATGAATCACGTATTAGACCATAAAGGCTATCGTTTTTTTCAATCAGGTTTTGATCCTGATGAAAAAGGAACCATATTATCAGTAAATCATGATTTCTGGGGAACGAATATTACTTATGCCGGTTATTTTTTGTTGTTTTTTTCATTGATGGCAATTATGTTTACCAAGCATTCCCGTTTTGCTGATTTGAAACGAAAATTGGATGTCGTTAAAACCAAAAAAGAAAAACTAATTACCATTTTAGTTTTGTTCTTAAGCTTCAATGGTTTTGCACAAATGCAGGATCACGACCATGATCATGAAGGGCACGACCACAATCATGAACATACCGAACAGGAAGCCGGGCATAATCACGCACATACAGAACAGGCGGGAACAATGCCGGCAAGAGTGGCTCCGACGGAAAAACAAATAGATTCCTTACTTACAAAATATAAAGTTTCTGAAAAGCATGCCGCTCAGTTTGGTCGATTAATCATTCAGGATGCAGGCGGAAGAATGAAACCGATTAATACTTTTTCGTCTGAATTGTTGCGAAAAGTAAGCCATGCTAATGAATACAAAGGCATGAACTCTGATCAGGTATTTTTGTCCATGTCACAGTATGCACAATTATGGATTGAGGTTCCTTTGATTTACATTAAAAGCGGCAATGACAGTATCCGTAAAATTATTGGTATTGATACTAAGGCCAAATACGCTCCTTTTATTGCCTTTTTTGACGGGCAGGGTAACTATAAATTATCTCCTTATTTGGAAGCAGCATATCAGGCCGCAAATCCAAATCAGTTTGAAAAAGACTTTGTAGAAACCGATAAGAAAGTCAACCTGATGGAATCAGCTTTAAGCGGAACTATTTTGAAAATTTTCCCGATTCCGAATGATGCTAATAACAAATGGATTTCTGTTAACGATTTAGCAACAGCAGGCTTAAAAGGCATGGATTCTACGTACACTAAAAGCGTTTTACCATTGTATTTTGGTTCTTTGACGAATGCTGCTGTCTCAGGAGATTATAAAAATTCAGATGATTTGCTGGAAAGTATTCATGGTTTTCAAAGAAAATATGGTGAAAAAGTATTGCCTTCAGAAGACAAAGTCAGTATGGAGATTTTGTATAACAAATACGATGTTTTCCAAAAATTACCATATTGGTATTTAACAGCGGCTATTTTAATGCTTCTGTTCACTATCTTAAAAATATTCAAAGAAAGAAAAGTACTGAATTACTTAGTTAACGGAATGCATATTTTCATTGGATTATTATTTGCATTGCATACCTTAGGATTAATTGCGCGCTGGTACATTTCAGGACATGCGCCATGGAGTAATGCTTATGAATCGATTGTGTATGTTTCCTGGGCAACGATGTTTTTTGGTTTGGCTTTCGATATCAAATCAAAGCTGACTGTTGCTTCATCGGCTTTTGTAACTGCAATGATTTTAATGGCAGCCTACATGAACTGGATTGATCCGGAAATTGCTAATCTGCAGCCGGTGTTGAATTCCTATTGGTTAATGATTCACGTTGCGGTAATTGTAGCGAGTTATGGCCCGTTTGCATTAGGATTTATACTTGGGTTTGTATCGTTGGTATTAATCTTTTTTACCAATGAAAAGAACAAAACCAAGATGGATTTAAATATTAAGGAAATAACTTATATCAACGAAATGGCATTAACCATCGGATTGATTATGTTGACTATTGGGAACTTCCTGGGCGGACAATGGGCTAATGAAAGCTGGGGACGTTACTGGGGCTGGGACCCAAAAGAGACTTGGGCTTTAATCAGTATTATGGTATATGCTTTTGTAATTCATGCTCGTTTTGTACCCGCATTACGAGGGAAATGGGTTTTTAACTTAATGAGTATGTTTGCTTTTATTTCCATTTTGTTTACGTATTACGGAGTTAATTTCCACTTGGTAGGATTGCATTCGTATGCCAGTGGGGAAGCACATTCACTAAACTGGATTTATTATTCGCTGGGAGGAATTGCTCTAATTGGAGCGATCACATACCCCACATACCGAAAGTATTATAAGAAATAAATAGGTTTCATTTTAATGTAAAAAGGTTCAACTCTGCAGTTGGACCTTTCTTATTTGAATTAAGTGGGATACTCCGTTAGTTTCTAGCCAAACCGAACATTCAAAGTTTTGAAATTTAATTTAAATTATTCAATAAATCCCAAATGTAAAATGATGGCGTGATTGCTGCTAATTTTCCACCAGTATTATCTCCAGCTGTTCCGTGAACAACTCCAATTAATAATGTTCTACCTAAGCCCATATACATTGTTTTTTTTACTGAACAAAATACACCGCCACCACTTGCTCCTTGCATACTAGGTTGATCCAAGTAATAAAAAGTGCATTTTGATTTAGTATCATATCTTTTATTGGTAATTAAACCACTTGCAAGATATGCAGTAAAACTAAGTGATGAAAAATGTTTAAGATCTAAATCAAGTAATGGATAACCAAAAAATGTTACATCATTATCTCTCGGTAAGGTATCTTGTCCTTTATATATAAACTTTGATGAAAATGAGGATTCATAAAATCGTTTTTGAACATCATTATTAACAGGTAAAAGTTCAATAATAGATAAATCTGCCTCGATATGGTTAATCCAATCAATTTTATGGTTAGGAGTAAATAAAGAAAGATTAAAAATTACGGGTTTATCACCTGTTATACGAAAAACAATTTGTGAATTTATTTTCATTTCTTTTGCAACATGATTAGCAGTTAAAAGAAAATACCGTTTATTATGGTTAATTATTGTTCCAGTTCCACCTATTCCTGATGTATCGGTGACTTTTTGATATAAATAAACAGACATGTTAGAAATTTCGTCTATTGTCCAAAGTGAGTCCTTTTCCATTTTAACTGATTGACCAAAAGCAGTTAAATTGAAAAGTAAAAAGTAAAACCCTATAATTTGGATGTTTTTTTTCATAAGTTTTAATGGAGATTTCCGTATAGTTTTTGGCGATTGTCACTAACAGTATACTTTATAAATAGCGGTAATCTAACCAATTTTAGGCGTACAGAACTACTGAATAGCCTAATTTTAACAAATGTATTATTTTTTCTGGTAAATTGTAGTTAAGCAGATTTTTTTGGTATTATCTATTGGAAACCTACCCCTCCTTAATAATCTCCCTAACCGCCTGCTCATAATTCCGGATACTTTTCGCCTTTTTGATCTTTTTATGCACTTTGTGTGGATTCGAGAAAATAACTGAAAAGTACTCCCAGAGATGGTGCATTTTTAGCAGAATATGCGTCGCTCCTGATAAAGATTCGCTATAACCAGCGTACAAAGTATCATGAAAATCACTGAATAATTCCATTTTGTTGGACGGATATTCGGAGCTGTTGTTTTTAATCATGGAAGGTAAAAAAGGATCGGCAATTAATCCGCGACCAATCATCCAATGATCAATCGATGGAAAGCGTTCCTGCATTTTGTGAAATTGAGCTACCGAAGTGATATCGCCGTTGTAGTACAGTTTTAGTTTAGTATTATCTACACATTGCTGGAAACCGTCTAAATTCACTCCGCCATTGTATAATTGTTTTCCAATGCGGGCATGAATGGCTACATTTTTAATGGGATATTTTTCTAACAACGGTAAAACATCCAGAATTTCCTCGGCATTATCATATCCCAAGCGCATTTTCATCGAAACAAGGATATCTGATTCGGCATGTACTCTTTTAAGAATGTCATCAATTTTTTCACTCTGGCAAATCAGTCCGGAACCCATTCCGGATTTGGTTACCATTGGATACGGACAGCCTAAATTCCAATTCAATTCTTTGTATCCTAATTCCTGAACATATTTGGAAACAAACAAAAATTCGTCCGCATCATTAGTAATCACTTGCGGAATCACTTCTAATCCTTCATTATTTTCAGGAAGCAAGTCCCGTTGATAAGATGATTTGATAATGAGTTTTCCGTTTAAACGAATGTAAGGAGAATAGAAAGTATCAATTCCTCCAAAATATTTGTTTTGGGCATTTCTAAAACGAAAATCGGTAAATCCCTGAAGAGGCGAGGAAAGGAGGGTATAGCTCATGAAAAATTATAATTGTGCAAATATAATCAATGCAAACTAGAACTGTATGAAACAAAAAAAGACTTTCATGAGAAAGCCTTTTTAGTATTTTAAATTTCGAATGGAATTATACTTTTCCTAAAGTATACAATTGTTCCATTGTAGGTGTTAAGCTTCCGCCTGCAGGTTCCAGAGTAATCCCGAAAGCTTCTGCATCACCGGTATTATTAACAGCAAAAAAGCGTTGGTCGTTTTTATCAAAATTATCCAGTAATCCAATGCTTGTTGGCGTAAGCGGATTTAATTTTAAAGCCCAAACCTGATATACCATTCCTTTAGGTGGTTCCGGTAAGCCCGTTGCGTCTACATAAACCACTTGCGTTTCTTTGTTCCAATACACTTTAGCGGAAGATTCCGGAGCTACAGCCTGACCACCCAGAGTAACTACAGTATTGTTAACATCTTTGATAACTGCTAAGTTTTTCTCTACAGCTGCTTTTTTTACAGCTAGTTCATTTCGTTCTTTTTCAATTTTTGCTTTTTCAATAGAAGTATTCACTACCTGATTATTGGTTTCTTCTAATTGGTTGTATTGGAACACAATTCCAGCCAATAATACGATTGCAGCAGCCCAGCCAATGTATTGTGACCAATTTTTCTTAGGAGTCATTGGGATTACTTCAGCGGCTTGTAAATTTAATTTTTCTTTAATCTTAGCGTAATTTTCAGCTGATTGAAATGGTGAGAAGCTGGATGATAGTGCCACAACTGATTTTTCAATTGCTATAATTTCAGCGTTGATTTCGGGGTGTTTTTTAGCCATTGCTGCTACTTCTTCACTTTCTACTTCTGATAATAAACCATAAACATAAAGTTCTAATATCCCTGATTCTATATATTCTTTCGTTTCCATTGTACTATACTTTCAAATAGTTTCTTAAATCATTAATACAGTTTCTGTTATGTGTTTTTACTGTTCCCAGAGGAATCTCCAGTTCTTCCGCTGCTTCTTGTTGAGTATAGCCTTTAAAAAATAATAAATCTATTATCTGGATACATTTGGGTTTTAACCTTTTAATAAATTCCTGCATTCCTATTCCGTCAACTTTACTGTTCAGTTTGTTACTGTCTTCTAATAGATTTACGAAATTATCAGAGGAAAGGTTTTTTTGACTGTTATTAAAGTTTTTAGAGCGTAATTTATCAATTGAAGTATTACGGGCAATATTGAGAATCCAGGTATAAAAACGACCTTTACTTTCGTTATAAGTATCCAGATTTTTCCAGATTTTTACAAATACTTCCTGAAGCACATCTTCTGCTTCCTCTGTGTTTTTAATAAGAACACTTATTACAGAAAAAAGACTTTTCGCATACATATCATACAGATGTGTAAAAGCCTTTTCGTCCTTCCTGTAGATTAAAACTAATAATTCGTCCTGGCTCATAGTTTTGGATTTTTTTTGCAATACAAACTTATGAAACTTATTTAGAAATGTATGATTTTTATGCAATTAAAGAATGAGAATTATTTTTTGATTCCGTTTTTTATTTTATATGGAGGAATATTAAGTTTTATTTAACCAATGTTTAATTGAAATTACTCTTTGAAAATAATAGGTGTATGTAGAATTTAACTAATTTTATAAAAAAAATAAATGATATGAAAAACCTATTATTTGCGGTCTGTACTGCCTTTATCCTTTTTAGCGGAATGACTCAGGCACAGCATAAAAAAACAAAAGCAACCATGGATCCACAAAGTATTTATCAGTTTAAAACAGAAGATTTATCAGGAAACACTTTTGATTTTTCTTCTTTAAAAGGAAAAAAGGTGTTGATTGTAAATACAGCTTCAAAATGTGGTTTTACACCACAATATGAGCAATTAGAAGCCATCTATAAGCAATACAAAGACAAGGGTTTCACTGTAATTGGTTTTCCGGCTAATAATTTTAACGGACAAGAGCCTGGAACTAATGAAGAAATTGAATCTTTTTGCAAATTAAATTACGGAGTTACGTTCCCAATGATGGATAAAATTTCTGTAAAAGGAGCTGATATGAGTCCGATTTATCAATTTTTAACCCAAAAAGAGAAAAATGGCGTAAAAGATTCAGAAGTAAAATGGAATTTCCAAAAGTACCTGATTGATGAAAAAGGCCATTTGGTGGAAGTGTATTATTCTAAAACTAAACCGGATGCTCCGGAAATTGTAAACTGGATTAAACAATAAATAAAATTTATATTCTTTTAAAAGCGATTTCTAAATCAATTTAGAAATCGCTTTTTTGTATAGAAGATTTATATTTAAATGTAATTATTTTATGTTTTTAGTATAAATATTTGGCTTTAAAATAAGGTCATCTTTGTATCTTTGACTCTTTGAAATAAAAACAATGATTTACCCCAAAATACCTTTAGCGCAAAGCATCATCCAAATTTGCTTAGCCAAAGGAGTTACCGATATCGTAATTTCTCCCGGATCCAGAAATGCTCCGTTAACCATTGGTTTTGCCTCTAATCCTGATTTTAAATGTTACAGTATTGCTGATGAACGCTGTGCAGCATTTTTTGCGTTGGGAATAGCCCAGCAAATCCGGCGACCTGTGGCTGTAGTATGTACTTCAGGTTCGGCATTGCTGAATTATTATCCGGCTGTTGCCGAAGCTTTTTACAGTCAGATTCCTTTGATTGTTATTTCGGCTGACAGACCACAAAACAAAATTGATATTGGCGATGGACAAACCATTCGTCAGGAAAATGTTTTTGCTAATCATTCTTTGTATAATGCTAATTTAACCGAAGAAGCTTCAAAAACAAACGATCATAAAATCAACGATGCCATTGATACAGCTTTCTATAAAAAAGGTCCTGTTCATATTAATGCACCTTTTGAAGAACCTTTGTATGAAACCGTTTCGGAGCTTTCAGTTGATGTAATGACTCATAATTTTGCCAGTTTGAATCCCATAACTCCTTTAGAAGATTTAACAGCTTTTGCGGATATTTGGAATCAATCTACTAAGAAATTAGTATTGGTAGGAGTAAATAATCCTAATTTAATTTCGGATTCCACTTTGGAAACTTTAGCGAAAGATGAATCGGTTGTGGTAATGACAGAAACAACTTCTAATTTACACCATCCTGATTTTATTTCGAATATTGACACCATAATCACCCCATTCACGGATGCTGATTTTGAAGATTTCTGTCCGGAAATTCTAATCACTTTTGGCGGAATGATTGTTTCCAAACGCATCAAAGCTTTTTTACGAAAGTATAAACCCAAACAACATTGGCATATTGATCCTTTGCGTGCTTACGATACTTTTGGTGTTTTAACAAAGCATTTTGAGGTGAATCCCAATACTTTTTTTGAAACTTTTTTACCTCAGACTAAAAGTATTAAAAGTGATTATTTTGCGAAAATGAATCATATAAAATCCATTAGAAAAGAAAAGCAGTCGCTCTTTTTAAAAAACACTCCTTTTTCAGATTTTCTGGCTTTTGACACTATTATTAAAAGTTTACCAAAAGACAGCCAATTGCAAATCAGTAACAGTTCGGCCATTCGATACGCACAATTAATGGAAATTGATCCTTCGATTGAAGTATTTTGTAATCGCGGTACGAGCGGAATTGACGGAAGCACTTCTACCGCTATTGGTGCGGCTGTAGCCAATAATAAGCCAACGGTTTTTATTAGCGGCGATGTGAGTTTTTTATATGACAGTAATGCGCTTTGGAACAATTATATTCCTGATAATTTCAAAATTATTCTTATCAATAATGGTGGTGGAGGTATTTTCAGAATTTTACCAGGGCATCAGCAAACAGCCGTTTTTAATACTTTTTTTGAAACAACACATCATTTAACGGCCGAACATTTGGCTAAAATGTATGGTTTTAAATACATCATAGCTACTGATAAAATAAGCTTAAAAGAAGGCTTACAGCAATTCTATTCTCAAAATAACCAGCCCGTAATACTAGAAGTTTTTACACCAACACTTGAAAATGATGTTGTTTTAAAACAGTTTTTTAAAGAGTTAGTTTAATAAAGCAGAATTGATTTTAATGAATGCTTTTTTGTGGTAAATAATTGTATTTACTACAAAAGAGCATTTTTTATTTCTGTTTTTTTGTTTAGAAAATAGGTGATTTTTTAAAATGGAATAGTATTAAAGCTTTAGTCTCTATTTTACAGGATAGTACAGGTTAGATAATTTATTTTAAGTAGCTATTTTAGTAAAATTTTACTTATCTTAATATTTAATTGTCTAAGTGTTTTCATACTTATGACGTAGAGGAATTAAAAGAAGTATTATTTTGTATTAATATAAATTCTGAGTTTTATATGACTAAAGCTGTCTTTCGCAATAAAAATTGCTTTTTAATTTATTTCTTTTGGTTGGTTACTTCATTGAGTTTTTTGCAGGCACAGGATAAAAAGACAATTGCCGATGTTGAAAAAGTCTATCTTCATACAGACCGATCCATTTATTTTATGGGTGAAGATTTGTGGTACAAAGCTTATAATGTGCGTGCTTATAATAATATTCTTTTTGACAACAGTAACATCTTATATGTTGAATTGATTTCGGCTGATTCTAAAATCATTGCCCGAAATAAGACCAATCTGGAAATGGGATTGGGAAACGGCGATTTTCAATTGCAGGATTCTCTTGGTGTCCAACCAGGAATGTATCAGTTGCGTGCTTATACGAATTGGAATCGAAATTTTGGAGAAGATTTTATTTTTAAAAAAGAAATTCAAATTATTGATGTTTTCGAATCCCATTCGAAGGCCAATAAATCAAAGTTTGAATTGGTTCAAAATGATGAGGATAATGCCGGTAAACAAAATATTAAGGTTGATTTTTTTCCGGAAGGAGGTTCGCTTTTAGATAATGTAGCCAGTGTTGTGGGATTCAAAGCAGTTGACGGCAACGGAAATCCAATAACTGTTACAGCAGATGTTTTTGATTCCGATAGTGAACTGGTTACTTCATTTGAAAGTGCTCATGATGGTATGGGGAAATTTCAAATGATACCCAACACCGGAAAAAAATATTACGTAAAAATTAAAACTCAAACAGGAACAGTACAACGTACCGATCTTCCTGATGCACTTAAAAACGGTTACGCTCTAAGTTTTAGAAATTTTAAAGGCAGAAATATTATCGTTATTAATACAAATCCGGAGACGTTAGCAATTAATCCTAATGAACAGCTTACAGTTGTTTGTAAGTCGCGAGGAGTCACTTATTTTGAAACAACTCAAATGCTAACTGAAAGCAATCTTTCTTTTGAACTGGCAAAAGACAAACTTCCTGAAGGGATATGCCAAATTACACTTTACGACAGTAGTTCTAAACCATTAAGCGAACGATTAGTTTATATTGAAAAAGAACATGATTTGGATGTACAAATAACAACAGATAAAGCAACTTATCAGCCTAATGAAAAAGCAACTATTACTGTGACTTCAAAATCAAAAGCGGGGCTTGGGAAATCGGCCAGTTTTTCATTAAGTGTAACGGACAGGAACGGAATAACAGAAGAGAAAGGTTATGATTCCACTATTAGTTCTTATTACCTGATGGAATCAGATATTAGAGGAAAAGTGTATAACCCCGGCTATTATTTTGATACAAACAATCCAAAACGACTGGAACATTTAGACAATTTATTGTTAACTCAGGGCTGGCGTGATTTTATTTGGAAAACAACTCCTAAAATCAGTGATTCAATTCATTATATTGCCGAAAAAGGAATTACAATATCGGGTAGGGTAAAGCAACTTCTTGGCGAAAAGGCATTAGTAAATAATACCATGACACTGGCTTTAATGAATAAAAAACATTTTAATATTTTTAATGCTACTACAGATTCTGAGGGCGGTTTTAAGTTTGAAAACCTGATGTTTTCCGGAAAAACAGGTATGTTTTTAAATTCCAGAAATGCGAAAGGGAAGTTTAGAGGCGAATTATTATTAGATCCAATAGAACAAAACCCCATTAGTATTTCAATCGAAAATAAAGCTATCAATTGGGACCTAACAACAAGAATGTTGGTTGATAATGTTTACAGGAAATTTGCTGCTTTTGGTGTACAATCTGAAAATATTCTGGACGAAGTTAAGATTGTTTCTAAAAAGAAAAGTCTGCCACCGGTTTTTTATGGAATTGCTGATAACAGTTATGTTCCAGACGAAAGTGTAGCTACATTTACGGATATTTTCCAACTAATTGAACAAAATATTCCAGGTGTTGTTGCCACCGATGATTCAGTACGTTTTACACGTTTTGAAGGAGCACCACTTTTTATTATTGATGGTTTTGTAGCTATTGACAGAGGACAGGTAAGTTTTATTCAGCCCGAAGATGTATTAAAAATTGAAGTAGTAAAGGGAGCAACTGCAACAGCTTATTATGGAGAAGAGGCAGCAAATGGTATTATTTCCATTTTTACTAAAGCAAATACCGGACAACATGCTAAAAAAGAAGTTTTTCATTCCATTAAGAAAGATATTGATGGTTTTTATACTGCAAGGGTATTTTATGCTCCCGATCCCGCAAAACCAAATCCAGAGTTAGATAATCAGGCCGCTGTAAGAAATACGATTTACTGGAATCCTTATGTGCATCCGGACAAAGAGGGAAACAGTACGCTGAATTATTACAATACAAAGGTAGAAACCAAAGTGAAAGTGGCTTTGGAGGGAATTACCAGTAATGGCATTCCTGTAGTAAAAAACACCTATTATACGATTAAAAAATAAGTTAATAATATAGAATTTTAATTAAGCCTCTGAAAAGTGTAAAAATCTTTTGATTTCACTCTTTTTATCGGTTTTTTTTGTGTAGTTGATTGTTGTATAGTGATTTTTGTTTAAAGTTAATATTTAAATTATAATAATTGGCTTAATAATTGTAAGATAATTTATTAGGAAATTTAGGTGTTTTAATTGTGTGATTTTAATTCATAAACCTTATGGTCAATGCTTTTGTGAGAAGTAGAAAAAGCGGTGTTTTTAGTGTTTTATTATTGGGTTTAGCCTCCGTTTTTTTGAAGGCACAAGAGCAGAAAACAACTCAGGATATTGAAAAAATCTATCTTCATACCGATCGTTCTACTTATTTTATAGGTGAGGATTTATGGTATAAAGCGTATAATGTTCGAGCTTCAAATAACTTACTTTTTGATAACAGCAACATTTTATATGTAGAATTAATTTCATCTGAAGCTAAAATCATTGCCCGAAATAAAACCAATTTAGAAATGGGTTTAGGTCACGGTGATTTTCAATTGCAGGATTCTCTGGGCGTAAAATCCGGAAAGTATCAATTAAGAGCTTATACCAATTGGAATCGGAATTTTGGAGAAGACTTTGTGTTTAAAAAAGATATTGAAATTATAGATGTTTTTGAGTCGAAAGAAAATACAAAAGTGGCTCAAAAATCGGTTTTGGAAACTCAAAAATCGAATAGGGAAGTCGCCAAACAAAATGCTTATAAAGTTGAATTCTTTCCCGAAGGAGGTTCACTTTTAGAGAATGTCGCCAGTGTGGTCGGTTTTAAAGCAGTTGACAGGAACGGAAAACCAATTGAAATTAAAGGAGAATTATTGGATTCCAATAACGAATTGGTTACCACTTTTGAAAGCGTTCACGATGGTATGGGGAAATTCCAAATGGTACCGATGGAAGGCAAAACCTATTATGTAAAACTTAAAACTTCCACAGGATCAGAACTTCGCCAAGAGTTTCCTAACGTTCTTAAACAAGGTTATTTACTTAATTTCAGAACAATTAAAGGAAAAAACATCATCAGTATAACAACGAACGAGATAACTTTAGCAAAAAATCCTAATGCGTTCCTTACTGTAGTTTGCAAAGCAAAAGGAATCTCGTATTTGGAAACCACACAAACTTTAAACGAAACGAGTTTATCTTTTGAATTACCAAAAGACAAAACACCGGAAGGCATTAGTCAAATAACAGTTTACGATAGCAATAATAAGCCACAAAGCGAGCGATTAATTTACATTGAAAAAGAACATGATTTAGAAGTAGAACTTTCAACAGATAAACCAACATATCAACCGGAAGAAAAAGCATCGATTTCTGTTTCTTCTAAATCAAAATCCGGAGAAGGAAAATCAGCCAGTTTTTCGTTGAGTGTGACAGATACGAATGGAGTTGAAAACGATAATTTTGAATCGAATTTAAGTTCTTATTTTCTGATGGAATCAGACATTAGAGGAAAAATACATCATCCGGGTTATTATTTTGATGCAACCAATCCTAAACGATTAGAACATTTAGACAATTTATTGTTGACCCAAGGCTGGCGTGATTTTGTATGGAAAAACATACAAAGATCTGACGAAACTAACAGTTTTAAAGTAGAAAAAGGAATCACCATTTCAGGAAGAGTTAAGCAGGTGTTTTCTGATAAACCATTAGTGAATAATAATTTGACTTTGGCTTTAATGAGTAAAAAGAATCATGGAATTTTTAATGAAATTACAGATTCTGTAGGTCGTTTTCAATTTGAAAACCTTATGTTTTCTGATAAAGCAAGTATGTACTTAAATAATGTAAATGAAAAAGGAAAATTCCGAGGGGAAATCGTTTTAGATTCCATTGAACGTGCTCCAATGTTTGTTAGGTTAAAAAAGAAAATCATTCTTTTGCCTGAAACAACTCATTCGGTTGTTAAAAATGTATCTAAAAAATATATTGCTTTTGGAATAAAACCGGAGAATATGTTGAAAGAAGTTGAAGTGAAGGCTAATAAAAACAAAATAAACCCATTTTATGGAGTTCCTGATTATACTTTTAAGGTAAATAAAATAGAAGCCAATAAGTTTTATAATTTTATTGATTATCTGGAACAAGAATTAAGAGGCGTTGTTTCTGTTAATTATGACAGTATTGTTGCAAAAGATGCATCTAAATTACCTTTTGCAATATTAATAGATGGTTTTCAGGCGGTAAGTGGAGATCAATTGCTTTCAGTTTCCCCTGATGAAGCTCTTAGAATAGAAGTTATAAGTGGATGGCATATAGCGGCACTATACGGTAGTTATACTCTTGTTTCTATTTTTACAAGTGCAAAAGATGGTCAACGTAAAAAAATAGTTCCTGTATATGCTGTTAAGAAAGAACTAGAAGGCTTTTACACCGCAAGAGTTTTTTATTCGCCAGATCCTGAAAAACCAAATCCAGAATTAGATAAAAATGCAGCTATAAGAAATACTATTTATTGGAATCCTTATGTACATCCTGATAAAACAGGTAATACGACTGTGAATTATTTTAATACTAAAGTAGAAACAAAAGTAAAAGTAGCTCTGGAAGGGATTACTGGTAGCGGAATTCCTGTGGTTAAAAAGATGTATTATCAGATTAAAAATAATCAGTAAGATAGAATTATATGATTCAAAATAAAAAAACACTTTGCTTCTTATTGTTTTTATTATCAATTGTTTCTTTTAATGCACAGGACAAAAAAACAATTCCTGATATTGAAAAAATCTATCTTCATACCGATCGATCCACTTATTTTGTTGGCGAAGATTTATGGTACAAAGCTTATAATGTAAGAGCTTCTAATAACTTGCTTTTTGATAACAGTAACATTTTATATGTCGAATTAATTTCGGATGATTCAAAAATGATTGCCCGAAATAAAACCAATTTAGAAATGGGTTTAGGTCACGGTGATTTTCAATTAGTAGATTCTGTTGGAGTAAAACCGGGGATTTATCAACTTAGAGCTTATACGAATTGGAACCGGAATTTTGGAGAAGAGTTTGTTTTCAAAAAAGACATTGAAATTATAGATGTCTTTGAAGAGCATTCCCAATCACAGTCAAAACATACTATTTCAGAGAATCAGACTAAAAATATAAGAAAGAAAACCCAAAGTAATTTTAAAGTTGATTTTTTCCCCGAAGGTGGTTCACTTTTAGAGAATGTAGCCAGCGTTGTTGGTTTTAAGGCAGTTGATAGTAACGGAAAACCAATTGAAATTAAAGGTGAATTATTGGATTCCAATAATGAATTAGTAACAGCTTTTGAAAGTGTACATGATGGAATGGGAAAATTCCAAATGGTACCGATGGAAGGCAAAACCTATTATGCAAAAATTAAAACACTATCCGGGGAAGAATTGAAAACAGAATTACCAAATGTTTTTCAGCAAGGGTATTTAATCAGTTTCAGAACAATTAAAGGAAAAAACATCATCAGTATAACAACGAACGAGATAACTTTATCTCAAAATTCTAATGCGTTCCTTACTGTAGTTTGTAAAGCTAAAGGAATTCCATATTTAGAAACCACACAAACGTTAACCGAAACGAGTTTATCTTTTGAATTACCAAAAGACAAAACACCTAACGGCATCAGCCAGATTACATTATTCGACAATACTAATAAACCCCAAAGTGAGCGCTTGATTTATATTGAAAAAGAACATGATTTAGACGTTCAGCTTTTGACAGATAGTAATACTTACGGACCTAATGAAAAAACTATAGTTTATGTTTCTACTGTATCAAAAGATGGCACGCCAAAATCAGCCAGCTTTTCATTGAGTGTCACCGATACAAACGGAGTTGAAGAAGATAATTTTGAATCCAACATCTGTTCTTATTTTCTGATGGAATCTGACATTAGAGGAAAAATACATCATCCGGGTTATTATTTTGACAATAATAATCCAAAACGATTAGACCATTTAGATAATTTACTGTTGACCCAAGGCTGGCGGGATTTTGTATGGAAAACTACTCCAAAAGTTAATGAAAAGAATTTGTTCAAACCAGAAAAAGGAATCACCATTTCAGGTAGAGTGAAGGAGGTTTTTTCTGATAAACCATTGATAAATAACAATCTGACTTTGGCTTTAATGAATAAAAAGAATAGCATTTTTCTTAGCGCAATTACGGATTCAATGGGTCGATTCGAATTTAAGAATTTGATGTTTTTTGATAAAACGAATATGTATTTGAATAGTGTAAATGAAAAAGGGAAATTCAGAGGTGAAATGGTTTTGGATTCGATTGAACGGGCTCCAATTCCTGTAAGATTAAAAAAAGAGCTATTTCTTTTGCCTGAAACAAAGCAGATTACTGAAAATGTATTGAATAAATTTACAGCTTTTGGAGTAAAACCGGAGAATGTTTTGAATGAAGTTGTAGTTAAATCTAAGAATAAGTATTGGCAACCAGTGTATTACAAGAATCCTTTTAGTACTTACACCCCTGATATAGTAACAAAAACATTAGTTTCTATTTGGGATGTATTGGAGATAGTTCCTGGTATTTGGGTTAAGGATAGATTTGATAGGGATTTACGCGTTGTTGGTGAAAAGGATGTTCCAAGTATATTGGTAAATGGTTTTGGCGTTTATAATTATGACTTAGATTATATTTTACCTAATGAAATTGTAAAAATTGAGGTAGTAAGAGAACTAGGCGTACCTATTATTTCAATTTTTATAAATAGAAATTGGAACGATAAACCTAAAAAAGTCCCCGTTTATGCTGTAAAACAAGAAATAGAAGGTTTTTCTACAGCCCGTATTTTTTACTCCCCAGATCCGGAAAAACCAAATCCCATGTTGAATAAAAATTCAGCAGTTAGAAATACGATTTATTGGAATCCTTTTGTCCATCCCGATGGGACAGGTGAAACAAGTGTTGATTATTACAATACCAATGTTGAAACTAAAGTAAAAGTGGCATTGGAAGGAATTACTGCTCATGGAATTCCTGTGGTGAAAACAACGTATTATTCGATTAAAAAATAAGTTCTGACGGTCATTTTAAGAAAATAGAAAGAATGAGAAAAATAAAAAATTGCTTTAGGATTATTCTGCTATTAAACAGTATCATTTCCTATTCTCAAAACAGAGAAATTTTGATATTAGACAGTGCAACTAAATTGCCTGTTGAAACCGTAAATATTTATTATCCGGAAATTCAGGAAGGTACTTTTACTAATTCTGATGGAAAAGCAACAATAAATATTCGGGAATATGATTTAAGAATTTCACATATAGCTTATCAGGAAAAAATAATTAATTCTAAAGAATTACAAAATTTAAACACTCTTTATTTAACTCCAAAATCAGTTATTCTGGATGAGGTCATTGTGAGTTCTTTTAATATAACCAAAGCACTAAAGTATGTACTTGAAAACTATGAAAATTTATATGAAAATCAGCCTTTTGAAAAAGAATGTAATTTTAAAGAAACATTATCTATTGATAATAATCTCAAGCGATTGATAGTAACTAAAGTCAATTGGTGGAGTAGAAGCTATAACTACAGACAGTTAAGAGACTTAAAGTTACGTTTAGGTTCAATAGATTTTAATATCAATAACCCTATGGATATTTTTACAGATATTCCTAAAGAAAATATACCTTCAAATAGTGGTTTTATTGACACAAAAAATCTAATTAACAATGTCTATTTGAATATTTTTCTAATTAATTTCATAAAAATCAATCCTAAACTTAATTTTATTATTGAAAATTCTTCTGCAAATGAAATACTAGTTTCCTTTACATCAGACTGGAAAAAGAGGTATACTTATTCTTTTAGAAGTAAAGGGAAAATTATATTCGATAAAGAGACTAAAGCAATCATTTCATTTACAAATGAAGTCGAAAATAAAAATAGAGTTACTAAAAGTTATACTATAAGAGCTAATAAAGAATTCTCGTATGAGACTATTAGTTCTAGTTCAATATTAAATTTTCAAAAAAATAAAAATAACAAATGGACAGTAAACTCATTTGAAGTCAGCGCCGATTTTAATATCACCTACAATGATGTAAAACATAATGGAAATATCAAAAACAATTTATATGTCCTAAAAAATACTCAAATAGAAAAAGTTAAGAATGCAGGTCTTATCAATTTGTCAAAACCGATATATCAAAATCTTCCTAAAGATATTGTTACAAATTCAAACGCTATATTATTATCTGAGGAGGAAAGAAATTTTATTGATGTAAATGATGTTGTTAAAAATAAATGAATTCAACTTTTAAAATACTGTTTATGCAAAAAGATTTTATCATTAATAAAAAATATGTTTTAGGATTTTTAGGGAGTATTTTTTTTCTTCCTTTTTGGGTTCAGGCACAAAATATTCAAAATAGTTATGATATTGAAAAAATCTATCTTCATACCGATCGATTAACTTATTTTATAGGTGAGGATTTATGGTATAAAGCGTATAATGTTCGGGCTACGAATAATTTACTTTTTTATAACAGTAATATTCTATATGTAGAATTAATTTCGGCTGATGCTAAAATCATTGCCCGAAATAAAACCAATTTAGAAATGGGTTTAGGTCACGGTGATTTTCAGTTACAGGATTCTCTTGATGTAAAACCTGGAAAATACCAATTAAGAGCTTATACCAATTGGAATCGAAATTTTGGAGATGATTTTGTTTTCAAAAAAGATATTGAAATTATAGATGTTTTTGAGTCGAAAGAAAATACAAAAGTTGCTCAAAAATCGGTTTTGGAAACTCAAAAATCGAATAGGGAAGTCGCTAAGCAAAATTTTTATAAAGTTGAATTCTTCCCTGAAGGCGGATCACTTTTAGAGAATGTAGCCAGCGTTGTTGGTTTTAAGGCAGTTGATAGTAACGGAAAACCAACAGGTATTAAAGGTGAAATTTACGATTCGGATAACGAATTAGTAACAGCTTTTGAAAGCGTTCACGATGGTATGGGGAAATTGCAATTTGTACCTATGGAAGGAAAAAGCTATTATGCAAAGGTTAAATCTCCATCCGGAGAAGAACTGAAAACAGGACTTCCCAATGTTCTTCAGCAAGGCTATTTAATCAGTTTCAGAACAATTAAAGGAAAAAACATCATCAGTATAACAACGAACGAGATAACTTTAGCAAAAAATCCTAATGCGTTCCTTACTGTAGTTTGCAAAGCAAAAGGAATCTCGTATTTGGAAACCACACAAACTTTAAACGAAACGAGTTTATCTTTTGAATTACCAAAAGACAAAACACCGGAAGGCATTAGTCAAATAACAGTTTACGATAGCAATAATAAACCCCAAAGTGAGCGCTTAATTTACATTGAAAAGGAACATGATTTAGAAGTTGAACTTTTAACAGATAAACCAACGTATCAACCTAATGAGAAAGCAACATTAAGCATAAGTTCAAATTCCAGATCTGGAGAAGGAAAATCAGCTAGTTTTTCATTGAGTGTCACCGATACGAACGGCGTTGAAAATGATAATTTTGAATCCAACATCTGTTCTTATTTCCTGATGGAATCTGACATTAGAGGAAAAGTAGATCATCCGGGGTATTATTTTGATACCAATAATCCCAAACGATTAGAGCATTTGGATAATTTATTGCTAACCCAAGGTTGGCGTGATTTTGTATGGAAAACAATGCCTCAGGCTGATGAAAAGAATTTGTTTAAAGTTGAAAAAGGAATTACGATATCAGGAAAAGTCAAGCAACTTTTTGCTGACAAACCATTAGTAAATAATAGTTTGACATTGGCTTTATCAGGTAAGAAGAATCGAAATATTTTTAGCGCTATTACTGATTCCATTGGACGTTTTCAATTTGAAAACCTGATGTTTGCCGGCAAAACGAATATGTACCTAAATACCAGAGATGAAAAAGGAAAATTCAGAGGGGAAATTGTTTTAGATTCTATTGAACGTGCTCCAATTCCTGTAAGATTAAAAAAAGAGCTATTTCTTTTGCCTGATACAAATCAGATTACTGAAAATGTATTGAATAAATTTACAGCTTTTGGAGTAAAACCAGAAAATGTTTTGAAAGAAGTGGAAGTTAAAGGAAGAAAAAAAAATAATGTTATTGTTCCATACGGAGTTCCTGATTACAGGTTTGTTGCAGACGCAACTACAAAAAGCTTAACTACTATTTATGATGTTTTAGATAAAGTTCCTAGTGTTCAAGTTGTTGATAGAGGGGTGACGATTTTGGGAGAACATAATCTTCCGCCACTTATATTAATTGATGGTTATCAAATGTTAGAAACTAATGAATTAGACTGGATATCGCCCAATGATGTTGTAAAAATTGATGTTGTAAGAGGTGGAGAAATTGCACAATTATTTATTTTAGAAAATCCAGAAACTTTAGGCGGCGTTATTTCAATTTTTACAAATGGAAATAGAGGAAATAAACCTAAAAAAGATCCTCTTCATTCTATTAAACAAGAACTAGAATGTTTTTATACTGCACGTGTTTTTTATATGCCGGATTCTGAAAAAACCAATGAAGAATTAGATAAAAATGCAGCTGTAAGAAATACTATTTATTGGAATCCTTATGTGCATCCAGATAAAACGGGAAATGCCACTGTAAATTATTTTAATACAAAGGTAGAAACCAAAGTAAAAGTAGCTCTGGAAGGAATTACCGGTAGCGGAATTCCTGTAGTTAGAAAGACTTTTTATACTATTAAAAACAGTCAATAAATTAGATTCTATATGCTTAAAAATAAAAAATGCAGTTTATTCTGTTTCTTTTTGGGGTTAGTATCATTCGGTTTTTTGCAGGCTCAACAACAAAAAACCATTCCTGATATTGAAAAAATCTACCTCCATACCGATCGATCAATTTATTTTGCAGGTGAAGATTTGTGGTATAAAGCTTACAGTATTAAAGCCTCTAATAACTTGCTTTTTGACAATAGTAACATTCTATATGTGGAATTAATTTCATCTGATGCTAAAATCATTGCCCGAAACAAAACCAATTTAGAAATGGGACTGGGGCATGGTGATTTTCAATTACAGGATTCTCTTGGAGTAACATCAGGAAAATATCAATTAAGAGCTTATACGAACTGGAATCGGAATTTTGGAGAAGACTTTGTATTCAAAAAAGACATTGAAATTATAGATGTTTTTGAAGAACAAGCCGAATCCAAAACCACAAATACTGTTAAACAAACGAATACGACTAAAAAAAGCACTGTTCAGCAAAATACTTTTAAAGTTGAATTCTTCCCTGAAGGCGGATCACTTTTAGAGAATGTAGCCCGCGTTGTTGGTTTTAAGGCAGTTGATAGTAACGGAAAACCAACAGATATTAAAGGTGAAATTTACGATTCGGATAACGAATTAGTAACAGCTTTTGAAAGCGTTCACGATGGTATGGGGAAATTGCAATTTGTACCTATGGAAGGAAAAAGCTATTATGCAAAGGTTAAATCTCCATCCGGAGAAGAACTGAAAACAGGACTTCCCAATGTTCTTCAGCAAGGCTATTTAATCAGTTTCAGAACAATTAAAGGAAAAAACATCATCAGTATAACAACGAACGAGATAACTTTAGCACAAAATTCGAATGCATTCCTTACTGTAGTTTGCAAAGCAAAAGGAATTTCGTATTTGGAAACCACACAAACCTTAACCGAAACGAGTTTATCATTTGAATTACCAAAAGACAAAACACCGGAAGGCATTAGTCAAATAACAGTTTACGATAGCAATAATATGCCACAAAGCGAGCGATTAATTTACATTGAAAAAGAACATGATTTAGAAGTTGAACTTTCAACAGATAAACCAACATATCAACCGGAAGAAAAAGCATCGATTTCTGTTTCTTCTAAATCAAAATCCGGAGAAGGAAAATCAGCCAGCTTTTCATTGAGTGTAACCGATACGAACGGAGTTGAAAACGATAATTTCGAATCAAATATAATTTCGTATTTCCTGATGGAATCAGACATTAGAGGAAAAATACATCAACCGGCTTATTATTTTGATGCAACCAATCCCAAACGATTAGAGCATTTGGATAATTTATTGCTAACCCAAGGTTGGCGTGATTTTGTATGGAAAACAATGCCTCAGGCTGATGAAAAGAATTTGTTTAAAGTTGAAAAAGGAATTACGATATCAGGAAAAGTCAAGCAACTTTTTGCTGACAAACCATTAGTAAATAATAGTTTGACATTGGCTTTATCAGGTAAGAAGAATCGAAATATTTTTAGCGCTATTACTGATTCCATTGGACGTTTTCAATTTGAAAACCTGATGTTTGCCGGCAAAACGAATATGTACCTAAATACCAGAGATGAAAAAGGAAAATTCAGAGGGGAAATTGTTTTAGATTCTATTGAACGTGCTCCAATTCCTGTAAGATTAAAAAAAGAGCTATTTCTTTTGCCTGAAACAAATCAGATTACTGAAAATGTATTGAATAAATTTACAGCTTTTGGAGTAAAACCGGAGAATATTTTAAAAGAAGTTGTTGTTAAAGCTCCAAATAAAAATAATGTAATTGTTCCTTACGGAGTTCCTGATTATAGTTTTGTAACAGATGTAAATACAAAAAAATTAACTACTATTTATGATGTTCTAGAAAAAGTACCAAGTATTAAAGTTGTTGATAGAGCGGTGACTATTTTAGGTGAAGAAAGGGATTTTTCTTCAGGTGAACCAAGAGATGTTTCACCATTAATATTGATAGATGGTTATCAAATGTTAGAAATTAGTGAATTAGATTGGATCTTGCCTAAGGATGTTGTGAAAATTGATGTGATAAGAGGTGCAGAAATTGCAAAGTTGTTTGTATTAGAAAATGAATTAACAATAGGCGGTGTTATTTCGATATTTACAAATGGAAATAGAGGGAATAAACCTAAAAAAAATCCTCTTCATTCTATTAAACAAGAATTAGAAGGTTTTTATACCGCAAGAGTTTTTTACTCTCCAGATCCTGAAAAACCAAATCCGGAACTGGATAAAACTACAGCAGTTAGAAATACTATTTATTGGAATCCTTATGTACATCCAGATAAAACGGGAAATGCCACTGTAAATTATTTTAATACAAAGGTAGAAACCAAAGTAAAAGTAGCTCTGGAAGGGATTACCGGTAGCGGAATTCCAGTAGTTAGAAAGGTTTTTTATACTGTTAAAAATTAGATTGTTTTATTTTCAGTACAGTACAGGATGATTTCTTGTTTTTTCTAATTTATTTTAGCCTTTCTAACCCTTTAAATTACGATAAATGAGTATTGCTATTAGATTACATTATCAGCTTTTATGTATTGGAATTTTCTTTTTATTTTGTTCTGTCGATATATCAGCACAGAATAAAAATATTAAAAATGATGTATTTTGGGATACCCAAGAGGGGAGACCTATTTACAGTCAGGGTGGAGGTATTTTCAGGTTTCCAGATCCACAAACAGGAATTGAAAAATATTATTGGTATGGCGTGCATTATGAAGAGGCGGAGAAGTACAGAAAGAATCCTGTAAAAAAATACGATCATTGTTCTTTTCAGTCGGTGAGCTGTTATAGTTCTACGGACTTAGTAAACTGGACTTTTGAGAGAGATGTTTTAACTAATACCTCTGAAACTCCTCAATCCTGGAGAACCTGGGTAGGACGTTTAGGAGTTGCTTATGTTAAGGAAATCAATAAGTACGCTATGTTTGTGCAGCACGGCAATCAGGTTTTAGTCACTCTGGCTGATTCTCCTGCAGGAGATTTTAGCTGGCATCATAAAATAAATATGGAACCCATAATTGGAACATCAAATACCGGTGATCAAACCGTTTTTACCGATGAGGATGGAAAATCTTATCTGATTTATTCTTACGGAAAAGGGCGTAATAAAATTTACGTTTCCGAAATAGGCGTGAAAGACGGAAAGGTCACTATTTTAGATTGTACACAAATATTTAAGGGAGCGAGCAGAGAAGGAAATTGTATGTTTAAATACAAAAACAAATACTATATGGCAGCTTCAAATATTTATGGATGGGATTCCTCTTTTGCCTATTACTTAGTTTCAGATGATATCAGAGGACCTTATTTGCCGGCAAATGAAATGGAAATTATGGAAGGTTCTGCTGAGGATTATGCGCATGTAACGCAAACAGGATTTTTTTATACCATAAAACGTAATGATAAAGAAACAGTCATTTATTGTGGGGATCGCTGGTCTGATTTTGCAGGGAATGGTTTGGGATACAACCAATGGGTACCGCTTTCTTTTGATGGACATAAGCCTTATTTTAATTCGTTAAGTTCGTGGAATCTGGATGAAAAAACCGGGAATTGGAATGTAGCAGCAGATAATAATTACGTAAAAAACGGCAGCTTTGAAGCAGACAGAAATAAAATACCCAGCGATGTTAAGCCTGTTCAGGAGCAATTATTAGGATGGAAAACGGTAGTAATTAAGGGAAATCCGATTGCAGTAAAAAGCGAAATTTCGCCACAACTGAATTATTTTAATACTGAAGAGGACCGTAAAGAAGTTATAGGCGAAAAAAGTCTGAATATTAACGATACAGTCGATTTTACAAGAGAAATTACACAACAAATAAGTTCTTCTCCTTATGTGGCTTTAAAAGATGGTGTTTATACTTTAACAGCGAGAGTTAAAAACAGCAATGGTTTTAAGGAACTTATGATGTCTGCCAATACTGGTGGAGTAGATTATAAAGTTGCTATTGAAAAAGAGAATACTTCCTGGACAAGTATTAGTATCTCTGATATTAATGTAAAAAAAGGAAAAATTACTATCGGATTTTATGCTGACGGAACGGCTAATGCACAGTGTTTAATAGATGATGTGACATTGGTGATAAAATAATTTAACCGCTAAGTTTACAAAGCTTTCGCAAAGTATATAAATAAAATTTAATAACAATTTACCGCCGATTTACAGATTATATAATTTGTGAATCTGCGGTTTATTTTTTCTTCACGTTACTATAAATTTCAAGTTATTTTAAGCTAATTATAACTTTGCGCAACTTTGTCTCTCTTTGGGAAACTTTGCGTAATAATTTCTTAGTACCTTTGCGGCTTAGAAAATTGAAGAAAATGCTTGAAATAGGAAAATACAATAGCTTAACCATATTACGTGATACTAAAGTAGGTTTGTTTTTGGGTAATCCCGAAAAAGATCCTGAAGGAATTCACGATGTACTGCTGCCTAATAAATATGTCCCTAACGAATTTGAAATAGGAGAAGAACTGATTGTTTTTGTGTATTTAGATCACGAACAACGTCCTGTGGCTACCACATTAGAACCTTATATATTATTGAACGAATTTGCGCTTTTACGTGTGAATTACATCAATCAGGTAGGTGCCTTTATGGATTGGGGAATGGAAAAAGATATTTTGGTCCCGTTTAAAGAACAGGCCAGACCGATGGAAAAAGGAAAACGCTATTTAGTTTATCTTTATATGGACGAAAAAACCAACCGATTAGTTGCTTCAAGTAAGACGAATCAGTTTCTTAATAACGAATCACTTACGGTTGAAAAAGGAGAGGAAGTAGAACTGATTGTTTCACATATTACCGAAATTGGAATCAATGTAATTATAAATGAAAAACATAAAGGTCTTTTGTATAAAGATGAGGTTTATGATGACAGTATTCGTACCGGTGACAGAATGCGAGGTTTTATTAAAAATATTCGTCCTGACAATAAAATCGATGTTTCGCTGCAAAAACAGGGATATGAAAGTATTGAACCGAATGCCGATAAAATTTTAGACGAATTAAGAGCGAGTCGGGGCTTTTTACGATTAAATGATAATTCGCATCCGGAAGATATTAAAACAGTACTTAAAATGAGTAAAAAGACTTTTAAAAAAGCGATTGGAGCTTTGTACAAAGAAAAACTCATTGAAATTAAGGAAGATGGAATTTATCTGATTACAGAATAATACAAATACAAAAAGCACAGTAGATACTGTGCTTTTTTCGTTTTTAGATGTTGTTTACAGATTTGGCTGTTTAAAAAAAACAACCGGGTTTATAGTCAATATATTATTTTTCAAAATCGACTTTAACTTTATAATTATTAGACTTTAATATCGATTCAATTGAACCAAAAGATGCAATGGTTTTTTGGTATTCTTTTTCTTTTTTCAATGCAATTTGTCTCAATGCATTTTGAAAACGACTCACTTCTTTAAGTGTAGTCAAAATCAAACCCGGAACAGCCACATTTTTACCTGTTTTATCTTTGGCAACCATTGTAAAATAAGATGAGTTGCAATGTTTAATAACGCCAGTCTGGATGTTTTCAGCTTCTACCCGAATGCCTACCACCATAGAACTGTTTCCCACATAATTCACACTGGCTTTCATAGTGACTAATTCTCCCACTTCAATAGGTTTTAAAAAGTTCACTGTATCCACAGAAGCAGTTACACAGTAATTACCTGAAAATTTAGAGCCACAGGCAAAAGCAATTTGATCCATTAAAGATAAAATATAACCACCATGGATTTTCCCACTGAAATTTGTGTGCGAAGGCAACATCAATTCCGAAATTGTTATTTTAGAAGAATCAACGGTTTTATATTCGGTATTCATATTCTTTTAATTTTAGTGATAGTGTTGTTTTAGATGTCTTGTTTTTCAGCTGTTAAAAGTACAAAATTAGATTTGGGTGCCTCACATAAGGAACAACAATAGCTGTCAGGTAAATTTTCAAATAAAACACCTTTTTCAATTCCCTGAACTATATCACCATAATCTGAATTGTAAATAGTCAGGCATTCAGCACATTGATATACATCCTGTTCCTGTTTTTCCTTTTTCGTAACAGCAGCTGAATTGTTATGCTCCATTGGTGTATTATTTCCCAACTCGTTAAAGTATTTTTTACTGAGCTCAATTAGGATACCTGGTAATTCCAGTTTGTCAATATCCTGTGTGTGAATAATATATTCTCTCGTGTTCGGATCAAAATGTCTGGCGTATAGTACATTATACGTATCCCGGATTTTGATTGATTCTAAATCTTTTGGCAAATTATTTTTTTCAATAACAATAGACGTAAAATAATGTCCTTCACGATTGTAATCTGATATCCCAAAAGTAAGTCCGTAAGTACTGATGTCAAATTGATCGAGTGTTCGTACCAGAAAAGTTTTCAGGTTCAGAGACCATTCAGTTGCTACGGGAAGGTGCCAATTTAATTCTAAAAGAGAATGTCTTACATTGATTCCGTTTTTTCCGAGGAATTTCTCCCAGTCCAGTTTTCGGTCTTTCGGAATTCCTTTTATGATAAAGGATTTCCAGGAGGTAATGCATATTTTTCCAATTTTACAGTCAAAACACAAATCACACATTTCTTTTAGAAATTCCAAATCATACAGATTATTTCTCCAATACAATCCCAGCCAGTACTGATCAATCCCCAGTCGGTTCATTCCTTCATAATACGGAAACGGGTAAAAAGGAATATTGAGTGCTTTATCGATAGTACGGTTATTGGTATCTAAATTTTCACTTACAAGATTAAAAATCATGTCGATTCCGATGGATTCTTCGTTTGCAAGACGTTCAATTTCATAGTAAATTTTAGCAATATCCCAGCTGTAAATTAATACCGGATAGACTTCCATACGCTGCCAGTTAGGCAAACGAATATATAAATACCAATAATCCTCGTGCTCTGAAGCAATAAAATTAATATGTCCGGTAAACAAAGGAACCAACTGTTGCTTTGGATCGGTTATATTTACTTTTAAAGCAGGCTGATCTTTAAATTGTTCTAAAACGTACAAGAATTTATTACCTGTTAACCAGGCAGTATTTCTAAAAATATCAGTAGATACATAAGAAGAAACGATATTATTTCCGCTTTGTTCGTTAGGATATACAATATGGAATTTACCATTGTTTTCTGTTTCCGAATATTCAAACCCATTTGGGAAAATAATATCCTGTCTGGAACCAAAAGAAATGGTTTTAAGTCCTTGTGCCAAGCTCATGTTGACAATACTACGTAATTCACCTGGTGAGATAACGCCTCCTTTTACTATTAATCGGGTTAATTCCATGTTCTTGTTTTTTAGTCC
Source organism: Flavobacterium plantiphilum (assembly GCF_046000495.1). Classification (NCBI taxonomy): domain Bacteria; kingdom Pseudomonadati; phylum Bacteroidota; class Flavobacteriia; order Flavobacteriales; family Flavobacteriaceae; genus Flavobacterium; species Flavobacterium plantiphilum. Next base: position 326,104 of record NZ_JBELQA010000001.1, read on the forward strand.
TTAGTCCTTAGTTTTTAGTCCTTAGCAGTTTGAAAAACTAGGGACTAGGTACTAAGTACTCTTCAACTTATTTACACTTTGCTAATATTTCTTTTACTTCAGTTTTACAGCTTCCGCAGCCTAATCCGGCGCCGGTTGATTTGCACAATTCGGTAAAATTAGTGGTACCTGCTTTTACAGCTTCTTCAATATTTCCGCTTCCTACCTGACTGCAGGAGCATACTAATTTACCTATTACCGGTTTGGCAGAGGCACTGCTGCCTCTTAATAATTGATTTCGTTTATCTGATAATTCAATTTTGCTCTCAATCATGGTTTTGAATTCGGCAAATTCATTTTTGTCGCCCATCAGAATAGCACCTACTAACAAATCGTCTTTTACAATACATTTTTTGTAATACCTTTTCTTTAAATCGGCAAAGACAATTTCTTCATAGCTGTCATCATTTTCAGGAATAGCCAGTTCGCCAATGCTGCAAAGATTAATATCCTCCAGTTTCAGAATATTCATTAATACCGAACCTTTGTAATAACTGCTGATATCACCTGCTAAATAGTTAGCCAGAATATCAGCCTGTTCCTCAGCGGCAGAAGTAATTCCGAATAGCTTTCCGTTAAATTCAGCAATTTCTCCAATGGCAAAAATATCCGGATTTGAGGTTTGCAAATATTGATTTACTTTCACGCCACGTCCGCAGGTAATCCCGGATTCTTTGGCAATTTCAATATTCGGAATGGTTCCAATGGCATATACAATAGCATTTGCCGTTAATATTCGACCACTTTTTAATGCGATTTCAAGTTCGTTGTCATTATCTGATTCAAATACAGTGCTGACTTCATTATCAAAATAGATCTGAATATCCCGAAGCTGTACTTCTTCGGCTAATAATTTACAGGAAATTCGGTCTAACTGACGCTCCATTAATCGCGATGCTCTTTGAATAATGGTGATTTTTACTTTTTTGTGTTTTAAGGCTGCTGCCAATTCTAATCCTAATAAACCACCACCTACAATGACCACATGCTGATCTTCCGGAGCTAAATTAGTCTGATCTAAGTAATTCTTTAATTTGTCAGCGTCTTCTTTTTTACGCATTGTAAAACGTCCCGGAAGATGCAACTGAGCATTTTCAGGAACAAAAGGACGGCTCCCTGTTGCCAGAATTAAACGGTCAAAAGTATGTGTCCTACCTTTGCTGTCTGTAATAATTTTTGCCGAAGCATTAATATTTTCAATTCCTACAGATGGTTTTAAAGTAATATTTAATTTACTTAAAACATCATCATTTCTTATTTTTAATAAACTTTCCCAGGACAATTCATTGGTTACATATTCCGGTAAAAGCACCCGATTGTAAAACGGATTAGCCTCATTTGAAAAAACAATAATTTCATCAGTGGTGTTGAGTTCCCGGTAATTTTGAATAAACCGGAAAGCAGCAGCTCCGGCGCCCACAATGGCAATTTTTTGAAATGGCTTTTCGTATTTTTTTACAGCAACTGAAGTAAATTTAAAATCAGGTTCTTTAGAAACAGGATCAACAACCGTATTGGTTAAGTTATTGGCTCTGTTTAAATCGTTTTCTAATTGTTTTCCCCAGTGCATTGGTAAAAAAACAACGCCTTCCTTGATGGTATCTGTAACATTCGCTTTTACCCGAACCTCTCCGTTTTTACTGCTTACCACCACAATATCTCCATTTTCAATTCCTGTTTTAAAAGCATCAATAGGATTGATTTCTAATAAAGGATTCGGAATATGAGAAAGTAAGCGGGCTACTTTTCCGGTTTTTGTCATCGTATGCCATTGATCTCTGATACGGCCTGTGGTAAGGATAAAAGGAAATTTATCGTTTGGTTTTTCCGAGGTGTTTTCAATAACAGCAGGCAGATTAAAAATGGCTTTCTGAGACGGAGTATAGAACTTTTTATCGGTAAAAAGACGTGGTGTTCCCGGATGTCCGTAATCAGGAACCGGCCATTGAAAAGTACCTTCGTATTTTAAGCGGTTATAATTAAGGTAAGAAATATCAATATTTGTATTTTTTGTCATTTGGCAATACTCCTTGTAAACTTCTTCGGCGGTATTGAAATTAAAACCATTGAATCCCATTTTTTTGGCAAAACGGCAAAGGATTTCAATATCCGGAAGTGCTTCTCCGGGAGCATTTATACCTTTTGGTAAATACGAAATTCGTCTTTCCGAGTTGGTCATGGTTCCTTCTTTCTCTAACCATCCGGCAGCAGGAAGCAGTAAATCGGCAAATTTTGCGGTATCGGAGTTGTGTGAGATTTCCTGAACAACAACAAATTTGGCATTTTGCAGGGCTTTCTCGACTCTTCTGGAATCAGGTAAACTCACCATTGGATTGGTACAGATAATCCAAACGGCTTTCATTTTTCCGGATTCTAAAGCATCAAACATTTCTGTTGCGGTCAGTCCCGGTTTTTCTGAAATGCTGTCTACGCCCCAAAAATCAGCCACTTCCTGACGGTGTTCGGGATTAGCCAGTTCTCTGTGTACCGCAAGCAAATTAGCCATTCCGCCCACTTCGCGTCCGCCCATAGCGTTAGGCTGACCAGTTAATGAAAAAGGTCCTGATCCCGGTTTTCCTACATGTCCGGTTAATAATGAAATATTAAGCAATGCAGTGTTTTTATCCACACCCACAGCACTTTGATTTAATCCCATGGCCCAAAGAGACAGGAAACCTTCGGCTTTGCCTATTAAATCAACAGCCAGATCAATTTCTTTAATAGAAATCCCGCATAATTGAGAAGCTTTCTCTAACGAAGTTCCTAAAACTAAATCCTTATACGCATTAAAGTTTTCGGTATGTTTTCTGATAAAATCGTTATCGGTGTAGCCTTTTTCTATAATTCGTTTTGCCAGAGCGTGGTATAAAATAATATCACTTCCGGGAAGAATTTGTAAATGTAAGTCGGCCGTTAAAGCGGTATCTGTTTTTCGGGGATCGATAACAATGACTTTAACTTTTGGGTTTTTCTCACGGTGTTGCTCTAAACGTCTGAACAGAATCGGGTGGCACCAGGCAGGATTAGCTCCTGTGATTAAAAAGGTATCTGCCAGTTCAATATCATCATAAGCAATGGGAACTGAATCTTCACCAAAGGTTTTTTTGTAACCCGCAACAGCCGAACTCATACAAAGGCGTGAATTAGTATCGATGTTATTGGTTTTTAAAAAACCTTTTACGAGTTTGTTAACCAGATAATATTCTTCTGTCAGGCATTGTCCGGAGATATAAAATCCCACACTGTCAGGTCCGTGTTTTTTTATGATGGAAGAAAATACGGCTGCAGCACGATCCAGACTCTCGTCCCAGCTCACCCGTTCCATAGGGTGCGATTTGCTCCAGCGCATTTCAGGATAAAGGATTCTGTCAGAAGTATCGTTGGCTACATAGTGCAGGTTCATTCCTTTTGAACACAGCATTCCTCTGTTTACAGGGTGGTCTTTATCTCCTTTTACTGTAACACCATTGCCGGGATCTTTGCTTACAATGATCCCGCATCCTACTCCACAATACGAACACGTAGTTTTGATTTCTGAATTTTGCATTAGCCTCTGTATTTTTTTATTGCGAAATCTTTTTTCCAAGTATCTATCTAATGGTACTTTTGAAATGTAAAAGTAAGTATTAATTAAGTATTAATACGTATTTTTGTGTGATAATTTTATCACTTTGTTGAAATCACAAAAGAAATCTAAAATAATGTTATTTCTCTTTTTTTTAGGCAAAAAAACATTTATTAATTCAAAAAATAATTTGGACGAATAGCGTGTTTTCTGATTCCATCTGATAAAAAGGGGAGAAACCGTGCTGTTATGGGAACCGAATTTCAAATAAATTATGGAATAAAAAAGAAAAAAACCGTTTAAAAATTAATTTAAACGGTCTGATGTTTTTTAGAATGCAACACAGAAAACCTTTTTTGCTTACTGTATCCTTTTTAAGATAGATTTCATTTGGCTGATTTCTTCTTCCTGAGATTTTATAATACTATCCGAAAGCTGTCGGACTTCAGGATCCCGGATATTTGCATTTTTACTGGTCAATATCGCAGAAGAGTGGTGCGGAATCATTGCTTTCATATATTGTGCATCACTTATAAAAGCCTGACTTCTTAAAGCAGTCAATGCAAAAACAAAAACAACAATGGCCGAAACTGAAATTATTTTGTTGGTCTTTTTGTTAGGATACATCGCTGGCATCAATAAAATCATCAGTAAAGCCATTGGAGTAACCATTAATAATGACATATAAGTTCTGGTGTAACTAAAATAGATGTGATTTAGTTTATCGACATTTAAAAACATCACAGCATACATGATTATAAAAGAAAGGATTAGCATTAAAAGCATTTTTTTATAATTTGATTTGCCCATATTTTCCATAATTTCATTTTTTAAGTTCAATGAAAGTTAGGGCTTTCAACGCAATTTTATTTACCCAAATACTTAAAATGTGTGCTTTTTTGAAATGTTGCTGTTTCTGATTTATTGTTTTATTGGCTCGTAATACAGAATGATGGCGCCTGATGCAAAGGTTTTAGTTTTTAAAAGTTTAAAAAATTGCCTGTCTTTTATTTTATCAAATAACGGAAACCCTTTTCCTTCTATCATCGGGTGAATGCAAATTTGGAACTCATCAACCAAATTAAGGTTCAACAACTGAATAATCAAACTCCTGCTGCCCACTAATATGTCTTTACCCGATTGTTGTTTGAGCGCTATAACTTCCTTTTCAATTTCGTTTGTAGCAAGTGTTGCTGTGTCCCAATCGGTATTTTTTAAGGTATTCGAAAAAACAATTTTAGGAATTCTGTCAATAGCCACAGCAAAATCGTCCATTGATTTCTCATCGGAAGGATTTATTAAGAGTGTTTGCCAGTATTGCATCAGTTGGTAAGTGATACGACCATATAATATAACTCCTGCCTGATCTAAAAGTTCCTCATAATGCTTGTGTAAAGCTTCATCAGGAATTCCTGCGGTATGATCGCAAATCCCGTCAAGGGTCATGTTGATGGCTGCAATTACTTTTCTCATGGTTTTCAAATTAAATTTTAACTTGATTTTTTATATTACTGGCACAAGCGAGACGCTTGCGCTAGCTGGGGAATTTTGCTTTTTGAAACGGATGTTAGCACCAGTTTCTTTTTGCTGAATAGATATATAAATCATCAATAATTTTCAAAGTAATTAACAAAAAGATTTTAAGTAATATTTTATAATCATATTCTTGTTGCTCTTCAGAGAAACTGTTGGTTCCATGCATATATTTATTTCGTAAATCTAAACCATTAGTGAATTTTTTATTTAAATGAAAATTAATATATCGATTTTCTTCTTTTGTAAATAGTTTGTGTTCATTACATAAACTCTTGTTTTTAATCATTAAATCTATTTCATCTCTTATGTCTTTAGGTTGATACCAATAAGATATTACTTCGTGATTTCTTAGAATTGCTAAAATGTAAACTTTGTTAAGATTTTTTATTTTTAGAATATTTTGTTCATTGATAAATAAATATTCCCTTTCAATTAAAAAGTCTATTTTTTGGCGGTCAATATCTAAAAGCGTATTGTATACAACATTTTCAGTTGAAAGAAGTAAGAATAAATTCTTGTATTTTCCTACATAAGGTTCGGAGTATAAAACACTACTATTGCTAAAAAAACAATTAATTGCTCTCGTAATTTCTATATTATCAACATAAACATATTTTCTATTTACAAGGCTTTTGATTTCTCCAATATGTAGTTGTGAAGTACTGAATTGAATTAATTCAAAATCTATATGCCCTTCTTCTGTATAACTATTGAATTGTCTTAGTAATGATTCAATTTCAGGCGCTACCATCCTAATTTTTTCTAAAATTGTAGACTGCTGATTTGGTATGATAATTTTAAAACCATCAATTTTAAAGTCCGCCTTTATTAATGTATTTATAATTTGCCCTAGGACATTTTCAATGTATATGTTTTTTGATTTAAGTAAATGTGTGTAAACCTCAAATTGCATTTGAGAAAGCATATTCTTAAAATGAAAAGTTGAACTGATGAAATATTCATTTTTAGACTTTGTAGATATGACGTTTTCAAACGTGTCTATTTCATAGTTTTTAGTTACTAAATTAATACAACCATATTGATCGACAAATTCAAATAATGCTGCAAAGTTTCCCATGATTGTTTCAGGTGAGAAATCAGATATTAGTATTTTTTCGCTGTATGAATAAATAGATTTATTTTCTTTTGATGAAAAAATCTTTGGCTCAATTTGGTCTTTAGATATTGATAATTCAATGGTGTTTTTCCAACCCGAACCTTTCGTAAATATTTCTTCATTCAATTTTTCTGAAAGCTTTTTTGCTTTAAGTTTTGTCTTATCTAATAGTTTAATATTTCTAGATTTCACTATTAGCCTAACATAATTTATGTTTGCTTGCTCATAATCTAAATAATTTAAAATGATTAACTCTTTTATATCATCTGTTAGAGATTTTGGAAAATAGAGTTCTGCTTGTTTAGTGAGATGTTCCTGTTCAAAATGGGATAGGAGAATTTCTGCTGAATTTTTCTTTTCGAGAAAATACTCTTTAATTTCAGTTTTAAAAAATTGAACTAAATTTTTTTGGTGTAAAATTTCATTTATAAAAAATCTCTCTTTGAAGATTAATTTTTTAAAATCTGTTTTATCGATTTGTTTATATAGTTTTAGTCTTTCGACTATATCCCAGAAATGTTTTGTATAATCAAATTCAATAAGATGGAATTTGCTTAAGCCATTCTCCGTAACCCAATCTATGAATGATTTTAATACAACTTTCCATCCATTTTTTATTTTTTGAGAATAATTTTCTGTTTCTGTTTCAGTCCATTTTAGAAGATAAATTTCATTATCAAAGAATAATTTGATATTATAAATTTCAATTATTTCGTTTATGTTTGAGAATGTTCTACTGTCTAATGTATCAAGTATATTCTCTGCAATGGATAAATTTTGTCCTGCTGATAAATCTTCTTTAGAATAAAAAACAACCTTATTCATACTTTCGTGAGGAATTGGTACTAACTTGTAAATATGCACATAAATTAAACATTTTTTATGCTTAATTAGTATGTTATGCGCCTATATTGATTTCTGTTGTTGCGTATAATTTTTAAACACACAATACAAAAATAAAAATATTTCTTACACACAAAAGCAATTACGTTTTTAATTTACGACATCACTAATCCTAAAACAACGTTCAGTTCCCAGATATAATGGATCCCCGTGTTTTTCAGACCAAAAACCATCCAATAAATCTTTAGAAATACAACGATACACGACTACACCTTTGAAGGTTTTATTGTCTTCGCCCAGGTATTTGAAATTGATCACCAAAATATTATCTCTGAAAAACCCGCTGCCGGTTTGAAGCTGTTCGTTATTGATGAACCATTGGGCTTTGATTCTTTTGTTGTGGTCTAAACTTAAAGAAAGTGTTCCTTTGTATTGGTGGTTTTCGGCATCCTGATTGCTGCCTGTAATTTGGAATTTGCCTACGAGTTCTTCGATGTTCATTTTTTAGTTCACAATAGTTAGAGTTATAAAATAAAGACTTGCCACGAATTCACAAATTAAACAAATTAAATTCGTGAATTATTGGTATTTTAAACTAAACCAATTTGCGACCCGAGCAATAGCGAACAGGCAAAGCAATCTGTGGTTGTTTATTTCGTGCAAGAATACTCATTTCATTTGGAAAAGGCATAAAAAAAATCGAAGTTTTGAGGCTTCGATTTTTAAGTAAAAATAACTAAAGTAAAATTGTGGGGGCTATTTAAAATGCTGATATTAATGTTCCAGAAAATTAATCAAATGTTCTCTGTTGTCATAATAAGTAGGATGTTCGAGGATAGCTTTTCTATTTCGGGGTCTTTCGTAATTGATGTCTAAGATGTCACCAATTTGCGCTCTCGGTCCTGAGGTCATCATAATCACACGATCCGCAAGGAAAATGGATTCATCCACATCGTGTGTAATCATGATTCCGGTTGTTTTTTCTTTGTTTAAAACTTCTAATAGAACGTCTTGCAATTCGCCTCGGGTTAGAGAATCTAACATTCCGAAAGGTTCATCCAGTAATAAAATTTGAGGTTTTAAAGCCAGAGCTCGCGCGATACCAACTCTTTGTTTCATTCCTTGCGAAAGGTCTTTGGCTTTTTTGTCAAAAGCCCCGTCTAATCCCACTTTGCTCAAATAGTATTTACAAATGTCAATACGTTGTTTTTTGGTTGCATAAGCAAAAACTTTATCTACTCCCAGAGCTACATTTTCTAATGCACTCATCCAGGGTAATAAACTTGGAGATTGGAAAATAATCCCTCTGTCTGGTCCCGGTCCGGTGATAGGGGAGCCGTTCAAAACGATTTGGCCTCCTGAAATAGGATTTAAACCGGCAATCATCGAAAGTAAGGTGGTTTTTCCACAACCTGAATGTCCGATGATGGAAATAAATTCACCCTCTTTAATTTTTAAATTTAAGTTTTCCAATACAACAAAATCACCGGTTGGAGTAGGATAGACTTTTTTTAGATTGTTTATTTCCAACATGTATTTTTCAAAACCTGCCGGATCCAGAGGGACTGTTTGTGTATTTAATATCGTTTCTGTCATGATGTTTTTTCTTTAAAAAGGTTACATATAAGTCATTAGCTTATTTGTGTCACACTGAGCTTGTCGAAGTGTTTTTTACTATCTAAAAGGAGTCTTCGACAGGCTCAGACTGACAGCAAAAAATATATTTGGACTTAAACATGCTCTACGTTTTATTCAGGTTTTAGCTTTAATCACTTTTATATTTAAAAAATTAACTGAATTGCATCGGAACTAAATCCGGTAATTCGTAAGTGGTCACTTGCTGTCCGGCGGTTCTTTCAGCGCCTATTTCCATCAGGTATTCGATAATTCCGTTTCTTAATTTTTTGAAATTATCATTATGATTCAAATCGATTTTATTTCTTGGTCGTTCAATTTTAATGTCAAATTCAGGTCCCAGAGTGGCTTTTGGTCCCGGACGAAGCGGAATTACTTTGTCGGCCATAAAAACACCTTCGTCAACATCATTTGTAATCAGTAAGGCAGTACGTTTGTCTTCGCTCCAGATATTCAAAATTTCTTCCTGCAAATTTCCTCTGGTCAAAGCATCCAATGCTCCTAATGGTTCGTCCATCAAAATCAACTCCGGTTTCATAGCCAAGGTTCTGGCTACCGCCACACGCTGACGCATTCCGCCTGAAAGTTCTTTTGGTTTTTTATGAGCGGCATGTGAAAGATTTACTTTGGCAATAAAACTATTAACATGTTCTTCGACTTCTTTGGGTTTCCAGTTTGGAAAAACGGTTTTAACCGCCATCGCTATATTGTCATAAACCGTTAACCAGGGAAGTAAAGAGTAGTTTTGAAAAATAATCCCTCTTTCGTGACTGGTTCCTTCAATAGGTTTTCCTTTGAAAAGCACCTGACCGGAATCCGGTTCTATTAAGCCTACTATCAAATTGATTAAGGTGGTTTTTCCACTTCCGGTAAATCCAACGATGGCAACAAACTCTCCTTCTTCAATTTTCAAATTGATGTTTCTTAAAACTTCTGTTTTGTTTTTTCCTTCACCGTATGATTTACAAACGTTTTTAAGTTCTAAATAAGCCATTTCTTTTAGTTTTTAGGTTCATAGGTTCTAAGTTGCTGAGATTCTTAGTGTCTCAGTAACTTAGCGTCTTAGTTACTTTAATTATTGAAGGTTAGTAATTTTTGGAAAATCATCATAATGCGATCCAGCATAAATCCGATTAAACCAATGACAAACATGGCAACAATAATTTTCGAATTGGAATCACTGGAACCATTTTGGAATTCTTCCCAAACAAAAGAACCTAATCCTGGGCTTTGCGCCAATAATTCGATAGCGATCAATACCATCCAGGCTACAGAAAGGGTAATTCTTAATCCTGTGAAAATCATTGGGAAAGAAGAAGGTAAAATGATTTTGAAAATCTTGCTGTAGGTTCCAAGTTGTAACACTCTGGCAACATTAATGTAGTCTTTATCTACTGAGGAAACTCCGGCGCTGGTATTTACTAAGGTTGCCCACATAGAACACAATCCCACACTAATAAAGGAGATTACAAATGATTTTTCAACATCTACATTTGCTAAAATGGTTTTTACAATCATCGAAACTAATAACAACCAAACTACTGGTGATACCGGTTTGAAAATTTGAACAATCCAGTTGAACGAAGTTCTTAATGTTTCACTTAAACCTAACAGGATTCCCATTGGGATAGCAATAATAATGGACAATAAAAATCCGGCAAATACGGTTTTTAAACTGGTGAAGATCTGATCTACAAATGAAGGTCTTCCTGTATATTTAATTTCGGTTTCTCCTTTTGCCAAACGCTCTTTGTTCATAGCAGCATATTGTTGGATAAAATCTGATTTTTTAGCTGATAACAGCAAGTGATCATCCCATAATTTTCCTAAAGCACCTACCACCATTATTGGAGAAGGTAAAGAATTCGGGCGGCAGCTTATATCTCCGGAAGCAATACATTCTTCCAGTTTTTTGGCCGCTTCAGGTCCCTGATCTTTTAACGCTTTTTCAATTTTCATTTCTGATTCAACATTATTTAAATAATCTGAAAATGATTGCCATAAAAGGATAAAAAGAAAAACAGAAAGTAAAGGAATAAATATTCTTTTGAATACATCTTTTGCATTTTTTTTCACTTCTTCACCTGCAATCATTCGAATAAGAGGTTCTAAATAACCTAATCCTATAAATTTCACCGTTTTTATTGTCATTGTTTTCATAATGCTTGTATTTAATAATGTTGGTTTAAAAGTGTTTAAAAAAGTATGATTTCGTAAAATCCTTTTTAAACTTTTTAATTAAGAAATATAAAATTGAGTTTTTGTGTTTTTGAAACTCAAAGGTGTTTTTGTTTTAAATAATGCAGAGACTGTCCTGAAAACAGCCCCCACATTATGAATTTTTATTAGTTTTGATTACCTATTTTTAGACCTTTTAAGTATTCCAATGGTTTTTTACCATCATACGTAATACCGTCAATAAATTCGTTAGTAGCTGGTTTATAACCGTCAGTAGTTGGGATATCAGCCTGATCTAAGTTTCCTTCTTTAACCAATAATTCAGCAGCTTTAGTCCAGATTTCAGGTTTGTAAACTTCTTTGATTTTTGAAGCATACCATTCCGCTGATTGTGGCTCTGTAATTTGTCCCCAACGTCTCATTTGAGTCATGTACCAAATACCGTCAGAGTAGAATGGGTAAGTAGCATTGTATTTAAAGAATACGTTAAAGTCTGGTTCATCACGTTTGTCTCCTTTTTCATATTCGAATGTTCCTGTCATTGAGTTTTTCAACACATTTTCGTCAGCACCTACATAAGCCGGACTTGAAAGGATTTTAACCGCTTCAGCTCTGTTTTTTGGATCATCTAACCATTTTCCTGCTCTGATTAAGGCTTTAGTAATTGCTATTGCAGTATTTGGATTTTTCTTGATAAAAGCTTCTGTCATTACGAATACTTTTTCCGGGTGATTTTTCCAGATGTCGCTTGAAGTGATAACCGGAACTCCAATTCCTTTAGCAACTGCTTGTTGGTTCCAGGGTTCACCTACACAGTATCCGTTGATTGTTCCTGCTTCAAGAGTTGCCGGCATTTGTGGTGGAGGCGTTACTGAAAGTAATACATCTGAATTGATGTTTCCTTGTACGTTGTCTTTTGTATACTGACCCGGGTTGATTCCTCCTGCAGCCAGCCAGTATCTTAATTGGTAATTGTGTGTTGATACCGGGAATACCATACCCATTTTGAATGGTTTGTTAGCAGTTTTGTATTCTTTGATTACCGGTAACAAAGCGCTTGCGCTGATTGGGTGAACCGGTTTTCCGTCTTTCAAAGGGATTCCCGGTTTCATTTTTGACCAAACATCGTTAGAAACTGTAATACCATTTCCGTTCAGGTCCATAGAGAAAGTTGTAACTAATTTGGCTTGTCTTCCAAAACCAACTGCAGCAGCGATAGGTTGTCCGGCAAGCATATGCGAACCGTCAATTTGTTCGTCAATCACTCGGTCTAATACATTTTTCCAGTTTGATTGTGCTTCCAGAGTTACAAACAAACCTTCGTCTTCAAAGAATCCTTTTTCTTTGGCTATAGCCAATGGAGCCATATCAGTTAGTTTGATGAAACCCAATGTTACCTGAGGTTTTTCCAAAGTTAATTTTTCAGTTTTAGAAGCGCTTGCTGTTTCCGTTCCGGCTTCTTTTTTTACGTCCTTTTTACAGCTAACAACACTTAAGGTTGTTAAAAGAATCATCGATAATCTTAATGCTATTTTTTTCATGTGAAATGTTCTTAAGTTATGGTTTCAATTATTTTTTTACTGAGAATATTTGCGGGTTGATATTTACCATTAAGTAAGCCCAGTTGTTAGTAGTATCTTTTAGCCCGGTTCCTCCTTTAAGAGTAACCATTGCATCTGAAGCAAACATTTGTGAATATCCGGCAACTAGTGTAATATCTTTAGTCGCTTTGTAAACAGCCGTTAAATCTATTTCAGTTCCCAGATATTTATCATCAGTTGCAGCCAATTCATTTGCAGTATAAAATAAATGAGGAGCAACAGAAAGGTTTACTTTTTGGATTGGGAAATCTAATTTTAATGATACATCCTGCAATCCCACAGAATTAGCATGGTTTCCTACGTAGAAATAATCCATAAAACCGTTGAAAGCGTGGTTTGTACCAAACACTGGATTGAAAGATTTAACCATTGTCGAAGTAGCGGTCTGGTCTTTTCCGGATAAAAATTCATATCCTAAAGTTGCTTTAAATTTTGGAGCAAAAGCATAGCCTAAGTTGGCTGCTGCTTCATAAGCCGAAACCTTATTGGCTCCTATTTTTCCGGTTTGTCCGTAGAAACTAAAATCAAAGGCAAGTTTCTTTCCCATATAGTTCATGTAAGTTCCGAATGTCTGAGAATAACTGTTTTCTATTTCTGAAGGTGATTTTTGATATTCTCTTCCAAGATTTAAGGCTAATAAACTAACCCCTAGCTTTTTAATACTGGTATGATACCAGGCATATTGCATGTCTTTAAAATCGGTTGTAAATGGAGCAGAAGGAGCAACTTTAGCTTCTGAATCAGCATTTAAAGCAAATCCCAAATCTAAAAGGCTTTTTTCTCCTTTGTATTTGATTAATGCGGCATCAAAACTACGTCCCTGATTTGCCCAGTCTAAACCTCCTATAATCCTTTGGTTATCATAAGAAAGCATCTGACGACCTACTTTTGTGCTCCATTTATCAGTAAAACTGTATTGAGCCCATCCTTCATAAAGTGCTACTCCGTTTTTATCAGTTGACATATTTCCAAGAGTATTTACATTTCCCCAGGTGCGAACATTTTGCAAAGCTACTTTTACTTTCAGTTTTGTATCTCCATAGTTAAGGTTGATTCTGGTACGTTGTCCAACAAAAGAAGTATGACTTGTAGCAGGTGTAAGTAAGGTTCCAAAACCGTTCGTATATTCATATCGGGGTCTGATTTGAATATCTGAACTAAATTCCTGTGCCATTGCTGCAGTACCCATAAGGCCTAGTACTGATAAAGAAAATGTTTTGAGTAATTTCATGATTATTTGGTTTTAAAATTTGTTTTGTTGAATTATTACATTGCAAACATACTTACGTAATTTTACTTATGTTTAACATCTTGCGCAATAAAAACTAACTTTTTAAACCAGAAACTTTTATTTTATTAGACAATAAAAAACAGGTGTAAAAGCATAAAATAATTTTAATGTGTTGTTTTTTAATGTTTTATATTCACTTATACGTACTAAGTAATGTTGAGAATTTAATGCTGATGAACTAGTTGGATATACGTAATCGTGAAATTCGGGATATAAAAAACAAAAAAAAGCCCGATGTCTATATCGGGCTTTGATGTTATAAATAATGTAAGCTATTAGTTGTATGCTAATTTTTCAATAATACATTACTGATACATTTTAAAATAATAATCTGCAGAGTGTTTTCCACTGCCGTAAACCAGAAAAAATAAACAAACAGCCAAAGTAGCTAAAGCAAGTAACAGACTTTCTGAGTGCATTTCTCCCATAAAATTAATTAGTATCGCACCAATTAATATGGGTAGTTGTGCAATAATTGCCCATCGGGTCAGTAAACCAAAAGCAATCATTATACCTCCAATCATGTGTGCAGGTGTAATGTAATGAACGAGAAACATTCCTCCTCCAATGTTGTCTACAGGAGAAATCAAATCTACTAAATAGGGAATATTAGTAATGAAATGAACTCCTTTAACGAATAAGAACACTCCCAGTGCAATTCGTACTAAATCCAAAGTGAAATAAGTGTGCGCATTGGCCCATTTATTTAATTCTTTTACATTGTTCATATTGCGGTGTTTAAAATTTATACTACTAAGGTAGTGATTTTAAGAACGATAACGATAAATTTTGGGGTAAAAAAAGAAGGATTAATAACATTTCAGGCATTATTTACTATTGGATTAACTCCTTCTTCAGCCAATCAAGTACGGCGTCTTTTTCCTTAATCTGATCTTCTAATGTTGGAATTATTAAAATATCAGGATAAATCCCATGTCCGTGTACATTTGTTTGATAAGTTGGTTTCATACTCATGATTCCTATTCTGACTTTCAGTTTCGAATGCGGTAGTCGGAGTGCAGGCATAAATCCGGCAACAGTACCGTTATAATCTCCTCCTGTTTCCTCTCCGATAAAAGTGGCTCTTTTTGAGCCTTTTAAATGGGAAGAAAGAATACTGGAAGCCGAAAAACTCCCGCCATTAATCAAAACATAAAGTTGTCCGCTAAAAGCGTTTTTATGGATTTTGTGCGGTTTAGTTTCGGTGGCAAAATAGTTTTTACCCTCTTTATCTTTCTGAACAGTAAAGAGCAGATAACCATAAGCAAAAGGAGAAAATAGAGTTTTGACGGCTTTTTCAGCCACAGAACCGTTATTAAAATAAGCACCCTCAAACAGACTCGCTCGTGAAACCACTTCTGAGTTTTTTAAGAAAACAAAAGTAGAATCGGCAAGATAAGAGTACAGGCTGATTATTTCTGAGAGTCTGCCACCACCATTATTTCTTAAATCGATAATGAGCGTTTGGACATTTTTTTTCTGTATGGCAGCAAAACTATTTTTATAAAAACGATGGTAATTTCCTTTTTTAAAAGCTTTAATTTTTAAAATTGCGACACTGCTGTCTTTTGAAAAAAAATCCAGGCTTCTTATAAAAGTTTTTGTTGTTTTATCGTAGCCGTTGATTCGTTTTTTTCTTTTTAAAGCGTGTTGGTTTTTTGAACTTACCGGAGTTGTTTTTGAAGACTTTTTGTTATCTTTTTTACCGTTACTGTCTTTTTTAAACCTGCTGATAGTTACGGTTTTGATACTGTCATTTAATTTAAAAGTATAATTAAGACTGTCTTTTATACCAAATTCTGTTGTGAAAGCAGCAACAAAACGTTTTGCTGCCCAATTGGTTTTAAGTGTTTTGTTAAAACCGTCGGAAGTATAATATTGGTCGTATTCCCTAATAAGATCCTGAGGATGTATGCCATTTACAGAAACTACTTCGGTGCCGGCTGTTATTGTTGTATTGTGCGATTTGTTTTTGATAACATACAGTTTATTGTTATAAAATGAAAAATCAAATTGAGAAAAAGGTCCGGTTCCTTTTTTAATAATGGCTTTGGTTTCTTTTTTCGAATATGCTTTTTCCGGAGCTAAAACATAGGTATGACCCTGACGGATAGCAGCAACAACCGGACTTATTTTTTTGTAAAATTCAAGAGGTTTTAATGGTGTTGTAATAGTCGCTTTTAGGCTGTCAAATATATAATCAAGTTTCTCTTTATTGCTGTAATAGTAGAGGTTTGGATGGAGTTTTTTTAATTTTCTGTAGGTGAAATCAACATCTTTTTTAAGTTGATTTGGTACAATTAATTGCTGTAAATGAGCATTATTTTTTTTAACAGTGCTGCAATGGGTAAAAAGATGCAGTATAAAAAAGAGCAGCATTATTCTTTTCATTCTTTTAAAAACAGTTGGGTTGAGCAGTCAAAAGTATTGTTTAATTCGGGAAAAAGATATTTTTTTAGCTAAAAAACTTTTGAGTTTCAGGTATAAAAAAAACCAATCCGGAGTGTAGAAGATTGGTTTTGTCATAATGTTTTACTGGAGCGCAAATAGCTTTGGTACAAAATTAATCGTCTTTTCCCTTTGTGCTCAAATCATTTAAAATCATAGCAGCACTATTTTCGGTATAGGCATTTAGGCCCGCGACAAAGACTCCTTTTTCTCCCGATTTTGATTCTATTCCAAATACAGTGGCCTCATCACCCGGATCTGATTCTCCTTCATAACGATAGATATGCTGAATTTCAAAATCATTGGGATTGTTTATTATTTTGGACTCCTGAACATTGAAATCTACCGTATATCCTTTATTGTTTAGTTCCTCTAATGCTTTGCTGACTGTAGCATAATGATACATTTTCTTATCCATAACTTTTTCATTTTATAGTTGGATGATAAAGGTAGTTTTAGTCCTTGTTTTTTCTATTACATAATTACTATGAAGTATTGTATAATTCTAAGATAGCATATTGAAAATGTCAGTTCCAGTGTTTTTTGTTCCGTTCCCGCACATTGAAAACTGTTTTATATCCCAACAGGATAATGGATAACTATTCCGGAATTCTGGTGCTTGTCTGCGGGGAGTATATAATTAAAATTATAAAGGTAAAATATAGCGTTTGCAACGTAAGTATTTTGTGATATTAGTGTTTTTAACCGCGTTGCAAACGATTCGATTGGTTTATTGAAGTATGTAGGCACTCGTTGCAAACGAGCGCCAGAGGGGTGCTTTGCGTTCGGGCGGGAAATAGAAGCCTAAACGTTCATCTAATATACAAATTTTCATAGATGTACAAAACCTGAATTTTGCACTTCAGCCCGCCTGACGCAAAACCCGTGTTAGCGGTTCGCCGTTTATTCATATCCGTTTCCTGTAAACCAGTCATAGCCTTCAATTTTCTTATATTCTGTCGGCACCGAATTTAAAACTTTTAATGTTTTGAATTTGTCACCATATGGTCTGTCAGTTGATATTATAATCTTTCCTGTTTTTCCTTTTTCGTTTCTTTCGTATGAAACATATTCCAACGTGTCCACTTTTTCTCCGTTCCATTTGTATTTATACATTTCTGTTTCGCCTGGATGTCCATAGCAAACGCCTCTAATAATTTTCTCTCTTGGTGAAAAAGTCGGATTTATAAATTCAAAGTTGTCCGAAAATGCTTTTTTGTCTTGTCGTAAAAGATAAACATTACTGAACGCTTTTAAGCAACATCCATTTGCTCCATACCAGTTTACAACAAAGTCATTTAGTCCGTCACCGTTAATATCTTGGATTGTATCGTTCACATAAGTCATAGTCCATTGTTCGTGTGAAACTACTTTTTCAAATTTATTTTCACCTTTTGTATAGATGTCAATATAAATAGCACTTGGCTCGTTTCTCCTTACTATAAGATGAGGATTTGTCTTTGTAAAATGGTAGTCTAAATTGATTTCAACACTTACTGAAATACTGTCAGGCGAAATTTCATATTTCTCTACAAATTTGTCCTTGCCGATATTTTGATTTGCAATTTTTAGTGCGTCTTGTAAAATCTTATCAAGTCGTAAACTGTCAGCATAGTCTTGTTCTTCGATTGCCCTTCTTTTCTCTAAACGCTCTTTTTCTTTTTTGCTAAGACTTGTCTGTAAAGTGTCTTTTGTAACGACAGAATTTTCCTTCTTCCTGCTCGGTTGTCCGCACGAAATAAGTGTCGATAAAAGCACTAATGTCAATATGTGTAATTTTGTCTTCATACGGTTACCGCTAACGTTTGGCCGCTTGGCGATGTGGTGGATTAAGAAAGCCTAAAATTTCGGTTAATGACTAATTTTCCAAATACAAAACCTTCTTTAAATTAAGCCAAATCCCGCCATATTGCCAAACGGCGGTTGTGCGTTCGTTTTTATTTTACGCTAATTTTATCTCCTTTTTTTGTGTTTAGTTTTAACTCCTTTAGGAAACTTAAAATATTTTTTTCTTTATCTACATTACCTACAAAACCAAATTCTTTAGAATAATACAGTAAGTACTCTTCATTTTTATTTAAATCTCTATTTGTTAATTGTTTACAGCTTACTAAAATACAATCTTCATAATTTCTATTCGGTGTATTAAAAGTTTTATTTTCTTCTATTACTTCATATTTCCAGCTTCCATCATTTTCAATCCAATTGTCACCGATTTTTGGTTCAAGAGGTAATAATATTGATTCC
This sequence comes from Flavobacterium plantiphilum, assembly GCF_046000495.1. Lineage (NCBI taxonomy): Bacteria > Pseudomonadati > Bacteroidota > Flavobacteriia > Flavobacteriales > Flavobacteriaceae > Flavobacterium > Flavobacterium plantiphilum. Next base: position 344,604 of record NZ_JBELQA010000001.1, read on the forward strand.
GCATTTGTTTTTCTGTTAAATTGCAAATAGTTAGTATCTGATTTTCTTATATAAGTTGTGTCAATATCTCCAAAAGAGTATTTTCTAATTTCAACATAATATAGATTCCCATTTATTTCTTTTTTTTCATCCATAAAATACTCATAAAAATAATCTTTGCCATATTTATATAACTTTATATTGTTAGCTTTTTCAAATAAAATATAGTAGCTACTATCATTTATGAAGCTGAATGACATTGTAAATATTAAAATGAATCCCAAAATTATTTTTCTCATTATTTATGTTTTTTGTTAATTAATTATTCCTGATTTGGCTATTCGGTTCTTCAAAATGACGCACAACTTGTTTATACCAGCCATAAAATGGCTCCAATCTACCTAATTTTGGCTGGCTTTGTGCCATAAGTAAGCTGATATTTATTTAGGCTAATATAGGAAAAATTCTCATAAATTATCAAATGGACTTTTTATTTGTTGAATGTTTTTTGTGCTTACATGGGTATAAATTTCTGTGGTCTTACTACTAGAGTGACCTAATAATTCTCGTATGTATCGTAAATCAGTGCCGCTTTCTAATAAATGAGTGGCAAAACTATGGCGTAAGTAAAGTGTGTAAGCTGATTCTTTTTGTAATTCCCGCATTTTTTGCAGCTTGCTGTAATACTGATTGTGCGCTTCTACTACTATATCGTAAGCCAGTATCTAGAACTCTAGTTTAAACAAGGCTTCTCAATACCCGACGAAGTGTCCCGAAACTTCGGCAGCAGAAGAGGACATTCCCAAATAAAAAAACCGGCTTGTAGTGAACAAACCGGATGCTTATGGAAATTAATTTTTTGAAACGAAAGAAGTTTATCTGATAACTCCTGTTGAACCTTCCTCGGACGGAATCAATTCAAGAACTGAATTTGGAGCCAAATTAGCTTCGATACGGTGAGAAACATACACAATAGTCATATTCGATTCCTGTTTAAGCAAATTGATCAACTGACAAACCAGAGCTACATTTTCATCGTCAAGACCTTCTACAGGTTCGTCCAGAATAACTAAAGGCGGATGTTTTAAAACCGAACGCACAATCATAGCCAGACGCTGTTGCCCAACAGAAAGGCGTTTGAACATTTTGCTTTTAAGGTGTTTCATGCCTATTAAATCAAGCCATTGATCGGCTATGTTTTTTTGCAGGGTAGTAGGCAGATCGTATAATCCAATAGAATCAAAAAAACCCGAAAGTATCATTTGCTCCAGAGTGTGATTTCGGGTAAACAGACTGGTCATATTAGTGGCAAAATAACCGATGTTTTTTTTGATATCCCAAACACTTTCGCCGCTTCCTTTTTTATGTCCAAAAAGGTGTAAGTCCTGACCGTAACCTTTAGGGCTGTCACCATTAATTAGAGATAAAAGCGTGCTTTTTCCCGAGCCATTAGGTCCGATAAGTTGCCAGAATTCATTTTGCCTAATGGTCCAGTTAATGTTTTTCACAACAGGGCGTTCTTCATAACTTACCGAAACATTATTCATTTGCACCAGAATATTTTGCTGGTTTTCAATAGCGTGTGCCGGCTGCGGAATACCGGATTGTGTAATTATTTTAGTTTCGTGCGCACCGGTATTTATTTCTTCTAAAATATAGGCATTTGAATTAATTTGTCTGTTATTCGAAATGAAAGGCAATACATCGGCAGAACGATTAATTAATTGAATAATCTTAATTTTTGAAGCCATTTCTTCCAATGATTTTGACAGCTCTGCTCTGGAAGCCTGATCTAAATGATCCATCGGGTTGTCAAAAATAATATAATCGGGTTTTTGATCCATACAGTACTGCAGGAATTTTTTTTTGCGCTGACCAGAAGAAAAGGTGCTGAGTTTTCTGCCGGAATCTACCGTGGTCAATTCCAGGTATTGGAACTCTTTTTGAATAAAATGATCAATGGCTAAATCAGAATAAAGGATTCCTTTCAGGGTATTAAAAGGAGCTAATTCGCCAGTGGCATTTCCGGAAAGAATGGTTTCTATGAATTCTTTTTTATTGATTTGATTGGAAAGTAAAATGTTCCAATGGGTAGCAGTTTGCATTAAAAAGTCTCTTTTTTATTGACTGCAAAGATAAGAAGTTTTAAGTTATGAGTTCCAATAGCTATCGGGATGAGTTGGAAAGCAGTGTTCAGATAACAAACAACAAATAGATTACTTAACTGACTCTAATTTGTAATCCAAATTCACAACTAAATCTGAATATTGAGCGCTTTGATCTGGTCTCCGAGTGTTAAGGCGTATTGATAGCTGTAGTCGAAAATTTCATCTGCGTTTTTTAGGTTGTAAAGACTAAACTGACTCATATTTGGCGGTTCAAAATAAAAGTCACAGCTTAGTGTTTTTTGCTCTACAGAACTTTTCATCGCCAAATGAAAACAACGATCCAGAATATTATTCATCCCTACTTTATCTACTTCCTTTTTGATCGAATTGACATAACTTCCAATAATAACATCACATTGTCCCATAAGAGGTTCTATGGGGAAATTGTTAATCACGCCGCCATCGACATACAAACTGCCGTTGTAAGAAATGGGTTGAAATAGTAGGGGCAGGCAGGAAGAGGCCATGATGGCACTGGATAGATTTCCGGAGGAAAAATAGACTAATTCACCTTTTAAAATATCTGTAGCGGTAATGTATAGCGGAATTTGTAAATCTTCAAAGGTGTTGGCGGGAAAACAATTTAGGTAAATATCGTGAAAACCTTTCATCGCAAACAAACCCTGTCGTTTGATTAAAAGATTTGAAAAACTAAAGATTTGTCCTTTTTTCAGAATTTCTAATATTTCAGTTGCCGAGTAACCAGCTGCATAAAAAGCAGCAGCAATAGCACCTGCACTGGTTCCTGAAACATGTGAAGCCTTTATATTTAATTCTTCGAGAGCTTTCAGGAGTCCTAAATGTGCAATTCCGCGGGCCCCTCCGCCGGATAATACAATTCCAACTTTGGTTTTCATTTTTTTTGTTTAGGTTAAGAATTATGAGTTATGAGTGTAATGTTTAGACATTATTTTACTGAACTGCTATTGCCTAAGATTCTGTAAAATCTTCACATTTTGGAATACTTAACATCGCATTAAGAGCAATTTCCGGAACAGGATTTACAAGTTTACGCAGTTTGGTATCCATCCAGGCACCATCTACAGTCAGCGTTGCACAGAGCACATTATCCTCTGTCCTAAATTCATGAGCAATAGACCAGCGGGATGCATCGGTTTTCATTTTAGCTACTTTAGTATAAAGTGTTATGGCATCACCCAGTTTTAATTCTTTTCTAAAAACACATTCTTCCCGAAAAAGTACCGGACCAAAATGCTGTTTTTGAAAAATCTGTAGAGTGAGTCCCAGACTTTCTAATATTTCCATACGATGCTGAGCGGCAAAATCGTAATAAACACTATGACGAACATGAAAATTAGGGTCTAAATCGGACCAGCGAAAAGATAATTGCTTGCTAAAAGAGGTCATATTGTTATTTTAAAATTTAATTCTCGTAAATTTAGAAAAAATAAGCCAAAAGACAGAGAAGAACTCTATAGTTTTAGCTATATTTAATTTAATTGATTTTGTTTTTTTGAGGTGCTTTTTTAAGGAATAAATATCTTTATCAGATGAGATTTAATGTAAGCAGTTTTTTATCCTATGAAGTTTTTTCTGCAACAACCTTTATTTTTAATATTCAGGCTGCTGTTTCGGAAACCCAGATTATTGTTTCAGAATTGCTTAAAATTACTCCAGAGATTAAGTACGAAGAATTTATGTTGAAAAATTCAGCTACTCGTTTTATAAAAATGGAAGTAGCTCAAGGAACTGCTTTTACAATTAGTTATGAAGCAGTGGTGGAAGTGTTACATCAGCTGATTGCTCCCGAAAGACTGTCTACAGCTATTCCTTTAATTAATTTAGATAATGAAATATTACCTTTTATTTCTCCCAGCAGGTATTGTGAATCGGATAAATTATTAGATTTTGCACACCGGCAGTTTGGACATTTACCGAATGAATTTTCTAAGGTAAAAGCAATTAACGAATGGGTTTTTAATTCCATAGCTTATAAAGCCGGAACTAGTGATTCCAACAGATCTGCCTGTGATGTTCTCCATTTAAAAGAAGGGGTTTGTAAAGATTTTGCTCATCTTGCCATTGCTTTATGTCGTGCCTTAGATATTCCGGCGCGATATTTTACGGCTTATGCTTATGCCCTTGATCCACCTGATTTTCATGCTTGTTTTGAGGCTTATGTAGGAGGGAAGTGGTTGTTTTTTGACCCTACTCAATTAAGTATTCCTAATGGATTGGTCAAAATAGCTGATGCTAAAGATGCCAGTGAGGTAGCTGTGGCTAGTTTTTTTGGTGAAGTGAATTGTACTTTTATGAAAATCGAATGCCATCCTCTTTCTGTTTTTATCCCTATGGATGCAAAAAAAAACAAAGCCATTTCTTATGGTTGAAATGACTTTGTTCTCCAGAATGTGTTAATCATCGATAGCCTGTTCAGCTAATATCTGGAATTTCCAGCCAGTATTGTCTGATGTTTTTTGTGTTTGTTTCAGAATGATTCCTATGAGTTCTTCTTTTGGATCAGCAAAATACTGGGTATTAAAGTAGCCGCCCCAGTTAAAGGTTCCGGCGCTTCCCTGACCGCCTGAATCTTCGCCCATCTGGTTCAAAACTCTAAAACCTAATCCGTGACCGGCATCGGTTTTGCCCCAGATTTCGCCAATTTGGTTTGACAGCATAAATTGAACAGTAGTTCTGCTTAATAATCTTATTCCGTTTAATTCGCCTTTATTCAGGAACATTTGCAGGAAAGTAGCATAATCTTTTGCTGTGCTGGATAATCCGGCGCCACCTGAGAAAAAGCTTTTGGCTCCTTTTATTGGATAATTTACGTCATAAAAAGTATTGGGAAACGGAATCCATTTGCCGTTTTCTTTGGTTTGGATAGTAACCAGTCGGTTGGATTTTGATTCCGGTAAATAAAAATAAGTATCATTCATTCCCAAAGGTTCGAAAATACGGGTTCTGTAATAGTCATCCATTGGCATTCCTGACATGATTTCGATAAAATAACCGATGACATCCAAACCTTCACTATAAGTAAATTTTTCTCCCGGATTGTGGTGCAACGGAAGCTTTGCCAGTTTTTTGACACTTTCGGCAATGGTAATTTTATCAGTTGTAAACAAATCGGTTACGCCGGCATCTTGGTATATTTTTTTAAAACGGGCATCGCTGTCAATTTGTCCATAACCAATCCCGGAAGTATGCGTTATTAAATCGCGAATGGTAATTTCTCTTTTGGCAGGTTTTGTCGTGTATTTTCCATTTGGATAAACACTGTCCAGAACCTGTGCATTTTTAAATTCCGGAATGTATTTTGAAATGGGGTCGTCGAGTTTGAATTTGCCTTCTTCCCAAAGCATCATCACAGCGGTTGTAGTAATGGCTTTGGTTTGTGATGCAATTCTGAAAATGGCATCGGTTTTTAAGGGGGCTGAATTAGCATTATCGGCATTTCCAAAGGCTTTTAGATATACAATTTTTCCTTTTCGGGCGACTAAAGCAACAGCGCCGGGAATTTCTGAATCAGCAACGGCTTTGTTAAGCATATTATCAATTCGTGCCAGTCTTTCGCTGGATATTCCCACACTGGCAGGAGCGGCTTCACTGAGTTTGGGTGAGTTTTTTATAGATTTAGTTTGGGCATAATTGCTAAAACCTGACACTATAAAAAAAGCAATAAAAAGATTTTTCATGTTGGTTAATTAGTAGTAGGTATTGAAATAGTTTTATTCCGGAATTTTTTCTATCAAAATAGGATTTTCGGCAGTATCATAATAGGTACAACTCATATCGATAATGTCCACACGCCATTTGGCAATACCGCATTGGGCTGCATGTTGACAAAAAGTATAATAATCTGTCTGACCGTCCTGATGCATCACCAGAAATTCAATAAAACGCTCTTTGTTAGCTACAGCAGAAATTGTTAATGTATCGTATTTTTTATCGGTGCTGACAACAAAATTATTGACACCATAATAAGAAACACTTCCATCAGCGACAATTGTATCATAGCCTTTCACGCCCAGACTAATTAAGTCTTGTATGTAATTTGGGAAATCAGCACCCGACTTTACTTTGGAATGTGCTGCTTTAATTTGGTCTATTGTAAACATATTTATCTTTTTTTTTTTAGGTTTTTCAAATATAGCGTAAAAACGCAAAAAATCTGTTTTTTGATGTTTTAGTTTAAGAAGAAAGTCTTTTATCCTCTGGAATTGTTTTAATCGAAATTTCCCTTTGCGGATAAGGAATAGAAATTTTTTCGGCATCAAAACGTTTTTTTATACTTTGCAATAAATCACAGTACATGATAAATCCATCACTATGGTTTTTGGCCCAAGCCCATGCTTTTAAATTCACGCTCGAATCGGCCAGAGCAATTACTCTTGCAACTACTAATGGTGAATTTTCTCTAATGTTTTCCGGTGTTCTGGTATCAATAAATAAAGGATGTTTTGCCACTTCTTCCTGCATTATTGCCAAAGCTTTATCAATATCTGATTCGTAGCCAATACCTATTTCTATAGCTTTGCAGCATTTAGTATCCTGCATATTTGTATTTTTTATTATTTCATTACTGATAACGGAGTTAGGAATGATAATCCGGTTGTTTTCTGCATCTTTTAAAACGACCTGTCTAAGATTAATATCTTCTACAATTCCTGTAAAATCATTTATGGTTATGCGATCGTTAATACGAAAGGGTTTAAAAATAACTAAAAATATTCCACTCATGATGTTGCTTAAAGCCTGCTGCGAAGCTAAACCTGCAATTAAGGAAAGTACTCCTGCACCAGCTAACAGAGAATGTCCGATAATTTTAAATTGGGGTATTTGTATTAGTGCAAACGAAATCCCCAGAATATAAATAATACTGATAATAAGGTGTTTTAAGAATTTTAATCCGGTGCTGTCAAAATCTTTACGCTCGAGTCTTCTGTATATTAAACGTTTTAATATTTTATCGACAATAGCACCTAATAAAAAAGTAAAAAGAATAATTATAACAATGCTAAGAAGCAGTTTAAAGTCGGTTTTGAAGTTAAGCATAACAGATGTTTTTGAAATTTTAAAAATAATAAAATGAACCGATATCTGATCCTATTTTTTTATACTATATGACATATTCAGACACAGAATAAAAATAAGGGATAGAAAATGTATTTTATGATGAGAATGGATATAGTTTCTGAAGCTTCAGAAACAGGAATAGCTTTTGATTTTAATTGTGACAGTATTATTACTGTTTTTTGAAAATTCTGTCAGTTATTTTTAAAATGTCATATTGTCAGCTAATTTTGCGACAGCTTTTCTGTTTTCTGACAATTTACAGGAGGCTTTGATATTGGCACAAAGATTGACTTATGCACCATGAGTTATTAAATCGAGTATATAATAAAAATTAAATATATTAAAAATGGGTAAAATAATCGGAATTGATTTAGGTACAACGAACTCTTGTGTTTCTGTAATGGAAGGTAGCGAAGCAGTTGTTATTCCTAATGCAGAAGGAAAAAGAACAACGCCATCTATCATCGCTTTTGTAGAAGGTGGAGAAATTAAAGTAGGGGATCCTGCTAAAAGACAAGCGGTAACTAATCCAACTAAGACTATTGCTTCTATCAAACGTTTTATGGGACATTCATTTGCTGAAGTTACTGAAGAAGCAAAAAGAGTTCCTTACAGTGTAGTAAAAGGAGACAACAATACACCACGTGTGGATATTGACGGTCGTTTGTATACTGCTCAGGAGTTGTCTGCAATGACACTTCAAAAAATGAAAAAAACTGCTGAAGACTATTTAGGTCAAACTGTAACTGAAGCGGTTATTACTGTTCCTGCTTACTTTAACGATGCACAACGTCAGGCTACTAAAGAAGCTGGTGAAATTGCTGGTCTTAAAGTGATGCGTATCATCAATGAGCCAACTGCTGCTGCACTTGCTTACGGATTAGATAAAAAAGGAACTGATCAAAAAATTGCTGTTTACGATTTAGGTGGAGGTACTTTTGATATCTCTGTTTTGGAATTAGGAGACGGTGTATTCGAAGTATTATCTACAAATGGAGATACTCACTTAGGAGGAGATGATTTTGACCAGGTTATTATTGACTGGTTAGCTGATGAATTTAAAGCTGAAGAAGGAATTGACTTGCGTTTAGACCCAATGTCATTACAACGTATTAAAGAAGCCGCTGAAAAAGCTAAAATTGAATTATCTGCTTCTGCTGAAACAGAAATCAACTTGCCATACGTAACTGCTACTGCTTCAGGACCAAAACACTTAGTTAAAAAATTATCTCGTTCTAAATTTGAACAATTAGCTGATTCTTTAGTAAAACGTTCTATGGCACCAGTTGCTAAAGCGTTAAAAGATGCTGGTTTATCAGTTTCTGATATCGACGAAGTGATCTTGGTTGGAGGTTCTACCCGTATCCCAAGAATCGTTGAAGAGGTTGAAAAATTCTTTGGTAAAAAAGCTTCTAAAGGAGTTAACCCTGATGAAGTTGTAGCTATTGGTGCTGCTATTCAAGGTGGAGTTTTATCTGGAGATGTAAAAGATGTATTGTTACTTGACGTTACTCCATTATCTTTAGGTATTGAAACTATGGGTGGTGTAATGACTGTTCTTATCGAAGCTAACACTACTATCCCAACTAAAAAATCTCAGGTGTTCTCTACTGCTGCTGATTCTCAACCATCTGTTGAAATCCACGTTTTACAAGGAGCCAGAGCAATGGCTGCGGATAACAAAACTATCGGTCGTTTCCACTTAGACGGTATTCCGCCAGCACCAAGAGGAGTTCCTCAAATCGAGGTTTCTTTTGATATTGATGCTAATGGTATCATCAAAGTTTCTGCTACAGATAAAGGAACTGGAAAATCTCACGATATCCGTATCGAAGCTTCTTCTGGTTTAACTGCTGAAGAAATCGAACAAATGAAAAAAGATGCAGAAGCTAATGCTGATGCTGATAAAGCTGCAAAAGAAAGAGCTGAAAAATTAAACGAAGCTGACAGTACTATTTTCCAAACTGAAAGTCAATTGAAAGAATTGGGAGATAAAATTTCAGATGAGCATAAAACAGCTATCGAATTTGCTTTAACTGAACTTAGAATGGCACACCAGTCTCAGGATATTGCTGCTATCCAAAAAGGTTTAGATAATGTAAACGCTGCATGGAAAACTGCTACTGAAGCTATGTACGCTCAAGGAGAGCAAGGTCAGGCAGCTGCTGCTGAACCACAAGCTGAAGGAGATAACGTTCAGGATGTAGATTACGAAGAAGTAAAATAATTTTATAATTAAGCAATTAGTATTAAAATCAAAACCGGGCCAGAAATGACTCGGTTTTTTTGTTTTTTTAGAGAAGTAATAAAATGAAATTTTGAAACATATCTCATAAATTATATAAGGACTTGTAATGATTTATTCAGCAATTTTGAGATATCGAAAATTGAAATAATGAAAAAACGGAATGCCTCACATTTTATATGAAAATTATGGTTTTGAAATAAAAATTAAAAACATATTGTTTTTTATATAAATCGTGTTCATACCTTATAATACGTTAGCTATTGTAGCCAAATATATCGATTGAAATTTCAGCACAAAAAAAACAGCTTTCTAATAAGGCTGTTTTTTTTTATGATAGCAAAATGAATGACTATTTTATAGAATTTGTAACACAAAATATAAGTTCGGAACATAGTGCTTTGTAAGTTTAAATATTTGGTTCAAAAAAAATGAAAATTGCCGTTGTACACCGCTGCTTTATGACTTCTTTTCTTTATTTTTGATTCAACTATATTAAAAATTTTATAAATGTTACTCTTGTGAAAAGTTTTATTAATTTAAATTTTAATCTCTGACCATCTAGCTGATCTATTTGTAAAGAGTCATACTTAATTATGATTTTAATTGTTGATGATATAGAGGCAAATATAATTGCTCTGAAAAAAATTCTGGAGTTACATAACCTTGAAGTTGATACAGCAACATCCGGCGAGGAAGCGCTTAAAAAAATTTTAAAGAAGAATTATTCTTTAATAATTATGGATGTTCAGATGCCTAAGATGGATGGTTTTGAGGTGGTTGAAATTTTAGCCGGTAATAAAAAGACAAAAGACATACCTGTCATCTTTCTTTCAGCAGTTAATAAACAAAAAAAATTCATTTCCAAAGGCTACCAAACAGGAGGAGTTGAATATATTACCAAACCGGTAGATCCTGAATTACTCATTTTAAAGGTAAAAACTTTTCTGAAAATTTATAATCAGCAAAATGAACTTAAAATTGTTCGTGATTTATTAGCAAAAGAAATAGAAATTCGAAAAAAAGATCAGGAAAATCTGGAAATCATTGTAGCGGAAAGGACTAAAGAGCTGGTACAAAAAAACGAAGAATTAGAGATGCGGAATCATGAATTACAGCAGTTTTCCTGGGTTGTTTCCCATGATTTGAAAGAACCAGTTCGTAAAATCCAGATTTTTATTAAGATGATTAAAGAAAGATTTCTCATTCAGGAAGAGAAATCACTCGATTATATTGACCGGACGATTCGTTCTGCAGAAAGAATGGAAAACCTGATTACGGATTTATTAGAATATTCCAGACTCTCGTCGAATGTACCTCCGGAAGAAACAGATTTAAATCTCATTGTAGAAGAAATTGTGACTGACTTTGATTATCTGATTGATAAAAAAGAAGCTTCTATTTATGTCGGTAATTTGCCTGTACTTAATGCTATTCCAAGTCAGATGCGTCAGGTATTTCAAAATCTGATAGGTAATTCTTTAAAATTCACCAAAAAAGATGTAAAACCGGTTATCGCTATTTCCTCTCAGATTATCGCTTCTAAATCTTTTGACAGCGAACCTTCAGAAGACGGAAAATATTGTCGTATTGAGGTCAAAGACAACGGAATTGGTTTTGATGAAAATTATATAGATCGTATTTTTATGATTTTTCAGAGCCTGAATGTTCGAAGTGCTTATGAAGGAACCGGAATTGGTTTAGCAATCGCAAAAAAAATAATTGAAAAACACAATGGTTTAATTACCGCTAAAAGCGTTGCTAATGAAGGTGCCACTTTTATTCTGATTTTACCTTTGACTAACGAAATAAATTAATCAAACTATTCTTTATTTACATGAACGGAAATTTTAAAAGAAACGTACTTATTAGCTCTTCTGTATCAATATGCATATTATTGATTAGTTCGATAGCCTCTTTTTTAAGTATTCGAAGTCTCTTAAAAAGTAACAATCTGGTTTATCATACTCAGGAAGTTATTTATAATATTAACGAAGGAAAAGCCCTTTTACTTGAATCGCAGACAAGTATGAGAGGCTTTTTAGTTACCGGAAAAGACAGTTTTTTAGCAGGTTTTAATGAAAATGAAGCTAAAACAGATACATTTTTCTATACAGTGGAAGAGTTGACTATTGATAACCCTGTTCAGCAAAAGAGATTAGTTCAGCTAAAACCTTTACGTGCCCAGTATTTCAGATTTCTGAATCAAAAAATTGTAGAGAAAAGAAATGGTTTTAATTTTCTTGCTTATGATTTAGACAGAGGTAATGAGCTGATGGCAAAAATGAATGATCTTACCAATCGTATTGAAAAGGAGGAACAAAGATTATTAACTGAACGCATTTCCAGCTCTGAACGGTATGGTCAGTATAGTTCTATATTGATTGTGGCAGCTTTCATTATCGCTTTTATTATTAGTGTGTTATTTTTAATACGAATACTAAAAGATTATAAGCAAAGATTAGAATTACAAAAAGAGCTGCAAAAGAAAGAAGAAGAAACACAATTGCGCATAAGTACAATCAGTTCAGTAGCAAAACAAATTTCGGAGGGAAATTATGATATTGAAATTGAAGGCGCAAAAAATGACACTTTAGGAAGTGTGAGTGTTTCACTCAATAATATGGGAAAATCGCTAAAAGAATCATTCCGGTTATTAGAAGATCAGGAATGGCTACAAGCCGGTATTGCCGAATTAAATAACGTAATGCTTGGCGAAAAACTGATAGATGTTTTTTCTAATGATGTGGTCAACTTTTTAGCAGTATATACTAATAGTAGTGCGGGGGTTTTATATGTACTGGAAGGAGATACATTATATGCTAAAGCCGGTTATAACTTTTCTTCAAATGCAAAACGAGAGAAATTTAAACTTGGTGAAGGTTTAATTGGTCAGTCCGCGGTTTCTAAAGAATTATTAGAATTAGACATTATTGAAGAAGATGCAATTCATATTTCTTATGCTTTAGGAGAGGTGAGGCCAACACACATTGTGGCATTTCCATTAATCGACAACAAGGTTGAAGGTGTTATTGAACTGGCAAGTCTTACTACTTATACAGCATTAGAATTAGAGTTTTTTAAAGTAATAGCTAAGAATATAGGAGTGGGATTGCGGGCTACAATTAATCGTAAACATTTAAGTGATTTACTGGAAGAAACGCAGGCACAATCAGAAGAATTACGCATTCAGCATAGTGAAATGGAAGCTATTAATGCTGAACTGGAAGCGCAGACAGAAAAATTACAGGCCTCAGAAGAAGAATTGCGTGTGCAGCAGGAGGAATTACAGCAAACTAATGAGGAATTAGCGGAGCGAAGTGTTTTATTAGAAGAGAAAAATACTGAAATTCAGAAAAAATCCGAAGATTTAGAAATCACAACACGGTATAAATCAGAGTTTTTAGCTAATATGTCTCATGAATTGCGTACACCATTAAATTCTATTTTGTTATTAAGTCGTTTGCTTTCTGAAAATAATGACAGCAATATGAATGAAGAGCAGATTGAATTTGCAAAAGTAATTCAGAGTTCAGGAAACGGATTGTTAGGTTTAATTGACGAAATTCTGGATTTATCCAAAATTGAAGCCGGTAAAATGGAATTAGAATTTTTAGAAGTTTCTGTTAAGGAAATCACAGATACAATGAAAAATCTATTTTCTCAGGTAGCTAAAGAAAAAAATATTTCTTTTGAAATTATTGCAGAAAATGCCCCAGTAGTAATTAGAACGGACAAAATCCGTTTAGAGCAAATTATTAAAAATTTGATTTCAAACGCTATTAAATTTACTTCTGAAGGTAAGGTTACACTGGAAATAAAAATGGATCCTGATAATGACAAAACAGTTTGTTTTATAGTTACAGATACCGGTATAGGAATTCCGTTAAACAAGCAGCCACTTATTTTTGAAGCTTTTCAGCAGGCTGACGGTTCAACAAAACGTAAATATGGTGGTACAGGCTTAGGGTTATCTATCAGCAGAGAGCTGACTAAATTATTAAAAGGAGAAATTAAATTAAAAAGTACTGTTAATCAGGGAAGTGAATTTACTTTGTGTTTGCCGGCTTATGGACAAAAATCTGTTCAAAACGATGAAACAAACCATAAATCATCAGAGGATGAAACCACTGATATCACCTCAAGACCTATTGTAAAAAAGTACATCAGTCCGGTTATTCCGGATGAAATTGAGGACGACAGAGCGCAATTACAACCGGGTGATAAAGTTATTTTGATTGTAGAAGACGATATAAATTTTGCTAAATCACTTTTAAAATATACCCGAAATCAGGGGTATAAGGGGATAGTGGCTGTCCGGGGTGATTATGCTTTAGATTATGCTTTGCTTTATAGTCCTATCGGAATTTTACTAGATGTAGAATTACCCATAAAAAGCGGTTGGGAAGTAATGGAAGATTTAAAAGGAAATTCTCAAACACGTCCTATTCCGGTGCATATTATGTCATCTCATAAATTAAAACAGGAAAGTTTGTTAAAAGGAGCGGTAAACTTTTTAGACAAACCAGTTGCGTTTGAAAAATTTCCGTCTGTTTTTGAAAAAATAGAACAAATTATCAATAAAGAATCCCAAAAAGTATTAATTATTGAAGACAATTCTCATCACGCACAGGCATTAGCTTATTTTCTGGAAACCTATAATATTAATTCAGAAATTAAAAGTGAAGTTGGAGCAGGAGTAGAAGCTTTGATGAATAGCGATGTTGAATGTGTAATTCTTGATATGGGAATTCCGGACAAACAATCGTATGCTATTTTAGAAGGTTTAAAGAAAACCGAAGGAATGGAAAGTTTACCTGTTATTGTTTTTACGGGTAAAAGTTTATCGATGAAAGAAGAAGTGAAAATTAAAAAATATGCTGATTCAATTATTGTTAAAACAGCTCATTCTTACCAGCGAATGCTGGATGAAGTGTCATTATTTCTTCATTTGGTTGAAGAGAACAAAGACAGTTCCAAAGTGGATAAAAAATTAAATTTATTAAACAATATTCTCAACGGCAAAAAAGCCTTAATCGTTGATGATGATGTTCGTAATATTTATTCATTAACTAAATCTTTGGAGGTTTTTAAAATGAATATAATTACTGCAATTGATGGTAAGGAAGCCTTAATTGCATTAGAAGAAAATCCTGATACTGATATTGTTTTATTAGATATGATGATGCCTAATATGGATGGTTATGACACAGCTGTTCAGATTCGAAAAAATCCATTGTTTAAGAAAATGCCTGTAATTGCAGTTACAGCAAAAGCAATGATAGGAGACCGCGAAAAATGTATTCAGGCAGGCGCGTCAGATTATATTACAAAACCGGTAGATGTTGACCAGTTACTTTCATTATTAAGAGTTTGGTTGTATGACAAAACCAACTAAGAATTTGTTTTAAAATGTCCAGAAAAAGAATTTTAATTATTGATGATGATGCTCGAAATATTTTTGCACTTACAGCAACATTACGAGCCAGATCTTTTGAATGTGTTTCTTGTTTAAGCGCTGAGGAAGCTTTGAAAAAATTAGAAACAGAGGAAATTTTTGATGCTGTTTTAATTGATATGATGATGCCTGATATGGATGGCTATGAAGCGATTCCTTTAATAAAAAAGATACCTGAAAGGAAAAATGTTTTGATAATTGCAGTTACCGCACAGGCTATGGTAGGTGATCGGGAGAAATGTTTAATAGCGGGAGCAAATGATTACATCTCTAAACCTATTGATGTAGACAAGTTGCTGGTTGCACTTGAGAAAATATAAAAATGATAGAAGAACTAGAGTTGGAAACACTTATTAATGAGGTTTATGAACATTACGGTTTTGATTTTGGAAATTATTCAAAAGCTTCTTTAAAAAGACGGGTGGAAAGACTCTATCTGATGGATGGTTTTAGTCATTTTCACGAATTTTTACATCGTATTACCACCGATGAGGATTATTACAGAAGGATGATTGAAGAAATTACGGTAAATGTAACTGAAATGTTTCGTGATCCTTTGTTCTACAGTGTTTTACGAAATGAAGTTATTCCTCTTTTGGCACCAAAACCATTTATCAGAATCTGGCATGCCGGCTGTTCAACAGGAGAAGAGGTTTTTTCAATGGCTATTTTGTTAAAAGAGCTCGGACTTTTACATAAATCTCTTTTGTATGCAACTGATATCAACGGTACTGTGCTGGAAACGGCTAAAAAAGGGGTTTTTCCATTACGAATGATGAAGCAATATTCTGAAAATTATTTAGCGTCAGGAGGAGCAGAAGATTTTTCGTCATATTATAGCGCTAATTTTAATATTGTAAAATTCAATCCGGATTTATCTGAAAAAATGGTTTTCTCACAACACAATCTGGTTTCAGACACTTCCTTCAATGAGTTTGATTTAATTTTATGCCGCAACGTTTTGATTTATTTTAATAATGATTTACAATCCCGGGCTATAAAATTATTTGATGATAGCTTATCTGTTTTGGGGTTTTTAGCATTAGGCTCTAAAGAGACAATAAAATATACACAGGGTGACAGTAAATTTGTTCAGCTGCGTAAAGAAAAAATTTGGAGAAAAACACAATGACAAGAAAATGTGAGTTAGTTATAATCGGAGGTTCAGCAGGAAGTTTACAGGTATTAATTAATATTTTGCCGCAAATAAAACTTCCTATTCCCTTTGCAATAGTGATTGTTGTACATCGAAAAAACTCATATGACACTGTTTTAGAAGATTTAATTGCGCTTAAAACTTATATTCCTATTGAGTATGTAGAGGATAAATCAAAACTTCAGCCAGGAGTGCTATACATTGCTCCTTCAGATTATCATATGCTCTTTGAAGACAAGAATAGCATTGCGCTTGATGGATCCGAAAAAGTTAATTACAGTCGTCCCAGTATCGATGTCTCTTTCGAATCTGCGGCCTTAGTATTTAAGGAACATTTAGTTGGGATTTTGTTGTCAGGAGCAAATACAGACGGAACATTAGGCTTACAGATTATTCAAAAAAAAGGCGGACTAACGATTGTTCAAAAACCTGAAACTGCCGAAGTTCCTTATATGCCAAAATTTGCAGTATTAAATGCTAATCCTGATTTTATTTTCAGTGAAGAAGAGATTATCGCCTTTTTAAATTCTGATATTTAAAGTTTTTAAAACCGCAAATTATACTCTTTCATAATCTCCTTTCCACTTTACAATTGACTTTTTGATGCTTTTTGAATCTAAATTTTCAGCAATGGTTTTTTCAATTAATTGGATAAGTTCCTCATCCGGCGCAAATCGTAAAGAAAAAATCTGACTGTCATTTAACTGTGCTTCAATCATCTCAAAACGCTTTCCTGTTAGGGAAAAATAGCGGTAACGAAGTTCCAGTTTCACTATCCTGTTTTGTAAAGTTAATGCATAATGCTGGCGAAGCATAAATGCTAAACAGAATAAAATAATAAATAAAACAGCAAACATTGCCCATACTAAATATTCTGCACGGGTGAAAGCGAAGTAAATGCTAAGTCCGGTTAAAAATAAGATTACAGGATAATAAATAAAATGATGTGGGGTATAAAACCGAATATGATTGTTGTAATTCTGATTAGTCATACTGTTTTTTTTTTAGATGATATAAATTTAGCCTTTACCTAATAGAATTCAAAGTTTTTTAGGGTTCTTTTAAAATATGATTTATCTCATAAAACAAAAAAACATTTAAAATTACTTTTACCGGCATTAATCACTGTTTTTAAATTGTTAAGTTGTTATAGTTTGCCAAAAGTTTTTTGTAATATTACTATCAAATGATTTTTATATGAGAAAAATAAAATATAAAAAAACAAGAAAAGTACAGCCAAATCCTTTAGAATATACCGGTAAACACAAAAAATCCGAATCAGAAATGCAATTGTTTGTGTACGATGAACCGGGTTTTAAAGAAAATAAAAGCATTCATTTATCCGATTTAAAATCCAGTATAGATTTAACTAAAAATAATTGGCTGAATTTACATGGTCTGAATGATATTGAAATTGTGGAAGGAATTGGTTCCCTTTTCGAAATAGATAGTTTTTTATTATCTGACATTCTGAATACTACCCGAAGAACAAAATTAGAAGAGACTAATAATAGTTTGTTTTTTAATATTAAATCTATTTTGCCAACAGAAAACTCAGATAATATAACTGTTGAGCAAATTAGTTTTATGATAAAAGACGGTGTGTTAATTTCGTTTCAGGAAAAACGAAGTGATTTTTTCACACACATCAGAGAACGAATCCGTACAAAATCAGGGATTGTGCGAACGAAAAAAGTTGACTTTTTGTTATACCTGCTTTTGGATGCTGTTATTGAGAATTTTTACATCACCATTGAAAACGAAGAAGATAAAGTCGAAGAATTGTTAACTCTCTCAAAGGGAAGTGCTAATCCGGAAATTTTAATACGTATAGAAAAACACCGCGATAATTTTAATTTTTTAAAACGTTCTATTGTACCTCTTCGGGATTCTTTAACCGGAATTAAAAGTTTAAAAGACGATGCTATTTGTAATGTAATTGAAATGGATTCCTTTGTCTATTTTTCCAGACTGCATCAAAAAAGTTTAGAACTCTTAGAACAAATTGAATCCGATATGGGGATGCTGGAAAGTGCTTCCAATTTCTTCTTTTCTTCCCAGGGGCATAAAATGAATGAAATTATGAAAACGCTGACTATTATTTCTTCAATATTTATTCCGCTCACTTTTCTGGCCGGAATCTACGGGATGAATTTTGAATACATTCCTGAACTGAAAATACATAACGGTTATTTTATAGTTATAGGTGTTATGTTTTTAATGGTGCTGGGTATGATAGCTTATTTCAAAAAAATTAAATGGTTTTAAACCAGTATCAGATAGCTTAAAAATAATTATTAAATCTAAAAAAATTACCATGAACAAAGCCATTTATATTGCAACTTCCGAAAGTAATAGTGGAAAATCAATGATTACTTTAGGACTGATGAGTATGCTAATGGGTAAAACTGCTAAGGTGGGTTATTTTAGACCTATTATCGAAGATTTTGAAGATGAAAAATTAGACAATCATATTGAAACGGTGATTTCGCATTTTGGTTTAGATATTCATTTTGAAGAAGCTTTTGCAGTTACAAAAAGTCAGTTAATCAAAAAGAAAAACAAAGGAAAAATAGGAGATGTTCTGGACTTAATCATTCAAAAATTCAAACATCTGGAAGAACGTTTTGATTTCGTTTTAGTGGAAGGAACCAGTTTTAGTGGTGAAGGAACAGCGATTGAATTAGATATGAACGTCCTTATTGCAAAAAATTTAGGTATTCCGGTCATTATTGTAGGTTCAGGAGTAGGAAAGACACTAGAGGAATTTTTAGACGGAGAATATTTAGTTTATGATTCTTTCAAAAATAAAGAAGTCGAAGTTCTGGCATTTATTGCTAATAAAATTCAGCCTGAAAATCTGCAATTGGCTACCGATGGTTTAAAGAGTATACTGCCAAAAGATGTTTTGGTAAGCGCTGTTCCTCTGGTATCAACTTTAGACAATCCTACAGTTAAAGAAATTGTAGAAGAACTGAATGCTAAAATACTATTTGGCAGCGATTTTATAAACAATGAGGTGGGAAGTTTTAGTGTGGGAGCTATGCAGTTACGAAACTATTTATTGCACTTGAAAGAGAATGCATTAGTAATCACTCCCGGGGACCGGGCTGATATTATTTTAGGAGCTTTGCAGGCCAATGAATCGGCTAATTATCCTACTGTTTCAGGAATTGTTCTTACCGGTAATATTTTGCCTGAAGAAAGTATTTTATTGCTGATTCAAGGGTTAAATAGTATTGTACCTATAATTTCAGTAGATGGCGGTACTTATCGGATAACTAATAAAATAGGTTCTATTCGTTCTAAAATTTACGCTGAGAATAAGCATAAAATTGAAACTTCTTTGAGTACATTTGAAAAATATGTAGATATAGAGGTTTTGTCGGATAAACTCAGTGCTTTTGAAGCAGATGGAATGACGCCAAAAATGTTTCAGTATAATTTAGTAAAAAGAGCCAGACAGCACCGAAAGCATATTGTTCTGCCGGAAGGAAATGATGACAGGATTATTATTGCAGCATCCCGGCTGTTAACAATGGATGTAGTTGATATTTCGATAATTGGAAACAGAAAACAAATCGAAAATAAAGTAGCCGAATTAGGAATTACATTTGATTTTTCCAAGGTTAATATTATCGTTCCAATCGAATCACCTTTTTATGAAGAGTATGCAAATACCTACTACGAACTTCGTAAAAATAAAAATGTTTCTATAGCTATGGCTAAAGATTTAATGGAAGATGTGTCTTATTTTGGAACGATGATGGTTTATAAAGGGCATGCGGACGGAATGGTTTCCGGAGCAGCACATACGACTCAACACACTATTTTACCTGCTTTACAATTTATCAAGACCAAACCTAACTCAAGTGTGGTTTCTTCAGTATTTTTTATGTGTTTAGAAGACCGGGTTTCCGTTTTTGGAGATTGCGCTATCAATCCGAATCCTACAGCAGAACAATTAGCCGAAATCGCTATTTCTTCTGCTGATTCCAGTCTTGCATTTGGAATAGAACCTAAAATAGCGATGCTTTCTTATTCTTCAGGTTCATCAGGAAAAGGTGATGAAGTTGAAAAAGTGAGAAGAGCCACAGAAATTGTTAAACTCAAACGCCCCGATTTAAAAATTGAAGGACCTATACAATATGATGCTGCAGTAGATATGGGTGTTGGTCAGAGTAAAATGCCTAATTCAGAAGTTGCAGGACAGGCGAGTGTGCTTATATTTCCGGATTTAAACACAGGAAATAATACGTATAAGGCAGTTCAGAGAGAAACAGGTGCATTAGCAATCGGACCGATGTTACAAGGGTTAAATAAGCCTGTAAACGATTTAAGTCGTGGCTGCACTGTTGATGATATTATAAATACAGTGGTTATTACAGCAATTCAGGCGCAGGGGTTGTGAAAAAAAAGCTTAGTGCCTTACGGGCTTAGTATTTTATAAACTAAAATAAAGAAAATAAAGAAAATGAAAATAGTTATTATAAATTCAGGAAGTTCTTCTATAAAATACCAATTGATTGATATGCCTTCACAGGAAGTGATTTGTAGTGGTATGATTGACAGAATAGGATTGGATACATCAAATTTAAGTTACAAAACCAATAAAGATTCATTGGAGGAAAGAATACCAATAGCTAATCATAAAACAGGTTTAGAAAAAATAGCCCAATTATTATTGGATGAAAGTATTGGTGTAATTAAAACAACACAAGAAATTGAAGCAGTAGGACATAGAGTAGTACATGGGGGTGCCAGTTTTTCAGATACTGTTTTGATAAATGATGAAATAAAAGAAAAGATTAAAGAGCTTTTTGAGTTAGCTCCTTTGCATAACCCTGCTAATTTAGAAGGAATTATTGTAGCCGAAGAAGTTTTTGCTTCAGCTAAACAAGTAGTGGTTTTTGATACTGCATTTCATCAGACTATGCCTGAAGTTGCTTATCGATATGCCATTCCAAATTATTTATTGACAGAAAACAAAATAAGAGCCTATGGTTTTCACGGGACTTCTCATAAATATGTTTCAGAAAAGGCTATCAGTTTTTTAGAAAAAAGTAATAAAATTATCAGCATTCATTTGGGGAATGGCTGTAGTATTACTGCCGTAAAAGATGGAAAAAGTGTTGACCACAGCATGGGGTTTAGTCCTGTAAACGGATTGATAATGGGAACCCGTAGTGGTGATATTGATCAATCAGTGATTTTTTATATGGTAAATACGCTGGGGTATCAATTAAATGAAGTTAATACAGTATTACAAAAACAAAGTGGTATGCTGGGGCTGACTGGTTATAGTGATTTGAGAGATATTCAGGCAAATGCGGAAAATGGAGATGTTAATTGTCAACTCGCTTTAGATATGAATGTATACCGCATTAAAAAATATATTGGTGCTTATGCTGCGGTTTTAAACGGAATTGATGCTGTTGTTTTTACAGCAGGAATAGGAGAAAACTCCGCATACATTAGGAAAAAAGTCTGTGAGCAAATGGATTTTCTTGGAATAGAATTGGATGAAGATAAAAATAATATGCGCTCGAATGCTATCCGTCAAATCAATACAGTCCGGTCAAAAACTAAAATTTTAGTTATTCCAACTAATGAAGAATTAGAAATTGCTCATCAGGTTTATGATTTAATAGTTAATTAGTGTTACTTTAAAGGAAAGCTAATTGTAAATTTTGATCCCTTATTCACCTCACTATCCAGAGTAATCTGACCACCGAGTGTTGTGATATGATTGTGTACCAAATAAAGCCCGATACCATTACTATCTGCATGTGTATTAAATTTCTGAAATAACCTAAATACTTTGTCTTTTACTTTATCTAAATCAAACCCAATACCATTATCTGAAATAATTAACTGGATGGTATTGTTTTGTTTTTTCGATTTAATAGAGATTGAAGGTACTGTATTAGGTTTTACATATTTTATAGCATTCGTAATCAAATTTAAAAAAATACTTTTTAAATAGGATTTGTTGAAATGTACTTTATCAATTGCAGAAAAATCAACATTAATGGTAGTTTTAGAATTATGGATTAAGGCATTAATCGAAGTTAAAACTTCATTCAGCGAATTGTTTAAATCAATTTCTTCCAATTGGTTATCGCTTTGATTTTTATAATTCAGTACCCGAATGTACTCGTCTAAATTTTCTTTTAAAGTATGAGTGGTACTTTTTAGAATAGTAATAAACTCAGCAATTTCCTCTTTATCAATATTTTCTGTTTCTAAAAGCTCAAAAACAGAAAGCATGTTATTTACAGGTGATCTTAAATCATGTGCTGTAGAATAACTCAATTGTTTAAACTCATTATTGATTTCAGTAAGCCTTTTAAGATGATTTTTTCGTTCCTGTTCCAGTTCTTTTTTATCGGTAATATTTTTTGCTACAGCATAAATTAGTTTTTTATCCTCTACGGGTACTGAAGTCCATAAAAGCCAAACGATCTTTCCGCTTTTAGTTTCATATCTGTTTTCAAAACTAAACAGAGGAACCTGGTTTCTTAAATTCTTTCTGGCTAAGCTTGTTTTTTCTTTATCATTGCTATACACAAAGTGATTAACAGGTTCTGCTAATAATTCTTCGGTAGTATATTCTAAAAGATCAGAAACCGCATTATTGATTTTTTTAAAATAACCATCATATCCTACTATGCAGAATAAATCTTGTGATACATCAAAAAAATGTTCAAAGTTCTGGAAAACATCATAATTATGTACTAAGTCAGTTTCTCTATTTTTGGTCATAAACATTTACTAAAGATTAATTAGTGTTAGGACAAATAAATAGGTTAAAAAAAGACTTGGGGAGAATTTTTATACAAAAATAATTTTTTTTAGAGATAAAACTGTAAAATTAAGTTTTTTTTTGTGAGATATTTAAATTAGTTTTTTTATTGAGTTAAAAGTTTAGATAATCTCAATGAAATAAAATTTTTCTCTGCATAAAATAAAAAAAAGCTGCTTTGACAGATTCAAAACAGCTTTTGTAAAAAGTTAAAATATTTTATAATTTAAAAATCCCTCCGAGTGCGATAATCCGCTGCAAGAAGAAAAAGTCCTGCGAAGCTTTATCTGCTGTACTTTGTGTAGTACGAATATCCTGCATATTGATGTAACCGCCTTTTAATTCGCCCTGAATGTAAAAATGTTTAAAGAAAGTGATGTTTAAACCTGCTTTTGCAGATATTCCATAACCCGAAACATGAAAATCATCGTGGCGTTCTTTTCCTAGCAAGGTAGTATTTGTTCGAGGATATAAAAGACCGGCACCCAAACCTTCTGTTAAGTTAATTTGCACTTTGTCGGTGTTGGGAAGTTTGAATAGTTTTGAAATATCGTCAAAACGAGACACTTCAGTATGCACATAATTTAAACCATCAGTATGCTCATAGATAAGAAAAGTCATGTCTGAAAAATCAACAGGAGTATTGTTGTATACCCCGTTGTGAATCGAACCCGGATCAGTTAATGGTAAATTGATTTCTCCGCTGACATTTGCAGTCTGATTTTGCGTCATCACATATTTCATGTGATCTACTCCGATAGTCACACTGTAATGATCACTAAAAAAATATCCTAAGCGTAAATTAGTCTGCGGAATAGTCATTCTCGCAGGGTTAACATAATCTACATTCCAACCTTTGGGTTTATCATGCGCAACCATGTTTTTTACAGTAAAATTATAATCTTTTCCTGTGTAGGTTACATCCGATTTTGAATAATCTTCTCTGTTTCCACCCCAGGAAATAAAAAACTTTCCTTTGTTATGTGCGGTATATTTATCTTGTATTGTTATATTTTCCTGAGCGTTTAAGTTGTTAACAAGTAGAACAGCTGCAAATGCAGTTGTGAATAATTTTTTCACGATTTATTAAAATTTTAATTAAAATGTATTGATGGTTTTTCTAATGGCTACAAGTTTAGTCATTAAACTTTCAAAATAATCCAAATGCAGCATGTTAGCTCCGTCACTTTTAGCATTAGCGGGATCAAAATGAGTTTCAATAAAAAGTCCATCAACACCTACGGCAATACCTGCTTTGGCAACGGTTTCAATCATATCTGGTCTTCCGCCAGTTACTCCGGCTGTTTGATTAGGTTGTTGCAGTGAATGGGTAACATCAAGTACGGTAGAAGCATATTGTTGCATAGTAGGTATTCCTCTAAAATCAACAATCATATCCTGGTAACCAAACATAGTACCACGATCGGTAACCATTACGTTTTGATTGTTGCAGTCCAATACTTTTTGTACGGCGTGTTTCATACTCTCCGGACTCATAAATTGTCCTTTTTTAAGATTTACTACTTTTCCTGTATTGGCAGCAGCCACAACTAAATCAGTCTGACGTACTAAGAAAGCGGGAATTTGCAATACATCAACGTATTGAGCTGCCATAGCTGCATCTTCATTGGTATGAATATCAGTTACCGTAGGAATATCAAATGTTTCAGATACTTTTCGAAGTATTTTTAATGCTTTTTCGTCACCAATTCCGGAAAAGCTATCAATTCTGGAGCGATTGGCTTTTTTAAACGAACCTTTAAAAACATAAGGGATTTGAAGTTTGTCTGTAATACCAACTAATTTTTCGGCAATACGCAGCGCCATTTCTTCTCCTTCGATGGCACAGGGACCTGAAAGCAAAAAGAAATTATCACTTTCTGTATGCTTAATTTTGGGAATATTATGTATGTTCATGGGTGTTTTTTAGTGATTGCAAATGTAGTTATGATTTGCGATTTAAGACTTAATTTTGTGATTTTTTTAATTAAAAAAAGATGTCTTATTGAGGGTTAAACAAAAACGTATTTGTTTAATCCTGTTTTTTTATGCTTAATCCTACAGGACATTTTAAATACCCTTTTTCATATATATTTAAGTATAAAAGGATTGGTTTTTTCTGACCTTCCCAGCTAATTTCATAAATATTAAGAAATCCGGCTCCCATAGCTGTTCTCTTAGACGGAAAAGGGCAACAGGTTTCTATTTTAGTATACGTTATTTTTTCTCCTTTTGGTCCGGCCAAGGCGTTCAGAAAACGTTCTTCGTTTAATTGTTCATTATAGGTGTTGTAATAGAAAATATTAACGGGATAATCTTTATTGTAACCGTATCTTTTGTCCTTACTGTATTCGGTGATAATAAAAGTGTTGTTCTTAGAAAGTTTGGGAATAGGAGCGTTGTCATCTACATTTTTCAATGTAGATCGTGTACTGATACAAGAACTGCTTAAAAACATTAAAACAATTGCAACTAATATTTTTTTAGAAACTATAAAAAAGAGGAGTTTTCTATTTTCCTGAATTTTTTTAAGTAAATTAGTTATTAATGGTAATTTCATAAAATAAATTAATTTAGAAATAGGTATTCTTACAACAGTGATACAAAGATATTCAGAACTTTAAAGTTTATACCAGCTTTTATGTATTTTTTTAAAAGTAGTATTGTTTTGACCTTCTGTAACTTTTCTCACATACCATTTACAGCCTACTGTTTAACTTTGCCAGAAAATAATAAATATGGAATCAATTTATCACACCTGGACATGGTATGTTTCGGGGTTTCTAATCGGCTTAGTAATGCTAATTCTGACTTATTTTGGAAAGTCATTTGGGATGTCTTCCAACTTAAGGACTTTGTGTAGTATGGCCGGCGCCGGAAAAAGAGTTTCTTTCTTTGATTGGGACTGGAAGTCACAACGATGGAATCTTGCTGTAGTGGCAGGAGCCATGTTGGGCGGTTTTGTGGCTGTAAATTTTTTAAGTGACCCTTCAAATGTTTCGATAAGCCCAGAAACGATAGGAATGCTTCAATTGATCAATATTGATGCCCCTGAAGGTAAATTAATGCCGGATGCATTGTTCTCAAATCAGATTTTTACTTCTCCGAAGACAATTTTAATTTTGATGATTGGAGGAATTCTTATAGGATTTGGTTCCCGTTATGCTGGTGGTTGTACTTCAGGACATGCTATTTCGGGATTGAGCAATTTGCAACTTCCATCTTTAAAAGCCGTAATAGGATTTTTTATTGGCGGATTAATTATGGCTCATTTTATTTTACCTTTAATTGTATAAAATATGAAATGTGCATAAACTAAAGTTGGTTGAAATTACCAATTGGTTATATACGAATTACATATTACCTATAAAAAGATAATAAATATTTAAATATGAAATTAATAAAATTTATTTTGGTTGGATTTGTTTTTGGAATTGTACTAACAAAATCAGAGGCAGTTTCCTGGTACCGCATTTATGAAATGTTCCAGTTTCAGTCTTTTCACATGTACGGAATTATTATGGTTGCTGTTTTAACAGGAGTTATTGGTATCCAAATCATTAAAAAATATCAGTTAAAAGACAGTACAGGAACTCTAATCTGTATTGCCGATAAAGAACCATCAACTGCTCGTTATGTTTTAGGTGGAATAATTTTTGGATTAGGATGGGCTTTAGCAGGTTCTTGCCCGGGGCCTATATTTATTTTAATTGGAGCAGGTTTTACAAGTGTTATCATAGTTTTTTTAGGTGCTATGATTGGAACTTTTCTTTATGGCGTTTTAAAAGATAAATTACCTCATTAATTTGGTAATTATGTATAAAAAAAAGCATTCGCTATGACGAATGCTTTAAAAATTGGGTAAATTTTGTAGTTTATTAAATTATTTCGGCACTTAAACCAGCTTCTAAAAGCTGGGTGCATTGTGGTTTTAATTTGTCTAAAGGGCCTGTTTTTACCGTACATTTTCCATTGTAATGAACAATTAATGAGCATTGCTCAGCTTGTTCTGCTGTATGTTCGCAAACACGCATTAGGGTTTCAATTACGTGGTCAAAAGTATTTACATCGTCATTGTAAACAATAATTTCATTGTTTTTAGCCGTGACTTCCTGTACGCTTACTCTTTCTCTAATTTTTTCTTTAGTACTCATTGTGTTCTATTTTTGTACTTTAATCATTGATTATAAACAGAGTACTAATTTACGTATTTTAGTGAAACCCAGTTGTTTCTTTCGAATTTTTTAACATAAGTCAAACCTTTTTCTGTGCAGGAAGCATCAATAAAAGGGATGTCTTCATTGTAAAAACCACTTAGTAACAAAGTTCCTTTTGGGTTCAAACAATCGACATACGTTTGCATATCGTTCAACAAAATATTTCTGTTAATGTTGGCAATAATTAAATCATATTTTTTATCTTTTAATAAAGAAGCATCGCCTTCATAAACACTAATGTTTTTACAATTGTTGCGCTCAGCATTTTCAATAGAGTTTAAATAACACCAGTTGTCAATATCGATAGCATCAATAGGCTGAGCACCTTTCATTTCGGCAAGAATAGCAAGAATAGCAGTTCCGCAACCCATGTCTAAGGTTTTCATTCCAGTGACATCCATTTCCAATAAATGTTGAATCATCATGTGTGTTGTTTCATGATGACCTGTACCAAAACTCATTTTGGGTTCAATTAGAATATCAAATTCTGCATTTGTTTTTGGGTGAAAAGGAGCGCGAACATGACATCTTCCATCTACATCAATAGGTTCAAAGTTTTTTTCCCATTCTTCATTCCAGTTTACCTGATCAATTTCTTCAAAAGAATAATCAATTTCAAATTCTTCTGAGTGCAAAATATTTACATTTTCAAGAATCATTTCGTCCCATAAATCTTTTTGAACAAAAGCGGATATTCCGGTTTCTGTTTCGGTAAAACTCTCGAAAGCAAGTTCGCCTAATTCGGCAATTAAAATTTCAGAACCCAATTCTTTTGGTTCAATGCTAAAATGGTAGGCGATATAAATATTGGACATAATTGTTTTAATTTTTTGCAAAGGTAGTATTTCTCTTTTATGAAAATCAGAAAAATAAAAAAAGCGATAAAATGAATTATCGCTTTTCTGTATGTAGGATTGTTTTTTTAGATTGCTGTTACAATTGCAACAAAATCATCCGCTTTTAATGCTGCTCCACCAATAAGACCTCCGTCTACATCTGGTTTTCCGAAAATTTCTTTAGCATTTTCAGGTTTTACTGAACCTCCGTAAAGAATAGTTACGTTTTCAGCAATTTCTTTTCCGTAAGCTTTAAGAACTGTTTCTCTGATGAATTCGTGCATTTCCTGTGCTTGTTCCGGAGAAGCAGTTTCACCTGTTCCAATAGCCCAAACCGGTTCGTAAGCTAAAACAACTTTTTCCCATGATTTAGCATCAATTTGGAACAAACCATCTTTTAATTGGTTTTCAACAATATTAAAGTGATTGTCAGATTGACGGTCTTTTAATTCTTCACCAAAGCAAAAAATAACAGTCATATCGTGTTTTAAAGCAGTGGTTACTTTATCAGCAATTAAAGCGTCTGTTTCATGGAAAATAGCTCTACGCTCAGAGTGTCCAAGGATTACAGTGTTTACACCAACTCCTGTTAACATGTCAGCAGAAATTTCTCCTGTAAATGCACCACTTTCAGTTTGGTGAACGTTTTGTGCCGAAACACTAATGTTAGTTCCTTTTAATTGGTTTACAGCTGCAGCTAAGTTTACAAATGTAGGAGCCACAATTACTTGTGCTGTAGTGTTTGCAGGTACTTTTGCAATTAATTCACTTAATAATTCGCTAGTTTGTGCGGCATTTTTATGCATTTTCCAGTTTCCTGCTACAATCTTTTTTCTCATTTTAGTAGTGTTATATTTGAATTTTGTTTTTTTATGTGGTAAATTATTCTTTTTCTAATTGGCTTAGAGTATTGTTAATTTGGTCAAAATCAGTTTCAATGGCGCGATACAATACAATCTTTCCTGTTTTGTCTATAATGATATATCTAGGAATCCAGTCTAAATCAATCGCTTTTGCAAATACGCCACTCATTTGATCATTTGCCATAAAATGCGCTCCTTGTAATTGATGTTTTTCAATTCCGGATTTCCATTTATCGGCCGTTTTATCCATTGAAATAAAAACATAAGCGGTTTTGGGATGTGCTGCTTGCAATTCTTTTATTTTTGGCATTGCTTTTACACAATCTCCACACCAGGAAGCCCAGACTTCAATAACTACAATTTTACCTTTGTTTTGAGACAGTATTTCACTAAAAGCAACTTGCCCGTTGTTAGTTGATAACAGTGTTTCAGATAAGGCTTCTTTAGAAAATTCCGTTTTTTGTGCTGTTGATTTTGCACAGGAAACGAAAACTAAAGCCAGTAGAATAAGGGTTATTTTTTTTATTTTTTCCATTGTTACAAAGTTAAAATAAACAATTTGATTGCTGTTTTCATATTGTTATTTTTTAAATATTCTTTAATAAAATAACAAATACAGTATTTTGAGTTATAAAAAGCCAAATGAAAACGTAATAGTTGCTTTCCCATTTTTTATTTGGTATAATAAAATTGAAAATTATAGTTTCAAAAAGCTAAAAAACTACTTTTTTGCATACGAAAACTAAGATGAAAATATAAAAAAACTATCAGAGTAATGATAAAAGCTTTTATTTCTATAGTTTTAAATCACTAATATCCTCGTAATGTACTTTTTGTTTTACAGTACCTTTTTCCAGAATTACAATACTTGGGTTGGCTCTTTCAATTGTTTTTAATGCAATCGCATCACAAGTATAAAAATCGAAGTCTAAATTGTATTTTTTTTGTGCTTTCTTAATTTCCTGCTCAGAAGAATTGGTCATACCAATGACTTTATATCCTTTTGCAACAGCTGTTTTATTTAAATCTGCTAATTTTTGCATTCCGTCAGTGTCTGATTTAGTGAGGTCATACGTCACTATCATCAGTAATTTAGGTTCTAAAAGTAATTCCTCTTTATAATCAGAACCATCTTTCATCATCGTAAAATCGTGAATAGGGGGAACGTAACCTTCGCTGATTACCTGATCTTTTCGGTCTACAAATTCAGCGCCTTCAGGAAGATTCATTAAGTCATCTTCACTAAATTCTTTGTTAACACCGTTTACTTTATAAATAAAAGTCATTTTAACTACGGCTTGCGGAGCACCTTCAGGTATTTCCATTGCTTTTTGAATATTCGTTCCTACTTTGTAAGGACGGAAATCAATAATTGGTAAATGATTTAAGACATAATATGCCATAAAAATGGAAGCAGTCATTCCTAAAGCTACTAATAGATTTTGAGTTCCTTTACTGAATAATGGTTTCACTAATTTTTTATTGATAAATAAAACCAGGATAAAGAATAAAAGGACTACATCTTTAGTAAATGATTCCCAAGGCGTAAGATGCAATGCATCTCCAAAACAACCACAGTCTTTCACTACATTATAATATGCAGAATAAAATGTCAGGAAAGTAAAAAATACAATCATTAACAATAAACTCCAAATGGTAAATTTAGGCTTGTAACCTATGAGTAACATGATTCCTAAAAGGACTTCTGCAATAACCAAAAATAGCGCTAATGATAAGCAGAAAGGTACTAAAAAAGGCAGGTTAAATACAGCTTCACTAAAATATTCGGCCAATTTATATGAGAAACCTACGGGGTCATTTAGTTTAATTAAGCCTGAAATGATAAATAAAATACCAACAAATATTCTTGAAAACTGAGTAATGATGTTCTTCATAAGAATGTTATTTTTTATTGGCAAAACCCATTAAAATTAAAGCAAAAACAGAGTAGTTAATCATGTCCTGATAATTGGCATCAATCCCTTCAGAAACAATTGTTTTTCCTTTATTGTCTTCAATTTGCTTCACGCGAAGTAATTTTTGCAAAATCAAATCGGTCAAAGAACTTACACGCATATCGCGCCAGGCTTCGCCGTAATCATGATTTTTAGCTTCCATTAAATCTTTGGTTAACTTTACTTTAGCATCATATAAAGAAGTGGCTTTAGCAGTGTTTAAATCCGGTTGGTCTACAACGCCCAATTCTAATTGGATTAAAGCCATGATAGAATAATTGATAATTCCGATGAATTCACCCGATTCGTCTTCATCAACTTTTCGAACTTCGTTTTCTTGTAAACTACGAATTCTCTGGGCTTTGATAAAAATTTGATCGGTTAAAGAAGGCAAACGTAAAATACGCCAGGCGCTTCCATAATCCTGCATTTTATTCACGAATAAGGAACGACAAATTTCAATTACCTTATCGTATTCTTGAGAAGTATTCTTCATTATTGATGTATATTTGTCTAAAATTTTCTCAAAAATAGGGATAAATTTTAAAAGGATTCTACTTTAAACAAAGATTAAAAAATGACAATTAATTGCAAAGGACAACTGATTGATTTATCGCAGCCTAAAGTGATGGGGATTTTGAATATAACACCCAATTCTTTTTTTGATGGAGGAAAGTATTCCAGTGATGATGAAATTATTGCTAAAGCTCAAAAAATGCTGGACGAAGGAGCCACATTTATTGATGTTGGTGCTTATTCCAGTAAACCAAGTGCCGAGTTTGTTTCGGAGGAAGAAGAACTCAGCCGAATTGTTCCTGTAGTACAGTTGTTGTTGAAACATTTTCCGGATATTTTATTGTCTATAGATACTTTTAGAAGTAAAGTGGCTAGTGCTTGTATCGATAATGGTGCTGCTATTATTAACGATATTTCAGCCGGAAATTTAGATGATAAAATGATGGAAGTGATTGCAAAATATAATGTGCCTTACATCATGATGCACATGCGTGGTACGCCACAAAGCATGCAAAGTTTAACGCAATATGATGATATTATAAAAGAAATTTTATTCTATTTTTCTGAAAAAATAAGCAAAGCCAGAAGCTTAGGGATTAATGATTTGATTGTGGATCCAGGTTTTGGTTTTGCAAAAACAATTGAGCAGAATTATGAAGTTATGCAAAAATTAGAATTATTTCATAATTTAGATTTACCGTTATTAATTGGGATTTCCAGAAAATCAATGATTCATAAAACCTTAGAAATTAGTGCCGAAGAAGCCTTGAACGGAACTACTTTTTTAAATACAATTGCATTGACTAAAGGAGCTCAGATTTTAAGAGTACATGATGTGGCAGCAGCTGTTGAATGTGTAAAATTATTTCAAAAACTGAACCAGTAATGATGAAATATTTAAGTCTTATTTTAGGGTTGTTGTTTCTTTCCTGCGGAAATAAAGAAGATATTTTATTGCCAAAATCAGATACTACAGTGGTTAGTGATGTTCAGGATCATTCGCCCATTTATATTTTTTTCAGAGTAAGTGAAAAAGATACTCTGGCAGAAGTCAATCGAAAAAACAGTATTATTACAACTAATTGGATTTTTAGTATTGATAAACGTTTGCCCTTAAAATTAGTGATTCCCGAAGTAATAAAATTACAGAATAAAAAACGTCAGGAAAAAGCGCATAAGAATGAAAAAGCTGAGAATTTCTATGCTTATGCCGATACGGTAAAAGAAAATTTGGCTTTTTTACCTTTTACAAAAGTGAATTATACAATGGGGAAACCTAAAAATAATGATTTTGTAATTTTATTTAAAAAAGCTACTGATATGGTTTGGTTAAATGGAAGAGGCATTAAAAAATCAGATTTGATTCAGGAATTTTTCAGTATTCAGTTTATTACAAAACCTCATGTGGTTACTCAGTTTGAAAAAAATATGTCTTATGGAGAATACATTGACAATAAAGTGCTATTGCTAAAATTTGATTTGTACAGTACCAATCCAATTTCTCCAAATGAATTTATTTTTTAGTACTAACTTTAAAATAGCTTACTCTTTTTCCTGTTTAATTTGAACAGGCATTTCGTTTAAAGTTGTTCCTCCTTTGATGCCAAAATCTAATGTTCGGATTGGGAACGGAATCATAATATCATTAGCATCATAAGCTTTCTTGATTTTTATAATTGCTTCACTGCCTACTTTATTGTAAACGGATTGCTCAGGAGTATTGATCCACATTCTAACGGATAAATTCACAGAACTATCGCCAAATTCAACAAAGAAAACATTTATAGTATCTTCTTTTGACAGTTCTGCAATATCACTAACGGCATCAAGTGTAATTTGCCTTACT
Organism: Flavobacterium plantiphilum; assembly: GCF_046000495.1. Classification (NCBI taxonomy): domain Bacteria; kingdom Pseudomonadati; phylum Bacteroidota; class Flavobacteriia; order Flavobacteriales; family Flavobacteriaceae; genus Flavobacterium; species Flavobacterium plantiphilum. The sequence goes on from NZ_JBELQA010000001.1 coordinate 377,688, forward strand.
TTTTCTAAATCATCTCCATAAGAAACACCTACACTTAAATCGAAACGCCTTTTTTGAAGAAAACTGTAATTTTCTATAGGATTCTGGAAGACTTCTTTGTTTGGAATAATAACGGTTTTACCTTGAAAAGTTTCTATGATGGTATCTCTAAGATTAACCTCTTTTACTTTTCCCATATAATCTCTGATTTCGACAATATCACCCACTTTTAGAGGTTTTCTAAACGAAATAAAAATCCCCGACATGAAATTAGCTGCAATATCCTGAAAAGCAAAGGCTAAAGCTAAGCCTAAAATCCCTGCACCGGCTAATATAGAAGTAACCGCTTTATCTAATTTAAGAATGCTTAGCACCGTAAATATTACAATTCCTAAAAAGATAAAATAAATGATGGAACTGAATAAATTATTTAAAGTTAAATTTTTAGAAATTTTACCAATTAGTCTGGTTGCAGTTTTTTGAATAAATTTAGCCAGATAAAACCCTAATACCATTACAATTGCCGCTACGGCAATATTAGGAAGGAGTTTGATAAGTGCTTCGCTCCAGACAGTTAATTTTTCAGTTATTAAATCAGTAATTTTATTGATGTCCATATTTTTTCAATGAAAATTTAATTAGTAATTCATTGACAAGATACCAAAAGTTTCGTTTTATGACAACTATTGCTCCATCAAAGTAGAGCATTTTAAGCTGTATGGATATAATTTATCCCTTTTGAAAGACAATTTTACTGATGGTGATACGGTTCGTTTCTTAAAATAGTAAACCCACGGTATAATTGTTCGATAAAAAATAAGCGTACCATTTGGTGAGAAAATGTCATTAACGAAAGTGAAATTTTTCCTTGTGCTTTGGCATAAACCGTATCCGAAAAGCCATAAGGACCGCCAATGACAAAAACCAGTGTTTTAATTCCGGAGTTCATTTTCTTTTGTAATTCTTCTGAAAAACCTACGCTGGAAAAGTTTTTTCCGTTTTCATCCAATAAAATCAGTTGGTCAGTTGAAGTTATTTTTGACAAAATCAATTCACCTTCTTTTTCTTTTTGCTGACTTTCGGATAAGTTTTTTACATTTTTGATATCCGGAATAATTTCTAAATCAAATTTGATGTAGAAAGACAGGCGTTTGGTATAATCGTCAATTAAGCTTTGTAACGCTTTATTATCAGTTTTGCCTATGGCGATGAGTTTGATGTTCATTTTGGATAATTTTCGAAGCCACAAAGATATTAAACTAGTTTTTGATTTAATAATTACCGCAAATTCGCAGATTTAATAAAAATTGCGAATTTGCGGTAAAAAAAATTAGTTTACTTTTTTACTTTCAATATTAGGTAAAAAACCGGTTATGATTCCCAATAAAGGCAAGTAAGCACAAACATTAAAAACATAAGTAATGCTTGTGGTATCTGCTAAATTTCCTAATACAGCTGAACCTAAACCAGCCATTCCAAAAGCAAATCCAAAGAATAACCCGGCAACTAAACCCACTTTTCCCGGAAGTAATTCGGTAGCATATACTAAAATCGCTGAAAAGGCTGAAGAGATAATCAATCCAATAATAACCGATAAGATTCCCACCCAAAATAAAGAAACGTACGGCAATAAAAGAGTGAAGGGAGCCGCACCTAAAATGGAAATCCAGATTACATATTTTCTTCCAAACCTATCTCCTAAAGGACCTCCTATTAAAGTTCCGGTGGCTACAGCACCTAAAAAAGTAAATAAATACAGCTGAGAATCCTGAATACTTATATGAAATTTATCAATCAAAAAGAAAGTATAATAGCTGGTAATACTGGTCAGATAAAAATATTTTGAAAATATTAAAGCCAGTAATATTATTAATGAAAAAGTTACTCTTGTTTTTGATAAATGATGCGGTATAATTTCATTTTGAATTTTTCCTGCATTTTTTAATGATAAATGATCGCTGTACCATAAAGCAATTTTGTACAAAACAAATATTCCGATTAGTGCAATAAGGCAAAACCATACAATATAACTTTGTCCATGCGGAATGACAATTAGAGCCACTAATAAAGGACCAATGGCGCTGCCGGCATTTCCTCCTAATTGAAAAATAGACTGAGCCAATCCTTTTTTTCCACCTGAGGCTAAATGAGCTACTCTGGAAGATTCAGGATGAAAAATAGATGAACCTACACCTATTAAACTAACTGAAATCAATAAAAAAGTAAAGCTGGAGGCTATTGAAATAAGGTATATTCCGATTAAGGTAAAACTCATTCCGATTAATAATGAATAAGGTTTTGATTTTTTATCCGTATACATTCCCACAAAAGGCTGTAAGACAGAAGCTGTAACCTGATAAGTAAAAGTGATAAGTCCGATTTGTGAAAAGCTTAGTTTAAAATTATCCTTCAATAAAGGATAAACAGAAGGGATTACTGCCTGTAATAAGTCATTAATTAGATGAGAAAAACTAATGATAAACAAAATAGAATAAGTTGTTTTTTTGATTATATCGGGATGTGTTTTAACATTTTCCATGAGTTGTTTTTTAATTATAAAATTCTTTTAAAATAACAGCTGTATTATTTTTTACAAAGATGATAAGAAAAATTATTGTCTTAATTGTTATATTTGGACAATGAATAACGATAATCAGACATATAAAGTAGTAGATTTTGGATTTCAGATCAATTCTGCTTTGCCGGTTACAGGATATACTGAAACAGTTACCAATGCTGTTTGTTTGTCTCACTCACATCCTCGCGCACAATTAATTTATGCCACCAGCGGAGTAATGAATGTAGTGGTTGATAATCAAATTTGGGTTGTGAATCCATTACAGGGATTATGGATTCCGGGAAATACGGAACATCAGGTTTCTTTTCAAAAAGATGTGAAATTGTATAGTGTATTTATTGATCCGGCCTTTACAGCTGATTTGCCCACGGTTAGTTTTTCTTTTGATATTTCGGTTTTTTTAAAACAATTATTGTTTAAGATTATTTCATTTGAAAGTATTGATGTAATTACTCCTTCACAAAAAAGAATCATGGATGTTTTTTTGGACGAAATGGCTTTGATTGAACCTAGTGCTACTTTTTTACCTACTACAAATCATTTGAGATTAAAAAATGTAGTTCAGCTTTTGCTTAATGATGTGGCGAGTAGATATACGATAGATTATTACGCTGAAATTTCGTCTATGAGCAGCAGGACATTATCCCGTTTGTTTATCAGGGAACTAGGTATGAATTTTAGTGATTGGCGTATTCGGTTAAAATTACTGGAAGCCATAAAACGACTGGGAGAAAAACAATCAGTAAAAGAAATTGCTTTTGATCTGGGTTATGAAACCACAAGCGCATTTATTTTTATGTTCAAAAAGCATCTGGGCAAGACCCCTTCTACTTATATTTTAGAAAGTAATGAATAATTTTTAAAGTGATTTATCGTTAAATAAGACGATATTTTAAATTATCGTTAAAATAAGCGATAATTTTACTATATTGCTTTTATTTTTATAAGAGTTCAAAATATTTACAGACAAATCCATCACACTTATCTATGAAAGCAGTAATTACAGGAGATATAATTGATTCGCGAAAATTGAGTTCGGCAGTTTGGATGTCGGATTTAAAAGCAGTTTTAAATCAATACGGGAGTGAACCCAAAAACTGGGAAATTTATCGAGGAGACAGTTTTCAATTAATTATAGCTGTTGAAGATGCTCTTGAAACAGCATTGCTTATCAAGGCTGCGGTAAAACAACATAAAGAATTAGATGTGCGTATGGCAATAGGAGTGGGGAAGGTAGATTATTTATCTGATAAAATTACCGAATCTAATGGTGCGGCATTTATTAATTCAGGAGAATGTTTTGAAAATTTAAAAAAACAAACTCTGGGAATACAAACACCCTGGGAACAATTCAATACTACTTTTGCTGTTATCTTTTCTTTTATGCTTATTATTGTCGATAACTGGACAAGTACCTCAGCGGAAATAGTAAAAAAAGCTTTGGAAAATCCGGAAATTAATCAAAACCAGCTGGCTTCTGCTTTAAACAGAAAAAGTCAAAGTTCGATTAGCTCATCGCTAAAGAGAGCAGCTTATGATGAATTAAAAAACATGATTGTATTTTACAAACAAGAAATCAAAAAACAATGGTAGCATTATTTTTAAGTTTGCTTTTAGCACATTTTGCAGGCGATTTTTTAATGCAGCCTTCTTCCTGGGTAAAAGATAAAAAAAAGCGAAAAATAAAATCGAAGTTTTTGTATTATCACGTGGCCGTCCATTTAGTATTATTACTAATTACTACACAATTTAATTCCGAATATTCAGGTGCCGTTTTTTTAATTACAGTAAGTCATTTTGGTATTGATTGTGCTAAATTATATTTCGAAAAAAAGAAAACTGAAAAAAAATGGTTTTTTGCAGATCAGTTTTTGCATCTGTTGGTAATTGCGTTTGTTGTAAATTATTATTATCCATATCAGATTCCGTTTGCTCAATTGTATTCGGAGCAAAATTTAGCCCTAATTACAGCTTTAATTTTAGTAACTTACGTAAGTGCGGTTCTTTTAAAAGTATTGTTATCAAAATGGAGTGAACAGATTGTGAAAACAGACAGCAATGACACCAATAATGCGGGTAAATATATTGGAATTCTGGAGCGGTTATTTATTTTCTTTTTTGTTGTAATGGATTTTTGGGAAGGAATTGGTTTTTTGCTGGCAGCAAAATCTATTTTTCGTTTTGGTGATTTGAAAGAGTCAAAAGATGTTCGACTTACAGAATACATTTTAATAGGTACATTAATGAGTTTTGGATTAGGAATTCTTTTTGCAATGCTTTATAAATGCTTATAAATAAAATATCGCTAAATAAAGCGATATTTTTAAATATTGAGTTATTTAGCGATATTGCTAAAAAGAGAACGGATATTAATTTCTAATTGTCGTTTTGAGATGCTTTTTTAAGCAGGAATTTGTTGGCTCAGGCAGTGTAAAGTACCGAATCCCCAAATTAAATCGACAGCACTGATTCCGATTATTTCTCTGTCAGGAAAACATTCTGCCAAAATATTTAATGCTTTGCGATCATTTACATCATTAAAAGTAGGTACCAGAACACAATTGTTTAAAATCAGAAAATTAGCATAACTTGCCGGCAAACGTAAATCTTCAAAATCCAAACGTTTTGGCATAGGCAAAGTTACAATTACAGGTGATTCTCCATTTTCTAATTTAGCATTCTGCAATCGTTTTAAATTATCCTGTAAAGGTTCATAATTTTTATCTGATTGATTTGTTTCAATAATGGTTACAATAGTGTTTTCGTTGATGAAACGACATAAATCATCTATATGACCATGCGTATCGTCCCCCTGAATACCATCGCCCAGCCAGATCACATTAGTAACACCTAAATATTCTTTAAAAACAGTTTCATAATCTTCTTTGCTAAAACCTGCGTTGCGTACCTGAATGCTTGGATGCATCAGGCATTCTTCGGAAGTTAATAAAGTACCGCGACCGTTTACATCTATAGCACCGCCTTCTACAATTACAGGTTTTCCATTGTAAGTAACCTGTGTTAGAGGAAGGTTTAAAAAATCAGCAACTTTAGCAGGGACATGTTTGTCAAGTTGGAAGTTTTTGTATTTAGCCCAGCCGTTAAAGTTAAAATTCAAGGCTTCTCTTTTACCGTCTTTATAAACAACAATAGGTCCGGAGTCACGCATCCAGCTGCGATTTGTTTTTTGAATAATAAAGAAAACCTGTTCTAAGTTTACATGCGCTCTACTGAGCATCTCATTAACTTTCGCTTTTAATTTTTCGTCAATCACTACCAGAAATACCTTTTCATAAGTAGCTACTTTTTTAATAAACTCCACAAAAGCCCATTGAATCGCTTCATATTTCCCTGGCCAATCGTTTCCGTTATGCGGAAAACAAAGCAAAATTCCTTCTTGTTTTTCCCATTCAGCAGGAAAACGTCTGTTTGTAGTTGTCATAAAAAAAGCTAAAAATTATAAGACTGCAAATATAAGCATTCACAAGGATTATAAAAATCATAGATGTAAACAATATTAAAAACAGGATGCTGTTAAAACAGAAAGTTTTTTTTGTATTATGGTAAAAAAATATTGCATTTTAATGTTGTACAGGATAAAAGCTTTTACCAATACAATAATTGTGATAAAATGACGTTGCAAATGATTTTTTTATCTTTTGAATGGTATATAACTTCAGTTTTATTAGAAAATATTTGTTGTTTTATTGCTAAAAAATTACCTTTGATTTGATGAAATAGCGATAATATCTCAAGTAAATTCAGATAATTAAGAGATTAATTTAAAAAAAAGTGTTTTTTTTTAAGTCTTTACAAACAGAGTTAAATACCGTTTTAACACTTTGATAATCAAAATAATAGTACGATATTGTTTCCATAATAAGGAACGAAGAATTAAAAAAGTGGGAATTATATAACTCTAAAATAACAATTATCAGAATTATATGATTTATATTTGCATTGATTAAAAAATAAAATAAATTAAAATAAATAATCATGAAAAAGAAATTTGCCTCTTTATCTCTGTTAATACTGTCATTTGCAGCAAATGCACAAATTATGGGGACAACATCTGAAGAAAACATCGTTGATCCAAATCCTTATGACAAATGGTCTATTGAATTGAATGGTGGTGTAAACAAACCATTAAGAGCTATGACACCAGGTTATTCAACAGCTACACTTAATCCTTTTCATGCTGATTTAGGAGTAAGATACATGTTTAATCCTAAATTTGGTTTGAAACTTGATTTTGGATATGATAAATTTCAAGAGCGTGATGATACTGCACCATTTGAAAGCAGAATGATCAGAACAAGTTTACAAGGGGTTATCAACTTGGGTAGAACTTTAAACTTTGAGACATGGACTAACACTATTGGTTTATTAGCACATGGTGGATTTGGAGTTTCTCAATTATCTGCTAAAGATAATGGTTTTGACGGAGAAGATTACATGGGACATGGTATCCTTGGTTTAACGGGACAAATTAGATTAAGTAATAGTGTTGCTTTAACTGGAGACTTAAGCGGATTAGTTTACGGAAGACAAAACTACAATTTTGATGGTATGGGAGCAGCTAGTACAGGTGCTTTAGACGGAGTAACTCTTAATGCTTCTGTTGGTTTGACTTTTTACTTAGGTAAAAATGAAAAACATGCTGACTGGTATTCTAAAGATAAGTACGATGAGTTAGATGAAAGAGTAACATTGATTGAAACAGGTCTTATTGATTCTGATAAAGATGGTGTAGCTGATTTGTATGATTTAGAGCCAAATACCGTTGCAGGTGTAGCAGTAAATACAAAAGGACAAGCGATAGATAAAAATCAAAATGGAGTTCCTGATGAATTAGAAAGTTATTTAGATAGCAGATTTGCGCAAAACAACAATACTAGTGCAACTAATAGTACTGTAGAAGAATTAATCAACGGAGGTTATGTAAATGTTTATTTTGATTTTAATTCATCAAAACCAACAAATACTTCTTTATCAGGTGTTGATTTCTTAGTGAAATATTTGAAAAATAACCCTTCAAAAAGTGCAGACGTTATAGGTTATGCAGATGAAATTGGAGGTTCAGGATACAACCAGACTTTATCTCAAAAAAGAGCAGAGGCAGTTAAGAATGTATTAATCAATGCTGGAATTGATGCTTCAAGATTAACTGTATCAGGTAATGGAGAAGATGCTTCAGTGAACAAAAATTCTAAAGAAGCTCGTCAAATCGTAAGAAGAGTTACTTTTAAAGTAAAGTAATTTTTAAACACTAATATTATAAAAAAGCTGTTTTGACAAATTGTTGAAACAGCTTTTTTTTTAACTGTTAACTATTTATTGTTGCAAAACAAATTGTCAGTTTTGAAAATGTATAGAGGATTCAGTATCCTCTTTTTTATGCATTTTAATTTTATTGGCTTAAAATTACAACGGATATAGCGTTTTTTATTTTTTATTTAAATACACTTTTATAATTATCAAACATAAAAAATGGACTAAGGCAAATAGCTTTAGTCCATTTTTTATTTTAAAATCTGTGAGTTCTATATTAATCAATCGCTCGTTTTGTAATATCTCCAAAAGCATCGATTCTTCTATCTCTGAAGAAAGGCCAGTTTTGACGTACATTTTCCTGTAAATCTAAATCCACTTCAGCGATTAAGATTTCCTCTTTGTCATGGGAAGCCTGTGCCAAAATTTCTCCTTGCGGTCCACAGATAAATGAAGCTCCCCAAAATTCAATTCCGGGTGTATCCGGTAAATATTGTTCTAAGCCAATTCGGTTTGCTGCAGCTACAAATACACCATTAGCAACCGCATGACCTTTCATTACATTCATCCAGGCACCATATTGGTTTTCACCATAGTGCTCTTTTTCTTGTGGGTGCCACCCAATTGCGGTTGGATAAAATAATACTTCAGCACCTTTTAAAGCGGTCAAACGGGCTGCTTCAGGATACCATTGATCCCAACAAATTAAAGTTCCAATATTCCCTTTTTTAGTCGGATTGTTTTTAAAACCTAAGTCACCCGGTGTAAAGTAAAATTTCTCATAGAAAGCAGGATCGTCAGGAATATGCATTTTTCGGTATAATCCTGCTTCAGTTCCATCCGTATCAATTATATAAGCACTATTATGATAAATTCCGGCCATCCTTTTTTCGAAGAAAGGAACAATAATTACGACACCCAATTCTTTAGCTAATTCGCTAAAAGCAATAAAAGAAGTGCTGTATAAAGGTTCAGCCAGGTTAAAGTTTTCTACATCTTCGCTTTGGCAGAAATAATGACTGCTGTATAATTCAGGTAATGATATGACTTCGGCTCCCTGACTGGCAGCATCTCTCACCCAATTGATACATTTTTTCAAATTGTTTTCGGCATTATCATTCAGGTTTAACTGAACAACGGCAATTTTATATTTTTTGTTTGGCATCGTAAAAAAAAATTAGACTGTAAAAATAGTTATTTTTATGAAGAGTAGAAATAGTGACTTTTATTAAAAAGAGGTTTTTCCCTCTTTAACAAATATTTTAAGTATCTGAATAGTAAATATTGGGAACTTAGCTCATAAAACACCCGAATATTATTTTATATAATGTTTATTTAAAAATTATATATATTTTTGTCAGAAAAATACAGAATCCGTTTTTTATGATAAAACTTTACAGGATTGTACATTGTTTATGTATATGCATTGCTCTCATAGGAATAAATGAAACAATTGCCAATACTTTAAATACCACTGTTGAAAATACTGTTGCTGCTCCTGTAGTAGATTTTACTTTTAACAATAACAATAGTTGTTCCGGAACTCCCATTACTTTTGCTCCGGTAATTAGTGGTGATGCACCTTATACTTACAATTGGGATTTTGGTGACGGTACCAACTCTGCTAATAGTAATCCTACACATAATTTCATCGCTTTGGGGTGTGGAATTCAAAATTTCAGTGTTAAGTTAACGGTTACAGATCAAAATGGTTTAAGCAATTCAGTAACTAAAACAGTTTCAGTACAACAAAAGCCTGATTTAAAGTTTGTCAATTTAGATGCGGGTTCTACTTCAGTTTTTGAACGTTGTGGTGATAATAACACCAATTTAACCTATACTATTCGAGTAGGTAATGCTTCTGCTTCGGTCTCCTGTATTAGTTCTTACAATATAGATTGGGGTGATGGAAGCACTGAAACGAATGTTAGTTTTCCAAAGACACATACGTACCAACGTTTAGGTTCTTTTAATATGGTTATTACAGCCGTAGGAAGTGCAGGTTGTAATAATAGTATTTCGTACATCGTAAAAAATTCAAACAATCCTGTAGGAGCTTTGATTGCTCCAGGAAATACGACCAACTTTTGTATTCCGGTAGCACCAATGAATTTTGCCATTGGTTCCTGGGCATTAAATCCTTCTGATACCAGATATACGGTGAATTTTGGCGATGGTACAATTGAAAATTACACACAATCGCAATTAGAAAGTTCAGCATATTATAATGCTTCAAATCCTTCTGTTTCACAGGATTTTCCTATTCCGCATACTTTTACACGATTTAATTGTCCGGGTGGAAGTACGGTAACTTTGACGATTAGTAATTCTTGTGGAAGTACGAGTTTATCTGCCGGTCCTATCATTATTTTGGATAAACCAACTGTAAGTTTTAGTTCGCCAAGTATAGCCTGTGTGAATTCGTCAGTTTATTTTAGTAATACCACTGTTGCCGGATTTAAAAATGATTGTAGTACAGTGGGAGTATATACCTGGGATTTTGGTGATGGAACACCCGTATCTAATCAGGTTAATCCAAGTCATGTTTATACCTCACCAGGGTCATATACCATTAAACTAAATGCTGTAACGCCTTGTGGTGTGGGAGTAGAATACAGAAGAGATATTTGTGTGGAACCTGTTTTACAACCCAATTTTACTTATACAAAAGCTTGTATCAATTCGAATACTCAGATAAGCAATACAACCGATACGAGATTTGCCTGTGGTTCTCAAAGTTATTATTGGACAGTTACTTCTTATTATGATCCCTATTGTGAAAATGAAAGAGGGAATTGGTATTTTACTTCCGGAACAAGTTCAAACTCGAAAGATCCAGTAATCAATTTTACGGTTTCGGGAACTTATTACCTTCGATTAAGAACTATAAATTCCTGCGGTATCGAAAGAGAAATTACTAAGATTATAGAAGTTAAAAAACCTCCAATTATTACCTTAGATCCTATTTCTAATTTTTGTAATTCTGCCACAATCAATCCGGTTGGAAAAGTAGTAGAGAATTGTGCACCAAGTTCTGAATTGACTTATTCCTGGAGTTTTCCCGGAGGTACGCCTTCAACATCTAACTCCTTAAATCCTGGAGCTATTAATTATACAACCAGTGGAAATTATACGGCTACATTTACTGTAAGTAATAGTTGTGGATCGGTTTCAACGACACGAACTTTTTCTGTAAATACAGTACTTTCTCCAATTATTTCCGCAAAAACAGATAGAATATGTAGTGGAAGTTCTTTTAGCATAACTCCTAGAAGTGGTGGAGGAGATAATGTTCCGTCCGGTACTACATACACCTGGTCAACACCAACAGTTTCGCCTGCCGGAGCAATAAGTGGCGCATTTGCACAATCTTCTCCTCAAACGAGAATCAGTCAAACATTAACTAATCTTACCTCAAATCGTGCTACTGTTACTTATACTGTTTCGCCTACAGCAGGAAGTTGTCCGGGACCTAATTTTACCGTTACCGTTACCGTAGATCCATTGATTACTGCTAATCCTGTAATTGTAAATACGAGTTGTTTTGGTTCTGATGATGGAGCGATTAATTTAACAGTAGCAGGAGGAATCCCTTTTACTACAGGAGCTCCATATCAATTTTCATGGACAGGACCTAATGGCTTTACCAGTACTCATGAGGATATTTCCAATTTAATTGCAGGAACTTATACTTTGAGAATTACAGATAATGGAAATTGTCCATTTGTAGCTACTTATCAGGTAAATCAACCGGCTAAATTTGCATTTACTGATTTTAAAACAGACATCTCCTGTCATAATTTGAATGACGGACAAATTATTCTAAATGTTAGTGGCGGAACAGCGCCTTATACATATGTCTGGACCAAAGATGGTAATCCATTTTCTTCTTCGAAAGATATTCGGAATTTAGCCGAAGGCGTTTATCAGGTCATCATAACTGAAGTCAATAATTGTGATATTCTCGAAAAAACTTATACCATTGTCAATCCTCCTTTATTAGAAGTAAGTCTGGCCGGAAAAAAAGACATTCTTTGTTATGGTTATGCTACGGGTGAAATTGATGTTGATGTTATTGGTGGGAGAGCTGTAGAAATAAGTCCGGGTCTTTTCAATTACAGTTATTCATGGACCGGTCCTAACGGATTTAGAAGCTCTTCTAAAAACTTACGCAATCTGTACGCGGGAACTTATCGCTTAAGTGTAACTGATAATTCGGGATGTGTTGATAATCTGGATGTTATTCTGAATCAGAACAGCGAAATTAAACTGGAGTACACTAAAACAGAAATTGCCTGTTATAATGATGCGAATGCATCCATTACTATTACAAATATTACTGGCGGAGTTCCATTTGCTTCAGGTGAACCTTATAGTATCAAATGGAGTAATTTAGGTTCGGGAAGAATCCAAAACGATTTATCAGCAGGAACTTATGTTATTACTATCGAAGATGCCTTAGGCTGTCCAAAAGTATTTCCTGTTACCATTGATAATGTTCCTGAGTTTGCCATCCATCCTGATGTAAAACAAATTAGCTGTTTTGGAGCGAAAGACGGTCATATTCGATTGAACTTAGTAGGAGGAGTAGCTCCTGTAAAATTAATATGGAGTGATGATCCTACAGCCGGAGTTGAACGAAACAATCTTGGACCTGGAAGATATTCCGTCATTATTACAGATAAAAAACTATGTAAAATTGAGGATACTTTTATTATAAACGAACCTTTAGCTATAGAATTAAAAGCAGATGTTTCTAATCCGTTGAGTTGTAATGATGCCAATACCGGAGCAATTAATTTGATTATTACCGGAGGAACACCGCCTTTTACTTATGCCTGGTCGAATGGAGCAAAAACAAAAGATTTAATCAATTTGCCTCCGGATAATTATATTGTAAATGTAACTGATGCGAATGGTTGTAAAGCAACAGACTCCTGGAAAATTACCCGATTTGAACAATTAACACCTACTATCGAAACCATAACGGATTACGATTGTGATACTAAATATGTCAAACAAACTTTTGTAGGACATGTAAAAGGAGGGATTCCGCCTTATACTTTAAGCTGGTCTGACGGTGTAATTAGCGGCAGTAATAACCAGATTATGAACACTAAAAATAATGGTTTAATCGTATTTAGTGTGGAGGACAGTTTTGGCTGTAAACAGGATTTGCCTTTCAATGTAAACACTCCGGTACTGGGAAATGCCGGTTTTTCCTTTGAATCGTATGGAAATGATGTTTATAATTTATATTCCATATTTGACCCTGTTTTGTTTACCAATTTAGCTACGGGAGATTTCACTACTATTGCCTGGGATTTTGGAGACGGGAATTTCTCTGATGAAGAAAATCCTTCTCATATTTATACCAGAACAGGAACCTATACGATTAGGCAAACTGTTAGCTATCCTTTTGGTTGTCAGTATGTTTTTTCTAAAACTATTCAAATAGAAAAAGGATATAGTTTAGTAATGCCTACCGCTTTTACTCCGAATAATGATGGTACTAATGATAGTTTTGCTCCTGTATTTTTAGGTCTTACCCAAATTACATTGCATATTTATGATACCTGGGGGAGTTTAATTTACAGTGAAACAGGAGAAACCATAAAAGGCTGGAATGGAAAAGTAAAAGATACAGATGCCGAAAATGGAAATTATTATTTTAAAGTAATAGGTACAACCTTTTACAATCATACCATTACCGAAGAAGGAGCTGTTACATTAATAAAATAAAAGAATACCATTAAAATGAGAATTAAATTAATTATTATCCTGATTTCGTGTTTCTTTTATTCGAATGTTAAAGCACAGGATCCTGTTTTTACACAGTACTTTTTAGTGCCAGAAACTTTGAATCCCGGTTTTACGGGTTTTATGGAAACTACCTATTTGGGAATTATTCACAGAGAACAATGGCCGGATTTAAATTTAAAAATAGATACTGATTATGCTTTTTTGAATACCTGGAGTGACCAAATGAACAGTGGTATTGGCATCAGCTTTTTAAATCAGAGGGAAAGTGCAACCAATTATAATTTTTCTCAAATCAATGCCAATTATGCTTACCGTGTTCGAATAAGTGACGAATGGGATTTCAGACCCGCAATAGAAGTTGGTTTTGGATTAAAATCATTTGGATTCCAAAATTTATTATTGGAAGACCAAATCAATATTCGAACAGGAATTAATAATGCCACTTCAATTGATCCGGCATTACAAAATGATAAAGTTGGTTTTTTTGATATAGGAGCAGGGATGGTTTTTAATACGGAGGATTTATGGATCGGCTTGTCTGTAAAACACCTCAATAAACCTAATATTGCTTTTAATAAAGACGGAAATGTTCCTTTGAATACCTTTTTCTCCTTGAGTTCGGGATACGAATTTCTTTTAGCCGATTATATCGATGTACAATTTTTTCCGTATGCCACTAAAATGTTTGCTACAGCAAATTATATGCAACAAGGGCGTTATAACCGTCTGGATATAGGAACTTCTATATTATTTGAAAAAATGTTTTTTGGTATTACTGCCGTTACTAATCCTGCTAAGAACGGAATAGACGGACACTTACTCACTTCCTTAAATTTCTTTACCGGATTGCAATATGAGCATTTAAGGCTGGGACTTTCTTATGATGCCAATACAACTAAAATAGGCCGGACAGGAGGTATTTATGAACTTTCGCTGACTTACCAGTTTAATTTAGACAAAAAATGTTTTGGCTGTCCTAATTATACCGGAAGGTAAGTTGAATGTTACTTTTCTGAAAGTACCGCTTCCCGGTGTTGTATTCCCCATTCCAGCATTTTATCCAGAACATCACTCAGTAATTTTCCTGATTCAGTCAGTTCATATTCAACGGTAATAGGTGTAGTATCATAAACAGTACGTTTTACCATTCCGTTTATTTCTAAATCTTTTAATTCTTTGGATAGCATTCGGGGAGTAATCTTTGGAATATTACGCTGAATATCTGTAAAACGTCTTTTTTCGAATAAAAGCGAACCGATAATGGGCAATTTCCATTTTCCACTAATAACATTCAACGTATCATTTACTGCTAAAACAAACTGAATTGGACAGGATTTAGCTTCTTTAAAACTAATTATGTTTTCCATAATGTATTGATTTTATTGTTACTATACAAAAGGATAGTAGTATACTTTAGTACAGTAGTATATTTTGTATAGCAAATGTAAGTATCTTTGAATTATTATTAATGAAAAAAAACAGAAAAAATGAATACTACTATTTTAGTTACCGGAGCTACCGGAAATTTCGGAAAATTAACAATTGATTTTTTATTGAAAAAAGGAATCGCTCCGGCAAATATTTCAGCATTAGTCAGAGACGAAAACAAAGCAGAAGATTTGGCTGCAAATGGAATCAATATAAAAGTTGGAGATTATGACAATTATGAATCTTTATTAAATGCTTTTCAAGGAATCGATAAGTTATTATTGGTATCCGGTACTGATTTGGCCAACAGGATGAGCCAACAATTAAATGTTATAAAAGCGGCAAAAGAAGCAGGAGTGAAGCATATTTTGTATACCAGTTTTGAACGTAAAAATGAAACCGAAACTTCACCAATTGCCTTTTTAGCCAAATCCCACATTGCTACGGATCATGCTATCAAAACAAGCGGAATCAAGTATACTATTTTTAGAAACAATTTATATCTGGACGTTTTACCTATGTTTCTGGGAGAAAAAGTATTAGAATCCGGAATTTATTTTCCTGCCGGAGAAGGAAAAGCAGCTTATGTTTCCAGAACTGATTTGGCAGAAGCAGCTGCGAATGTATTGAGTTCTGAAGGACATGAAAACAAAGAATATGCAATGAATAATATCGAGAATTATTCGTTTCAGGAAATTGCCGAAGCTATAAGTAAAATTACATCTAAAGAAATTAAGTATTTCAGTCCGGCTACAGAAGAATACTCAGAAACACTCAAAAATGCCGGAGTTCCTGGAGAATACATAGAAATGTTTACAGGTTTTGCTGAAGCTATCAAGCAAGGAGAATTTGATTCTGATAAATCTGATTTGGAAAAATTATTGGACAGAAAACCTACAAGTCTGAATGATTTTTTAAAGAATGTTTATGCTAAATAAAATCCAGCACTCAGAAAATCAATAAAATTTCATTAACCACAAACTATACCAATTAATTTTCGCTAATTTGTGTAATTTGTGGTTGAAAATAAAAAATCATTGTTTATGAATACTTTAAACGATTTATATAAAATTTCGGGTAATTTTTCTAAAACGGATAAAATGCCGGTGCTGTTTTTAGGACATGGAAGCCCGATGAATGCTATTGAGGAAAATCAGTTTGTGGCTGGTTTTAGGAATATGGCTAAAACTTTACCGCAGCCGAATGCTATTTTGTGTATTTCGGCACATTGGTTTACTAAAGGAACTAAAGTTACAGCTATGGAAATGCCTCGAACGATTCATGATTTTGGAGGATTTCCAAAAGAATTATTCGCAGTGGAATACCCTGCCCAAGGAAATCCGGATTTAGCCATCGCAACTAAGGAATTATTATTGCCCACAGAAGTCGAACTCGATCACGAATGGGGATTGGATCATGGTGCCTGGAGTGTGATTAAACATTTATATCCTGAGGCTAATGTTCCCGTGATTCAGTTGAGTATTGATTATTCAAAATCACCACAATACCATTTTGAGTTGGCGCAAAAATTAAGTGATTTGCGTCATAAAGGCATTCTTATTATAGGTAGTGGAAATATTGTACACAATTTACTATTGGTCGATTTTTATAATATGGATGTAGATAATTATGGTTTTGACTGGGCAATCGAAGCCAGAGAAAAAACAAATTCCTTTTTATTGGATGGAAATTTCCAAGCCTTAATTGATTATGAAAAACAAGGACAGGCTTTACAACTAGCAATTCCAACACCAGAACATTATTTACCGTTGATTTATACTTTAGGATTAAAAGAAAAAAACGAAGAACTCAGTTTGTTTAATGATAAATTATTAGGTGGTTCTTTGAGTATGACTTCGGTGAAGATTGTTTAATATTTTGAATTAAAATAAGACTGTACATAGTTTAAAAATTGTAAATCAACAACCATTTGTTTCCTTATAAAGAAACTTGTATCTTTGTTAAATTAAGCGTATAAATATGGATTATAAATTCAAAGTTACATTTCTTGAACCTGTTTTGGAGTTTTTAGAAAGTTTAGATCAAAAAACTAAAGAGAAAGTTCTTTACAATATTTGGAAATCAAGAAGTGTAAATGATAATGAACTTTTCAAAAAACTGGAAGGTGAGATTTGGGAATTCAGAACTTTGTATAATAAACAATATTTAAGATTATTTGCTTTTTGGGACAAATCAGACAAGCAAGATACAATTGTAATTTCAACTCATGGAATAATTAAAAAAACAGACAAAACACCAAAAGTAGAAATGGAACGTGCAGAATCATTAAGAATAAAATATTTTAACGAGAAAAAATAAGATTATGAAAACATATAGTTTAGATGAAGTAACAGATAAATTCGTTGGAAAAAAAGGAACAGCTAATAGAGATGCTTTTGATAACGAGTTAAAATTAGAGCTTATAGGACAAACTATTAAACAAATTCGTAAAGAAAGAAATTTAACTCAAGAACAATTAGGAGAATTAGTGGGAGTTAAAAAAGCGCAAATTTCAAAAATTGAAAATAGTTTAACTGATGCGAGATTTGATACCATTATAAAAGTGTTTAAAGCGCTAAATGCAAAAATCAATTTTAGTGTTGAATTAAGTCATTAAAAATAAATTGCAAAACCATCTTAGATGAATTATATCATTTTAATATGAAAAAATATATTTTGATATTATGTTGTTTTCTTATAATTGTTTCTTGTAATAAAAACAAGAAAAAAGTTGTTGAAAAATCAAACATTGTAAAAAGTATAGTTGTATCTAAATTTAATTCCTCAAATAATTTAATACCTAAAGTTAATAGTGACACTTTGATTATTAAAAGTAAATGTGCAATAATATATGATCAAACAGAAAAGAATATTGAAAAAAGAAAAAAAGAAATTGGAGAAGAAAAATTTTATGTAGGTGCAGACGATTTTCTTTTTTATCTCAATGAAGCCAATGAATATTTGGAATCAAAAGAAATAAAAATCATTACAACTGAAAATCATAAAATTTTGAAATTTGTTTCAGATAATAAAAAAGTTACAATTATAAATCTTGATTTAGAAAAAGATATGGGTGGAGTTTATTTATTTAATTCCAAACAAACACCTAAAAAGATTAACATCATGGACATAAGTGACGAATTTGAATCTTATATGAAATAAAACATAGTTTAGAAAAACAACAAATTTCAATTTTAAATATATCTTTGCGCCTTTCTGCCTTTGTGGCAAATATAATTTTATATGAAAATAATAGCAGTCATTCCCGCCCGTTACGCCTCAACCAGATTCCATGCCAAATTAATGCAGGACCTTGGAGGGAAAACAGTCATTTTAAGAACCTATCAGGCAGCAGTAAACACTAATTTGTTCGATGATGTTTTTGTCGTAACGGATTCCAG
This sequence comes from Flavobacterium plantiphilum, assembly GCF_046000495.1. NCBI lineage: Bacteria > Pseudomonadati > Bacteroidota > Flavobacteriia > Flavobacteriales > Flavobacteriaceae > Flavobacterium > Flavobacterium plantiphilum. Next base: position 396,108 of record NZ_JBELQA010000001.1, read on the forward strand.
TTTGATTTTTGACGAAATTACAGCTCACGGCGGTAAAGCGATTATGAGTATCAAAGAACACGAATCGGGGAGTGACCGAATCGCTGAAGCGGTAGAAAATCTGGATGTAGATATTGTAATTAATGTTCAGGGCGACGAACCTTTTATTAATGCCGAACCGTTGAAAGAGGTCATTGAAGTTTTTAAAAACGACCATGAACAAAAAGTAGATTTGGCTTCATTGATGTATGAAATCAAAGACGAGGAAGAAATCAACAATCCGAATAATGTGAAAGTAGTGGTGAATCAAAATAATTTTGCCTTATATTTTTCCCGCTCAGTTATTCCGTATCCCAGAGAGAAAAATGTTGGGGTACGCTACATGAAGCATATCGGAGTCTATGCTTTTAGAAAACAAGCTTTATTGGATTTCTATCATTTGCCAATGAAAACTTTGGAAGCTTCCGAAAAATTAGAACAATTACGCTATTTGGAATTTGGTAAACAAATAAAAATGGTAGAAACGACTCATGCCGGAATTGGTATCGATACCAAAGAGGACTTAGACAAAGCCCGAAAAATAGTTTAGTCAATAAATAAACTTTTTAGCCACGAATTCACGAATTGAAAATAAATTTGTGAATTCGTGGCTTAAAATTTCAGATCAATTTTTCAATAATAATTAATTCATTGTGCTGTTCTACCCTTGGAATGGTTTTAATTGCGAAAGACTGTTTTTTAAAATCGGTAATTAATTTTTTATTTCTAAGATTGTCCGCTCCGTTTAAAAGCATGGTGTTAAAAAGAATGTTCCCTTTGTTTTTTAACAGCAAACAAATCCGGTCGATAAAAAAGGATTCAAAAAGGAAGTTTGGCATTTTGGTATCCTGAAAAATATCGACTACAATCAAATCATATTTTTCGGTTGTTTTTAAAACAAATTCAAAAGCATCGTCAATCACAATGTCGAGCTGTGGAATTTCATTCAGTTTAAAAAAGCGATTCGCAATTTTAATAATTTCCGAATCAATTTCTACAGCTGTTATTTTTCCTTTAAACTCAATTTCATCAACCAGCGTTTTGATGACGCTTCCGCCTGCAACTCCTAAAACTAAAATATGCTGCATTTGCTTTATTCTGGCAAAACCAATGTTTTTTAAACCTAATTTTAAAATTCGCTGCAAACTTCCATACGAATAATTAGTATTTAAAGAATCCATGACCAAATCGCCATTAGACCAGCTAATTTCTAAAGTCTGACTTATAGCTGATTTTTGAGTATAAATTTTTATGGGGTAGAAATAACTTAAAAGGCGTTTAATCATAAAATATGGGCTTTTACCAAAAATAGCGCATAATTTTTAAAATTCTATATTTTATTACAGAAAAAAGAGTGAGATTTTGCTTATTCTGTTAAAATTTAATAACAGGATTTTTTTTGATAATTTTAAAACCATGACTGGGAAATTTTCGTAAATAAATGAAACTTTAAAAAATACAACTATGAAAAATTTATTTATCTCTTGCGCAGTCTTAATTTTATCACTGAGTTCCTGTTCTAATGATGACAAAGAAATGAAGGATAAAAAACTGGTATTAGTTACGTCAAGTAATACTTCAGGAAAAGTAACTTATGTTGACTTAGAAAAGCCTTCTCCAATGGTTCAGTCATTTACAATTGCTTCACTGGATGCTGAAGGAATTTCGTATGATCCGGATACAGATGCTATTACTGTAGCATCGCGTACAAATAACAGATTAGAAAGTTATTCGGATGTTAAAACCGCAGCTGCTTCCGGGGCTTTAGCATTAACAGCTTCTGTAAGCAGCTCAAATCTTGATTTTACAAATGCACGGGAAACAGCAGTTGCAGGGGATAAAATCGTAGTTGCTCAGGATCAGTTGGCGTCTAACGGGATGGTTAATAAATTATTTGTTTACCAGAAAACGACCTCAGGTTTTACGCTTTTAAAGTCTTATACCGTTGATTTTAAATTATGGGGAATTCATATGGATGGAAATGATTTATATGCAGTTGTTGATTTAACCTCAGATATTGCTGTGTTTAAAAACTTTATGAATAATCCTTCGGGGAATATTACTGCCACTAAACGGGTCAGTATTGAAGGTCTTGTAAGAACTCATGGAATTACTTATTCTGCTAAGGAGGACCTAATGGTTCTTACTGATGTTGGAAGTGCAACTTCTGATTCTGATGGCGGATTGGTTTATATTAAAAATTTCACCAGTGTATTTGCTTCAACTGCTAATATGGGAACTATCAGTACGGGAAATCAAATCAGGATTTACGGCCCCAACTCTCAGTTAGGAAATCCTGTAGATGTAGTTTATGATGATAAAACTAAAATGACGTATGTTGCGGAACGATTAAATGGAGGTGGAAAGGTATTGACTTTTGCAAAAGCTACTATGTCCGCTGATGCTAATCCTTTAAGTGTAAGAACTGAAGCTGGTGTTACTTCAATTTTTATTATAAGAAATTAAGATAGGTTTTTATTTGTTTTGTATAACCCTAAATGCTGTAAAAAGGTATTTAGGGTTATTTTTTTTGGTTAGCACTATAGGTCTTAAAAGTTCCGTCTTTGTAAAAAAACACTATTTTATCAATAGTTTCTTCAAAGAAATGAGCTGTGATTTCCGGTTTCTTTTCCGCAACGGTCTCTTTTTTATCTTCTTCTATAGTACCTTGAAAGCTTTTGGAAAACAAATCCTCTTTTATTGCAGTCCTAGTATCTGAAAAACTGCTTATAGCTTCAGCTTCTGTAGGGACTGAGTTATTTTTAGGGAAAGTTCCTTTACCGTTTAAAAGCCAGTACAAATCCACTTCAGGATAAACTTCTAAAATTTTAAGTATAAAATCCAGACTGGGTTTGTTTCTTCCGGAAAGGAGGTGGGACAGACTGGAGCGTTGTACTCCAATTTTATCTGCAAATGCAGAAGCGTTTACACCGTAGTATTCCAGTATAACTTCGAGTCTTTTTATAAAATCATCCGTGTTTACCATTGTAAATCAGTATTTAAATTTGACTATTTACAAATGTAAATAAAACAATCGGTATTAACAAATTTACAACTGTAAAGAGCGATTTTAAAGTTTAAAACATTAATTTTTAAGTTTATTTTATTAAGTATAAAAGACTGATAATTAAAATTTTATAATATTTATATAAACTAGGTAACATTTGTTAATTCCGGATTTAGTTTTTAGATATAGTTTTCTAAAACGACTGTTTACAATTCTAAAAAATCAAACCAAACAACTGTTTACAAATGTAAAAATAAAGATGTTTACTTTTGTAAATCAAATATATCAGATTATGAATTTAGAGCAGTTGTTTCTAGACAACAAGGAAAAAACGATTGAAGGCAGGTATTTGACTTTGGAGTCAATTGAGCCAATTTTGAAACGAATTAATACAGATAACCAACTTTCTATTATTGGACAATCGGTTCAGGGGAGACCAATTTATAAGTATATTATTGGTACCGGAAAAACTAAAATTTATTTGTGGTCACAAATGCACGGAAATGAAAGCACGACTACTAAAGCATTATTCGACTTTCTAAACCTCTTGCATAGCGGTAGTGATTTAGCCGAAAGCTTTCTGGAAAATTTTACATTTTGTTGTTTGCCGATGCTTAATCCGGATGGAGCTGTGTTGTACACTCGTGCGAATGCTAACGAAATTGATTTAAACAGAGATTCTCAGGATTTAACCCAACCGGAAAGCAAATTATTACGAGCTGTTTTTGAAGAGTTCAAACCGGATTATTGCTACAATCTTCATGATCAGCGTACTATTTTTGGTGTAGCAGACACCGGAAAACCGGCAACTGTATCTTTTTTAGCACCTTCTTACAATGAGGAAAGAGAAATAAATGATTCGAGACAAAAAGCGATTAATTTGATTGCAGGAATGAATGAAGTTTTACAAAAATTCATTCCGGGACAAATAGGCAGGTTTGATGATTCTTTTAATATCAATTGTATTGGTGATACATTTCAGTATTTGGGCGTGCCAACCATTTTATTTGAGGCTGGGCATTACCCTGGTGATTATGAAAGAGAAGTGACCAGAAAGCATATATTTATCGCATTAGTGACGAGTTTTAAAATACTTAGCGAAAACGTTATAGAAATTAACAGAACAGAGGATTATTTGAATATTCCTCAAAATAAAGTCACTTTTTATGATTTTATATACAAAAAGGTTAAAATAAATTATGACGGTAATGAAAAAATAACGAATTTTGCTGCACAGTACAAAGAAGAATTAGTTGACGGAAAAATCAACTTTAATGCTTACATTGTAAAAGTGGATGATTTGGAAGGTTTTTTTGGTCATGAAGTATTTGATGCCCGGGAAGGTGTTTATGAAGATGAGGACGAAAATTTTCCAAAATTAGATCAAAAAGCAAATTTTTGTGTAAATAAAAACATTAATTTTGTTAACGGATTGATAAAAAAGTAATTTTTTGTAAGAGTTCTTCATTTTTATGTATATTTTTATGCTTTAAAAATGATAATTAATAATATAATTAGAGAAATATGAGTAAGTTCCGTTTAGATGAAGTTGATCATCAAATATTAGACATGTTGATAGACAATACGAGAGTTCCGTTTACGGATATTGCTAAAAAATTATTGATTTCTGCTGGAACAGTACACGTGAGGGTAAAGAAAATGGAAGATGCCGGAATAATTATGGGATCTTCATTAGTATTGGATTATGACAAATTAGGCTATTCTTTTATAGCTTATGTGGGCGTTTTCCTGAATAATACTTCTCAGACTAAATTTGTTTTACAGCGAATTAATGAAATTCCATTTGTAACTGTTGCTTCGGTAACTACAGGTAAATTCAATATTTTTTGCAAAATCAGAGCAAAGGATACGAAACACGCTAAAGATGTAATCTTTATGATTGATGATATTGATGGTGTTTACAGAACCGAAACTATGATTTCTCTTGAAGAAAGTATAAACGATAAAAAGCGTTTGATGCATACTATTTTTAAAAATATGTAATCAACTTGAATGCGAAGTAAAAATATTACCTCAAGTTGACTCTTGGGGTTATTTTTTTTAATACTCAACAATAAAATACACTATAATTAACTTAATAATTTAACATAATTTATGTATACGCTCCCTAAAATAGAACGTTTTAACCAAAACGTACTCTCTAAATACAATATTTACAACAGCGTTTTTATTACTTTACCTTTTGACTCTATAGATAACACAGGTGCTTTATTACCTTTATTCACAGAAGTTTGTGAAACGGGTTTTAAAAAAATGGAAACTCCTAAGGAAATTTTCGAATTTTTCTCCAAAAAATATTTACATACTGACGTAGAAGCAGACAAAATCGATTTGATGTTTCGCTTTATTCAATATATTGAGCGCCAAATTGTATTGTTTGATGCTGTAGAAGATGCTGCATTTCCAATTGTAAATAATATGGAAGGGCGCGGTTCACTTAGAGATGTTAAAGAAAAATCAGATGCAAGAGGAAAAAATGAAGAGTTAGTTGAATTTTTAGAGAATTTCAATGTCAGAACTGTTTTAACAGCGCATCCTACACAATTTTATCCCGGAGCTGTATTAGGTATCATTAATGACCTGACGCAGGCAATTCGTGATAATAATTTACTTCAGATTAAACAGCTTTTAGCGCAGTTAGGGAAAACACCTTTTATTCAAAATGAAAAACCAAATCCTTTTGATGAAGCTGTAAGTTTGATTTGGTATCTTGAAAATGTATTTTATAATACTGCCGGTGATCTGATGCATTATTTGGAAACGAATATTGCTCCAACAGGAAATATTAAAAACCCAATTATCCAGCTTGGTTTCTGGCCGGGAGGAGACAGAGACGGTAATCCGTTTGTAACGACTGATATAACCTTAAAAGTAGCCGATCGTTTAAGAACTTCTATTTTGAAATGTTATTATTTTGAAATGAGAAACTTAAAAAGAAAATTAACTTTTTCAGGAGTAGATGTATTGGTGGCTGAACTTGAAAATAAATTATACCGTTCTGTATTTTACTCAAGAGGAGAAATTTATATTACTTTAGAAGAATTCAAAGCACAATTAAATAAGATCAAGACTATTATTGTCGAACAGCATCAATCTTTATATGTTAATGAATTAGAGGCTTTATTGATTAAAGTAAATTTATTCGGTTTTCATTTTGCGACCTTAGATATTCGTCAAAACAGCAGAATTCACGATGCTGTATTCAGAGATATTTTTGATTTCTATCAAAATAATGGAGGCGATATTTTTCCTAAAAACTATTACGAATTATCTGAGAATGAAAAATGTAAAGTTTTAACAAGTGTCCTGGGCAATCTGAATCCGGCTGATTTTAAAAACGAAATGACTAAATCTACTATCGAGTCAATTCAGGCTATCAAACAAATTCAGACCAGCAATGGTGAGCTTGGTGCTAACCGCTACATTATCAGTAATAACGAAAATGCGGTGAATGTTTTAGAAGCATACGCTTTATTCAGGTTGAGTAACTGGGAAAATCCTTCAGTTGATATTGTTCCTTTATTTGAATCTGTTGATGATTTACAAAATGCACATCATGTTATGGAGCAATTGTACACTAATCCTGTATATGCAGCTCATCTGGCTGACAGAGGAATGAAGCAGACTATTATGCTTGGTTTCTCTGACGGAACAAAAGATGGAGGATATCTTATGGCTAACTGGAGTATTTATCAGGCTAAAGAACAGCTTACAGCAATGTCCAGAAAATATGGTATCAAAGTAATTTTCTTTGACGGACGTGGTGGGCCGCCTGCACGTGGAGGAGGAAAAACACATAAATTTTATGCTTCTTTAGGTCCGGATATCGAAAACAAAGAAATCCAGGTAACTGTTCAGGGACAAACTATTAGTTCTAATTTCGGAACTTTAGATTCCTGTCGTCATAATTTAGAAAATTTATTGAGTGCCGGAGTCACTAATCAGGTATTTAATAAGGAATTAAATAAGTTTTCTGAAACTGACAAAGAAGTAATGACTCAGTTATCAGAGCTTGGATATAAAAAATACCTGAGTTTTAAAAATCACGACAAGTTTATTCCATATCTGGAAAAAATGAGTACGCTGAAATATTATGCTAAAACTAATATTGGTAGCCGTCCTTCAAAAAGAAGTAAATCTGAAAAACTTGATTTCAAAGATTTAAGAGCAATTCCATTTGTGGGTTCATGGAGTCAATTGAAACAAAATGTCCCTGGTTTTTACGGAGTAGGATCAGCTTTGAGACATTTTGAAGAGACAAATCAATGGGATAAAGTTCAGGATTTATATAAAAATTCTATGTTCTTTAAAACATTGTTGGAGAACAGTATGATGTCATTAGCAAAATCATTTTTTCCATTAACAGCATATATGAAGAATGACCCTGAATTTGGGGAATTCTGGCAAAATATCTACGATGAGTTTTTAGAAACGAAACGATTATTGTTGAAAATTGCAGGACATAAAGAACTGATGGAGAATTATCCTGACGGAATGGCTTCGATTCAGATACGTGAACGTATTGTATTGCCTTTATTGACAATTCAGCAATATGCTTTATTGAGAATTAATGAACTGAATAAAGAAAGTGTTCCAGATGATAAATTGATTAAGGTATACGAAAAAATCGTAATGCGTTCTTTATTTGGAAACACCAATGCTAGTAGAAACTCAGCTTAATGACAAAATAATGAAGCGAACTGATATTCCGGAAAACGAATATTCTAAATTTAATGCTACTTATATTAACGCAGCAACTGATGGAGATTTACATGAAGACTTAGAAATAAGTCTTCATGATTTTATTCGATTTGTTCAGGATATTCCAATGGATAAATTTGACTATCGTTATGCTGAAGGCAAATGGACGATTAAAGAAATTATTCAGCATATTATTGATACAGAACGTGTTTTTAGTTACCGTGCTCTTCGGGTTTCCAGAAATGATAAAACACCATTGCCGGGTTTTGATGAAAACGATTTTGCTTCCAATACCAATGCCAATGACAGGCACTTGCAAAGTTTGTTAACAGAATTGTCTATTGTTCGTCAGAGTACTTTAGCACTTTTTAAAAGTTTTTCCGAAGAACAATTAAAACGAATCGGAATCGCTTCAAATGATGAAATTTCAGTGCGTGCTATTGGTTTTATTATCATTGGACATCAAAAACATCATCAAAAAGTTTTTCAGGAAAGATACCTGTAAATTATTCAAAACAAGTTGACCAGATTTTCAGCTTGTTTTCAAAAGACATCGTATTAGCGGGACTTGTAGAAGGCATTACATAATAAGTAATGCCTTTTATTTGTCCAAAACTTTTTACAAAATACCGGTGACTTTCTTTTCCGTTAAAAATAATTTTTCTAATATTTGGAAATTGACTGAAGAGAGTTTGAAAATCATTAGGTTTGTGATTTTTAATATGAATATCTAAACTTCCTTTGCGCTCGCAATTTTCTAAGACATCCCAAATTCCGATTTTATTCTTTTCTAATAGTTTTATTTTTTCTTCGAAATGAACTGAAACGGGTAATTTATCAAAAAGTGTATAGATTATTTTCCAAAAATGATTTCGTGGATGCGCATAATATTCCTGTTTCTCTAAAGAGGCAATTCCGGGCATAGTTCCTAATATTAGGATTTCAGTTTCAGAGTTTACAAAAGGAGGAAAGGAATGAATCATGATTTTAGAGGTTTTCTTCTTCTTTTTCAATTATAGCTAATCCCAGCCTTATTTTTCCATAACTAATTTGTTCTTCAAAATAGTCAAAATAAGGTCTTAGTGCATTTGGGGTTTCTAAAGTTTTTCTTGCTTGTGAAATTTTGCTAACTTCTTCTTTTGAAATGAATTGGTATAAATCAATTAAAGCTCCGTCTGAATATAATTTTGCTAAATGGGACATGATAGTTCCTAAGCCTAATTTTCGTTTTTCAGCAATTTCATCAACAGATAATCCTTCGTTGAATAGCGCCAGTGTTTCTTTATAAGTAGCCGATTCTTTTTTTGTTTTACTCTTTTTATCTTTTTGAAAAGCAATAATAGCTTTGATGAAAGCATCACCATATTTTTCTAATTTCGCTTTTCCTACACCGTCAATAATGATAAATTCTTCTTCACTCATCGGGCGGTTTATTTCCATTTGGCGTAAAGCAGCATCACTGAAAATTACATAAGCGGGAACTTCTTCTTCTTTGGCGATCTCATAACGCAATTTGCGTAAACTTTCAAAAAGAGAATTTGCAATTACCTTTGTTTTAGTTTCTTTATTTTTAACTTTTTCAGTATTTACTTTTTGTAAGGTGTTGAGCTGTACTTTTTCACCTTCAAATAATACTTTTTTAGCTAACGGAGTAAGTTTTATTTTATTTTGCTGATGAAATGCAATTTCGCAATATCCTAAATTAATAAGCTGAATCAGGTATTGATTCCAGTCTTGCCATGAGATTTCGATACCTACACCGTATGTTTTTAAATTCTGATATTCTTTTTCATAAATATAAGCATTTTTAGAACCTCTTAAAAAGTCAACTACTACAGCTAATGATTCTGATTCTTTAAGTCTGATAATTGCCGAAAGTGCTTTTTGTGCAATGATAGTTCCATCAAAAAAGGCGGGAGGATTTTTACAAATATCACAATTACCACAATTTTCGGTTACGATTTCTCCAAAATAGGAAAGCAATATTTTACGTCGACAGCTCAAAGCGTCTGCGTATTGTTTCATTCTTTCTAATTTTGCCAGCTGGATTTCGGCATTTTGTCCCTGTGAGGCAAATTTTTGCAACTGAATCAAATCGCCATAACTTTCGAATAAAATAGTTTCTGAGGCTAATCCGTCTCGTCCCGCGCGACCAATTTCCTGATAATAGCCTTCAATATTTTTAGGCAAATTATAATGAATAACCCAGCGCACATTCGATTTATCAATTCCCATCCCGAAAGCAATGGTAGCACAAACTACCTGGCATTGATCATTTATGAATTCATCCTGAGTTTTAAAACGAATCTCACTATCTAAACCAGCGTGATAAGCCTTAGCTTTGATTCCAATTTTACTGAGTTTTTCGGCAAGTTCTTCAGTTGTTTTTCGGCTAAGACAATAAATAATACCGGATTCAGCAGGTTTTGATTCAATAAAATCAATAATTTGTTTGACTCTGTCCAGTGCAGGACGCACTTCCAGACTCAGATTTTTTCTATCAAAAGGAGCTACAAAAGTTCTGGGGTTTTTTAAATTTAACTGATTGCCAATGTCCTGACGTGTAGCTTTATCGGCAGTTGCAGTTAAAGCTAATATTGGAGTAGAAGGGAAGCGGTTTTTCAGGTAGCCTAAATTAGTATAAGCAGGTCTGAAATCATGTCCCCATGACGAAATGCAATGTGCCTCGTCAATAGCAATGAGGCTGATGGTAACAGCACTAAATGCATTTTCCAGATAGGATAAACTTTCAGGAGCTATATAAACAAGTTTAACTTTATTATTTCTCAGGTTTTCAATATGCAACTGCTGTTCATTATCAGTTTGTGTACTATTGATGAAGCAGGCAGCAATTCCGTTAGCTTTCAGACTGTCTACCTGATCTTTCATTAAAGCAATGAGAGGGGAAATCACAATAGTAATTCCCGGGAATAATAAAGCCGGCAACTGAAAACAAATAGATTTTCCACCACCTGTAGGCATAATTGCTAAAGTATCTGTTCCGTTTAAAACGGTACTTATAATTTCTTCCTGATTAGCTCTGAATTTTTCAAATCCGAAATTTTCTTTAAGAGTATGATGTAGGATTTGAGAAGTAATCATTTTGTACTACTTAATTTGATTGTGTTTTTATGGATAAAAAAAGGAACTCTTTTTTGGAGTTCCTTTTGGTGTATTATATTCTGAAAATTAATTAATCTTCGTCCTCTTCGTCGTCATCCTCTGCGATGTCTTTGTCATCAGCATCAGCATCTTCATCTTCGTCATCCAGATCCGGTTTGTCTATATTTTCGTCTTCATCATCATCGTCATTAATATCATCATCAAGATCTAAACCTTTAATTGGAGCAATTGGTTCGATTTCATCATCAATATCATCATCTTCATCAAAGTTTTCGATTCTGTCAGCAAGTTTTGTACTTACTTTTACTAAATAAATGGTGTCTTCAGTACGCACTTCTACTGCTTCCACTAATTCGTTTTTAGCATTTTTAAAACGGATGATATCTTCGTCGTCATATCCATCAGGAAATTTTTCAACCAATAAGTTTAAAATTTCATTTGTCAGTTTAGCGTACTCAACAATAACTCTTCTCATAAAAATGGTATTATAAATCTAATAAATAAGCAAAAATTAATGGCGCTACAATAGTAGCATCTGATTCAATGATAAACTTAGGAGTAGTAATATCTAATTTACCCCAAGTGATTTTCTCGTTCGGAACTGCTCCTGAATAAGAACCATAACTGGTTGTAGAATCTGAAATCTGGCAAAAATAACTCCAAAACGGAATATTATGCATTTCCATATCCTGATATAACATTGGTACTACACAAATAGGGAAGTCTCCAGCGATACCACCGCCAATTTGGAAAAATCCAATACCATTATCACTATTTTTTGGATACCAGTCTGCTAAGAAAGTCATGTATTCAATACCTGACTTCATTGTAGACGCTTTTAATTCTCCTTTAATAACATAAGATGCAAAAATATTACCCATAGTGCTGTCTTCCCATCCTGGAACAATAATAGGCAAATTTTTCTCAGCTGCAGCATACATCCAGCTATCTTTTAAGTCAATTTCGTAATACTCTTCAAGAACACCTGAAAGCAGCATTTTGTACATAAACTCATGAGGGAAATAACGCTCTCCTTTATCATCAGCATCTTTCCAGATTTTGTAAATATGTTTTTGCAGTCTGCGGAAAGCTTCGTGTTCCGGAATACAGGTATCAGTTACACGGTTCAGTCCTCTTTCTAATAAATCCCATTCATCCTGCGGAGTCAAATCGCGGTAGTGAGGCACTCTTTCATAGTGAGAGTGTGCTACCAGGTTCATGATGTCCTCTTCAAGGTTTGCTCCCGTACAGGAAATAATCTGCACTTTATCCTGACGAATAATTTCAGCGAATATTTTTCCAATTTCTGCTGTACTCATGGCACCAGCCATACTTACCATCATTTTAGCTCCATTGGCCAATTGTTGTTCGTAGGCTTTTGCGGCATCGACTAAAGATGCAGAATTGAAATGTAAATAATGCTTTTCAATAAACTGACTGATCGGTCCTTTACTCATTTTATGGGGTTTAAATATTTTGTAAATTTATAGCTATCTGAATCTAAACTGGCTCAAATATAATGAAATTATAAATCTACTAATTGTGTGTTTTGTTAATTATTTTTTATTGTAACCTAAAATTTTTAATACATCATCAGAGGTTTGTTGTTCTGAAAAAACTTCTGTTGCTAATATACCATTTTCATCCCGGTCTATTAAGATATGTTTGGGCTGCGGAATCAAACAGTGGTGTAAACCACCATATCCGCCTATGGTTTCCTGATAAGCTCCGGTATTAAAAAAACCGATATAAAGTGGTTTTTCTTTGTTGTATTTAGGTAAATAAATAGCATTCATGTTTTGTTCTGAGTTGTAATAATCATCACTGTCACAAGTCAGACCTCCTAATAACACCCTTTCATAAGTATCATTCCAGCGGTTTACTGCTAACATAATAAAACGCTTGTTTATTGCCCAGGTATCCGGTAAGGTGGTAATGAATGAAGAGTCAATCATGTTCCACTTTTCTCTGTCATTTTGTTGTTTTTGATATAAAATCTGATAAATGGCGCCACCGCTTTCTCCTACTGTAAAGGAACCAAATTCTGTAAAGATATTTGGAACATCTACTTCTGCTTCGTCACAGGCAATTTTTATCTGATTAATGATTTCATCAATCATATATTGATAATCGTATTCAAATGCAAGCGAGTTTTTGATAGGAAAACCACCTCCAATATTTAGACCGTCTAAAGAAGGGCATTCTTTTTTTAAGGCAATATATACTTTGATACATTTTACCAACTCGTTCCAGTAGTAAGCAGTATCGTTTATTCCTGTATTGATAAAAAAGTGAAGCATTTTTAATTCAAGATTACTGTTTTCCTGAATTTGCTTTTTATAGAAATTAACAATGTTTTTATAACCAATTCCTAATCTGGAAGTATAAAACTCAAATTTAGGTTCTTCCTCGGCAGCAATACGGATTCCAATTTTGAATTTTCCTTTAATTTCAGCCTGAAGTAAATCTAATTCTTCGTAGTTATCAATAATAGGAATTGTATTTTTATGACCATTGTTGATTAAACGTGCAATATTACTGATGTATTCGTCTCTTTTAAAACCATTACAAATGACATAAGTGCTTTTATTGATTTTGCCGTTTTCTAATAAATTTTCAACTATATTAATATCAAAAGCAGAGGAAGTCTCAACGTGAATATTGTTCTTGAACGCTTCATTCATGATAAATTCAAAATGAGAACTTTTAGTACAATAACAATAATAATACTTTGCCTCATACTTGTTTTTTTCCATCGATTTACGAAACCAGCTTTTGGCTTTGTTAATGTTGTTGGAAATTTGAGGCAAATAAGTAAATTTTAATGGCGTACCATATTTTTCAACCAGTTTCATCAAATCAATATTGTGAAACAGCAGATTGTCTTTATTGAGTTTAAATTCTTCCTGAGGAAAATAGTATGATTGATTTATTAAGTCAGAATATTTTGTATTCATTGAATTTTAGGATTTTATTTTTTTTATAGCTTAATGTACTAAATTAATCTATAATTCAAACCCTAATATTGGCATAAATAATTTGCAGCTTTTCGTTTTCTACTTTTAAATACTGAAAAGTATCAAAATTAAAGCGCCCTATAACTAAGTTCAAACGCTTCAATATTCTTAAAAAAGAACTATTGTTAACGCTTTGATTTTTGTTATAATTTCTTTGTTTTTGATCTCTTTTCATTGCGGCAAATGTAAAAAATAAAATATAAGTGATGCAATCCTTTTTTATAAAAAAAACAGCTAAGATTTATAATCTTCAAAAGCTTCAAGAATTAATTCATTCTCAACTGCTTGATTAATTTTTATCTTTCCAATTCCTTCGATTAAGGCAAACTGAATGCTTCCGTACTCATTTTTTTTATCATGAATCAGCAATTCCAGAATCGGTTCTATGTCTGCTTCTTCAAAAATAATATCTTCGTAAATTGATTTTAATACGCTTTTAATTTGTGTATATTCTTCTTTAGAAATCAAATCTTTCTTTAATGAAATATAACTTTCCAAAATCATTCCCACAGCAATTGCTTCTCCGTGAAGCAGGGTTGTTTTGCTTTGGCTTTCCAGAAAATACCCTTCGATTGCATGTCCTAAAGTATGCCCAAAATTCAATGCTTTTCGAATGTTTTTCTCAGTAGGATCCTGCTTTACAATTTCATTTTTAATTTCTACTGATCTAAAAATTAATTGATCTAACGCTTCAAAATCAATAGTAGAAATATCTAAAAACTCTTCCCAGTATTTTTTATCATAAATCAAACCGTGTTTCAGCATTTCGGCAAGACCGGAACGCATTTCGTTTTGAGGAACGGTTTCTAAATATTGAGTATCAATAATAACCATTCCGGGAACATTAATTACACCAATCTGATTTTTTAAATTTCCTAAATCCACTCCGTTTTTTCCACCTACCGAAGCATCCACCATTGAAAGTAAAGTAGTAGGAATATGGATAAAATCAACACCGCGTTTGAATGTTGAAGCAACAAAACCACCCAAATCAGTAACAACTCCGCCTCCCAGATTGATAACAAGACTTTTTCGGTCTCCTCCAAGTTCTGTTAGTACTTTCCAAATTTCAACGCAGGTTTCAATGTTTTTGTTTTCTTCTCCGGCCTCAAATTCAATAATTTCAACATTTAAATCCGTTTCGATATAAGGTAATAATTTTGGCAGGCAAAATTCGTTGGTGTTGCTGTCTACAATTACAAAAATATTAGAATATTTATTTTTAGTAAGGTGAATGTTTAATTCCTCATATCCTTTTTCGTTGAAATAAACATTATAGTTATTGGCTTGAATTGTTTGTGTCATCATTAATTAATTTGAAATGCAAAATAAGGTAATTTCCAGTAATTAATATTCATAACTCTGGCTATATTTGTTTTAAATAGTAAAAAAAGATGAAAAAGATATTTGAAAATACCCAAATCGCTTTTGCTTTAAAAAGCAATAATCAATTACAGTTATCGTATTTTCTTTTTAAAGTAATGAATTCTAAACTATTGGTTCAGTTAGGTACAAAAATCCTTTTACTGACTTTAAAATTACATTTACCGGTTCAGAATATAATCAGGAAAACCATATTCAGTCAATTTTGTGGCGGTGTAAATGAAGAAGATTGTCTGAAAGTAGTTGATACCTTGTTCACTAAAGAGGTTTCTTCAGTTTTAGATTATGCTGTCGAAGGGAAAATAAATGAAGAGGAGTTTGATATTGCTTTTGTAAAAACGCTTAAAATTATTGAATTTGCTAAAGAACGCCAGGCTATTCCGTTTGCCGTTTTTAAACCGACAAGTTTTGGGCGTATTAGTTTGTATGAAAAAATAACCGCTAAAAAGATACTAAGAGATGCAGAGCAGGAAGAATGGAATAGGGTAGTGAACCGTTTTGATTTAGTTTGCCAGGCAGCTCATCAAAAAGACGTTCCCGTTTTGATTGATGCCGAAGAATCCTGGATGCAAACCGCTGTCGACAGTTTAGTTCTTGAAATGATGCGTAAATACAATACCGAAAAAGTGATTGTTTATAATACTTTACAAATGTATCGTTATGATCGGATGGAATATTTAAAAAAAATCAACCAGGAAGCTAAGCAAGGAGCATTTTATATTGGAATAAAATTAGTTCGCGGCGCCTATATGGAAAAAGAAAATGAACGAGCCGAAGAAAACAATTATCCATCGCCAATTTGTGCCAGTAAGTCAGAAACCGACGAAAATTATAATACTGCTTTACAGTATATTACTGAAAATTTAGAGTTTTTTTCTCTTTTTGCAGGAACACATAACGAAATCAGTACTTATTATTTAATGGAATTAATGCAGAAAAAAAACATAGTAGCTAATGATTTCAGAATCTGGTTTGGTCAATTGTATGGGATGAGTGATACAATTAGTTTTAATTTGGCAGCCAATGGTTATAATGTGGCTAAATATATTCCTTTTGGTCCGGTGAAAGAAGTGATTCCGTATTTAATTCGGCGTGCACAGGAAAATACAGCCGTTGCAGGACAAACCAGCCGGGAATTAGAAATGATAAAAAAAGAACGTAGTCGAAGAAAACAAGAATAACTATTCTAAAAATTTAGCTTTTAACTCAGGAGTAGGGATCATACACTGTTCTTTCTTGCCGTACCATCTGTATCGGTTTTTAGCAATATAATCATAAATAATATCATTTATCTTTTTTGGAAAAACGTTCAAAGCTGCTAGAAATCCATAGAAGCCACCTAATTCAGAAGCTATTTTCAAAGCTGCTTCTGATTTATGATAATAAGCAATTCCGGGTTCGTACAGAATTATACTATCATTCTTTTTTTGGTCTACACCAATATAACTGCAAATTTTCTGACCCAAATCAGATTGCAGAGCCACAAACCGGAAAATATCTTTTTGGTCTCTTTTAATGATAAATTGTACCGCCGAATCACAAAGATTGCAAACGCCATCAAAGAGAATTATTTTTTTATTTTTGGGTAGGTTTTGCATTTTGTGGTTATTGCGAGGGACAAAGCAATCTCAGGAAGTTTGATATCCCATTATTAATATCAAATTATTTTATATAAATTTCTGACTTAGGTTTAGATTCTAAAACAATTTCCATATTTGTATCTTTTACTTTAAAGATCTTAGATTTAAATCCATCTAAATAAAATACCAAAATATCATTTTCACAAGCGCTTAATGAATAATTTCCATTCGAATCAGCTTTAAAAGATTCTTTTCTGTTCAAATTGGAGATAAAAACATTTGGAATTATTTTCTTATCTACATCATAAACTACTCCTGATATTCTTTGTTGTTTGGAATTGTCGTTATTTAAACCATAGAAAGTTTTAAATTTTTCAAGAGTATTAATGTTTTGATCTTTCAATGTTAAAAATAGCACTCCATTTTTTCCTTTTTCGCCATAAATATTATAATCTTTATCTTTTAGAACGGAAATATCTTTTATATCAGTAGGATTAATAATACTTAATACAGTAGTGTCGTTTCCCCAAATGAAACCATTTATTAATAATAATGGATTTTCAGATTTTTCATTTAAAAAAATATATAATTCCTGTGCTATTGATTTTTTTAAACCATCACTGTTTGTTGAATCTTGATTTTGCGCATGAACTGCAAAAACATTTGCAAAGAAAACAATTAGTAATATTGGTGTAATATTTTTCATTTCCAGGTTAATTAGAATCGTAAATATAAAGAAAAATCTTAATTAACTAATAAAAATATGATTGCTTCGTGCTAAACAATGAACTTACTGAACACTATTTCTTCACCGCTTCCACCAAATCCAATTCATCCAAGCTCACCTTTGAAGTAAAGAGTCCATAATTGACAACCGCTTTGTTTTTCTCAATCTTATCAATACTTCCCACGGCTTTTCCGTCTAACATTCGCACGCGATCGCCTACCTTTAAAATAGGTTTTGGTTTTTCAATAACAGGTTTTAGTTTTTTTTCTTTCTTTTCCTTTCGTATTTCTTCCACCTGAACTTTTACCTCCTCAATGATTTCTTTTTTCTTAGCTACAATTGCCTTTGTTTCTTTTGGTGTAGCTTTTTTACGTTTTGAATTTTCAATTTCTACAATCTTCAAAAATTCTCCAATGAGTTCTTTTTTGTTTTTATTATTGAAATATTTCTCTGCTATATCTTCTATTTTCTGACCAATGTAAATTGTTTTCTGATTACTATCATACAATTCCTGATAGCTTTCCAGTTTTTGCTTTATTTTGACGTTGATATTTTCCATTTTTTTGCCTTCTTCACGCGCTCTGGTTTCTTCTTCTTTCAGGTTTTGAGAAGTTTTTTCCAGTTTGGAACGTTCTTTTTGCAGGGTGGCAATGGTTTTGTCAAAACGTACTTTACCTACTTCGATTTTCTTTTTGGCACGATTAATTAAACCAAACGGAATCCCGTTTTTCTGTGCTACTTCAAAGGTAAAGGAACTTCCGGCTTGTCCTAAAGCCAGTTTGTACATGGGTTCTAATGATTTTTCATCAAACATCATATTCGCATTGGTAGCAAAAGGCAATTCGTTAGCCAGAATTTTCAAATTGGAATAATGCGTTGTGATAATTCCAAAAGCTTCTCTGTGATAGAATTCTTCTAAGAAAATTTCAGCCAGAGCACCACCTAATTCCGGATCGGATCCGGTACCAAATTCGTCAATTAAAAACATGGTTTTTCGATTGCATTTCTTCAGGAAATAGTTCATGTTTTTTAATCGGTAACTGTATGTACTCAGGTGATTTTCAATAGATTGATTATCTCCGATGTCTGTTAATATTCTGTCGAATAAAAAGGTTTCCGAACGTTCGTGAACCGGAATCAACATTCCCGATTGTAACATCAATTGGAGTAAACCGACTGTTTTTAACGAAATAGTTTTTCCTCCTGCATTAGGACCTGAAATTACAATAATTCGGTTTTCCTGTTTTAGTTCAATAGTCTGCGGATAAGTAATTTCCTTTTTTTGTTTGTTTGTTAAATACAAAATAGGGTGAAAAGCATCTCTAAAATACAAACGACGTTCCTCTGTAATTGTGGGTAAAATTCCGTTGATTCTTTCGGCATATTTCGCTTTAGCAGCAATGACATCTATATCACTTAAAAAATCCTGATACTCTTTTAATAAAGGTAGAAACGGACGAATAGCATTCGATAATTGCTTTAAAATACGGGTGATTTCTTCTTTTTCCTCATATTCTAAATTGCTCAGTTCTCTGGAATATTTAAGCGTCATTTCAGGCTCGATATAAGCAATACTTCCTGTTTTAGAACTTCCTAAAATAGTTCCTCTTACTTTTCGGCGGTACATAGATAATACGGCAAGAACACGACGGTTTTGAACAAAACTTTCTTTAATATCATCCAGATAACCCAAACCGTTATATTGTGTTAAAGCAATCCCAAAGCTCTGATTGACTTTCCCTCGGACCAGATTCATATTTCTGCGTATGTCGGATAAAACAGGGGAGGCATTATCTTTAATTTCGCCATATTTATCCACTACAACATCAATCTGTGAAATAATTTCTTTAGTAAGTTCCACACGCGAAGCACGGGCATTTATATTGGGGTAATAATCATCAAATTTCTTAAGAAAATTTAATAAAAAGTTTACTGTGGAAGACAATGTGGCAATTTTTCTAAAACTACCCACTTCCAGAAAACTGTCTTCAATGGCTAAAAATTTTATTTCGTGTGTTATCGCATCAAATCCGTGATTGGGAATTGCATTATTATTCTGAAAAGAAGAAACATACTCTGAAGTTTGCAGTAAAGCCTGCATCAAAGTTTCTTTATCTCTGAACGGAGTAATTTGTAGAGCTTTATCTTTTCCTATTTCGGTGTTACAGATATCTGAAATGGTTTCCAAAATTGTTGGAAACTGTAAGTCCTGTAAAGTTTTTTCGGTAATACTAATCATTTAATTTCTTTAAGAAAGTCTCGCAAAAGTACAAAAAATACCAGCATTCATTACGGTAAGTATCTTTCTAATTTTTATCTAAAGTAAATATGAATTGGTTAAAAAAATTCTGAAATTCGCAAAAAAAAAGATATGGATGTAAAAATGCATGATTCATGGAAGACTGTTTTAAATGAAGAATTTGAAAAAATATATTTCAAAGAATTAATTGATTTTGTTAAATCCGAATATATGACAAAAATCTGTTATCCTAAAGGCAGTCAGATATTTTCAGCTTTTGATCATTGTCATTTTGATCAGGTTAAAGTGGTAATTATTGGTCAGGATCCTTACCATGGTCCGCATCAGGCAAATGGTTTATGTTTTTCTGTAAATGACGGGATTCCGTTTCCGCCTTCATTGCAAAATATTTTCAGAGAAATTTCTACCGATTTAAATGTGTCCATGCCAGCATCCGGAAATTTAGAACGTTGGGCAGATCAGGGTGTTTTTCTTTTAAATGCGACATTAACTGTCAGACAATCAGAAGCAGGAAGTCATCAGGGAAAAGGCTGGGAAAAATTTACGGATGCCGTAATTAAAAAAATTTCGGAAGAATCAGAAAATGTAGTGTTTTTACTTTGGGGCGGTTTTGCACAGAAAAAAGCTGCTTTGATTGACGCATCCAAACATCATATTTTAAAATCAGGGCATCCTTCCCCTTTGAGCGCTAACAGAGGTTTTTGGTTTGGAAATAAACATTTCAGTAAAACAAACGAGTATCTAAAAGTAAATAACAAACCTGAAATCAATTGGTAAAAAAAAGCCACTTAAATTCCGTAGAAGAAACTTAAATGGCTCATTTGCATCGTAAAAGAACTTATTTTTTTATAATATTTACAAGAATAGCTTTGTCTGACTGATTTTTTACAGTCAGAATAATTTCAATATTCTGAGCCGTTTTCCCTTCAATAACATACAGTTTGGTGTTTTTTCCAAATTCGGTATCACTTTTATCGAAATCTACATCTCCAAATTCCAAAGAGTTTTTGATATCAGTTGTGTCAATCCATTTTTCTGCTAAAACCTGAGAAGCTTTTTCAGAATATTCAAAAGGTTTATTTCTGATATCATTTAAAACGCGGGCATTGGGAAAATAATTGCAGCGGGTATCTTTTCCGCTAAAAACAAGAGCTACAAAAAAGCAGCCTAAAACCAACCCAACTAAATAATAAGAAAAACGATATGCAAACTTCATGAAGTGTTTTTTTTTGCAAAGGTAATTTAAAGTTTGCTTAAAACACAATTAAATTAATGTCGTTGTTAGGCAAATCAAACCAGTCACCGATGGCTCTGTTTGTCAGTATGCCATGATAAGTATAGATTCCGTTTTTCAGACCTTTGTCGCAACGAATAGCACTTTCTATACCGCCATCCTCGGCTATTTTTAATAAATAAGGAGTGATAATATTACTTATAGAAAGCGAAGCTGTCTTTGAATAACGGGAAGGGATATTAGGAACACAATAATGCAAAATATTATTTTTTATAAAAGTCGGTTTTTCATGAGTAGTAACTTCAGAAGTTTCAAAACAACCCCCGGTATCAATACTTACATCTACAATTACAGCGCCTTTTTTCATATGTTCCACCATAGTCTCAGTAACTACAATAGGGCAGCGTTCTATGCCACGCATGGCTCCAATAGCCACATCACAACGTCTTAAAGCCTTCATTAGAGCTTTTGGCTGAATAGTAGAAGTAAAAATTCGCTGGCTTAAACTATTTTGCAGTCTTCTTAATTTGGTAATAGAATTATCAAACACTTTTACATTAGCCCCTAAACCAATAGCTGTTTTTGTTGCAAATTCTCCCGCTGTTCCGGCACCCAAAATGACTACTTCTGTAGGAGGAACACCTGTTATGTTACCAAATAAAAGTCCTTTTCCAAAAGTATTGGCAATCATCAGTTCGGCTGCAATTAATATAGATGCTGTACCTGCAATTTCACTCAAAGACTTAACAATAGGATAGGTTTCATCGACGTCTTTAATATATTCAAAAGCAAGTGCGGTTATTTTTTTCTTGGCTAAAGCTTCGAAATATTCTCTTCTCTTCGTTTTTAATTGAATTGCCGAAATGAGAATCGCCTGATTGTTCATCATGTTGATTTCGGCAACAGTAGGTGGTTCAACCTTTAAAATCATAGGGCAACCAAAAACTTTTTGAGTATCCTGAGTGACTTCGGCACCTGCCTCAGAATATTCTTTATCGGAATAACTGGCATTTTCTCCTGCACCTGATTCAATCATTACACGATGACCGTGACATACTAAAGAACTCACAGCATCCGGAGTTAAACAAATGCGACGTTCCTGATAGCTGGTCTCTTTAGGAATACCTATAAATAGTTCCCCTTTTTTTCGGGCTACTTCCAGTTTTTCTTCCTGAGGTAATAACTGTTGTTTTGTAAATGGCGTTATTGATATTGACATCGTTTTTTGTACTATTAAAAAGTAAAATTACGCAAAAAGATTAAAAAAATAAGCTTTATAATTTTATAAAAGGCTGAAAAGGCTCAATTATTAACATAGATGAAAAAACAAACTTATTTTATATTATAAATTAAGAAGTAATTTCGGAATAAGCCTTTTATTTTAAAACACAAATCATTATTAATCAACAGGTAATACTTTTAATTTACAGTTTAATTTAATTTTAAAAGCCTTTTATTATCAGGAAGCACTTCTATGGTAATTGTTGAATATTTTTCAGGCAGAAGATTAGCAATATTTTCGGCCCACTCAATAAAGCACCAATGTCCGGAATACAAATAATCATCTATTCCCATATCTAAAGCTTCTGTTTCTTTTTTTAAACGATAAAAATCAAAATGATAAACAATCTGATTATCTGTAGTTTCATATTCGTTAACTAAAGAAAAAGTTGGACTGCTTGTTGCTCCGGTCACACCCAGAGTTTTACATAGTTGTTTAATAAAAGTAGTTTTTCCGGCTCCCATTTCACCGTTAAAAAGCAATACTTTATTAGGTTTCGCAGCCACAATTAATTCGGCAACATTTTGTATTTCTTCTAATGAAAAAGTGATTTCCATATTTTAGTAATTAGTGAATAGTCATTAGTAATTAGCTATTTGTGAATTATTAAAAAGCTAACTAATCACTATTCACTAGTGACTAATTACTACTTCGGATTAAATATCAAACAGGGAATAATCATTTCTTCCAGAGAAATCCCTCCGTGCTGATAGGTATTTTTATAATAACTCACATAATGATTGTAATTATTGACATATGCCAGAAACAAATCATTTTTTGCAAAAATATAAGAACTACTCATATTTATAGCAGGTAAACCAATTTTTTTTGGGTCTTTTACAGCATATACGTCTTTATTTTCATAAGTAAGACTTCGGCCTGTTTTGTAGCGTAAATTGAGACTGGTATTTTTATCGCCCACAACCTTTGATGGATTTTTTACATTTATGGTTCCGTGATCAGTAGTTAAAATTAATTTGAATCCTAATTTTTGAGCCTGTTGGATAATTTCTAATAAAGGAGAATTTTTGAACCAGCTCAAAGTAAGGGAACGATAAGCTTTATCATCCGGAGCTAGTTCTTTTACAACATCCATTTCAGTTTTAGCATGTGAAAGCATGTCTACAAAATTATAGACAATGGTAACCAGATCGTTTTCTTTCAGTGCCCTGAAATTCTCTACGAGTTTTTTACCCGATGCCATATTGGTAATCTTGAAATAATCTTCTTTAATGTTTAATCCCAAACGCTTTAACTGAGCGGAAAGAAATTCGGCTTCAAATAGATTTTTTCCACCTTCATCAGGATCATTTTTCCACAAATCAGGATGTTTTTTTTCCATATCTGCCGGTAGCAAACCAGAGAAAATAGCATTTCTTGCATATTGCGTAGCGGTAGGCAGAATAGAGTAGTAGGGTACTTCTTTTTCCAGTTTGTAATAATCTGCCACGACACTTTCAAATGCTTTCCATTGATCGTAACGTAAATTATCAATAACTACAAATAAAACAGGTTTCTCTTTTTTCTTTAGTTCAGGAACTACTAATTCTTTAAATAAGGTATGAGACTGAATCGGTTTGTCTGCTTTGGGTAAAAACCATTCTTCATAATTGCGTTCAATAAATTTTCCGAACTGTGAATTGGCTTCCACTTTTTGGGATTCCAAAATTTCAATCATACTCTGATCATTGATATCTTCAAGTTGTAATTCCCAGAATAATAATTTTTTATATAATTCTATCCAGTCTTCAAAACTATTTACCATTCCTAATTCCATTGCTATTTTACGGAATTCTTTCTGATAATCCAGAGTGGTTTTTTGCGAAATCAGTTTTGAATGATCTAAATTCTTTTTCAGACTCAGTAATATCTGATTAGGATTGACCGGCTTAATAAGATAATCAGCAATTTTAGCCCCGATAGCTTCCTCCATGATATATTCTTCTTCACTTTTAGTAATCATAATCATTGGGACAGCACTCTTTTTTTCTTTCATTTCGGATAAAGTTTCTAATCCGCTCATTCCGGGCATATTTTCGTCTAAGAAAACAATATCAAAATTTTCATTTTCAAATATTTCGATAGCATCAAGACCATTGTTACAAGTCGTGACTTCGTAATTTTTTTTTTCTAAAAAAAGAATGTGAGGTTTCAGATATTCAATTTCATCATCCACCCAAAGTATTTTTATCTTGTCCATATATGTTTAAATAATAATCTATTATAATAGTTACTCAACAACGTTTAAAAAAGCTGTTCATTGTGCAAATTACAGATTTTATATAAGCTGAGTTCCTAATATTATGATAAAATTTCTTTCTAAAAAAGGATAGCTCAATGCTTTATTTTACACGAATAAACCAATACTAATTAAAAAATTAATACAATTTTATAACTATATGCATTATTTTTTCTTAAATTTATAAATAACATAAAATCATCTATTATGACTGTAAATCAAATATTAGGCGTAAAAGGAAATGAAGTTCATTCCATACTTTCTACCATTACAGTTTATGAAGCATTGCGGATTATGGGAGAAAGAAATATTGGTGCTGTTTTAGTTATTGAAGATAATATTTTGAAAGGCATTTTATCAGAGCGGGATTATGCCAGGAAGATTGTTTTGAAAAATAAAACATCAAGAGAAACGTTTGTTCATGAAATTATGGATACTGAAATCATTAGCGTTAAACCCGATGATGATATAAATTATTGTATGGATTTAATTACTAATAAAAGAGTCAGACATCTGCCGGTAGTATCAGAAACGGAAGTGATTGGTATTGTTTCTATTGGTGATGTGGTAAAATCTATTATTGAATTACAACAAAACACCATCCATCATCTTGATTCTTATATTCATGGAACTAAAGCGGAATAGAATATATTATAATTAGAAATTTCATTATGGTAACAATCATTCTATCAGTTTTTCTTTTAGCTGTGGGAATTGCCGGAATTGCAATCAAACTATTAGTTAAAAAAAACGGACGATTCTCAGGTACCTGCAGTAGCAATAATCCTTTAATACAAAGTGAAGAAGGAGAGGTATGCAGTATTTGTGGCGCTAAACCACAGGAAAAGTGCAAATCTTAAGTCTAAGATACTGTTTTGATGCGCTTCATCAAACCGGGAGAAATATAGGTTTTCCATTTTCCTTTTTCATCATATATAAAGAAAACTTCCAAATTTAATTCTTTGTTTTTTTCTACAAAATCAATTGATTTCTGTAAACCCATTACCATAAAAGCAGTTGCATAAGCATCCGCAGTTATGGCATCATTGGCAATGACGGTAGTGCTTAGCAAATTATGTTTAGCCGGATACCCTGTTTTAGGATTTATAATATGTGAAAATTTTTGATTGCCTTCTCTGTAAAATTTCCGGTAATTACCTGAGGTAGCAAGTGCGCGGTTGCCTAAATTAACAATGGCCTGTAGTTTTCTGTCTGATGCATTTTCTTCGTCAGGCTGCTCAATGCCCACTTTCCATTCTTCTTTTATTTTTTTTCCGTTTGATTTTATTTCGCCTCCTAATTCAACTAAATAATTTGTTATTCCTTTTTTTTGAAAAAAATCGGCTAATACATCCACTGAATATCCTTGTGCTATAGCATTAAAATCAATTTTAATTTCCGGTTTTTCTTTTACTATTTTGCTGTGCTGAAGGCTTAGCATTTTATAATTGACCAATGGCAACAGACTATCAAGCTTTCTTTTATTTAAGGTCTTTTTTGTGGCCGGACCAAACCCCCATGCATTTATTAAAGGACCTACGGTAATATCAAAATCACCTTTTGTTTTATCAGACACTTCGACTGCTTTATTAAAAACTGTTCTGAAATAATCATCAATAATTACATCCTTTTCATTATTATTTATCCGCGAAATGATTGAATTTGGAATCCATGCAGACATAGACCTATCAATATCAGCTAATAAAGAATCGATTTGTTTTTTGGAAACGATTTTATCTTGAGAAACATAGCTTATATGGTAACTGGTTCCCTGTGCGTTTCCCTGAAGAAAAAAAATGGCTTCTTCTTTCGCGCAGGCAACAACGAATATTGCTGTTGTGAAAATAATGAATACGTTTTTTATCATATAATTGTTTTAACTTCCAAAATCATCAAAAGCGATATTTTCCTGTGGAACTCCTAAATCGTCCAGCATTTTAAATACTGCAGCATTCATCAGCGGCGGACCGCAAACATAGTATTCGATGTCTTCCGGAGCTTCATGTTCTTTTAAATAATTGTCAAATAATACATTGTGAATAAAACCGGTATATCCTTTCCAGTTGTCTTCAGGCAATGGTTCAGAAAGCGCGATATTATATTCGAAATTATCAAAATCCTTTTCAATATCTCTAAAATCTTCGGTATAAAAGACTTCTTTTAAAGATCTTCCTCCGTACCAAAAACTCACTTTCCGGTCTTTTTCTTTTAACGTATGAAACAAATGAAATAAATGAGAACGTAAAGGAGCCATTCCGGCTCCTCCGCCTATATAAATCATTTCTCTTTGTGTGTCCTTAATGTGGAAATCACCAAAAGGCCCAGCTATACTAACTTTATCACCCGGTTTTAAAGAAAATACATAAGATGATGAAACTCCTGGATAAACCTTCATAAATCCACCTGCTTTTCTATCAAAAGGGGGAGTAGCTAATCGGATATTAAGCATAATTATATTGCCTTCCGCAGGATGATTAGCCATAGAATAGGCTCTGAAAACGGCTTCCGGATTTTTAATTTTTAAATCCCAAACTTTAAATTTATCATAATCTGATTTAAAACGGTCATCTATCTTATATAAATCATTTTTAAAATCCAGTTCAAATTCAGGAACATCAAGTTGGATATAACTTCCGGGTTCAAAATCTAAAAAATCGCCTTCAGGTAATTTTACTATTAATTCTTTGATATAAGTTGCTACATTGTCATTAGAAACCACTTCGCATTCCCATTTCTTAATTCCCATTACACTTTTAGGAATTACAATTTCCATATCCTGTTTTACTTTTACCTGACAGCCTAACCTCCAGTTGTTTTGTTGTTCTTTTCTGGAAAAATAAGGAGTTTCTGTTGGTAAAATTGCGCCACCGCCAGACAGTACCTGACATTTACATAAACCGCAGGTACCACCACCTCCACAGGCTGATGGCAAAAATATTTTTTTATTGGATAAAGTAGAAAGCAGTGATGAACCCGCTTCTGTTTTTAATTCTTCTTCTTCGTTTATAGTGATATTGACTAATCCGGAAGGAGTCAGCTTGGATTTAGTATACAGAATTATATATACAAGAATAGCATTGAAGAGTAAAAATACAATTACACTACAAATGATTGTTATGCCATCAAAATCTGATATATTCATTTTAATTAGTTTATATATTTTATAATGAAATCCCCATAAAACTCATAAAAGCAATTGCCATCAAACCGGTTAAAATAAACGTGATTCCTAAGCCTCTTAAAGGTCCGGGAACATTAGAATATCTCAATTTTTCACGTATTGCAGACAAAGCAACTATCGCTAAAAACCATCCTACACCAGATCCCAGAGCAAAAGCGCTTACTTCTCCTAAGTTGGCATATTCTCTTTCCTGCATGAATAACGCGCCACCGAGAATAGAACAATTTACAGCAATCAGAGGTAGAAATATTCCCAAAGAAGTGTATAAAGCCGGTGCAAATTTTTCAACAATCATCTCTACCAATTGTACAATAGAAGCTATTGTTGCAATGAACATGATAAAACTTAAAAAGCTCAGATCTACAGTCGAAAAATCAGCAGACAGCCATTGTAAAGCACCGGCTTTCAAAACATATTTTTCCAAAAGATAACATACAGGAACAGAAACAAACAATACAAAGGTTACTGCAAGCCCCAGTCCTACAGCACTTTTTACTGTTTTAGAAATGGCTAAATAAGAACACATACCTAAAAAATAAGCAAATATCATGTTCTCGATAAAAATTCCTTTTATAAAAATATTGACGTATTCCATGATGAAATATTTATTTTGATTCTATTAGTTTTTGATTTCGGCTTCTTTGAATCCAAATAAGGATACCCACAATAATAAGTGCCATGGGTGGCATGATAGCCAGACTGTTGTTAAAATACCCAGATTCATAAAAAGAATCAGGTACAACCCGATAGCCTAATAATTCTCCGGATCCAAAAAATTCACGTAACATAGAAACAATAATCAGGATTATACCGTATCCAAAACCGTTTCCGATGCCGTCTAAAAATGAAGCCCAGGGTTTATTAGACATAGCAAAAGCTTCTAGCCTTCCCATAATAATACAATTAGTTATAATCAATCCTACAAAAACCGATAGTTGCTTACTGACATCGAATAAAAAAGCTTTCAGAAACTGGTCTACTAAAATTACCATGGTAGCAACTACTGTTAACTGAACAATAATCCGGATGCGGTTGGGAATAATATTTCGAATAAAAGAAATAATAACATTTGAAAACGCACAAACAACAACTACAGCAACAGCCATTACAATGGATGGTTTCATTTTTACTGTAACTGCTAATGCCGAACAAATACCCAATACCTGAACTGTAATAGGATTATTGTCATTCAGCGGATCATATAAAAGGCGTTTGTTTTTAGCTGAAAACAAAGGCTCTTTTGATTTTTTCTTTTTGGCAGGAACTGCGATAGTTTCTTTACTCATATCCTGTAGTTTTTAATTTTTAAATGCAACAGTCTGCTGTTTTTTAAAATACGGAATGTAATTTTCAAGGATATTTTCCAGCATATTACTAACTCCGTGACTGGTGATGGTAGCTCCGGAAATTGCATCAACGCCGTGTGAATTATCCGCTTTAGCGCCACCTTTAATTACATCAACTGAAACAAATTTGCCTGATTCATCAAAAATTTTTTTCCCTGCAAACTGTTGCTGGAATTTTTTTGTTTCAATTTCTGCACCTAAGCCTGGTGTTTCACTTTTATGACTAAAACTAACTCCGTAAACTGTGTTCATATCATTTTCCAGAGAAATATAACCCCATATGGGACCCCATAAGCCTTTTCCTCTGACAGGAATAATATAGAATGATTTTCCGTCTTTATTGCAAATAAAAAGTGGAAACAGTCGTTTATCTTCGTTTCCTGTTTTGGATTTATCCAGTTCTTTTTTAATATCAATATCAAATGCTTTTACGTTGTTATTAGTAAGTTCTTCTCCTTTGTTATTCAATACAATTTGCTTTGTGATATATTTATCAAAAGTAGCTTCGGTCTGATCTGATTCAGTGGTGACGGAAATACTGCTAAGTATGTTTTTCATTTTCTCCACTCTGCTATTCTTTTCCTGATAAGGTGCCAGACTAATGGCAGTTACGGATAGTACTATTGCAACAATAATGACCATAACTGACGAAAAAATAAACGTTGTTTTATTATTATCTTTATCCATTTTGTTTCTGTATTGGCTTTATTCTTTTCAATCTTCTTTTAATATTGGCTTCCACCACATAATGGTCTATCAACGGTGCCATTACATTCATAAACAGGATTGCCAGCATCATTCCTTCAGGATAAGCGGGATTAAATACTCTAAAGAGAATTGCCAGCAATCCTATTAAAAATCCGTAAATATATTTTCCTGTATTTGTCTGAGTGGCGCTAACAGGATCAGTGGCCATAAATACGGCTCCAAAAGCAAAACCTCCCAATACTAAATGATGCAGAGGGCTTATTTGCATCAGCGTATTCAATCCAAATAAATTAAATATTAACGCCATTAAAAATCCTCCTGCAAATACTGAAGTCATGATCCGCCAGCTGCCAATTCCTGTAAATAATAAAATTCCAGCACCAATCAGGCAGGCAAGCGTAGATGTTTCACCAACAGATCCGGGAATAACTCCGATAAAAGAATCGATTATATTCGGAAGTTTATCACCATATCCAGCAGCGGCATCACCTAAAGCAGTTGCACCGGTATAAGCATCCACAACGCCCTGTCCTTTTTCAGGATCAGTATTAATCCATACTTCATTACCGGACATTTTAGCTGGATATGCAAAAAATAAAAATGCTCTGGCTGTTAATGCCGGATTTAAAATATTCATTCCGGTACCACCAAATACTTCTTTTCCTATAATAACTGCAAAAACTGTAGCAACTGCCAGCATCCATAAAGGAACTTCAACGGGCATAATAAGAGGAATCAGCATTCCTGAAACTAAAAAACCTTCATTAATTTTATGTTTTCTGATTATGGCAAAAATAAACTCGGTGGTCAATCCTGCTCCGTACGAAACTAAAATTAACGGAAGTACTTTGACAGCTCCAAAAATAAAATTATCCATTAAGGAAACATTTGCAATTCCCAGTGCCTGATAATGCTGGTAACCGATATTCCACATTCCGAATAATAAACAGGGAACTAACGATAAAACTACCAATATCATAGTGCGTTTTAAATCAATCGCATCCCGAATGTGTGTTCCTTTACTGTTTGTTGTATGATTAGGAACAAACAAAAAAGTTTCAAACGCATCGAATGCAGGGTAAAATTTTTCCAGTTTTCCCCCTTTTTCAAAATTTGGCTTGAGATTATTTAGTAATTTTCTAAGTGGTTTCAAATCTTATTTTTTTAAATAATTATATTAAATAATTCATTGGTTATAAAATTATTATCAACACTAAAATGAACTGATACATTAATATGAAATAGCGGCAATATTCCTGAAAAAGAATAAATCAGCTGAATTCCTTTCGAACCATATCAAGACCATGGCGAATGATTTCCTGTGATTTAATTTTGGATGTGCAAATCAATTCACAGAGCGCAAAATCTTCTTCTACAACTTCGTAAATTCCCAGCTTTTCCATTAAATCTATATCTTCAATCAGGATAGATTTTAATAATTGTACCGGGTAAATATCCATGGGAAAAACTTTTTCATATTGTCCTGTCATCACAAAAGGGCGTTCTTCGCCGTGCAGATTTGTATTTAAATTGTGTTTTTTATTTGGTGATAACCAGGAAAAGAAAGTGCGTGAAACACTAAATTTATTAAAACCGGGCGCAAGCCAGCCCATAAATTCATAATCGTTTCCTTCTAAAATAACAGAAATTTGTGTATCATAAAAACCTAAAAAACCATCAGCCGGAATTTGGCTTCCTGATAAAACAGAACCACTAATAATTCTGTTATCACCTTTTTTGAGCACGGCATCAGCAAGGATATTTTTTATTGTAGTTCCTACTATTGTTTTGTAATATTGTGTTTTTTCAAGTTGTGTACCGGTGACTGCAATTGTTCTTACGGCATCAAAAATCCCTTTGCTAAACAATTTGCCAATAATTACCACATCCTGCGGATTGATATGCCATACCACTTCACCCTTATTAATGGGATCAATATGGTGAATTTGAACACCAACATTTCCTGCGGGATGCGGACCTGAAATGGTATTAATTTGTACATTTTGAGCCTGAGAAAAAACAGCAGGGGGTGAACTATCCGCTTTAAGATTCAAATGTATTTTGCCTGTTGTTAATTTTTTTAATGCATCTAATCCTGTCTGAAAATCAGTTTCTTTTTCGGAGAATATAAAATCATAATCAGGAGCCAGCGGATTGGTATCAAAACCTGAAATAAAAATAGCTTTAGGACGGTCTTTTGGATTAGCAATAGTTCCGTAAGGACGCTGACGTATAAATGGCCATATACCATTTTTTAAAAGTTTTTCTGTAATCTCTTTTTCAGAAAGCAGATTTGGATCCGACGGTGTACAGGAACGGTATTTTATATCTTTGTCAGCGAGAATTCTGATTTCTAAAATTACTCGTTTATCCCCGCGTATAATTTCAATAACTTCACCACTTACCGGGGAGCAAAATAAGACACTTTCATCATTTTTATCATAAAATAAAGGAGTTCCTGCTTCTACATTAGCTCCCGCCTTAACTAATAACTTTGGTGTAATACCTACGAAATCTTTTGGTTTAATTGCAAATATACCGGCAACCGGAAGTTCAGTAATGGTTCTGACCGCTTCACCGACTAATTTGAGATTTAGCCCCTTTTTAATTTTTACATATTCACTCATACATTGGGTAGTTTTTAGTGGATATTATTTTAGATTTTTATGATAACTGATGTATTCTTATAGATAATGAATTTTAGTTTTTGTAAGTGTAAAGTACTAATTTAATGAAATTATGTAGAAAATACAATAATAAAAATGACTATATAACAAATATTTAAAATGGAATTCTTTAAAATCAAAATGAATCCACTAACTTAGTACAGTATTTTTTTATTCTAACTTTTAAAAATGAAACCCCGAATCACCACACTTACTGAGAAAAAGCTTATGGGTTATAGACAAAGCATGAATTATGCATCTTACAATCCGGTTTCTTTATGGCAGCGTTTTATGCCTTTAAAAAAAGAAATTAAAAATACTGTAACTGCGGATTTATATTCGCTTCAGCAATTTCCGGTAGGTTTTTGGCAAAAGTTTAGTCCCGATGCTGAGTTTGAAAAATGGGTCGCAGTCGAAGTCACTGATTTTGATATTATTCCTGAAAACATGGAAACCTTAATAATTCCCGGAGGCTGGTATGCTGTTTTTGATTACCGAGGTGATGGAAGTGATGCTTCCTCTTTTTTTGAATCTATCTTTAGCAATTGGATTCCTGACTCAGCGTATGTAGTGGATGATAGACCTCATTTTGAAATTTTAGGTTCTAAATACAAAAAAGGAGATCCAAATTCAGAAGAAGAAGTTTGGATTCCAATTCGCTTAAAAAACCTTTAAGTTTTATGGTACACGGATGAAACAGATTTTAGCAGATTGGAACAGACTTTTTATACTTTAAAAATTCCCTTTATTTGTTGTTAAATTAATTTGTTTTCTCATTATAATGCTGAATTTAGCATAAAATAATCTTTGTAATGAATGAAAAACAATGTTTAAAAGAGCTAGCACAACTCTTTTTGAAGTTGGGGATTATAGGTTTTGGTGGTCCTGCAGCTCATATTGCGATGATGCAAAATGAAGTGGTTGTAAAAAGAAAATGGCTTGATGAACAGCATTTTCTCGATTTATTAGGGTCGACCCACTTGATTCCGGGGCCTAACAGTACAGAAATGGCAATTCATATTGGGCATGAAAGAGCAGGTGTGAAGGGTTTAATTATTTCGGGACTTTGCTTTATTCTGCCTGCTGTTTTTCTCACAGCCGTAATTGCATGGCTTTATAAAGAATATGGGCAGTTACCGGAAATTCAGCCTTTCTTATATGGAATCAAACCAGCTATTATTGCCATCATTCTGGGTGCTATTTTTCCTTTGGCTAAAAAATCATTTAAAACTATTCAACTCGGCGTTATTGGTGCTTTAGTTTTGGTACTTTCACTTTTGCATTATAATGAAATTGTCCTGCTTTTTGGAGCAGGTTTTTTAGCTTTGTTTTGGTTTTCTATCAAGAATAAAAATGCGGTTCAAAGTAATGCTAGTCTCTTAATTTACCCGTTTATTGATCAAGGCTCTTTTATAACAGCCAGTAATTTGAATTTATTTTTGATTTTTCTAAAAATAGGGGCTATTCTTTATGGAAGTGGTTATGTTTTATTTGCTTTTCTGGATGCTGAATTAGTGAGCAAAGGTTTACTGACTCGAACACAGCTGATTGATGCGATAGCTGTAGGGCAGTTTACTCCGGGACCTGTTTTTTCCTCAGTAACATTTGTAGGCTATCAGATTAATGGATTTTCAGGTGCATTAGTCTCTACGCTGGCTATATTTTTACCCTCTTTTGTATTTGTAGCCTTACTGAATCCATTGGTTAAAAAATTACGGAATTCTAAATCCTTTTCGGTGTTTTTGGATGCTGTAAATGTCTCTTCTGTAGCAATTATTATATCCATCTGTGTTCAAATGGGGATAGCAACTATTATTGATTGGCGTAGTATTCTAATTGCACTTTTAAGTATTTTTATCGTTTTTAATTATAAAAATATCAATAGTGCTTTCGTTGTTATTGGAGGTGCTTTTGTTGGTTATTTACTCACTTTTATATAAAAACAAAAAATCCATTAAGCACGAAACTTAATGGATTTTTTTTGAATATATAACCTAATTTAATTCCGGGTAAAAGAATTAAGCTTATTGCCATCCACCGCCTAAGGCTTTGTATAATTGGATAATGGCTTTATATTGTTGAAATTTATTATCAACTAAATTTAATTTTGCATTTAATGCATCATTTTTAGAGGTTAATACCTCCAGATAGTTCGCTAATCCGTAAGTAAGTAATTCATCTGAAAAAGCTGCAGCTTTTGTTAACGATTCCACTTGTTTTTCTCTCACAGTTATTTTATAAGTTTCGTTTTTATATTGTG
Organism: Flavobacterium plantiphilum; assembly: GCF_046000495.1. Taxonomy (NCBI): domain Bacteria; kingdom Pseudomonadati; phylum Bacteroidota; class Flavobacteriia; order Flavobacteriales; family Flavobacteriaceae; genus Flavobacterium; species Flavobacterium plantiphilum. The sequence goes on from NZ_JBELQA010000001.1 coordinate 430,861, forward strand.
CCAGAGCATCTGAAACTTCTTTACCGGCAGTTAAAAGAGACTGTTCAAATTGTAAATATGCTTTTTCCTGATTGGCTTTTGCAATTTCGTATTTAGTTTTGATTTGTCTCTGATTGAATATAGGCTGGGTTATACCCGTTACAATATTTGCAAAAACCGAATTGGCACTCAGCCATTTTTTTATATCAATACTTTGTAAACCTCCGGTTGCAGTTACTTTCAGCGAAGGATAAAAATTGCTTTTGGCAACATTAGTCATTTCAAAATTACTAATCAGATTGTATTCTGCAGCAATTATATCAGGTCTGTTTCTAAGCAAACTTGCTGGTACTCCTAAAGTAATAGCAGGTTCCAGTTTTTGAGATTCAAAACTACTGCGTTCTATTTTAGCCGGAGCTTCAGCTAAAAGTATACTTAAGGTGTTTTCTAATAAAATGCTGTTGTTTTTTAAATCGGCAATAATTAATTCGGTAGCATATTTTTGAGCTTCAGTTTGTTTTACACCAACTTCAGTAACATTTCCTGATTTTTTCAAAGCATTGATGGTTTCAACACTTTTATTTCTGTTGATTAAGGTTTCTTCGGCTACTTTAATTTGTTCGTCTACCGCTAATAACTGATAATAAGTAGTGGCAATACTTGCAATTAATTGCGTTTTTATCGCCTGATTAGCTGCATTAGTTTGTAAATATGCCGCTTGTGTACCTCGTTTATTACTTCTTATTTTTCCCCAAATATCGGCTTCCCAGCTTAATGTTCCGGTCAATTGATACTGATTCACTGTAGTATTATTAACAATAGCACCAAATTGGCTGTTCTTTGATAATTCCTGATGGGTCCAGTCGGTACCGGCGGATAGTGTAGGGAAGTATCCGGCTTTTCCTTGTAACATGGTTGCTTGTGCAGCAGCTAAATTTTGCATAGCAATACGTATATCATAATTGTTTTCTAAACCTTTTTTGATATAGTTTTGCAAAATTGGATCAGTAAAAATCTTATCCCAGGATGCATTTGCTAATGAAACAGAGTCTGTTGAAGCAACTTCTGTGCGGTATAAATCTTCTGTTTTCAGGTCTGGACGTTTATAATCTTTCGCAACAAAACAGGATTGTAATAAAGTTGCCGACAGGACTAATAAAGTGATTTTATATATTTTATTTTTCATTTTTTTATTCTAAAGATTCAACATCTGATTCGGCAATTGGTGCTGGAAGTGGTTTTGTCGACACTTTTTCCTGTAAATGTTGGAAAACAATAAACAAGATAGGAATTACAAATACTCCTAAGACTGTTCCAATTAACATTCCTCCAATAGCTCCTGTACCAATGGCTTTGTTACCTACAGCACCGGCACCTCTGGCTAACATTAAAGGTAGTAATCCTAAAATAAAGGCAAACGAAGTCATTAATATAGGACGTAAACGCGCCACTGCTCCTTGAATAGCAGCCTGAGTAACGCTATGACCTCTTCTTCGGGCATCAGCTGAAAACTCAACTATCAAAATGGCATTTTTGGCTAATAAACCAATAAGCATAATTAAGGTAATTTGAAGGTAAATATTATTACTTACATTAAAGAAGTAAGCAAAAATAAATGCTCCTGCTAAACCAACTGGTAACGATAACAAAACGGCAAAAGGCAAAATGTAACTTTCGTATTGGGCTGACAATAAGAAATACACAAATACTAAACACAATAAGAAAATAAACAAGGTTTGTCCACCAGCACTAATTTCTTCACGTGTCATCCCCGAAAATTCATATCCATATCCAAGAGGTAATTTTTGACTGGCCACTTCTTCAACCGCTTTAATTGCATCTCCTGAACTAAATCCTTCGTTTGGAGCACCTGTAATCTTAACCGATGTGAACAAGTTGAAACGGTCGATAGCCTGAGGACCGAATACTTTTTCCAGTTTTACAAATTGTGAAATAGGAGCCATTTGTCCGGCATTATTTCGAACTAATACATTATTTAAAGATTCCGGATCACTTCTAAATGATGGTTCCGATTGATACATTACACGGTATTGTTTTCCGAATTTGTTAAAATTTGAAGCATAAACTCCACCAAAGTATCCTTGCATTGTTCCTAATATATCCGTAACAGTCAATCCTGATTTTTTGATGTTAGCTACATTAAGATCAATTCGGTATTGAGGGTAATTTGGTGAAAAAGAAGTAGCAGCATATTTGATTTCCGGACGGCTGTTTAAAGCCGCTAAAAAGTCATTGTTTACAGAGCTTAATTCTTGAATAGTTCCCCCTTTTTGATCTTGCAATTGCATCTCAAAACCATTAGAATAACCAAAACCTGATAATGTAGGACGTGCAAAGAACAATATTTTGGCGTCTTTAACAGTAGTTGCACGTTTAAATAACTCCTGGACAACAGCATTTATTTCCTGATTGGCTTCTTTACGTTCAGCCCATGGTTTTAATTTCAAAATTACCATACCATAGTTACTACCAGAACCACTAATTATACTTCTACCAGAAATACGAAGTATTTCTTTAATTTCTGGCATGTCTTTTATTTTGTTCTCTACTTCTAATAAAACCTCTTCTGTTTTTTTCAACGAAGTTCCTGGTGCTAATTGAATATCTGAAAAGATAGATCCGGTATCTTCACTCGGCACAAACGCTTTTGGAGTAGTGTTTAATAACAAAGTGAATACACCTGCAAAAATGGCAATTCCTAAGAAAGCCAACCATTTGCGTTTCACTAAAAATTCAACCGATTTTTTGTATTTATTAGTTGTTGTTTCAAATCCAGCATTAAATGCAGTGTAAAAACGTTCTAAAAATCCTTTTTCCTTGTTAGGGTCATGCTCTTTCAAGAAAATTGCACATAAGGCAGGTGATAGGGTAAGGGCGTTAATTGCAGAAAGTACAATAGAAATAGCCAGTGTTAATCCAAATTGTTTATAGAAAACCCCTGCTGATCCACTAATAAATGAAACCGGAATAAATACCGCCGACATAACCAATGTAATGGAAATAATAGCACCACTAATATCTCCCATGGCACTATGTGCTGCTTTTTTAGGATCGTGTTCTCCGGCTTCCATTTTGGCATGCACGGCCTCTACCACCACAATGGCATCATCCACAACAATACCCACGGCTAAGACTAAAGCAAATAAGGTTAATAAGTTGATGGTAAATCCAAATAAACTCAGGAAAAAGAAGGTTCCTAAAATAGCAACTGGAACCGAAATAGCCGGAATAAGTGTTGATCTCCAATCCTGTAAAAAGATAAAAACAACAATAAATACCAGTATAAAAGCCTCTATTAAGGTATGAATAACTTTAGTAATAGATTCGTCAAGGAAATCATTAGCATTAATTAATGAGGTATATTTTACTCCTTTAGGGAAATTTACCTTTGCTTTTTCTAATTCTTTTAAGGAATTTTCAATTACTTCTTGTGCATTAGAACCTGCAGTTTGCGCTATAGCGATACCTACCGATTGATTTCCATTGGTAAGCGTACTACTGGCATAATTTACAGCTCCTAATTCTATTCGGGCAACGTCTTTTAGTTTAAGGACTTCACCATTTGGAGTAGAACGGACAATGATATCTTCAAACTCTTTTGTACTTTGTAAACGGCCTTTATATTTTAAAACATATTGAAAAGACTGGTCGGCACTTTCACCCAATTGACCTGGTGCTGCTTCAATATTTTGTTCTGCTAACAAAGTAGTAATATCTGAAGGGACTAAGCCATAAGCTCCCATGATATCTGGTTTCAACCAAATACGCATAGAATAGTCTCTTTGACCAAATATAGTTGCATCACCTACACCTGCAACCCTTTTTATTTTAGGTAAAATGTTGATATTGGCATAGTTTTGAAGAAAAGTCATATCATAATCAGGATTTTCACTGTATAAAGAGAAAATCAATATATTATCACTCTGTCTTTTTGAGGTGGTAACCCCAGCTTTGGTAACTTCTTGCGGCAATAAAGGTGTGGCACGCGATACACGGTTTTGAACGTTTACCGCAGCCATATCAGGATTTGTACCTAATTTAAAATAAATATTAATCGAAGCAGAACCATCATTATTGGATGTAGAAGTCATATAAGTCATGTCTTCCACACCATTAATTTGTTCTTCCAGAGGAATAACAACTGAATTCATTACTACTTCGGCACTAGCTCCTTGATAATTTGCTGATACCGATACGGTAGGCGGTGCTATTTCGGGATATTGTGAAACGGGAAGCGAAATTAACCCCAATACTCCCAGTATCACGATGATGATAGAAATCACCGTTGACAATACGGGTCTGTCAATAAATTTTGAAAACATACTCTATTATTTATTCGGGTTAATTAATTGCTTTTTTTTCAGGAGTAATTATAGTTGCATAATCTACTAATTCAGGTTTGATTACAGTTCCTTCAGAAACGATTCCAATTCCTTCAATAAGAATTTTATCATTTGCATTTAATCCTTTGTCTACTACGAAAAATTTTCCGCCAGGTACAGCACGTACTTCAACCGGGATGGCTTTTACTTTGTTTTCTTTATCTGCAATAAGAACAATACGTTTGTCCTGCATTTCTAAAGTTGCATTTTGCGGGATTAAAATAACATCTTTTAAATGTGTTGGAATTTGAACTGTTCCTGTTCCTCCGGAGCGCAACAACTTGTTTGTATTAAGAAAACGTGCTCTTACATTAAACGAACCTGTTTGTGTATTGGCTTGACCACTAAAAGTTTCAATTCTTCCTTTTTGTTCGTATTCCATTCCGTTACTCAATATCAAGTTTACTTGAGGCATTTTAGCAATTTTATCCTGGAATGTTTTTCCCTCTGCATGCATCATGATGTCTAATTGTTGCTTTTCATTCACTGAAAAATAAGCATACACCGTACTAATATCAGAAATACGGGTTAATGGTTCAGTAGTCTGGCTACTAACATAACTTCCTAATCTTAAAGGTAAAGTGCCTACAATTCCGTTTACAGGACTTTTGATAGAGGCATAATTTATTTTTTCCAGGATGCTTTGGTACGTACTTTTAGCGCTTGCTAAATTTGCTTTAGCTGTTTCTAACTGTACATCACTTATGATATTTCTTTCTACTAAAGGTTTTAAACGATTTACTTCTACCTGGGCAGCATCTACTTTTGCTTTAGCAGCACGGGCTTCCTGATTGGCAGTTTGTGTTTCTAATTTAAAAAGCAATTGTCCTTTTTTTACTTCCTGTCCCTCCTGAACGTATATTTTTTCAATATAACCATCCACCTTAGCACGGATATCAATATCAGTAACTCCTTCTAATGTGGCAGGATATTCAGCTAATAAAGAAGTATTAGATTTTGCTACAGCAACAACTTTGTAAGGCATTACAGGAGGAGCTGCTTGTTCTTCTTTTTTTCCGCAAGCAGAAAAAATAAGCAAAACGGTTATAAGTGATAATGAAATTTTTCCCATTTTTTAAGATTTAATTTAATGATTATTGACTATTATTTTTATTAATTATTTCTATTTTTTTGAATTCAGCTATCGTTTTTTTTAGTGATTTTTCAACCTCATACAGGTTTTTTTTGTAGGATTTGATGTTTTCCAGATTAGTTCTCTCTTCCAAACATGAAGCTGTTTTTTCGCGATAGTTGAGTATCTTGTCTGTTAAATAACATTCAGATTCTAATATTTTTAAATAATTGGATAAACGACTACTTAACGGTGCTGACTTAAAGTATTTTTTTCTATCACAAGGAATGGTGAAATAATATATTTTTTCCATTTTGAGTAATAAATTCAAATTAGTTGAAATAGAACTTTTACTTGCTCCGAGTTTTTCTACAATACTTTCAAAAGTTACACCTGATTTGCATCCTTCCACAATTAACAGACCTATAATTCTTCCTGCCAACGGAGGAATATGGTATAGCGATTCAAAGTGAATACCGAACATCTCAATGAGTTCTTCTTTTTCTTTTTGTATATCGTCCATGGTAATTTTTTTTGCAAAGATACGTTTAGTTCGTAATTTACCGAACCAACTGAACCTTAATTTTTTGTTAATAATTTTGGATGTTTTTAAGTATAATTTAAAGTTGCTAAAAAAGTTTTGTTGCAATAAAGCCTAAAGAATTAACATTGAATTTACTTATATTTGCTCTCAAAATTAAAATAGTGACTCAAATCAATAAGCTTAAAATATTTAATGATCCTATTTATGGGTTTATAAGCATTCCTAATGCTTTAATATATGATTTAATCCAACATCCTTATTTCCAACGATTGAGACGGATTTCTCAAATGGGATTGTCATATTTAGTCTATCCGGGAGCAAACCACACCCGTTTTCATCACGCTTTAGGCTGTATGCATTTAATGCAAAAAGCCGTAGATGTCCTTAGATCTAAAGGAGTTTCTGTTTCAGAAGAAGAAGAAAATGCACTTTATATCGCTATTTTATTGCACGACATCGGTCATGGGCCTTTTTCACATGCAATGGAAAAAAGTATCGTTGAAGATGTACATCACGAAGAAATTTCACTACTGTTTATGCGTCAGCTGAATATTGAATTTAAAGGACAGTTGAGCTTAGCGATTAAAATATTCGAAGGAGATTATCACAGGAAATTTATGCTGCAATTGATTTCAAGTCAATTAGATATGGACCGTATGGATTATCTGAAACGCGATAGTTTTTATTCGGGTGTAGCCGAAGGAAATGTGAATTCGGAACGCTTGATTCAGATGATGAATGTGCAGGATGATTTTCTGGTTATTGAAGAAAAAGGAATTTACTCCGTTGAAAAGTTTTTAATGTCGCGACGGTTAATGTATTGGCAGGCTTACCTGCACAAAACTAGTCTGGTAGGCGAACTTATTCTTACTAAGATTCTTAAACGCGCTAAGGAACTTACTTTAAAAGGCGTTCTTTTACCTTGTAGCGAACCTTTACAGTTTTTTATGCAAAACAAAGTAGGACTGGAATTATTCGATACCGAAACTTTAGACTTGTTTTCCCAACTGGATGATTTTGATATTATTAGTGCTTTAAAAGCCTGGCAAAAAAACGATGATTTTATTTTGTCTTCTTTGAGCAAAATGATTATCAACAGAGATTTATTAAAAATAAAATTAACCAGTGACAAAATAGCCATTGAGGATTTAAATCCGCTTAAAGAGCGTTTTGCATTAGAGAACAACATAAGTATAGCGGATACTAATTATTTTATTTTTAAAGGGAAGATTAAAAATCAGGCTTATGACAAAGAAGCTGAACCCATACGTATTTTAAAAAAAGACCGTACTGTGGAAGATGTAATAGAATCCTCCGATCAGTTGAATTTAAAGTCTTTATCAAAATCGGTGACTAAATATTACATTTGTTTCCCAAAACAACTAATATAAATCCACATTTAAAATCTATTTTTTTATATTTTTGTCGGAATGAAATTTACAGCAGAACAAATAGCGGGCGTTTTAGAGGGCGAAGTTGTTGGGAATCCCCAGGCTGAAGTACATGAGCTGTCTAAAATTGAGGAAGGAAAAGTTGGTTCTTTAACTTTTTTATCTAACCCCAAATACAACAATTATATTTACACTACCGAGGCGACAATAACCATTGTTAACAGAAATTTTATACCTGAGTCAGATTTAAAAACCACTTTAATTAAGGTTGATGATGCCTATATGGCTTTTTCTAAATTATTAGAATTTTATGATCAGGCAAGAAAAGACAGCAAACAAGGAATTGAAGCGCATACCGTAATTTCAGAAAACGCTAGATATGGTAAAAACTTTTATTTAGGCAGTTTTAGTTATTTAGGAACGAATGTAATAATAGGTGACAATGTAAAAATTTATCCTAATTGTTTTATAGGAGATAATGTTGCTATTCGTGATAATGTCACTATTTTTGCAGGCGCGAAGATTTATTCAGAAACGGTAATTGGTAATAATTGCACCATTCATGCAGGGACAGTTATAGGTTCGGATGGTTTTGGTTTTGCGCCCAATCCGGATGGTAGTTATACAAAAATTCCTCAAATTGGAAATGTTATAATTGAAGATAATGTTGAAGTTGGCTCCTGTACTACCATTGACAGAGCCACATTAGGATCAACAATTATCAGAAAAGGAGTAAAGCTAGACAATCAGATTCAGATTGCGCACAATGTTGAAATAGGAGAAAATACAGTGATTGCTGCACAAACAGGAATTGCAGGTTCTACTAAAATAGGTAAAAACGGAATGATTGGCGGTCAGGTAGGAATATCAGGGCATTTGACAATTGGAAATAATGTTCGGATTCAGGCTCAGTCAGGTGTCGCCAGGAATATAAAAGATGATGAAGTTTTGCAGGGAAGCCCTACATTTGGCTACAATGATTTTAGTAAATCGTATGTTCATTTTAAAAACTTACCTAAGATTATTGCAGAGATTGACGAATTAAAAAAACAAATATTAAACCAAAAAAATGCAAACAATGGTTAAACAGAAAACCATCCAAACAGAGATTTCATTAACGGGAGTGGGCTTACATACTGGTAAAGAAGTTAAAATGACTTTCAAACCTGCTCCGGTAAATAATGGTTTTACTTTTGTCAGGGTAGATCTTGAAGGACATCCTATTATTGAAGCCGATGCTAATTATGTTGTTAATACACAACGCGGAACTAATTTAGAGAAATTAGGAGTTAAAATCCAGACACCTGAGCACGTTCTGGCAGCTTTAGTGGGCTGTGATTTAGATAATGTTATTATCGAATTAAATGCTTCTGAACTTCCTATTATGGATGGTTCTTCAAAATATTTTGTTGAAGCTTTAGAAAAAGCAGGTGTTGAAGAACAAACTGCAAACCGTAATGTTTATGTAGTAAAAGAGGTTATTTCTTTTACTGATGAAGCCAGCGGAAGTGAAATTCTCGTAATGCCTAGCGACCATTATACTGTAACCACAATGGTTGATTTTGGTACTAAAATTTTAGGTACACAAAATGCAACTCTTAAAAATATTGGCGATTTTAAAACCGAAATTGCTTCTTCAAGAACATTTAGTTTTTTACATGAGTTAGAATCTCTTTTGGACAATGGCTTGATTAAAGGAGGCGATTTAAATAATGCTATTGTATATGTAGATAAAGAAATATCTGCTGCTACAATGGAGAATTTAAAAATAGCTTTTGGTAAAGAAACCATTAATGTGAAACCTAATGGAATTCTTGATAATTTAACTTTGCATTACCCAAATGAGGCTGCAAGACACAAATTATTAGATGTAATTGGTGATTTGGCTTTAATTGGAACAAAAATTCAGGGAAAAATTATAGCTAATAAACCAGGTCATTTTGTGAACACACAGTTTGCTAAAAAAATGGCAAAAATGATTAAAATCGAGCAACGTAACTACGTTCCTGTATATGATTTAAATCAGGAGCCATTAATGGATATCCATAAAATCATGGCTATGCTGCCACACAGACCACCATTTTTATTGATTGACAGAATTATCGAAATGTCGGATAGTCATGTAGTGGGAATGAAAAATGTCACAATGAATGAGAATTTCTTTGTAGGGCATTTCCCTGATGCACCGGTAATGCCAGGAGTTCTAATTGTAGAAGCTATGGCTCAAACAGGAGGAATTCTTGTTTTAAGTACTGTTCCGGATCCTGAAAATTATTTGACGTATTTCATGAAAATTGATAACGTTAAGTTCAAACACAAAGTATTGCCCGGAGATACATTAATATTTAAATGTGATTTAATCACTCCTATCAGAAGAGGAATTTGTCACATGCAGGCTAACGCTTACGCAAATGGAAAATTAGTTGCTGAAGCTGAACTGATGGCTCAGATTGCAAAAAAACAACAATAAACACAATAGTTTCCTTTCCTGTTACTATTAAAAACTTTTCATAGTAATTAAGGTAATTAATTATAAAAAACAACAAACAGATGAATCAACCATTAGCATATGTTCATCCTGGCGCAAAAATCGCCAAAAATGTAGTTATCGAACCCTTTACAACCATCCACAACAATGTGGTCATTGGGGATGGTACCTGGATAGGTTCTAATGTAACCATTATGGAAGGAGCAAGAATTGGTAAAAACTGTAATATTTTTCCAGGAGCGGTAATCTCTGCGATTCCTCAGGATTTAAAATTTGGTGGTGAAGACTCATTGGCTATCATTGGTGATAATTGTACCATCAGAGAGTGTGTTACTATCAACAGAGGTACAAATGCTTCCGGACAGACTGTTATAGGAAACAATTGTTTAATTATGGCAGCTGCTCATATTGCTCATGACTGTGTAGTAGGAGATAATGCTATTATTGTAAATGGAGTTCTTTTAGGAGGACACGTAATTGTGGGTAAATATGCTGTATTAGGTGGTTTAGCCGCAGTTCACCAGTTTATTAATATTGGAGATCATGCCATGGTTTCCGGAGGATCATTAATTCGTAAAGATGTTCCCCCTTATACAAAAGCGGCCAAAGAGCCACTATCTTATGTAGGTATTAATTCTGTGGGATTAAGAAGAAGAGGTTTTGCAACCGAAAAAATCAGAGAAATTCAGGATATTTACAGAATTTTATATCAAAAAAATTACAATACCACTCAGGCAGTTGGAATAATTGAAGCTGAAATGGAAGCTACTCCGGAAAGGGATGAAATTATCGATTTTATTAGAAATTCATCTCGCGGTATTATGAAAGGTTATTCTGGAAATTACTAAAAGAGAATAGAAAAAAGAAGAAAAAGAAAAGACCAAAAAAAAAATATTTTGTCTTTTAAATAATAAATTAAGATTTTAGAACTAATCTAAAATCTACAATCTTAAATCATATATAAAATGGCATCTACATCAGATATTAGAAACGGACTTTGTATTAAATACAACCACGATATTTATAAAATTATCGAATTTTTACATGTTAAACCAGGTAAAGGACCTGCTTTTGTACGAACAAAATTAAAGAGTTTAACCACCGGAAAAGTTTTGGATAATACTTTTTCAGCAGGACATAAAATTGATGATGTTCGTGTAGAAACGCATACATATCAGTATTTGTATGCTGAAGGAGATCAGTTTCATTTCATGAATAATGAATCTTTCGAGCAAATTACTTTGAATAAAAGTATTCTTGATAATCCGGATTTATTAAAAGAAGGAACAAATGTTATGGTGCAAATTAATACCGAAACAGATTTGCCTTTATCAGTAGATATGCCGGCTTCAATTATTCTTGAAGTAACTTATGCTGAACCGGGAGTAAAAGGAAATACAGCTACAAATGCTACAAAATCTGCCACTGTTGAAACTGGTGCTACTGTGAATGTTCCTTTATTTATTAACGAAGGAGATAAAATTAAAATTGATACAGCCTCAGGTTCTTATATGGAACGTGTAAAAGAGTAGTCTGTTAAAGATTAAAATACAAATTTATTTTAAGCTTTAAGTTGGCAATAGCATTTTTCAATCTTTACATTAATTTATGAAATTTACAAGATCATATTCTTTAATAGAAATAGCAAGTTTACTTAATTGTGAATTTGTGGGTGATGAAAACTTTGAAGTTTTGGGCATGAATGAAATTCATGTGGTAGAGCAGGGGGATATTGTTTTTGTAGATCATCCTAAATATTATGACAAAGCTTTAAATTCTGCTGCAACTATTGTTTTAATTAATAAAAAAGTAGCTTGCCCGGAAGGAAAAGCACTTCTTATTTCAGATGATCCGTTTAGAGATTTCAATAAGCTAACCAATCATTTCAGACCTTTCCGGTCTTCGGGAGCTGCAATTTCTCCAACAGCAATCATTGGTGAAGGAACGGTTATTCAGCCTAATTCTTTTATAGGAAATAATGTTGTTATCGGGAAAAATTGCTTGATTCATTCGAATGTTTCTATTTACGATAATACCGTTATCGGTGATAATGTCATTATTCATGCAGGAACCATTCTTGGTGCTGATGCTTTTTATTATAAAAAACGTCCGGAAGGTTTTGATCAGTTGCTTTCAGGTGGTCGTGTTGTTATTAAAGACAATGTTGGTATTGGTGCACTTTGTACTATTGATAAAGGAGTTACCGGTGATACCACTATTGGCGAAGGTACTAAAATAGACAATCAGGTGCATGTAGGGCATGATACTGTTATTGGAAAAAAATGTTTGATTGCATCACAAACAGGAATTGCAGGTTGTGTAATTATCGAAGATGAAGTAACACTTTGGGGACAGGTAGGAATAACTAGTAGTGTTACTATTGGTGAAAAAACAGTCTTATTGGCTCAGGCCGGAGTAACTAAATCTTTAGCGGGTAATAAAGTTTATAATGGAAATCCTGCACAAGAGTCAAGAGCATTTTTGAAACAAATGGCTAATATTAAGAAGATTCCTGAAATCCTGGATGAAATCGAATCTATAAAAAAAGAAAAAATTAATTATTGAATTTGTTTAAAAAAGGAATATTTTGTGTCGGAGTTAACAAAAGAATGTAATTACTAACTTTTTTTTGATAATAAAAAAGCCTGAAATAATTTCGAAAACCCTATTTTTGCATCACAAATTTAAAAATCATATAAAATATATATCATGAGTGTTTTAGTTAACAAAGATTCTAAAATAATTGTTCAAGGATTTACAGGAAGTGAAGGTACTTTTCACGCTTCTCAAATGATTGAATACGGGACAAACGTTGTAGGTGGTGTAACTCCGGGAAAAGGTGGTTCAACTCACTTAGATCTTCCTGTTTTTAATACTGTTAAAGATGCTGTTGAGCAAGCAGGTGCTGATACTTCTATTATTTTTGTACCACCGGCTTTTGCTGCTGATGCAATTATGGAAGCTGCTGATGCAGGAATTAAAGTAATTATTGCTATTACAGAAGGAATTCCTGTTGCAGATATGATTAATGCTAACAACTACGTTAAAGAAAGAAACGCCAGATTGATTGGTCCTAACTGTCCGGGTGTTATTACTCCGGGTGAAGCTAAAGTTGGTATTATGCCAGGTTTTGTTTTCAAAAAAGGAACTATCGGTATCGTTTCTAAATCAGGAACTTTAACTTATGAAGCTGCTGACCAAGTTGTAAAACAAGGATTAGGAATCACTACTGCAATTGGTATTGGTGGAGATCCAATCATTGGAACAACTACTAAAGAAGCAGTTGAATTGTTGATGAATGATCCTGAAACAGAAGCAATCATTATGATTGGGGAAATAGGTGGACAATTAGAAGCTGATGCTGCTAAATGGATTAAAGCTGATGGTAACCGTAAGCCTGTAATTGGTTTCATCGCCGGAGAAACTGCTCCTGCTGGTAGAACTATGGGACATGCCGGTGCTATTGTTGGAGGTTCTGACGATACTGCTGCTGCTAAAAAACAAATCATGAGAGACAACGGAATTCACGTTGTTGATTCACCAGCTGAAATTGGTAAAAAAGTAAAAGAAGTTTTAGGTTAATCTCTAAAACCGAATTTTAAATAAATTAAGCCTCACATTTGTGGGGCTTTTTTAGTATAAAACAGAATTAAAGAAATACATTTGCACGCAATTAAAATCAGGCGTACTGATTTAGTATAAAATAATTAAAAAATTAATAATTGGTTTCCAATGACTGGCATTCTGATCAGTCCTTTTTTTAGAAATCAATTCAAAAGAAAATAGTATGTATAAGGAATTAGAAGGTTTCAAAGTAAAAAATCAGTTTTCATTAACAATCGAAGATAGCCTGGAAGAAGTATGTAATGCTACTGAAGGCTCCGGAGTATTTTTAGTTTTTGATGTAGCTGAAGAAAAAGAATTAATCATGGTAGGTTCTACAGGAACCGTACAAAATGATGGCTCTTTGAAAACCAAAAATGGTGGATTGTATGACAAAATTGTAAACGGTCATCAATTTGCTAAAACAGGAAGAAAATATTCCTGGCCTGCACAAATGAAAAAAGAAGATATCAGCCGCTTAGAAGTGGTTTGGTACGAAACCTATAACGAAGATGAAAAAGTAATTCCTACTTTTGTTGAAGCACAGGTTTTACAAAACTTTTTAAGTGAAAATGCAAAGTTGCCTAGATGGAATGTTGCTTTCTAGTTCATTTTCAACACAATAAAAGAGTGTTTTTAAAAGCCTTGCTTCGGTAAGGCTTTTTTTATAGCATAAATTTTATAAAACAGCTAAATCGTTTATATTTGTAACTCAATTTAGTTAATAAACTTATATCACAATATGAAATTACTTGAAGGAAAGGTAGCTATTATTACAGGCGCAAGTCGCGGAATTGGTAGAGGAATTGCAGAAGTTTTTGCAAAAAATGGTGCCGATGTGGCTTTTACTTACAGCTCATCTACTGAATCAGCTTTAGCCTTAGAAAATGAATTAAATGCTTTAGGTATTAAAGCTAAAGGTTATAAATCAAATGCAGCTGATTTTGAAGAAGCGCAAACTTTAGTAGATACTGTTTTAGCTGATTTTGGTACAGTAGATATTTTAATCAACAATGCCGGAATCACTAAAGACAATCTTTTAATGCGTATGTCAGAAGCTGATTTTGATCAGGTAATTGATGTGAATTTGAAATCGGTTTTTAATATGACTAAAGCCATTCAAAAAACATTCTTGAAAAAACGTGCTGGTTCTATCATCAACATTAGTTCAGTAGTAGGGGTTTCTGGAAATGCAGGACAAACTAACTATGCTGCTTCAAAGGCTGGTGCTATTGGATTTACAAAATCGGTAGCTTTAGAGTTAGGTTCACGTAATATTCGTTGCAATGCTATTGCACCAGGATTTATTGAAACTGAAATGACAGCTAAATTAAGCGAAGATGTCGTAAAAGGATGGAGAGAAGGAATTCCGTTGAAACGTGGAGGAACTACTGAAGACGTTGCAAATGCTTGTTTGTTCTTAGCTTCAGACATGAGTGCTTATGTTACAGGACAAGTATTAAATGTTTGCGGAGGAATGCTAACATAAATCATATTCAAAGATTTAATGATTTAAGAATTTAAAGATTTTTTATATTCGTAAATGTTTAAAATTTTTAAATTATTTAATTTTTCAATCTTTAAATTAATAAAAATAAATGACAACAAACACCATTCTACTTATTATTCTTTCTGTAATAGTAGCTGCTGGTTTGTCATACTTTCAATATTATTATAAAGCCAGGAGTAAATCTAAAATTAATTTACTCTTGGCTTTTTTACGTTTTTCAGCCATTTTTGGACTGCTGTTATTGTTGATAAATCCAATCATTACAAGTAATACTACTGTGGTTGAAAAACCAACACTTGCTCTAGTTGTTGATAATTCCAGTTCTGTTGCTTATTTAAAATCGGATAAGCTGGCAACTGAATTGTATTCAAAAATTGCAGCTAATGCGGATTTAAAGGAAAAATACACCATTCAATCGTTTCAGTTCGATTCGGATTTTTTGCCTTTTCAGCAATTGAATTTTAAAGGAACGCAAACACATATAGATGCAGTAGCCAAAGATTTAAAAGCAATTAATAAAAACAGTACATTTCCAACGGTTTTAATTAGCGATGGGAACCAAACGTCAGGAAATGATTATGTGTATAGTTTTGATACTTCTAATAAAGTTTTTCCCATTATTTTAGGAGATACGACTCAGGTTTTAGATTTAAAAATCAACCAACTGAATGTCAATAAATATGCTTTTCTAAAAAATCAATTTCCGGTTGAAGTTTTTTTGCAATATTCGGGAACAAAAAGTATAACTGCTGATTTTCAAATTTCGCAAGGAAATTCGGTTTTAAGTAAACAAAAAGTAAGTTTCTCTCCAACTAAAAATACGGCGGTTGTTAATGTGCTTTTAACAGCCAATAAAATAGGGTCGCAGTTGTATAAAGCAACTTTGATTTCGACTGAAAAAGAAAAAAACAGCTACAACAATACTAAGAATTTTGCCGTTGAAGTTTTAGATCAAAAATCTACTGTGGCTATTGTTTCTGCCATAAATCATCCGGATATTGCTGCATTTAAAAGAGCAATTGAATCTAATGCACAACGTAAAGTAGTTGTTGTTAACCCAAAACAAATCAATCAATTAACGGATTATAATGTTTTGGTTTTATATCAACCTACAGCGGAGTTTAAAGTTGTTTTTGATTCGAATAAATTAGTCAAAACCAATACTTTTATCATTACAGGAACGCATACTGATTTTAATTTTTTAAACCAGCAGCAGAACAATTTAGAGTTTAAAATGACTTCTCAAAAAGAAGATTATTTAGCTGCATTTAATTCACAATTCAATCTCTTTGCTATTGATGATATTGGTTTTGAAAATTTTCCTCCTTTACAAAATCCGTATGGAAAAATTAATGTAAAAGGGAATGCATCGGTGTTACTTTCTTCTAAAATTAGAAATATTGATACTCAGGCTCCGTTGCTGGCATTTAGTGAAAATCAGGGAACTCGTGCTGCATATTTATTGGGTGAAAACAGTTGGAAATGGCGTTTAGAAAGTCACAATCAAAATGATTCTTTTGAAAAATATGATATTTTTATTGATAAAATTATTCAATTTTTAACTTCTAATACTGCTAAGAAATCATTAGTAGTTCATCACGAAAGTTTTTACAACTCAGGAGAAGCTATCGAAATTACAGCCCAATATTTTAATAAAAACTACGAGTTTGACGAAAAGGCTCATCTGACCATTATACTTGTTAATTCGAAAACCAAAGCCTCAAAAAGTTATGATTTATTAAAAGGTAATAATGCTTACAAAGTAAATCTTGACGGTTTATCGGCTGGGAGTTATAATTTTACGGTAAAAGAATTGAATTCAAAAGCAAGTTATTCCAGTCGTTTTGAAATATTAGATTTTGATATCGAAAATCAATTTGTAAATCCAGATGTTGTTCGATTAAAACAATTAGCTAGTTTAACACAGGGAAAAGTCTATTTTCCTAATCAAGTTGATAGTTTAATTCAGTCGCTTTTAGAAGATGAAAATTATAAAACTATCGAAAAAACAAGCAGTAGCCGTTCGCCTTTAGTGGATTGGAAGTGGTTACTGGTCTTAATTTGCAGCTTTTTTGCAATTGAATGGTTTGTTAGAAAATACCATGGTTTACTATAAATTTAATAGAAGTATTAGCTCTTGAAAAAACAAACAAAACTTTTTCCTGAAAACGGAATCTTTAATTTAGAAAAACACAGCAGAACACAGCAAATTATCTTTGTATGCTTGTTATTAATATGTTTGACAGGTTATATAACACCACCCATTGCTTTGTTGTTAGGATTGCTTGTGGCTAATATTTCCGGGCATCCCTGGTTGCATTTGAATCATAAAATTATTCACGTTTTATTGCAGGTTTCGGTTGTAGGATTGGGTTTTGGAATGAATGTTACTAATGCTTTATTGTCCAGTAAACAAGGATTTATGTTAACTGTGGCTACTTTGTTTAGTACCATTTTAATTGGAGTGTTTTTAGGAAAATGGTTCAAAACAGATAAAAAAATTACTCACTTGATTTCTTGCGGAACAGCCATTTGCGGTGGAAGTGCCATTGCAGCTATTACGCCGGTAATTCAATCAGATGAAAAACAAACCTCAGTTGCTTTAGGAGTTATTTTTATTCTGAATTCTATAGCCTTGTTTTTGTTTCCGGCTATTGGACATTATTTAAATCTTTCTCAGGAGCATTTTGGATTGTGGTGTGCTTTATCCATTCACGATACGAGTTCGGTGGTAGGAGCGGCTAATAAATACGGTGCTGTGGCTTTACAAATAGCTACTACGGTAAAATTAGCTCGTGCTTTATGGATTATTCCAATTGTATTGCTTACCAGTATATTGTTTAAAAACAAAGCCAGTAAGATAAAAATCCCTTATTTTATTGGATTTTTCATACTGGCTATGATTGTAAATACTTATGTTCCGCAAATAAAAATTGTAAGTCCGTATATCGTGGCTGTTGCTAAAGTGGGACTTACGGTAACCTTATTTTTTATTGGTTCCGGATTGAGTAGTTCTGTTTTACTAGCGGTTGGAATCAAACCTTTGATTCAAGGAATCTTATTATGGGGCTTTATCGCAACTTTATCTTTAATGGCTATTTTGTATTTTAATTAGAAAACACAAAATTATACGTCCATAATAAGTAATCAGGTAACTCTCATGGTTTTTAATATTTTCTAAACATTTAGTTAAATTAAAAATTTGTTTGTAATGTTTTTATCTCTTATATTTGCGCAACAAAATACGAATACAAAATTATAATGTTATCAAATCAATTGCATCATCATCATTCACATTATTGCTCTCAGGCGATGTGTTAATGGTATGCGTGTAAGTCATCATATTAATAAACCCGTTTGAGTACATCAAACGGGTTTTTCATTGTGTGTTAAGTCCTTTGTACTCAAACACATTCAATAAAACATAAAAAAACAAAACAATGAGTACGTTAAAAATTGCAATTCAAAAATCAGGAAGACTAAACGAAGACAGTATCCAAATTCTTAAAGATGCGGGGATTTCTATCAACAATGGTATTGATCAGTTAAAAGCTGAAGCGTCTAATTTTCCATTAGAAGTTTTGTATTTAAGAAACTCCGATATTCCTCAATATTTGATTGATGGAGTAGTAGATATCGCTATTGTAGGTGATAATTTATTGGTTGAAAAAGGAAAAAACATTGAAGTTATTCAAAAATTAGGTTTTTCTAAATGTAAAGTTTCAATCGCTGTACCTAAAACATTTCAGTACAATTCTATCCAGGATTTAGAAGGTTTGCGTGTAGCAACTTCGTATCCAAATACGGTAATTGATTTCTGTAAGTCAAAAGGAGTAACAGTTGATATTCACCAAATTTCTGGTTCGGTAGAAATTGCGCCAAACATTGGTCTGGCCGATGCCATTGTAGATATCGTTTCCAGCGGAAGTACGTTGTTTAAAAACAATTTGAAAGAAGTCGAAGTAATCTTTAAAAGTGAAGCAGTTTTAGCGGTTTCTCCAAAAGTTTCTGCTGATTCTCAAAAAATAATTGATACCTTAAAATTCAGAATCGAATCGGTATTAAGAGCGCGTAAATCAAAATATATTTTGATGAATGTTCCAAACGATAAAATTGAAGCGGTAAGCAGTATTCTTCCCGTTTTAAAAAGCGCTACAGTTATGCCATTAGCCCAAGAAGGATGGAGTAGTGTGCACACTGTGATTGACAAAGATACTTTCTGGGAAGTGATTGACCAATTGAAAGCAGCCGGTGCCGAAGGAATTTTGGTTTGCCCAATTGAGAAAATGGTACTTTAATTAAGTTGTAAGTTGTAAGGTTGAAGTATTAAGTGAGAAATTAATTTTTAAATCTTTCAATTTTTCAATCATTTAATTAAAAAAATAATGAACAAAATATACAATCCAACACCTGATACCTGGACTTCTATTTTAGAAAGACCAACCAAAACGGTAAATGATATTGAAGGAACAGTAAAAGAAATATTTGCTGCCGTTCAAAAAGAGGGAGATGTGGCTGTAGCCAAATATACGACGCAATTTGATGGCGTTTCTTTTGAAAATATCGAAGTAACAGCTACTGAAATTGAAGTCGCTGTGGCTAGTTTGTCAAACGATTTAAAAGAAGCGATTGCTTTGGCGAAAGCCAATGTAGAGACTTTTCATAAAGCGCAAAAAACAACCCGAGTTTCTGTAGAAACTGCTCAAGGAGTACAATGCTGGCAGGAAAAAAGACCAATTCAAAAAGTAGGTTTATACATTCCTGGCGGAACTGCTCCTTTATTTTCTACGGTATTAATGCTAGCTGTTCCTGCTAAAATTGCAGGTTGTAGCGAAATTGTTTTGTGTTCACCACCGGATAAAAACGGAAATATCAATCCTGCTATTTTGTATGCTGCCAATTTGTGCGGTGTGACTAAAATCATCAAAGTTGGAGGGATCCAAGCGATTGCCGGAATGACTTTTGGAACACAAGCAATTCCTAAAGTGTATAAAATTTTTGGACCTGGAAACCAATATGTGACGGTAGCCAAACAATTAGCAACCCAATTTGGTGTCGCTATTGACATGCCTGCTGGACCATCTGAATTGTTAGTTGTAGCCGATGATACTGCGGTTCCTGCTTTTGTAGCTTCAGATTTGTTAAGCCAAGCAGAACACGGAACGGATAGTCAGGTAATTTTAGTTTCGACTTCCAAAGCGATGATGGATGCTGTTGAAAACGAAATCCAATCCCAATTAGAAGTGTTGCCAAGAAAAAACATTGCCGAAAAAGCCATTGCTAATTCTAAGTTGATATACGTTGAAAATGATGCTATTGCATTGGATTTAATCAATGAATATGGTCCGGAGCACTTTATTGTTTGCACGGCCACTAACGATTTGTATGTTGATGGAATCCAGAATGCTGGTTCGGTTTTTATAGGGAATTATACGCCTGAAAGTGCTGGTGATTACGCTTCAGGAACCAATCATACGTTGCCAACGAATGGTTATGCTAAAAATTACAGCGGTGTCAATCTGGATAGCTTTATGAAATCAATGACCTTCCAGAAAATTTCTGAAACAGGAATTAAAAACATCGGAAGCGCTATTGAAATCATGGCAGAAGCCGAAGGTTTACAGGCGCATAAGAATGCGGTAACGTTGAGATTGAAAAGTTTAGAATAAGAAGCAAGAGACAAGAAGCGAGAAGAAAGAGAAGAAAAATATAGATTTCGTTTAGAAGTCTTTGTTCTTGCTTCTTTCCTCTTTTCTCTAAAAATGAAAAAAAAATGAAAAATTTCGATATAAATAATTTAGTTCGTGCGAATGTTAAGGTGTTGAAGCCTTATTCATCTGCGCGTGATGAGTTTGAAGATTTTGATACTGCCAATATGGTTTTCCTGGATGCCAATGAAAATCCTTATCAAAACGGGGTCAATCGTTATCCTGATCCACAGCAAAACAGTGTAAAAGCAGTTTTGGCAAAAAACAAAGGTTTGAATACCAACCAAATTTTACTAGGAAACGGAAGCGATGAAGTACTGGATTTGTTGTTTAGAGCTTTTTGTGAGCCTAAAGAAGACAATGTCATTTCTTTGCCGCCTACTTATGGAATGTATGGGGTGCTGGCAAACATCAACAATGTAGAGCACAAAGAAATTGTACTTTCAGAAAGTTTCCAACCGAGAGTAGAAGCTATTCTAGAAGCGGTTACTCCAAACACAAAAATCATCTTTTTGTGTTCACCAAATAACCCAACAGGAAATTCATTTACCGAAGAAAGTGTAACAACATTATTAGAAAAATTCAATGGTTTTGTCGTAATTGACGAAGCTTATATTGATTTTTCGGATAAGGCAAGCTGGTTAGCAAAATTAGACCTATATCCTAATTTAATCATTACACAAACGCTTTCTAAAGCTTATGGATTAGCAGGAATTCGTTTGGGAATTTGTTATGGTTCTCCAGAAGTGATTGCGGTGTTGAATAAAATCAAACCACCGTATAACGTTAACGAATTGACGCAACAAAGAGCTTTGGAAAGGTTAAAAGATCAAAATAAAATTGATAATGAAATCACTTCAATTATAGCTCAAAGAGATTCTTTACTTAAAGTGTTGAATGAATTGTCGTTTGTGGAGAAAATTTATCCTTCTGAAGCTAATTTTATTTTAGCAAAAGTAGATGATGCTAACAAACGTTATGATGAATTGATTGGGAAAGGAATTGTGATTCGTAACAGAACAACGCAACCACTTTGTGAAAATTGCTTACGTTTTACTATTGGAACAGAAGATGAAAATAAGAAGTTGATGGAGGCATTGTTAAACGTTTAATATTTATATAAATAATATTCTACAAATGGAAGACGAAGATATTAAAAAGTTGAAACGTATTTTAGAATATAATGGCAGGAGAGATTTATCTGAACTTTTTATTAATTCTATTTCATATTTAGATCAAACAAACACTTTCGGGAGTAGATGGAATTCATGGATTTGTTATTTAGAAATCAAATCTCCACTTAAAAATCAAGTGTTAATTGATAAACTTTCAGACGAAGACAAAAAAGTAATTTTTGATGCAGTCTTACAAATTTATCCAAGTAGAAATAATGAACCAGAAATAGTAGAGATAATTTATTTACCTAATTTTGAACAATCTGAAGATGAAACAATTGATACAAAAGAGTTAGATAGAATTTCATTTGAATATATTCGTGATCAAATTAAAAAATGCAATAAAAAAATTATAGAAGAAGATTTTGAAGGTTCGATAACTAATGCCAGAACATTAATTGAATCAATATGTTTATTTATTATTGAATCAAAAAATGGATATAAATATGACTATGATGGGAATTTGTTAAGACTGTATAAAAAAACATCTGAAATATTAAATATGTCTCCTCAAAAGCATGATAATGAAAGTTTAAAACAAATACTTTCAGGTATCATTAGCATTATTAATGGTGTTACAGGTTTAAGAAATTCGCATAGTGATTCTCATGGAAGTGGACCATTAAAAAAAGAATATAAAATTGATCAAAGACACGCTGTTTTAACTGTCAATGTAGCAAAAACTATTTCAGAATATTTGTTTTTGAGTTTTGAAAAGACAACATCTGCATAAAAATATAAAAAAATAAACCTTGAATGAGGTGTAATAATATAATATAAATGAAAAAAGTACTTTTTATAGATCGTGATGGAACGATTGTTTTAGAACCGGAAGGATACCAATTAGACAGTTTGGAAAAATTAGAGTTTTATCCAAAAGCATTTCAATATTTGGCTAAAATTGCTGCCGAATTGGATTATGAATTGGCAATGGTAACTAATCAGGATGGTTTAGGAACGGATTCTTTTCCGGAAGATACTTTTTGGCCAACACAGGATTTTATCTTGAAGGCATTTCAAAACGAGGGGGTGTTATTTGATGATATTTTTATCGATCGTTCTTTTCCGGAAGACAATGCGCCAACTCGTAAACCTAGAACAGGAATGTTGACAAAATACATTGACAATCCCAACTACGATTTGGCAAACTCATTTGTACTAGGAGACCGTTTGACAGATGTGGAATTAGCGAAGAATTTAGGAGCAAAAGCCATTTTTTTAAATACCACTGACGGAGTAGGAAGTACTGAAATCAGTGCTAAAAGAGAAGAATTAGATGTTGTTATTGCGTTACAATCTACCGATTGGAAACAGATATATGAGTTCTTGAAATTAGAGGCACGCACCGCTTCGATTACCAGAAAAACACACGAAACTGATATTTATATCAAGTTGAATTTGGACGGAACAGGAAAAAGCAACATCGATACCGGAATTGCCTTTTTTGACCATATGTTGGACCAAATTTCGCGTCATGGTCAAATGGACCTAGACATTAAAGTAAAAGGAGATTTAGAAGTTGACGAACACCACACTATTGAAGATACAGCGATTGCTTTAGGTGAAGTTTACGCTAAGGCTTTAGGAAATAAATTAGGAATTGAGCGTTACGGATTTTGTTTACCAATGGACGATTGTTTAGCGCAAGTAGCGATTGATTTTGGTGGTAGAAACTGGTTAATTTGGGAAACGGAATTTAAACGTGAAATGGTAGGAAAGATGCCAACAGAGATGTTTTTCCATTTTTTTAAATCGTTTTCTGATGGAGCCAAAGCCAACATCAACATCAAAGCCGAAGGCGATAATGAACATCACAAAATTGAGGCGATTTTTAAAGCTTTTGCGAAAGCGATAAAAGTAGCGGTAAAACGTGATACGGAAAAAATGATTTTGCCAAGCACGAAAGGGATGCTTTAAAAGTTTATGGTTGTCGGTTGATAGTTGTTGGCTATCAATGGACAACGGACAACTAACAATAAAAAAAATGAAAATAGTTATCATAAATTACGGAGCAGGAAACATTCAGAGCATTATTTTTGCCATCGAGAGATTGGGCTATAAAGCTGTTTTGAGTAATGATCCAGCCGAAATCAAAGCTGCGGATAAAGTGATTTTTCCAGGAGTGGGAGAAGCTAGTTACGCTATGAAAATGCTAAAGGAAAGCGGTCTAAACACTTTGATTCCAACATTGACGCAACCCGTTTTGGGAATTTGTCTGGGGATGCAATTGATGTGCAAACACACTCAGGAAGGAAACACAGACGGATTGGGGATTTTTGATGTGGATGTAGTTAAGTTTTCTCCAAAAGTGAAAGTACCACAAATGGGATGGAATACCATATACAATCTAAAATCGGGATTGTTTAAGGATGTAGCTGAAAACGAATACATGTATTTGGTACACAGTTTTTATGCGCCATTATGTGCTGAAACCATTGCTACGACTGATTATGAGATGGCTTATTCATCGGCTTTAGAGAATAAAAATTTCTTTGGAACACAATTCCACCCGGAAAAAAGTGGTGATGTAGGAGAGAAAATTTTAGCAAATTTTCTTGAATTGAAAAATTGAATGATTGAAAAATTGAATGATTGAAAAATTGAATGATTGAAAAATTAAAAGATTGAGTTTCGTTAATTACAAATCTTTAAATTAAAAAATAAATGAGAATAATACCAGCTATAGACATCATCGACGGAAAATGTGTTCGTTTATCCAAAGGGGATTACAGTACCAAAATTATATACAACGAAAATCCGTTGGAGGTTGCCAAAGAATTTGAAGCACACGGAATCGAATATTTACATTTGGTAGATTTAGACGGAGCAAAATCAAGTCGAATTGTAAATCATAAAATTTTAGAACAAATTGCGACGCAAACTAGTTTAAAAATTGATTTTGGTGGTGGACTAAAAGCAGATGCTGATTTGAAAATTGCTTTCGAAAGTGGAGCAAACCAAATTACCGGCGGTAGTATAGCTGTAAAAAACCGTGAAGTTTTTGAACAATGGATTTCTAAATTTGGTGCCGATAAAATTATTTTAGGCGCCGATGCAAATAACGAAAAAGTAGCGGTTTCAGGATGGTTAGAAGAATCTAAAGAAGAATTAGTACCTTTTATTCAAAATTATCAGTCTAAAGGAATTGAATATGTAATTTGTACGGATATTGCCAAAGACGGAATGCTGGAAGGTCCAAGTTTTGATTTATATGCTAAAATCCTAGCGCAAGCTAAAGGTTTAAAATTAATCGCTTCTGGTGGAATTTCGACTTTTGATGAATTGCCTAAATTAGCCGAAATTGGTTGCGAAGGAACAATTATCGGAAAAGCGATTTACGAAGGAAGAATTTCGTTGAAACAATTGGAACAATATATAATAGGTTAATAGTTGATAGTTGTCGGTTGATAGTTTGTACCATTGACCAATAACCAACAACCAATAACCAACAACTTTAAAAACAATGCTTACAAAAAGAATAATCCCTTGTCTGGATATCAAAAACGGAAGAACCGTAAAAGGTGTTAATTTCGTAGATTTGCGTGATGCGGGTGATCCGGTGGAATTGGCAAAAATTTATTCGGATGAAGGTGCGGATGAATTGGTGTTTTTGGATATCTCGGCAACGGAAGAAAGAAGAAGAACTTTAGTAGATTTAGTTCGCAAAGTAGCGGCAACCATTAATATACCATTTACTGTAGGTGGTGGAATTTCTGCAGTTTCGGATGTGGAAGTGCTTTTGCAAAATGGAGCCGACAAGGTTTCCATCAATTCCTCGGCAGTAAAGAATCCGCAATTGATTAATGATTTAGCTCAAAAATTTGGAAGTCAATGTGTAGTTGTTGCGATTGATGCCAAACAAATTGATGGCGAATGGATGGTGCATTTAGTAGGTGGAAAAGTGCCAACAGATATTAAGTTATTTGACTGGGCACAAGAAGTGGAGCAAAGAGGCGCCGGAGAAATCCTTTTTACCTCAATGAACCACGACGGTACTAAAAATGGATTTGCTAATGAAGCTTTGGCAAAATTGTCTAGCTTAGTTAATATTCCTATTATTGCATCGGGTGGAGCAGGAAATATGCAGCATTTTGCAGATACTTTTATTGATGGAAAGACAGATGCCGCTTTGGCAGCGAGTGTTTTCCACTTTAAAGAAATTGAAATCAAAGCTTTGAAAAAAGAGTTAAAAAATAACAATATAGAAGTTAGATTATAGAAAATAGAGTAAAGAATAAAGAGAAAAGATATATTGTTGTAATGATTTTCTTTGTCCTTGCTTCTTTCTTCTTTTCTCTTTCTAAAAAAAATAATTATAAAAATGGAAATAGATTTTTCAAGATTGGCTCATGGATTAATTCCGGCCATTATTCAAGATAGTGAAACCAAAAATGTGTTGATGTTAGGCTATATGAACGTAGCAGCTTATCAAAAAACAATTGAAACAGGCAAAGTAACTTTTTTCAGCCGTTCTAAACAGCGTCTTTGGACAAAAGGGGAAGAAAGTGGACACTTTTTGAATCTGGTGAATATCAAAAACGATTGTGATGAGGACACTTTATTGATTCAGGCAAAACCTGTAGGACCAACTTGTCATACAGGAGCAGATACCTGCTGGCAAACACCAAATGAAACCAGTTATGGATTTATTTCAGAATTAGAAAAAACGATTCAGTCTCGAAAAGAAAATGCTGATTCTGAACAAAGTTATGTGGCTTCGCTTTTTGCGAAGGGGATTAATAAAATTGCTCAAAAAGTAGGGGAAGAAGCTGTAGAAGTAGTTATTGAGGCGAAAGATGCAAATGACGATTTATTTTTAAGCGAAAGTGCCGATTTACTTTTCCATTATTTAATTTTATTACAAGCCAAAGGATATAAGCTGGATGATGTGATGAATGTTTTAAAAAGCCGTCAGAAATAGCATCTATATTTTGTGTTAATTTATTGTAAAAACGAGTCAATTGGAGATTAAATTTCCTCAGTTGACTCGTTTTCATTTTTACACCAAAGTCCAATCTGTTATATTTACAACAGAAATTAATTATTTATAATCAATACCTTATGATTTTTGATAAGACTCATTTTTCAGAAGCATTCATCGATACTAAAATAGAAACAGGATTACATATCATACTTACAACAGACGAAGACGATTCCCGTTCCGTTTATATATCCGGAAATTTTAATGACTGGCGTACTCAGGATAAAGATTTTATGATGGAAAAAGTAGGTACTGGTTTGTATCATTTTAAATTCACTCATGATTTTAATTATCCTGAAGTTTTATTGTATAAGTTCACTAAAGGAGATTGGAGTGCTGTTGAAATAGGTGCTAACGAAGAGCGAACAGAAAATCGTTTTACATCTAAACATACAGGTATTCAAAATGAACATGTTTTTCGCTGGAGAAAAAACTGGATGCCATTCAAGCCTAATTTTTTGCCACAAATTCAGTTAATTTCTGATGAGTTTGAAATCCCGCAATTAAACACTACCCGTAAAGTCTGGGCACTATTACCACATGATTATGATTTTTCCAATGAAAGTTATCCTGTGATGTATTTACAGGATGCACAGAATTTATTTAATGAAAATGCAGAATACGGCAATTGGGAAATTGATAAAAAACTGGCTGTAATGTCCGAATACAATGTGGGTAAAATCATTGTTATTGCTGTAGAACATGCAGAAGAAGACCGGGTTAAAGAATACAATGTTGGGAAAACAGTTTTAGGAAAAGGACAGGGTAAAAAATATATTAAATTTTTAGCAGAAACCCTGAAACCATATGTTGACAGTAACTTCAGAACAAAAAAAGAAAGAGAATTTACCGGAATAGGAGGCAGTTCTATGGGAGCTTTGGTCAGTATTTTTTCCGGTTTGCGTTATCCTGAAATTTTTGGTAAATTAATGATTTTTTCACCTTCGCTTTGGGTAGCTCCTAAAATGAAAATCAAAAACTATGAGGATTCCGGAAATACAAAAATTTATTTATACGCAGGCGGAGAGGAGAGTGAAACCATGATTGAGCATGTAGAAACTTTTAAAAACCGGATGCTTGAAAGTGAATTTGTTACAGATAAAATGAAAATCAATCTTAGTATTAATAAGTTAGGAAAACACAATGAAACTTATTGGAGTGACGAATTTCCCAAAGCTATAGAATGGCTGTTTTTTAACACAAAGGACAATTAAATGATAACAACAAAAATTAATAGTTTAGAAAATTTTTCAGGAACAATATTAATTCCTGTTTTTGAAACAACAGAAAAAAATCTAATCCCTGTTAAATTTGACGATTTAGAAATTCCTTCTTCTGTTTTTTATGGTAAAAAAGACAGCACGTATCTAACTCAAAAAAGAGAAAATTTATATTTATTTATTGGTATAGGAAAAAATCCGGATTATAAATCATTAAAAACAATATTCAGAAGAATTTCTTTTAAAGAAAAAAAACTTTTTAATAAAAAACTATGTCTTTTTTTACCCGAAGAATTTGCTTCTGAACAGGCAGAAGCTGCTATGTCCGGTTTGCTTTTAGGAACGTATGATTTAGGGCATTATAAAGAACAGGAAAAGCATCCGTTTTTAAAAGCAGATTTTGAATTAAATATATTAGCTGTTCAGGATTATTCTGTTTGGCTTAATAAGGCTATAAAAATAGCCCGTGCCCAGTTAGAAACACTCTCGTTAGTTGATTTACCACCCAATAAGGTAACACCTAAATACCTGGCGTTATGGGCTCAGGATAAAGGTCTTCAATACGGTTTTGATGTAAAAGTACTGGGTCTGGAAGATGCTAAAAAAGAATATTTGGGCGCCTTTGTAGCTGTGGGAAGAGGCAGTGATAACGAAGCCCAGTTTGTAATTATGAATTACACGCCCAAAATTGCTCCTGCTTCATTAAAACATATAGGACTTGTAGGGAAAGGAATTACGTTTGATACAGGTGGTCTGAATATCAAAACATCCGGTATGGTGCATATGAAGTGTGATATGGCCGGTGGCGCTGCTGTTTTTGGTGCCATGCAGCTCATTGCTGATTTACAACTGCCGGTACGCGTTACCGCTATTGTTCCCTGTGCGGAAAATGCAGTGGACAATAAATCATTTCTGCCCAGTGAAGTTATCCATAGCTACAGTGGGAACTCTATTGAAATCATTGATACCGATGCTGAAGGCCGTCTGATCTTAGCCGACGGTTTATCGTATTTAATTAAAAATTACAAACCGGAGTATATTATAGATATTGCAACTTTAACAGGGAGTAGTGTTGGGACTTTTGGCTATGAATGTGGTGCTTTGTTTACTAATAATGAATTTATTTCTAAAAAAATTCAGGAAACAGGAACATCCATTGGTGAACGATTATGGCCATTACCTTTATGGGATGCTTATAAAGATGATATTGAAAGTGATATTGCCGATGTGAAAAATTTTAGTGGAAAACCGGTAGCAGGAGCCATTAGTGCAGCAAAATTTTTAGAGTTTTTTACTAAAGAACATCCTGCCTGGGCACATTTAGATATTGCCGGAGTAGCATTTGGCGATGATGAATTTGCAAAAAGTAAACATGCAACTGCTTATGGTGTTCATTTATTAACTAAATTCATAGAAAATTTATGAATTTATGGAAAATGCTAAAACCTTCATTTGTATTTCAAATTATTATAAAGGAGCCGATTTTTTAATTCAGTTAAAGAATTCAGGAAATAAAGTTTATCTCGTTACCAGTGAAAAATTAAGAGATAAACCATGGCCACATGAAGCAATAGACGAAATATTTTATATGCCTGATCAGGATACCGAATGGAATTTAGAGCATTTATTACTGGGAATAGGTAATTTAATGATTACTAATAAGGTTGATGCTATAGTTGCTTTGGATGATTTTGATGTAGAAAAGGCCACCTATCTTAGAGAAAATCTTAGAATTGGAGGAATGGGACAAACTACTGGTCGCTACTTCAGAGATAAATTAGCCATGCGGATGAGAGCCAAAAGTTGTGGCATACCTATTCCTGCTTTTTGTTCCTTATTTAATGATCATGACATCAATACTTTTGCCGACAGAGTCGCTCCTCCATGGGTTTTAAAGCCCCGTTCTGAAGCTTCTGCCTCAGGGATTATCAAGGTTTTCGATAAAGAAAATTTATGGATTCATATTAATGAAATGGGGAATAATCGTTTTAAATATTTGTTAGAACAGTTTAAACCCGGTGCTGTTTACCATTGTGACAGCTTAGTTTTAGATAAAAAGATACTTTTTAGTCTCACTTCAAAATATCTGGCTACACCGATGGAAATTACTCAGGGTGGTGGTGTTTTTAGAAGTTCCAATATTCCTTATGACTCTGAAGATGATGTAGAAATAAAAAAAGTAAATGAAGCTGTTTTAAAAAGTTTTGGTTTAAAGCATGGTGTTGCTCATACAGAGTTTATTAAATGTACCGAAGATGGAAAGATTTACTTTCTGGAAACTTCTTCCCGCGTGGGCGGTGCTCACATCGCTGAGATGGTAGAAGCTGCCTCCGGTATTAATCTATGGAAAGAATGGGCCACGATAGAAGATGCCTTAGTCAAAGAAAAAGAATACCAATTACCGGAAATAAAAAAGGAGTATGCCGGAATTGTACTGACTTTATCTAAATTTCAGCATCCAGATTTATCTTCATTTTCAGATGCCGAAGTTTGTTTCAGAGTTCCTTTAGATTATCATGCAGGTCTTGTGGTTAAATCTGTTAAAAACGAAAGAATTCTCGAATTATTAGACAATTATGTTGATCGTTTAATAGCTGATTATACCGTAGTGGTAGCACAAAAAAAGGTGGATAAACTGCATTAGCCCATGAGAGTATTTTGTTTTTTTATTTTTTTCTCGGTGCTTTTTTTAAATGAAATAAAAGCGCAACAACTTTTCGAACATAAAAAAAATCAGTTTAACAGACAGGATAGTTTGCGCGGAAGTATTACTAAAGAAAGAGACTGGTGGGATTTAAAACAATATCGGTTAGCTATAAAAGTAAATCCTTTAGACAGTACAATAACAGGATCTAACACTGTAAAATATAAAGTTTTACAGGAATATAATGTTATGCAAATTGATTTGCAGAATCCCTTAGCAATCAGCAAAGTGATTCAGGATAAAAAAGAATTAAAGTTTTACAGGGAAGGGAATGTTTACTTTATTAATTTAATTGCTCCTCAAAAAAAAGATGCTATAAAAGAGCTGACTGTTTTTTATGGAGGAAAGCCTAAAGTAGCTGTCAATCCGCCCTGGGATGGTGGAATTAGCTGGAAAAAAGACAGCAACGGTAAACCATTTATTGCTTCGTCCTGTCAGGGATTAGGCGCCAGTGTGTGGTGGCCTAACAAAGATCATATGTATGATGAAGTCGAAAATATGTATATCAGTGTGAATGTTCCAGAGGATTTAAAGGATGTTTCTAATGGTCGTTTACTGAGTATAAAAAAACATAAAAATGGCACCAAAACGTATAACTGGTATGTTGCTAATCCTATAAATAATTATGGCGTAAATATTAATATTGGAGATTATGTTTCTTTTTCAGAAAAATACAAAGGCGAAAAAGGAACTCTGGATTGCAGCTATTACGTTTTGAGAGACAATTTGGCGAAAGCCAAAAAACAATTTCAGGAAGTTCCCCGAATGTTAGAAGCTTTTGAATACTGGCTGGGACCTTATCCTTTTTATGAAGACGGCTATAAATTGGTTGAAGTTCCATATTTAGGAATGGAACATCAAAGTTCAGTTACGTATGGGAATGGTTTTGGAAATGGTTATTTAGGCACTGATTTAAGCGGAACGGGTTGGGGACTAAAATTTGATTTTATTATTGTACACGAATCGGCACATGAATGGTTTGCTAACAATATTACTAATAAAGATATAGCTGACATGTGGATTCACGAGAGTTTTACTAATTATTCTGAGAGTCTTTTTCTGGAATATTATTATGGAAAGGAAGCCGCTTATACGTATCTGCGGGGACTCCGAAAAAACATTCTGAATGACAAACCCCTAATAGGAAATTATGATGTTAACCATGAAGGTTCCGGCGATATGTACTATAAAGGTTCAAATATGCTGCATACCTTACGGCAAATTGTTAATAATGATATTAAATGGAGGAGTATATTAAGAGGTTTAAACAGCGCTTTCTACCATCAGACAGTAACTACAAAACAAATTGAAAATTATCTGAGTCGGGAAACAGGAATAGATTTAAATCCTTTTTTTAATCAATATTTACGGGATATCAGAATTCCAAAACTGGAATATTATTTTGAAAACAATAATCTGCTTTTTCGCTGGACAAACTGCGTTTCAGACTTTAATATACCGATAAAAGTGATTATAAACGGAGAAGAAAAGTGGCTAAATCCGCAAACAAACTGGAAAAGAGAGACAAATATTGCAGAAAATTCAAAACTACTTATTGAAGCAAATTTTTATGTGGTTGGAGTTAATATTACCCAATAAAATAGACTAATTTTATCTTTAAAATTCAGAAATAATAAATTGAATATTTAATATGAAAAGTTACTACTTCATAATTATCTTTTTGTTTATAAGCGGGATTAATTACTGTCAGACTAATGAAGTTGAGTCAGAAAATTTAATAAGCAGTACTGATTCTCTTTCTACAATTCCGAGAATCAATTTAGATTCCATTCATTTTGCTCCGTCCAATAAAATGCTCGATGAGGAAATTTACTGGACTATTATTGACCGTTCTTTAAAAGAAACTACTAATAAGGAAGATCAGGAAATTTTTCTGATTACCGCTTTAGAGCAACTTTCTCCGGAAGAAATAGTAGGTTTTCGTTTAAGAACAGATAAACTGATGTTCGACTCTTATACCTCTGATTTGTGGTGCGCTAATTATATTATTAGTAACGGAGCCGCTGATGATGGTTTTGATTATTTTAGATGTTGGCTGATTTCAAGAGGAAAAGAAGCCTATTATCAAGCACAGCAAAATCCGGACTCTTTAGTGAATTTGATCGAAAACGAACCAAAAGTATATGATTTTGAAGGTTTTTGGTATGTAGCGATGAATGCATTTAAAAACGCTACGAATCAGGAAATATATGCTTATCTTGATTATGAAAATTTTAAAACGACAGATGAAAATTATCCGATATTAGAATTCAACTGGAATGTTAATGAACCTAAAACGATGGAAAAAGTGTGTCCTGTTTTATTTAAAAAATTCCGGGAAAAATAAAACTGAAATTCAATTGTATTTTTAAAGATGTTACTGATAATCAGATTAGTTTCTTTTTGATATAGTTAAAACTTTTTACGGTAGACTCTAAAAGATCAGGTTTATAATTGGTTTCTTGTTCCACAAAAAAGTGTTTCATTCCGGATAGCTGAGCTGCTGCAAAAATAGTTTTAAAGTTGATCGTTCCGTCCCCAACTTCGGTATTCCATTCGGTTTTCAATTTATCCATATCTTTTACGTGCCACATTGTAAATCGTCCGGGATGAGCCTCAAACAGTTCCAGAGGATTATTTCCTGAACGCACTGCCCAATACAAATCCAATTCAAAATCAACCAGCTCTTTATCTGTTTCCGCTAATAAAATATCATATCCCGTTTGAGTTCCAAACTTTTTAAATTCAAAATCATGGTTATGATATCCCAATTTTAAACCCGCCTGTTTACATAAAACGGCGGCTTCATTTAATTTTTGAGCAATTCGTTTGTAATCATCCAGATTACTTCTTAATTTTTCATCTAAATGGGGAACAGTAATATATTCACTTTCTAATTGATTAGCACACTCCATACAGGATTTTAAAAAATCAGTATTACCATTTTTTATAAAAGAATTAAATTCATAATGTCCGCTTGGTGCTTTTAGACCATTATCAGCCAGTATTTTTTTGAAATCTTTTACAGAAGTGCCAAAAAAACCTTTTTCGGCTGAGTATCCAT
The DNA here is from genome assembly GCF_046000495.1 of Flavobacterium plantiphilum. NCBI lineage: Bacteria > Pseudomonadati > Bacteroidota > Flavobacteriia > Flavobacteriales > Flavobacteriaceae > Flavobacterium > Flavobacterium plantiphilum. Next base: position 464,703 of record NZ_JBELQA010000001.1, read on the forward strand.
AAGTTTCTATTTCATTATATCCTGTTTTTGCAACAAATTCTAAAGTGCCTTTTACATCTTTAGAAAACATATTTCTTAAAGTGTATAATTGTAAACCGATATTTCTTTGTTTCGTTGAAAAGGCGAGGGAAGGAGCAATAGCCAATGCACCTAAAACCAAACTACTGTTAATTATAAAATCTCTTCTTTTTATCATTTTTTGATTTAAATATCTGAATTATATATTTAAAAATATAAAAAAAATGGATTCAAATAGTTATCTACTGCAGATTAGTATAATAAATAAAAAAAATCATCGCTCAAATAAACCAATAGTTCCGCCTACCCAGTCTTTGTCCTGATTGTATTTTACACCTATCATTTCGCCACGGCTCAAGCGTACTAGATTACACAATAGAGCAGGAGCTTTATCTTCTTTTTTCCAGGTACAAAGTATTCTGACCTCGGCTTTAACTTTTCCGTCAGGAGACTGAACAACTGGCAAATAGCTAACTTTCTTCTGAAGAATGTAAAGTTCTTTATCGACAACAGCTTCAATATCTTCCTTTTTTACATGAAAAATAACACCGGAACCCGAAAAAGAAAAAAGAGGTTTTAAGACATAGTTTTCCAAATCTTGCGGAATTTCTTTTAATTCGCTTAACAAAGTGGTTTCTATAAAATACTTTCCTTTTAGCATTGGTAAAATAAACTTACTGATTCTGAAAAACCAATTGGGATGTCCCGACCATTCCACATCCAAATCGTCTGAAAAACTAAAGTTCATTTTTAAATCTGTCCGTAGTTCCAGTTCGTCAAAAATTACGCGATTGTAAATACGCTTAATCTCAATTTCTTTGCCTTCAGAGTTGTGATAAAAAAGTTTTTTCCCTTTTTTTAATATTTCCGTTACACAGACAAAAGGAATTCCAAGATCTCTTTTGCAATAATAAAAATCAATTTTTGTATTTTGTTTTTCAGGTTCTATTTCCAGTAACACCACGTTTTCTTTTGGATGGTTGTTACAAAAAATATCCTCTAAATTTTTGAGATATTCATCCGCAGTTATACCATTAAAAAATGGAGTTAATTCTTCTAAAAAAGGATAATATTTTTTGAATTTTTCAAATAAATTGACCTGATAATTAAAGAGAGAAGGAAATCCTTGTACTTCAATTAGTTTTGGAATTACATTGCCTTCTTCTTCACAAATTCCAAAATCAATAGCTAAAAAAGTGGTGTGCTCATCCTCGTTAGGTACTTTTTTATTTAATACTAATGATTTGTCAGTAAGGTTTTTAAAGTGTTTTTGTTTAATTAAGGCTATAACATCATTACAACCTTCAATCAGTTGCTTTTTTAATTCATTCGAAATAAAAAAAGGAGTTTCTGCCAGTCTAAAAGTAGGAGCATAGTCAAAATCGGCTGCAATATCATCCTTTAAAACCTGATATTTTTCTTCTGTGAATTGCGCGTTAAACAGCTTTCGGTATTTTGGGATCATTTAAATTCCAGATATTAATTAGACATGATTTTTTTAGATTTCATCAGGTCAGTGATAGCTGAGCGAAGAAAATTAGGAATTAAAGTTTCATTGGTACGATAAATTTTATCATCGTCAACTAAATCTTCCAGCATGTTTCTGAACTTTCTTTTGCCTTTCATTTTTCTAATTTTTTCTTTCACTTCGTTATTTCTCAGATGCGATAGAAAACTAATAGGATCAGCTTCCGGATGAAATTGTGTTCCTACTAAATGATCTGTAAATCGGACCGCCATAATAGCTCTTTCATATTGCACATTATCTCTTATTTTTTCCAATGAAAGTATTTTAGCTCCTTTTTTTGCAAAAACACTCAATTTCGGCTGAACTACCTGATAATCTCTGGAATCAATTGCATAAAACGGGTCATCCAGTCCTTCAAATAATAAATCTTTAAGTCCGTCTTTCGTTTTATGGATAGTCATTACACCAAACGAAGTATCGTGTCTTTTTGTGATTTCTGCTAATCCAAAATGTTTACACGCCATTTGATAGGAATGACAAATAAAAAGCACGTGCTTTTTGATTGGGTTTTCATTGTTCCATTTCAATATAGCATCAATAAAATCAAAATATTTTTTGTCCCATTCACCATCGCCATCCAATGGATTTCCGGGGCCTCCGGTTGCAATATAAATATCAAATTTATCTATTTCAGGTAATTCACATTTTCCTCTTACATCAAAGATTTTAAAGCTTACAAAAGGTGTAAATCTGTTTACAATTTCGATAATACACCGCATGCCCTGATTAGGCTCTCCATTGTACATGTCCAATATCGCTATTGTTATGTTTTTCTTTCCCATTAGTTCCCGATTTTATCTTATTTGCAAAGATAAGTTAATAATTTATAGCCCTTTAGTGAATTCTGCTGTAATAAAGTCAACTACCTTAGTCAGATTTTTTGTTTCTTCAAAAACAGCAATCTGCTTGTCAGCACCTGTTCCGTTTTTTAAAATTTCGTGTGTGTAATTGATATGTTCTCTGCTTCCTAATTCATCGACTACATCATCAATAAAGTCCAGTAATTCTAAAATCAGCAATCGGGTTTCTACTTCTTTCTGAAGTCCAAAATCAATCAAATGTCCTTCTATTCCATATCGGGCAGCTCTGAATTTATTCTCTTTGATTAATGCCAGACGATAGGTGTTGAATTTCAGGTTCTGCGTATTAAGACGATACAGTTTAGCTACAACGGCCTGTATTACAGATACCATGCACATGGTTTCTTCAACTGTTAATGCCATATCACAAATTCGGAATTCAATTGTATCATAGAATGGGTGCAACCGTAAATCCCACCAGATTTTCTTTGGATTATCAATACAATTAGTTTTTACTAAAGTTTCCAGAAAATTATCATAGGATGCTACCGAATCAAAATATTCCGGCAGCCCTGTTCGCGGAAACTTATCAAAAACCTTTGTTCTAAAGGATTTATAACCGGTTTGTCTTCCTTCCCAAAAAGGAGAATTAGTTGATAACGCAAATATATGCGGCAGGAAATAACAAGCCTGATTGATTAATTTCAGACCTATTTCACGGTTTTCTATTCCTACATGGCAATGCATCCCGAAAATTAAATTAGAACGTGCAGCATCCTGTAACTCATTGATAATGGTATGATAACGAGGATCATCGGTTATAGGCTGATCCTGCCATTTAGAAAAAGGATGTGTCCCGGCTCCACCAACGATGAGTCCTTGTTTATCGGCCAGTTCTACAATTTTAGTTCGTAAAAACTTAATCTCACACTCGGCTTCTTTTACATTCTTACAAATATTAGTTCCAACTTCCACCACCGATTGGTGCATTTCGGCTTTTACTTGTTCATTTAATACTATTTTTGCCCCATCAACTATTTTAGACAAATGGGAGCGAAGATCTCTTGTTTCGGGATCTATAATCTGGTATTCTTCTTCTATACCAAGCGTAAAAACAGGTAATTTTTTCATTTAAATTATTCTGATTATTTATTTAACCCAACAGCTTCTTTCATAAAGGTTCCCCAAGTCAGGTTTATTTTTCCGGGTTTTTGCTTTTTTGCGGCAGCAATAGCCATTTTAGCCGATTCTTCAACCACCCATTCAAAGTTTTCAATACCTACTGAATTAATATCAGCATCAGGAGCAGGATTTCCAAAATCAATAGCATAAGGAATACCGTCACGCACCGCAAATTCTACCGTATTAAAATCGTAACCTAAACCTTTGCAAAGTCGAATTGTATAATCTTTGATAGTAGCTAATAATTTTTTATCTACTGGAGGACCATCAAGCACATAACGTAAATGAGGCTGATTCCTGGGTTCGTATTGCATGATTTTGACAGCTTTACTTCCTAAGCAATACACTCTGAAATATTCAGTAAAGACAATTTCCTCCTGCAACAGCATTACCAACTGTCCCGTTTCTTTATGCTTCTCCCAAAATTCCTCTTTGTTTTCCAGTCGGTACACATTTTTCCACCCGCCACCGGCATACGGTTTCATGTAGGCAGGAAACTTCACATAGTCAAAAATACCTTCCCAGTCTAATGGATATTTCAGATTTCTGAACGAATTAGAATTTGTATCATTTGGATGTTCTGCTGAAGGAAGAATGACTGTATTAGGCAACGGAACGCCCAGTGTATCGGCTAATGCATTATTAAAAAATTTATCATCAGCACTCCACCAAAAAGGATTGTTAATAACATTAGTACCCGTTAAAGCAGCATTTTTAAGAAAAGCACGATAAAAAGGAACATCCTGTGAAATTCTGTCTATAATTACGGCATATTCACCTCCTTTATTCTGAATAACTTTATCAATAGAAACGGCTTCGGCTATAATATTTTTTTCGTTTTTTGAATTAACTCTGTCAATAAAAGCCTGAGGAAAGGTATCTTCCATACCAAATAAAATTCCAATCTTTTTCATATTCGTTGTTTTCTTTTACTATTTTATAATCAGTGTTTAACTAAAATTTATTCTGGATAAATAATGGGGAAACATTTCTTTCCATAACGGCCAGTCGTGAACTTTATCCTGCCTGATATCAAGCCAGTGGTGCATGTTTTTATCAGACAATAACCGGCTCATTTTTAAATTAGCATCAAAACAAATGTCCCAATTTGAAGTTCCCAGTACAATATCCATATTCCATAATTCATAATCATTCAAGCCTTGCAAATAATCATGAGGACTATGGTAAAAAACAGTATCATTATGAAAACCATCGAGGTAGTTTTTAATTTGATAAACTCCGCTTATACTGAACAAATGGCTCACATAACCCGGATGTCTAAAAGCAAAATTCGCTGCATGATACCCCCCAAAACTACAGCCGGCAACAACAACTTTTCCTGAAGCGGTATTGTTACGCACTTTTTCAACAATTTCATGACAAATCATCTTATCATAGCAATCGTGATTTTCTATGCGGTGTACAGGAGAAATCTGTTTATTGTAAAAACTGTTTTTATCAATACTATCCGGACAATAAATCTGAATCAATCCCTGCTCGAGATACCAGCTTACTGATTCAATTAATCCCATATCTTTATTTTCATGAAAACTTCCCATAGAGGTGGGAAACAAAACTACCGGATATCCCGAATGCCCAAAAACAAGCATTTCAATATGTCTGTTCAGATGGGGTGAATGCCACTTAAAATAGTCTTCTTTCATAATTTTCGTTTCAACAATTATACTGAAATAATCAATATAAAATTTACAAACAGAAGAAGGTTTTTCACTTTTAATGAAATGATAACGCTTTGTTTACTATTGTTGCATATAATTTATTTTAAAGCTTTTAAATGAGATTTTTTAAAGTGATTTGGTAACACACTCCCGACATAAAAGCAGATAAGAAAAAAAAACAACTGTTAAGATTAGTCCACAAACAATCTGAAAATTTTAAACAAAAAGACTGGATTTGAGGAATTAGAATTATTCTTTAAAAATCAATTTGTTTTGTATTTATTTTCTAATTAATCAGCAACACTTTTTTCAAATAACTGAACCTGATTTTTCAATCTTTCAATCAGCATATTCATCATGCGTTTATTTAAACTGGAGGAGTTTTTTATGTAAGAAGTATATTCCTCTACCGTAAAAAGGGCTATAATCATTCCTTTTAATGCATTTCTAAACTTGATGTCTTTTTGAATTGCATTCTCAATAGTTGCAATCTTTTTCTCGACACTTAGCGAATAAAAATCCCTTTTGTATTTACTGATATAATTATGAAAAGAAGCAATAAATAAATCATTTTGAAGTTTCAATATAGGTCTTAAAACTTCATTTTGAAAAATTTCATCTGCTGAAGACTGTGTGCTGACACTTCCGATAGTGTCACCTCTGAATTCCGTTAGAAAACGATCTCTGTGGCTCATCTTTTTTTCTTAAAAATAGCAAAAAAATACTCAGGGAAACCTTATTTTAGCATAAATAATTAAAAATATGCGATTTCATACCAGAAAATGGGTAAAGCCCGAAGACCTTAATCCAAATGGAACTTTATTTGGAGGAAAACTATTATCGTGGATAGACGAAGAACTGGCACTTTATACTATTGTGCAGTTTGAAAACTCCAGAGTAGTAACTAAATATATGTCGGAAATAAACTTTAAAAGTTCGGCAAAAGAAGGAGATATTATCGAAATAGGAATCGATGTGATCCATTTTGGAACGACTTCAATTTCACTTGAATGTCAGGTTCGCAACATGATGACCAGAGAAATTATTATTACTATTGACAAATCAGTAATGGTTAATCTGGGTGAAGACGGAAAACCAAAACCACACGGAAAAACAGAAATAGAGTTTGTGAAAAATCGTTTGTAATCAGATTGTAAAAGACACGAATTCACGAATTCAATTGGATTATTCGTGAATTCGTAACTTTGATTTATTTATTCAGGAAATCACCTCTTGAGGGCAATTCAAAAATTTCAAGATCAAAATAAGGAACAGCTGAGATGACATGATCAAAAATATCAGACATTACATATTCATAATTTTCCCATTTCTTATCTTTTGTAAAGGTATAAATTTCCAGCGGAACTCCTTCAGCAGTAGACTGCAACTGACGACACATTAAAACCATATCCTGATTTATAGCCGGATGATTACGCAGATACTGGATTATATATTTTCGAAATAACCCCATATTAGTCATATTACGGCCGTTTATTGCAATTGATTTGTCTATGCCTCTGTCCGTATTGTATTTATTGATTTCAGTTTTTCTGTTGGTTATATAATCAGTAATCAGACTGATTTTTTTTAGTTCTTCTAATTCTGTTTCCTCCAGAAAACGAATGCTGTTTGTTTTGATAAGAATGTGTCTTTTGATGCGCCGTCCATTCGATTTCAGCATGCCACGCCAGTTCTGGAAGGAATCTGAACTTAAACTGTAAGTAGGAATGGTAGTGGTTGTATTATCAAAATTACGCACTTTGACGGTAGTCAGATTAATTTCGATCACATCTCCGTCAGCACCAAATTTATCAATTGTAATCCAGTCGCCTATACGAATCATATCATTTACAGAAACCTGAACACTGGCAACAAAACCGAGAATAATATCTCTGAAAATCAATATAATCAATGCAGAAACAGCACCTAATGTGGTAAACATATTATTGAAATCAATCTCGAATAATCTCGAAATCAAAATTGTAATGCCTACCAGCCACAGCACAATCATGATTACCTGAATAAAACTGTCAATAGGTTTGTCGCTGTACCGTTTTTTTGTTTTAAATAATCCCTCAAAGCATTAAAAACAGTCCGAATTATCCACAGCACTAAAATAACAATATAAACACCTACTAATTTCCCAAATACACCATCCCAGTATTCATAACGGTCTAAAATAACCGGAACTGATTTATAGATAAACAGCACCGGAATAAGATGAGCAATGTATTTAGCCGTTTTATTAGATACTAATAAATCATCAAATTGTGTTTTTGTTCTTCTGGCAATTACAATTATCAGACCTACTAAGAGCTGTCTGGAGATATAATAAATGAGATAAGCTAAAAAACAAAGTATTGTAATGTTAATTATCAGACTCGAATAAGAGGCCATTGTAACATTGAATCCCCACTTTCTAAAAAGAGGATATAAAAATGTAAACAGCTGCTTTAACAATAAATACATTTTAGCAGTATTTCTTTTCTACATAAAAAGTACCAAAGGGCAGTAATGAAGCAATTAAAATAATTCCAAAATCTCTGACACCCCATTTTTGTGGTGTTTTTAATAAAAATGCCAAAATGATATAACCTATAAACAAAATACCATGAGTCATACCGATAGGGTACAATAAGGTATGATACAATTCAGTATTATTAGGCTTAATAAAAAGCATATTAGCAAATAAAACCAAATACGAAATCCCTTCAAGGATAGCTGTAATTTTAAAAATCTTAAGCATTGCAATTGTTATTTTAATGTTTCCTGTCAAAATTAAGGATTATCATTCATTTTATAGGTATTAAAACCTAAAGTAATTTACTTTTGTAATCACAAAAATTTCATAATGAGTAAAAGAGATTTAAAAAAATATTTAGGCGAACTCGACAAGGAACAATTGCAGGAGCAGCTAGTTGAATTGTATGAAAAATTTAGCGCGGTAAAGGAATATTATGATTTTGTATTTAACCCAAAGGAAGAGAAGCGGTTGCAGGAAGCTAAGCTTAAAATTGCTCATGAATATTTCCCGGTTGCGGCCCGTGGCAAAAGGAAAAAACCAAAAATGCGCCGTTCAGTAGCCCAAAAAAACATCAAACATTTTATAACGCTGGGAGTAGACCCATTTATAATCAGTGATCTGATGTTGTATAATATAGAAATAGCTCAGGCTTTTTCTGCCGAAAATCTCATAAAACAAGATACTTTTTACAAAAGTATGCATACTTCTTTTGAACAGGCCATACAATTTATGATTGCTAATGGCGTTTTAAGCGATTTTAAACCCAGAATAAATTCTCTTTACGAAGAAATTGTCAGACAAAAATGGAAAAACAGAATGGATTTCCTGCAAATTACAGAGCGAATCAATGAATAACAGGCTTGTAAATCAAATTATTTCAAATTAAGTTAATAATTTAAATTAAATATAACAGGATAACTGTTTTTTAACCGTATTTTTGCAAAAATTCAACAAAAAGCAATGTTCGAAAGTACGATAGAAATAGAAAAAGAAGAGAAAAAAGAACTTTATGCCTACCAGCAAGGTGATATTGATGCCATTTTTGAGCGCATCGATAACGGTCCTGCGCAACATCACCTGCTGTATCAGCTGCCTACAGGTGGCGGAAAAACAGTGATATTCTCAGAAATTGTTCGCCGTTACTTATCAAAACATAATAAAAAAGTAGTTGTTTTAACACATAGAATTGAGTTGTGTAAACAAACTTCTAAGATGTTAAAAGGTTTTGGTGTAAAAAATAAAATTATCAATTCTAAGGTAAAGGATTTACCGGATCAAAACGATTATTCCTGTTTTGTAGCTATGGTGGAAACCTTAAAAAACCGTATTAATGATGAGAAATTATCTCTCGAAAATATTGGTTTGGTCATTATTGATGAAGCGCATTATAATTCATTCAGAAAACTTTTAAGTTCCTTTACAAATGCTTTTATATTAGGAGTAACAGCAACACCGCTGAGTTCTAATATAAAATTACCTATGAACCAGAGTTATGATGAATTAATTGTAGGAGATACTATTAGTTCATTAATAGAAAAAGGCTTTTTGGCCAAAGCCACAACATACAGCTACGATGTAGGGTTAACATCATTAAAAGTAGGTATCAACGGAGATTATACTGTAAAATCTTCTGATGATTTGTATACTAATACGCTGATGCAGGAAAAACTGGTACATGCCTACACCGAAAGATCATTAGGTAAAAAGACTTTGATTTTCAACAATGGTATCAACACCTCTTTATATGTTTATGAAACTTTCAGAGAAGCAGGGTACGAAATTCGCCATCTGGATAACACCAGCAGTAACGAAGAAAGAAAAGAAATTCTGCATTGGTTTAAACATACAAAAGACGCCATATTAACTTCGGTTGGGATTTTAACAACCGGATTTGATGAACCAACAGTAGAAACCATAATTTTAAATCGTGCCACAAAATCATTAACTTTATATTATCAAATGATAGGGCGCGGTTCCAGAAAACTGCCTAATAAAGATGAATTTACCGTTATTGATTTAGGAAATAATGCAGCCCGTTTTGGTCTTTGGAGTGAGCCCGTAAACTGGCAGCACATCTTTAAATCACCCGAATTTTATTTAGAAAATTTACGTGATGATGCTGAAATTGAAATGTATTTTAAATACACAATGCCGCCGGAACTGAGAGCTAAATTCAGTAATACTGAAGATGTCACTTTTGATGTTGATGAAGAACACAAACTGGCCATAAAACAAAATTTACGTTCTAAAGTGGTTTTGGATAAATCATTGGATCAACACGCAACCATGTGTGTTTACAATACCGAAACTTTACAGGAAGCTAAATTGTTAGCCAAAGAATTAGACGATGATATTGAATGCCGTATTAAACGTTATGCCAAATGTTTGAGTCAGTGCAGTAAAAATTACCGCGAATGGCTGGTAGATGATTATAAACAAAAATTAACCTTGCTGTTAGGTAAAAAGTATCGTGAGAAAATCATGAACGAACCTGATGAAGACGAGGAATAAAATAAGGAGCTGATTCCCGCTATCCGCTTTATCTTACTGTTCTTAAAGAAAGAACAGCAAGGATATCGCTGCTATCGGGGCTAAAAAACTGTTTTTCATACAAATAATAAAAACTAAACAATGTCAACACAATTCTCAGATTTAGGAATTTCGACAGCTTTATTACAATCCTTAACCGAATTGAATCTTGTTCTGCCTACAGCCATTCAGGAACAAGTTATTCCGTTGCTTTTAGCAAACAAAACAGATTTGGTTGGTTTAGCAAAAACAGGTACAGGTAAAACAGCCGCTTTTGGCTTGCCTATTTTACAATTAATTGATACTTCACAGCCAACGGTACAAGCCGTAATTTTAGTTCCAACAAGAGAATTAGGACAACAGGTTTTTAAAAATTTAGAAAGTTTTGCTCAAAATTTACCTGATGTTTCCATAACAGCAACCTGTGGAGGAATCCCAATAAAACCTCAAATAGAACAATTAAGGAATCCTACGCACATCGTTGTAGCAACTCCGGGACGTTTAATTGATTTATTACAACGAAAAGCCATCAGTCTTAAAGAAACCCAATTTTTAGTTCTGGACGAAGCAGATGAAATGGTAAGCATTCTAAAAGAGAGTCTGGATGAAATCGTTGCTGAACTTCCTAAAACACATCGCACTTTTTTATTCTCTGCTACCATGCCGGGAACTATAAAACAACTGATTCAGAACTATTTGCATAAAAATGTAGTACATGTTAGTGCAAACATGGAAACATCAGGAAATCAAAGTATTGATCATCAGTATATTATTGTTGATCCTATAGAAAAGTTAGATGTTTTAATGCATTTTTTAAATTCCCGAGAAGGACAGCGCGGTATTATTTTCTGCAAAACAAAAGCAGCAGTAAATAAACTGGCTAAAAATCTGGCCATCAATCGCTTTTCTTCAGGAGCATTACACGGCAGTTTGTCGCAGGGAATTCGGGATCGTATAATGGAGCAATTTCGCGAAGGACACATCAATATATTAGTAGCAACTGATTTAGCCGCCAGAGGAATTGATGTAAAAGAAATTGCTTATGTAGTCAATTATCATTTACCGGATACTTATGAAAACTATGTTCACCGTAGCGGAAGAACGGCAAGGGCAGGGGCAAACGGACTGGCTTTAACAGTATTACAAGCCGAAGAAGAAATAGAAATTGCTGATTTTGAAAAGGAATTAGGGATTAAATTCACACCGTTTTCTAAACCGTCTGTTGCCAGCATCGAAGAAAACAACACTTTGCTGTGGGCTAAACAAATTTTCAAGACAAAACCCAATCACGAGGTGGAAGCCGATTTAAAAACAAAAATAAAAACGATATTTCATCACCTGACCAAGGATGAATTAATTGAAAAAATATTAGCTAACCATTTATTACAAAATAAAAACCAAACCAACGAAAAACCAGTTAAAAGACAAAAACAAAAAAAATAAAAACTGTTTGACATTCCTCTTACCAAAAAAAGAGAATGTTATTTTTAAAATTGTAAAAATATGGAAATCGTAATAATCGGAGGCGGTTTTGCCGGACTGAATCTTGCAAAAGAATTACTGAATCAGGATGGAGTGCGAGTAACTCTTGTGGATAAAAACAACTATAACTTTTTTCCTCCACTTATTTACCAGGTAGCAACAGCGTATTTAGAACCATCAAGTATTAGCTATCCTTTCAGAAAATTTTTCGCAGGAAAAAAGAATCTTCAATTTCGTTTGGGCGAGCTTATCGAAGTAATTCCTTCAGAGAATAAAATAATTCTGAGCAACGGGGAATTGTCTTATGACAAACTGGTTTTTGCAACAGGAGCAGAGACCAGCTATTTTGGAATGGAAAATGTAAAAAAGAATGCCATTCCAATGAAAACGCTCAATGATGCAATAGTTATGCGTAATACGCTGCTAAAAAACTTAGAAAAAGCGGCTATTACCAAAGATATTCGAAAACGAAGAAAATTACTTACAATTGTTGTTGCCGGAGGAGGACCTACAGGAGTAGAAATCTCAGGAATGTTTGCTGAAATGCGCAGAAATATTTTTTTAAAAGAATATCCTGAATTAGCCACCACTGCGAGTAACATATATTTAGTTGATGGTGCGCCGGCATTATTAACTCCAATGAGTAAACAATCCCAGGACGATACTTATAAGGCTTTAACCGATTTAGGTGTTGTGGTAAAATTAAACAACAATGTAGTTGATTATGTCGATGATACGGTTCATTTTGCTAATGGAGAAACCATTCAGACCAAAAATTTAATTTGGGCAGCAGGAGTTACCGCACGTGAGTTTACAGGACTTCCAGCTGAAAGCTATGGACGTGGAAAACGCTTAAAAACGGACGCTTATAATAAAATTGAAGGAACCGCTAACATTTATGCCATTGGTGATACTTGTATTCAGTTTAATGATGAAGCTTTTCCGCACGGACATCCGCAAGTTGCCCAAGTGGCAATCCAACAGGGAATTAATCTGGCTAAAAACTTTAAAAATGCTATCAAAGAAAAGCCTCTGACTCCTTTTAAATATTTAGATAAAGGATCTATGGCAATTATTGGAAAGGCAAAAGCCGTAGTGGATTTACCAAAACCCAAATTGCATTTTAAAGGATTTTTTGCCTGGATTATCTGGTTATTCATTCACCTGATTTCGTTAATTACATACCGAAACAGAATAAAAACATTCTACAACTGGATGATTGCTTATTTTTCAAAAGACAATTCATTACGAATGATTATCAGACCTGATAAAAAAGTAAAAGTTGAAGACCTTGCAAAATAAATATTATAACAGAAAACCGATACCGAGATGTATCGGTTTTTTTATAGGATTTTTTTGAATAAGAAATGGATTACTTTGGATGAAATCATTATATTTGGCAAAAAGTAGAAATGGTAAAATTTAAAATTAAAGAATTCTTTTTGTGTGTACTTATCATCGCAACCTGCTTATTTATGATTAATTGTTCCTCAAAAAGAATAAAAGTAAATGAGACAGTTGTTCAAAAAAAACGAGTTGAATTCGAATTTATTCCTAATGGTTTTCAATTGGAAACCACTGGCAATGGATTTGTAGATGTTTATCCGGACAAATTAGATATCGTAATTATAAAAGGCGAAATGCGAATAAATCCAATTTACAGCAGATTCAAAACTTCTTCAGCATACGCAATTCAAATTGGTATTTCCAGATATTTTCCTGGTGAAAAATCATTTAAAATTTTAGCCACTGGAGAAAAAATAATAATCAACAAAATATTTCAGTCCAGAGATGATTTTTATACGTTATCAAATTTAAAATTTTCCATACCAAATATTAAAAAAGAAGATTTAAAAAATTCAAGAGTAACACTTACAATTTTTAGAGATGAAACATCTCATTCCAGTACAAATTATGCACATTCTAATGATGAGAATACCATTTCTAATTTATTTGATTTCTAATTCTTTTACGACAATTCAATACAGTTAAATAAAATTTACTCAGAAAGACTAATCACAGTTTATATAAGCCAAAATCATTAAATGAGGTAAAAAATTATATTGATAATATTTGAACTATAATTTATATTATGTAAAATAGAAAATTTGATTTATCAGTGATTAGAATACAAAACCCTTCTGTATTGTTTGCATTAAAAAAACATTTTTTTTAGCTAAAAATGAAATTCATTATACTCTTTTATTTAGTAGTTTTGCAGTATATATTAGAAGCAACCTATGAATATAATTGCAGAACAAATAGCTGAATTTTTAAAAAAATATGCACCTTTTAATCAGCTTACATTTGATGAGTTAGCTGAAATAGCCAGCAATATTCGTGTTGTAAGTTTAGAAAAAAAGCAAACTTTATTTAAAATTAACGATCCGCTACATGATAGTTTTTATGTGGTAGCTTCAGGTGTTGTAAATATTTCAGTTATTGCAGATGCTGAAGAAAGCATTACCAATAAATGTCATGAAGGAACTATCTTTGGTTTACGACCATTTTTTGCTAAAAATAATTATAAAGTAACTGCAAAAGCCCGAGAAGAAAGTTTAGTGTATGCTATACCTATTGCTGTTTTTAAACCGCTATTAGCTAATAATTCGGAGGTTTTAAATTTCTTATTAGAAAATTTTGCCAGCAATCTACCCGAAGACCGGTCTACACAGGGAAATATAGTTGCTGATGGATTTTATTCTGAAAAACAATCTGAAGCACAGTTCTTTCAAACTTTAGCTTACAATACAACTCCTCTTCTAGCCACTTCTGATAATACTGCTCAGGAAGTAGCTCAGCTAATGGCGGAATCATTAAAGAATAATGTCATTATTTTTGAACGTAACGGTCCCATCGGAATTGTAACACATGCCGATTTAGCTTCTAAAATTGCAACCGGACGTTATCCGGTCAATACACCGGTAAGCAACATTATGTCTTCACCTGTAGTAACGGTTTTAGAAAATGTATCTTTAGCCGAAGCCCAATTACTGATGTTAAAAAACAATGTAACTCATTTGTGTGTCACCGTAGACGGCACGGATAAATCGCCTATAAAAGGAGTTATTTCTGAACACGATTTAATTGCAGCACAAGCCAGTAACCCGGGTGTTTTAATCAAAGAGATTAAACGCTCATTATCTGCGAATGAACTCAAAGAAATCCGATCCAGGTTAACTAATTTAATCCAGTCATCTATTCAGAAAAACATTCCGCTAACTCATATTACAAATATTGCCAGCGAAATTAATTTTGCAATATTAAAACGTGCAGTAGAGTTATCAATTTTAGATTTAGGCTCACCTCCTGCCCGTTTTGCATGGCTGAGTATTGGAAGTCAGGGACGAAAAGAACAGCTTTTACTTACCGATCAGGATAGTATTCTGGTTTTTGAGGATGTAGCCCAGGATAAATATATTGAAGTGAAAGACTATTTTTTGAATCTTGGCAAAAAGACTACGACTACCTTAGAAAAAATCGGGTACAAACTATGTCCTCACGGACATATGGGAAGTAACATGATGTGGTGTAAATCATTGAGTGACTGGATAAAACAATACAACAACTGGATGAATACTACAAGAGAAAACACTGAAAACCTGAGTAGTATTTTCTTTGATTATGAATTAGTTATTGGGGAACAGAAAATAGAAACAGCGATTAACAATATTGTATTTGAGAATGCCTATAACAATACACTGTTTTTTGATTTTCTGGGGAATGATGCTTTACGAAAAAATTCTCCGTTAAGTTTTTTCAAGAAATTCATAGTGGAAGAAGAAGGTATTCATAAAGATAAATTTGATATTAAAACCAGGGCAATCATGCCATTAGTTGACAGCGCAAGACTTTTTACCTTAAGTTATGAAATCAAAGGAATCAATAATACTTATACCAGGTTTAAACAATTAGCAATAGCTGATCCTAAACATGCTGAAATTTACCTGAATTGTGCTGAAGCGTATTTATTTTTAACAAAAATAAGAACTTTAGAAGGTTTAAAAAATGAAGATTCCGGACAATATATTAACTTAGATGAACTATCAAAAATTGATAGAGAAAAACTTAAAAATGCCCTGATTCCGATGAAGGAATTGGAAGAATTAATTAAAGACAAGTTTCAACTTACTCAATTCTCATAAGTTTATGCTAGACTGGTTAAAAAATATAAATAAAGAACATCCGGAATTTTGGAAAGAATATTTGGCTAAATTTTCTAAAAAATCAAATCGGTATGTTATTATATCCACGGAATCCACAGGAGATTCTTTAGAAAAAGATGTTATCACCTTTATCAGTGCTTTTGCTGTAGTAGATAATTCTATTTTGATAAAGGACAGTTTTGAAACTATTTTATTGCAGTATCGCTTTTTGCACGACAATCATCTTTCTAATGAATACATCATTGAAAGTAAGCTATTAAAATTATCCGAACCGGAAGCTTTAAAAACATTTGTTGAATATCTTGGGAATGGTATTCTTGTAGGTCATCAGGTAGAAAGAGATGTAGAAATGCTTAATGCAACTTTAGAACGACTCGATTGTGGAAAATTACGCAATGAGGCACTGGATATTGATATTATGCATCGAAAACTAAATGACCTTCCGGAAGAAAAAGAGTTTTCACTGGAGGAATTAACAGAAAACTACAACATCCACCAAACTAAAAATGATACTGTAACTGAAAAAGCATACAACATTGCTTTACTCTTTTTGAAACTAAAATTTAAATTGGGATTAAAATAAAAAAATAGCTGCTTCAAAAATGAAGCAGCTATTTTTTTTATTATTTCTTTTCGTTTTGAATCTCTTCAATAATTTCAGGATTCAGTAACGTACTGGTATCTCCGTAATCAGTGAAGTTACCTTCTGCAATTTTTCTGAGGATTCTTCGCATAATCTTACCGGAACGGGTTTTAGGCAATCCGGAAACGAACTGAATCTTATCTAATTTTGCAATCGGGCCTACGTGATCAGTAATATGCTGATTGATTTCGATAAATAAATTTTCTTTATTTCTGACTTCGCCAGTTTCTTTTAATATCACATAACCATATAAAGCATTTCCTTTTACATCATGAGGAAAACCTACAACAGCACTTTCGGCAACTGCCGGATGCTCATTAATCGCATCTTCAATAGGTGCTGTTCCTAAATTATGTCCGGAAACAATAATCACATCATCTACACGACCTGTAATTCTGTAATACCCTACTTCATCACGTAAAGCACCGTCTCCTGTAAAATATTTTCCGGGATATTGAGAAAAATAAGTGTCTTTATAACGCTGGTGGTCATTCCAGATTGTTCTTGCCATTCCCGGCCATGGGAATTTGATGCACAAACTACCAACAACCTGATTCCCTTCAATTTCATTGCGTTTGTCATCCATCAATACTGCCTGAATTCCAGGTAAAGGGAAAGTCGCATATGTTGGTTTTGTTGGGGTAATAAAAGCCAATGGCGAAATCATAATTCCTCCTGTTTCCGTTTGCCACCAGGTATCCACAACAGGGCATTTTTTATCTCCTACGTGATCGTTAAACCAGTGCCAGGCTTCCTCATTGATAGGTTCACCTACTGAACCAATAACTTTTAAGCTCTTTAAAGGATATTTTTGAACGTATTCTAATTTTTCTTTTGCTAAAGCTCTGATAGCTGTTGGTGCTGTATAAAACTGGCTCACTTTATGTTTTTCAATCACCTGCCAGAAACGACTATGATCAGGATAAGATGGAACTCCCTCAAAAATTACTGTGGTAGCTCCATTTAATAAAGGTCCGTATAATATATAAGAATGTCCTGTTATCCAGCCAATATCGGCGGTACACCAGTGCACATCATTTTCTTCATAGCTAAATACATTTTTAAAAGTATAAGCGGTAAAAACCATATAACCTGCAGTAGTGTGCACCATTCCTTTCGGATTTCCTGTAGATCCGGAAGTGTAAAGGATAAACAAAGGATCTTCTGCATCCATGATTTCGGCAACACTATTATCTGAAGCTTCATCTAATAAAGGCTGTAACCAAATGTCTCTGCCTTCTGTCATGTTTACTGCTGTGTTGGTTCTTTTTACTACCAAAACGGTGCTAACTGACTGACAATTTTGTAATGCTTCATCAACAATCTCCTTCAGTTCGATAGATTTAGCCCCACGGAAACCACCATCTGAAGTAATTACCATTTTACTTTGACTGTCATTAATTCTGGTTGTTAAAGCTTTAGAAGAAAAACCGGCAAAAACTACTGAGTGGATCGCTCCAATTCTTGCACAGGCTAAAATAGCTACTGCTAATTCGGGAATCATAGGCAAATAAATACACACCCGATCTCCTTTTTTAATGCCCTGCTCACGTAAAACATTTGCCATTTTACACACTCTCTGGTGCAATTCATTATAGGTAATATGTAACGCTTCTTCGTCAGGATTGTTGGGTTCAAAAATTATAGCAGTTTTCTCCCCTCTTTTGTTTAGATGTCTGTCAATACAGTTTTTGGTAACATTTAATTTAGCCCCTGCAAACCATTGAACATCAGCTTCAGTCATATCAAATTCTACCACTTTATCCCATGGCTGGTACCAGGTAAAATTTTCTTCTGCTATTTTTCCCCAAAACTTTCTTGGTTCGCGAATTGATTTATTGTAATGCTTAAAATATTGCTCTAAATTATCAACTTTATAGTAACTCATCCTTTGTTTATATTTTTTATAAATATATTAAATCTCTATCTATTCTTTTAAAAAAATAAATCATTAATCAGTGCAATTTAATTAAAATAACGAAAAAGAATCTTAATAAAAATGCAAAATCATGAAAAAACGCTTTAATACTGATTATTTTTAAAATATCAAAAAGCGAACTTTCCGGCTACTTTGCTTATTTTTAATTAACAAGAAGTCTAATTTGTGTGATTTCTCACTGGAGTCATTTTTTAGGGGTCGTAAGATTTTTTTGAGTGAATTATTACCCAAATCCAATTAAATTATTTTTTATTTCTAATGAAACCCCGTTAATTCAACTAATTAATACAAAACAAAGTTGTAATTTCAATAAGTTAATTCGGTTTTTATTTAAGTGCCTGAGCAATTCCAATTAAAATTCCTTCCGGACCACGAATATAACACAGTCTGTAAGCGTCCTGATAATGCACTACTTCGTCTACAAGTTTTGCACCATGTTGATAAAGTCTTTCTAAAGTATCATCAATATCAGCCACGGCAAACATGACACGTAAATATCCCAGGGAATTTACCGGAGCGGTACGATGATCTTCTATTACTTCTGGATTTATGAATCTTGATAGTTCGAGTCGGCTGTGGCCATCGGGTGTTACCATCATGGCAATTTCTACAGATTGATTGCCAAGACCAGTTACACGACCCGCCCAATCGCCTTCAATCATGGCTCTTCCTTCTAATTCTAAACCGAGTTCTTGGAAAAAAGCAATAGCATTGTCTAACGATTCAACTACAATTCCAACATTGTCCATTCGGAGTAAATTGCTTTTTGACATTGTCTTAGATTTAAGTTTATACAAATATATTGAAATCATCACAGCTGTATTCCGCAAACTTGTCGATTAGGGTGCCACAACTTACACTTACTTCTTTTCTGTTGTTTGTAAATTAAATACTGTTCCTGCCGGGTCTTGTATCCAATGCATGTTTTCTGGAATTTCCTCAATTTCATCACAGGTTTCTACCCCATTCGATAGCAAATATTCTTGTGCCTCACCAACATTTGGAACCGTTAGCTGCAACCAGGTTTCTGAATGGGTGTAGTTGTCCACACAGTCTAACCAAATTACATTATTGCCAAATTTTACTTCGTGAGTTCTGGAAACAGTGGGATTCGTAATTGGTTTTTCTTCTACCTCTAATTTTAAAATGTCTCTGTAAAAAGCCACTGTTTTATCATACTTGCTCTTTGGAATTTTTATCGCAATATTAATTCCAGCTTCAAATTTTATATCCATGGTCTTAATGATTTTTTAGGTTGATTTAAAGTTTTGAGTTCAAATTTTGAATTACAAATATTTACCGCAAATTCGCAAATTATTTTCAAACTAGTAGATTTTAACGCATTTAGTCTTCAAGTTTTACAAATTTGCTTTTGATAGTATCTAACAAATATAGTTCGGGTTTACAATAAGCACAATCTTTAGAATAATAACCTACGCTATCTGGAGGATTTACAATCAATAATCTACTGTTTATTTTAAATTCGTAACCTACACTTGAAGCAGGAATTTCTATTAATTTTCCATTTTGTGCATTTATTGCTATTCCAACAGCACAAGGTGAGCCACATCCCCAATAATTGATAATATATTTTCCTGCAAAATTTATCTCTTCCTTTTCAAATGATTGTTTAATTCTGGTTTTGTAATATCTTGAAAATGTACTGATATTTGTATTCAGTTCTAAATTGGATTTTGTTGACAGTATTTTTTTTACGGGGAAGGAATCAAATTTATATTTTGTTTCAAATTTTATTTTTCCACATTCTAATTTGTTTATATTTTTTTTTATCGGCACATTTTGTTGCAAATAATTATCTTTTTTGCATCCATAAATTAGGATGAAAAATATAAGAATTTTAAATAAAATTATTTGTTTCATTTTGAATAGTGATAAACAGGATTGAAATGGTGGCTGAACAAAAATATTAAGTAATAAGTTATTAGCGGCTAGCTCTATATCGCAACACCGCTTCCGGCAATGACTTTTAATTGGTCGTCAAACATTTTCCAAACTCGCAAATAACGAAAATTACCTTCAAAGTATTGTTCGAGCATTTTCCCCCGCAATAGAACCAGTTCCGCAACCAACATCTAAAACTGACATTCCTTCCTTCAAAATCGATTTAAGAGTTCTGTTATCAACATTTAAACTTCTATTGTCAAATATTTTTGTTGCTGCCTGTCCGTCCCTTTCTATATGTTTATTGTTTTTCATTTACGTTTGTTTTTATTTATTTACAACTTGAAGACAGGTTTTTAATTTCTTTGGATGTACAAGCGGGGGCTTTGGGACTAAATTAACTTCTGTTTTTCGATTTGTCGAGTCATATCAACTACAAAATCAATTTTTCTATTAAGAAATGTCCAAATGGCTTGTAGCTTTTACCACCTGTATTTTATGCAATTTTTAATTTTGTAATTATATTTTCCAAAGCCGTTTTCTGGTTTTCAGATAGCTTTCCATGCTTTTCGCAATTCTTCTTCAAAGACAAAATGAAACTTTTGTCAAACCAAGAATTATTTTCTGCCCATTTCAAAACAAGATTTATTCGGTTGAAATGTGAGTTAGTTTCATAACTTGTAAATGCTAAAAATTTATCATTTATACGCACTTTTATTTCAAGTTGCTTGGGAGATAAATTTCTTTTCCGATGTATGTCTACATAAAATTTATATTCAAAATCCGAAATGCCATTTTTATTATAAATGTAATCAATTACTTCAGCACTCATACTTTTAGAATTATCATCTTTAAGTTTCTTAATCGAAGTAAATATTTTATTTCCATCTTCAATTCCTAAAAACTTATTTATGCAACAATTTCCAACTTCGGTTTGGTTTGAATTCTTCTTATTTTGTATTACACAAATATTTTTAATTGGGTAATGACCACATAAGCACGTTTGGAAGTCTTCTGAATAATATGCAAAATTAAAATCCCATTCCAGTTTGGCAAAATTCCACGTTTGAGAATCGCTAAGGGCAATAATTTCTTCGGTTAATTTGTAATGCATATTTTTGGTTTTGAAAATATGGATGGTGACTTGTTTTATACTTGTTATAAATAGCGATTCCGTACCAGAATCAGATAGATTGTCACTATTAAGTAGCTTTATTTATTCTCAAATATATAAAATTTATCATACAAATAATTACTTTTACGATATTTATGAAAAACCTTTTATCTATTCTTTGTGGAGTTAGTTGGTGAGATTGCTTTGCTTCGTGCCTCGCAACTCCTCGCAATGAACTATTGGGTGGTGAATTATGGAAACAACTCCTTCTTCCCTAGCCCTGATGGTAGCGGCATCCTTTTTATTTTGTCCTTCGACAGGCTCAGGATGACAAAATAAAAAGATACACAGCGGACAGCAGGAACAATAGCGTTTAAATAAAGAAAAAGTGCTGCTCCTGAAAATTAGGCACAAAAAAAGGCGAAGTAAACAAATACTCCGCCTTTTTGGAATTAACAATAATTGTAATTATACAATTTTTTTCATTGCAGTCATTGATTCTCTCAACCATGCTCCCACTTCTTCAACTGGGTGGTTACGGATGATATCATTTACTTCAATTAATTCTTTATTATCTACACCGTTGTTTCCGTTGTTAAATGGACGACCAATTAAGTTAGATGGTGCATTTTTAACGTACTCAGCGATTAATGGCTTACAAGCGTGATCAAATAAGTAACATCCGTACTCCGCTGTATCAGAGATTACACGGTTCATTTCGAACAATTTCTTTCTTGCAATAGTGTTTGCAATAAGTGGTGTTTCGTGTAATGACTCATAGTAAGCAGATTCTTCAATGATTCCTGAATCAGTCATTGCTTCGAAAGCTAATTCTACTCCGGCTTTAACCATAGCTACCATTAATACTCCATTATCGTAGTATTCCTGCTCAGAGATTTCAACGTCTCCAGCTGGAGTTTTTTCAAAATTAGTTGCTTCAGTAGCAGCTCTCCAGGTTAATAAGTTTTTATCGTCATTAGCCCAGTCTTCCATCATTGTTTTAGAGAAATGACCTGAGATAATATCATCCATATGTTTCTGGAACAACGGACGCATGATGTCTTTTAATTCTTCTGCTACATTAAAAGCAGCGATTTTAGCAGGATTAGACAAACGGTCCATCATGTTAGTGATACCACCATGTTTTAATCCTTCAGTGATAGTTTCCCATCCGTATTGAATTAATTTAGATGCATATCCTGGCTCAATTCCTTCAGCTACCATTTTGTCAAAACACAAGATAGACCCTGTTTGTAACAAACCACAAAGGATAGTTTGCTCTCCCATTAAATCTGATTTTACTTCCGCTACGAAAGAAGAACGTAAAACCCCTGCTCTGTTTCCTCCTGTTGCAACAGCATAAGCTTTTGCCTGATCTAAACCTACTCCGTTTGGATCATTTTCAGGGTGAACAGCGATTAGTGTAGGTACACCAAATCCTCTTTTGTATTCTTCACGTACTTCAGAACCCGGACATTTAGGAGCACACATAATAACTGTTAAGTCTTTACGAATTTGCATTCCTTCCTCTACGATATTAAAACCATGAGAATATGATAAAGTAGCTCCTTGCTTCATTAATGGCATAATTGCAGTAACTACAGCAGTATGTTGTTTATCTGGTGTAAGGTTACATACTAAATCAGCAGTTGGAATTAATTCTTCATAAGTTCCCACATTGAAACCATTCTCAGTAGCATTTCTGTAAGAAGCTCTTTTTTCAGCAATAGCTTCAGCACGCAAAGCGTAAGAAATATCTAAACCTGAATCTCTCATGTTCAACCCCTGGTTTAAACCCTGAGCACCACAACCAACAATAACTACTTTTTTACCTTTTAAAGCTTCGATTCCATTAGCAAATTCTGATTGATCCATGAATTCGCATACGCCTAATTGTTCTAATTGTAATCTAAGTGGTAATGAATTGAAATAATTTGCCATTTTTTAATATTTAATTTATGATTTTAATTCCTCTAATAATAAACTTGTAACTTCCATTTTTTCTTTAGAAACAGAAATTCTTCCTGAACGTACAAATTGCATAATTCCAAAAGGCTTTAATTTTGAATGCAATTCTTCAATTTCAGAACGTCTTCCTGATTTTGATATTACAAAAAAGTCTCTGGATACGGTAACAATTTCAGAATGACTTTCTTTGATGATGTTTTGAATTTGTCTCTCGTCAAATAACAAATTAGAAGCGATTTTAAATAAAGCACTTTCCAGGAAGATAGTCTCTTCATCTACGTGATAAAAAGCTTTGATAACTTCAATTTGTTTTTCAATCTGACCTACAATGTTCTGTACCCATTTTTCAGTAGTATCTACTACGATTACAAATCTGGAAACGTTTTCAATTTCAGATTCGGATACATTTAAACTCAATATATTAATGTGGCGTTTCAGGAATATCCCGGATATTCTGTTTAGTAAGCCTACATTGTTTTCTGAATAAACAGAAATAGTGAATGTTTTATTTTCTTCCATAATATTAACTTAATCGGATGTCAGAAACCGAAGCTCCTGTTGGAATCATTGGAAATACGTTGTTCTCTTTCTCCACCATAACTTCAAGGAAATAAGAGTCTTTAGAAGCTAACATTTCAGCTATTGCTTCATCTAATTCTTCTCTTTTAGTTACTTTTCTGGCTTTGATATAATAACCTTCTGCAATAGCACAGAAATTTGGATTAGTCATCACCGTTGAAGCGTATCTGTAGTCAAAAAACAATTCCTGCCATTGACGTACCATTCCTAAAAATTCGTTGTTTAAGACTACAATTTTAACCGGAACCTGTGTCTGATGAATCGTTCCTAATTCCTGGATGTTCATCTGAAAACCACCATCACCAATAATAGCTACTACTTCACGATCGGGTCTTCCCATTTTAGCACCTATGGCTGCCGGCAAAGCGAACCCCATAGTTCCTAATCCTCCGGAAGTAACATTACTCTTAGTTTGATTGAATTTAGCATAACGGCAGGTAAACATTTGGTGTTGTCCTACGTCAGATACCATAATTGCATCACCATTAGAATGTTTATTGATCATTTCAATAGTTTCTCCCATCGAAATTCCTTTACCGTTTGTTGGCGCTAACTCTTCGTTGATAACTGCATCCAATTCAATTTCGTATTTCTTCTTGAATTCATTATGCCATTCTTCGTGAGAGTTCTTTTCAATAAGTGGTAACAAAGCCGTTAATGCCTCTTTTAAATCAGCTAATACAGCAACTTCTGTTTTAACGTTTTTATCAATTTCAGCAGGATCAATTTCAAAATGAACAACCTTGGCCTGTTTGGCATAAGTAGCTAAATTTCCAGTTACACGATCATCAAAACGCATTCCTAATGCAATTAAAACATCACATTCGTTTGTTAAGATGTTAGGACCGTAATTTCCATGCATTCCTACCATTCCTACGTTTAACTCATGTTCAGTAGGCAAGGCAGAAAGTCCTAAAATAGTCCAGGCTGCAGGAATACCTGATTTTTCAATTAAAGCTTTCAGTTCTTCTTCGGCCTTACTTAAAATAATACCCTGACCAAAAATGATCATTGGCTTTTTAGCCGAATTGATTAATTGAGCCGCTTCCTGAACCTTATTCATTTTTAAAACAGGTTTAGGATGGTAGCTTCTGATATCTGAACATTTTTTATAACTGAAATCTAAAGTGTCAAATTGAGCATTTTTAGTAATATCAACTAATACTGGTCCGGGACGGCCGGAACGCGCAATATAAAACGCTTTTGCCATAATTTCCGGAATCTCATCTGCTTCTGTAATTTGGTAATTCCACTTGGTTACCGGAGTCGAAATTCCGATAATATCTGTTTCCTGGAATGCATCTGAACCCAGTAAATGTTTCCCTACTTGTCCGGTAATACATACCATTGGTGTAGAATCGATTTGCGCATCGGCAATTCCCGTAACTAAGTTAGTAGCTCCCGGTCCGGAAGTTGCAATCGCTACTCCTACTTTTCCGGTTGCTCTGGCAAACCCCTGAGCAGCATGCGCAGCTCCTTGTTCGTGACGCACCAAAACATGGTGCAATTGATCCTGAAATTTATATAATTCGTCATAAACCGGCATAATAGCACCACCCGGGTAACCATAAACCAAATCTACTCCTTCGGCTAATAAGCATCTGATAACTGCTTCTGCTCCTGATATTTTCATAATTTATCTTTTCAAAAAACTCAATCGTAACAACAGTATTTAAATCAATTAGATTCTTAGTGTTCTGCTGTTACAACTGATATTATTATTTAATATTTGTCAGTAACACATCCTTCAGATGCACTGGATACTGAACGCATATATTTAAGTAAAACTCCTTGTTTAATTGGTGATTCCGGTTGTTTCCAATTGGCTTTACGTTTCGCTAATTCTTCATCGGAGATTTGCATATTGATGGTATTTTTTACCGCATCAATTGTAATAACATCTCCATTTTCGATTAAAGCAATTCCGCCACCTTCGTAAGCTTCCGGAGTTACATGTCCTACTACGAAACCGTGAGAACCTCCAGAGAAACGTCCGTCAGTGATTAAAGCTACTGTACTTCCTAAACCAGCTCCCATAATGGCAGAAGTTGGTTTTAGCATTTCAGACATTCCGGGACCACCTTTTGGGCCGCAATAGCGGATGATGACGACATTCCCCGGTTTCACTTCCCCGGCTTGAATTCCTCTTATAACTTCTTTTTCTCCTTCAAAAACGACAGCTGTACCTTCAAAAAATTCTCCTTCTTTACCGCTGATTTTTGCTACACAACCTTCTGAAGCAATATTTCCATATAAAATTTGAATATTTCCAGTTGGTTTTAATGCTTTATGAATTTCAAAAATCACTTCCTGTCCATCATTTAAATCCGGAACTGAAGCCAAATTTTCTGCAATAGTTTTACCTGTTACTGTTAAACAATCACCATGTAAAAAGCCTTCTTTTAATAAATATTTCATTACTGCCGGTACTCCACCAACATTGTGTAAATCTTCCATTAAATATTTACCACTTGGTTTCAAGTCAGCTAATAATGGCGTTTTATCACTGATATCCTGAAAATCTTTTAAAGTTAATTCGATACCCACTGAATGAGCCATGGCAATTAAGTGCATTACCGCATTGGTAGAACCTCCTAAAACAGCAACCATTGTAATTGCATTTTCAAAAGCTTTACGCGTCATAATGTCACGTGGCTTGATATCTTTTTCCAGTAATATTCTGATAGCTTTTCCTGCATCAATACATTCTTGTTTTTTTTCAGGACTTAAAGCTGGATTGGAAGAACTGTATGGCAAACTCATTCCCAAAGCTTCAATTGCTGATGACATTGTATTAGCGGTGTACATTCCGCCACAAGCACCTGCACCGGGACAGGCATTTTGAATTACTCCTTTGAAATCTTCCGGCGTAATTGTATTTTTAATTTTTTTACCTAAAGCTTCAAAAGCAGAAACAATATTTAAATCTTCTCCTTTCCATTTTCCCGGATGAATAGATCCTCCGTAAACCATTATAGAAGGACGATTTACTCTTCCCATAGCCATTAAAGCTCCCGGCATGTTTTTATCACAACCCGGAACAGCAATCATACCGTCATACCATTGTGCTCCCATTACAGTTTCGATAGAGTCAGCAATCACATCACGCGAAACTAAAGAAAAACGCATTCCGTCATTCCCATTAGAAATACCATCACTTACTCCAATAGTATTGAAAATCAGCCCTACTAAATCTTCTTTCCATACTCCGGTTTTGATATCCTGAGCCAGATCATTCAGGTGCATGTTACATGGGTTTCCATCATATCCCATACTTACAATACCTACCTGAGCTTTTTTAAGATCTTCTTCAGTTAATCCCAGTGCATACAACATTGCCTGAGAGGCCGGTTGTGTTTCATCCTGAGTGATTGTCCTGCTATATTTATTTAATTCCATTGTATTTTTATTTTATTTTTTGTCTAATATAATTCCAAAAAAAAACTCCCAATTGATGGGAGTTATATAATATTATTTTTCAATTATATTAATAGCTTCCCTTATGCACTTGTTGATACAACAATGACATTAACGACAGAAACTATTACAATTGAATTTTTCATTTTCTTTTTTTGATGCAACAAAAGTATAAAAACCTTTATATTTAAAAAAATAAAAAATAAAATTTTACGAATTTCTTATCATTAAATGCAATTATCTGTCAAAACATTCTATTATACTATTGTCGATTGCCCTAAATGTACATTATCATTATTAAAATACATCAGATCATCTTTGTTTAAAATAAAGTTCGAAACAAATTCTCCTACTTCATTGGTTCCAAATTTAGTATCTGAATTTAAATCTATAGTAACCACATTGTATTCTATTGCTTTCTCCACCCCTTCATAGATTTTTTTAGCCTCTTCAGTTAAACCAAAATGTTCTAACAACATTGCTGCCGATAGTATTGCCGCAAACGGATTAGCAATATTTCTTCCTTTAGCATGCGGATAAGAACCATGTACGGGTTCAAACAACGCATTTTTTCCTCCTAAAGATGCTGACGGCAAAACTCCGATAGAACCTGTAATCACACTGGCTTCATCAGACAACATATCTCCAAATAAATTTCCTGTCAAAATAACATCAAATTGTTTTGGATTCGATATAATCTGTTTTGCTGCATTATCTGCAAATAAAAAATCCAGTACCACATCAGGATAATCTGTACTAATCTTTTTAACTACTTTTCTCCACAAACGGGAAGATTCTAAAACATTAGCCATATCTACTAATGTGAGCTTTTTTCTTCTCTTTTGTGCAGACTGAAAAGCCAGATGGGCAATTCTTGTAATCTCATCTTCTGAATACTCACATAAATCAGAAGCGACTGTTCCGGATGCATTCAGTTTTTTTTCGCCAAAATAAATTCCGGCTGTCAGTTCTCTGTAAATAACAAAATCTACACCTTCTACAATTTCTCTTTTTAAAGGAGAAACATCAAGCAAACCTTTAAAAGGCTTAAGCGGTCTGATATTTGCAAAAAGCCCCAACTCTTTTCTCAACTTTAACAATCCATTTTCCGGTCCGGAATCTGAAGCAGTATCAACACCATATTTAGGGTCTCCAATTGCTCCAAGTAAAACAGCATCAGTATTAAGACATAAATTCAAGGTTTGCTCAGGAAGTGAAGAACCTGTTTTATCCAGCGCAACAGCACCTATAAGTGCGTCTTCAAAAATAAAATCATGCTCATAAACCACCCCTACAGCATACAAGGCTTTTTTGGCCTGCAAAATTACCTCCGGTCCTATCCCGTCTCCCGATAATACAGCTACTTTTAAGTTCATGTGGATTGTTTTTTTAATTAAAAAGCTGCAAATTTAATCATTTAAAAACTCCTAATCCCTAACTATCGCTTAATTAAATCACCTTCTATTTTTGAAGCTGCTATAATCAAATGAATATCGTCATCTAAAACTTCTTTTTTAACATCAGCAAATTTCAAAAACTCAACATAAACCACATCCAATTGTGTTTTTGTCAATTCGTAACCCACTTTTTTAGCACGGTAAGCTAATGCTGCTCTACCACTTCTGGCAGTAAGCACAATTGATGATTCATTGACTCCTACATCTACAGGATCAATAATTTCATAAGTAGCTCTGTTTTTAATCACACCGTCCTGATGAATTCCTGAGCTGTGTGCGAAAGCATTTGCTCCAACAATTGCCTTATTTGGCTGAACCATCATACCCATACTTTCAGAAACCAAACGACTCATTTCATTTAATTGTCTGGTATTGATATCTGTATATAAATTCAAATCCGGATGTTGCTTAAATATCATTACCACTTCTTCAAGTGCTGTATTTCCGGCTCTTTCACCAATACCATTAATAGTACATTCTATCTGACGTGCGCCATTAATAGCTCCTGAAATAGAATTGGCAGTTGCCATACCTAAATCATTATGACAGTGGCATGATATAGTTACATTATCAATCCCTTTTACATTTTCTTTAAGGTATTTTATTTTGGCACCATATTCATCAGGCAGACAGTATCCGGTTGTATCAGGAATATTCAACACTGTAGCTCCTGATTTAATAACTTCTTCACACACTTGTGCCAAGAATGCATTATCAGTTCTTCCGGCGTCTTCTGCATAAAACTCTACGTCTTCCACATAAGATTTTGCATGAGCTACAGCTGCTTTTGCTCTGGCTATAATATCTTCTCTGGTAGTATTTAACTTGTGTAAAATATGAGAATCAGATGTTCCAATACCCGTATGAATACGTGGTCTTTTTGCGTGTTTTAAAGCTGCAGCAGCCACATCGATATCATTTTTAACCGCTCTGGTAAGACCACAAACTGTAGCATTTTGTACAATTTTACTAATCTCCGTAACAGATAAAAAATCTCCGGGACTGGAAACAGGAAATCCGGCTTCGATGATATCAACTCCCATTCCGTCTAATCGTTCAGCTATAATGAGTTTCTGATTGGTATCTAATTTACATCCCGGGACTTGTTCGCCATCACGCAAAGTGGTATCAAAAATTTGGACTTTCTCTCTATTCATTTTCATTTATTTAATGTAATTTCACATCTTGATAACAAAAATATATTCTTTACTTTGTATATAAAATTCATTTTATTTGAATATACTGTTCATAAGCCTATCAAAGAAGGTTTAAATAATTAAAAATCAACTAGTTAAATCTATTTATTTTACAATGGCTAACCATCAAAAAGATTTTTTATTCGTTCTGATAAAGTCCTTATCCAAATCTGAAAAACGACAATTTAAGATTTTCGCGAGTCGATTGGAGACCAGTTCGAATACAAAATTCATTGAACTATTTAATATTTTAGACAAATCAGAAAGTTATGATGAGAAACTTATTTTAAAAAGTGGCATCATTAAAAAAGTACAATTATCAAATTTAAAATCTTATTTGTACAAGCAAATATTAGTAAGCATAAGACTGAATATTCCCAGTCAGAATATCCGTTATCAGCTAAGAGAGCAAATCGACTTTGCAACTATATTGTACAATAAAGGTTTGTATAAGCAAAGTTTGAAGATTTTGGATAAAACCAAAACCCAGGCCATAGAAAATGACGAAAAGTTAATGGCTTATGAAATTGTAGAATTTGAAAAACTAATCGAATCGCAATACATCACCCGAAGTATTCAGGGACGTGCCGACGAATTAGTTATTCAGGCCAAAGAATTGAATTACCAAAATACCATTTCCAGCAAACTGTCTAATTTATCTTTACAGCTGTACGGAATCATGCTTAAAACGGGCTATGTAAAAAGTGATGAAGAATATAATTATATTGACGATTATTTCAACAAACATATATCTAAATTAGATGAAAACAAATTTGGCTTCCGGGAAAAGTACTGGTTTTACAACGCTAACCTATGGCGTAGTTTTTTAGTTCAGGACTTTTTGGGCAGTTATAAATTTGCCTCTAAATGGGTAACTCTTTTTTACGACAATTCAAATATGATTTTCTTAAATCCGGTTTTTTTCCTAAAAGGAAATAACTATTTACTGGAATCCTTATACATGTTAAAGTATCAAACCAAATTCAAAAAATACTTAACATTACTCGAAGAAACCATTAAAGATCCGCGTTTTCCTATTAATGATAACATCGCCTCATTAGCATTTTTATACGTTTACAACAACAAATTAAATTATCATATCATGGAAGGAACTTTTGCGGAAAGCGAATATTTAATTCCTGAGGTTTTAAACAAATTAAAAATTCACAACGAACACTTAGACGAACATCACGAAATGTTGTTTTTCTATAAAATTGCCAGTATTTATTTTGGTATTGAAAAATACAATGAATCTATTTTCTATTTAGAAAAAATCATTAATAATAAGAATTTGAGTATGCGTGAAGATTTAATGTGTTTTGCACGCATCTTATGCCTGATTGCTCATTATGAACTTGGAAAAGATTATTATTTAGAAAGCCAGTTGAAAAACACTTATAAATTTCTAATCAAAATGAATGATTTGCATGAAGTTCAGAAAGAAATTATCCGATTCCTTAAAAACCTGAATTCTATATACCCAAGCGATATCAAAAAAGAGTTTGTAAAAATGAAAGAACGTTTTATAGAATTGGAACAAAATACTTATGAAAAAAGAGCTTTTCTGTATCTCGACATTATTTCCTGGCTGGAAAGTAAAATAGAAAACCGAAAAATAAGCGATATTATCAAAGAAAAAGCAAAATTGAGTAACCGATAATAACAAAGAGAGAAATAAAACTTCTCTCTTTGTTATTTCAACTCTTTTCTGCCCCGGAGTATATCTTTAAATGAGCAACATTTTACCACTTCTTCTTCCCCATCAATCATAATAGGTAAATAAATAAATTCTACTTCTGAAAGATCCTCTTTCAAATAAAAAGCTACGTCATCAAACTTAAAAAACCATTCTTTATCATACTGTCGTTTATGGATTGTTGCATCTTTTATCAGCAATATCTCTTTTAATCGTCTCATAAATGGTTTAATTTTTTACAAAAATAATCCAGTCCTATAATTAAAACAAATTCTCCAACTTGCTTTTCAAATTATTATTATAGCATTGTTTTAACTATTGTACAGAATCATTCCTATATATGCACTAATATTGATAATTATAACAAAAATTTAGCGATTAAAATTATTGCTGTTTTATAAATTTAAATACTTTTGCACACTTAACTAATTTAACTAATTAATAATGAAAAAATTATTTTTATTACTTTCTGCCTCTGCCGTACTATTTTCTTGTAGTAAAGTTGGTAAAGACGAATACATTATCACAGGTACTGCAAAAGGAATTGAAAACGGAAAAACTGTAATTCTTCAAACACAGGATCCAAGCGGAATGGGTGGATTAATAAACATTGATACTGTAAAAGTTGAGAATGGTAAATTTGAAATTAAAGGAAAAGTTACAGAACCTTCTTTCCATGTACTTCAATTAGAATCGGTTAATGATAAAATTCCATTTATCCTTGAAGAAGGAGAAATTAACATTGAAGTTAACAAAGACAGTATTCAAAAATCTAAAATTTCCGGTACATACAACAATGACGAATATGTGAAATTCAATGAGGAAATGAAAGTGGTTCAAAAGAAATTAATTGATTTTCAATCAGCTAATATGCTTAAAATGAATCAGGCTCAACAAACTAAAGATACGGCAACTATTACTAGTCTGATGAATGAATATCAAAAGATTCAGGAAGAAGTAGGTACTAAATCTAAAGAAAAATACATTACTTATGCTGAATCACACCCAAAATCTTTTATTAGTGCTTTAATCATTCAAAGCATGTTACAAGATCCTTCTGCTGATGTAAAACAAGCAGAAAAAATCTATAATGGTTTTGATGAAGAATTGAAAAACACTAAACCAGGTAAAGCTATTAAAGAAAGACTTACTGCTGTAAATTCTTCTGTACCAGGTGCTCCGGGAGCTGCTCCTGCGCCAGGTGACGCTAAATGAAGAGCAGATTTTTCAGCACCCAATCCGGAAGGGAAAGTAATTTCTCTTAAAGAAAGCCTGGGAAAAGTTACAATAGTTGATTTTTGGGCATCATGGTGCGGTCCCTGCAGACAGGAAAATCCAAATGTTGTAGCACTATACAAAGAGCTGCATTCAAAAGGATTAAACATCATAGGTGTATCCTTAGACAAAGATCCTGCTAAATGGAAAGAAGCTATTGCAAAAGATAAATTGACATGGAATCAGGTTTCTAATTTAAAAGGTTGGGAAGAACCAATTGCTGCTCAATATAAAGTTGACGCTATCCCTGCCACTTTTATTCTTGATGCTTCCGGAAAAATAGTTGCAAGAGACTTAAGAGGTGCTGAATTGAAAGCAAAAATCATAGAACTTTTAGCTAAATAATATATTTTTAGCGATTCAAATAAAAAATCTCCCTAGTGGAGATTTTTTATTTTATTCAATTCCAATACGTTATAAATACCTTTAAAAATATTGCAAAAATAGTCCGAAATTAGTTTGCAGAAATAAAAAGTGTTCCTATATTTGCACCGCTAACAACAACAAACAACTGTTGTACTCAAAGGCTTCGGGGAGATACTCAAGCGGCCAACGAGGGCAGACTGTAAATCTGCTGTGAAAACTTCGCAGGTTCGAATCCTGCTCTCCCCACAAAAGCGCTTCAAGAAACTGAAGCGCTTTTTTTATGTCTTCTACTAAGATAAAAATCCAATAATCGGGATAAGAAAATCAATTAATATTTATTTAGGATAAAGTAGCTTGGTTAACTAAGATGGTTTTAGTAATTTTAGGTGATTAACCCTTTATAACATACAAAAAACTATTTTATGACAAATTTAAATTATGGAATAATAGGTAATTGTAGAAGCGCTGCATTAATTTCTGAAACAGGAGCTATTGAGTGGTGTTGTTTGCCTGAATTTGATTCTTCTTCTGTATTCGGAAAAATTTTAGATGCTGAAATTGGCGGGAGTTTTGAAATTCGTTGTAGTGATGATTATAAAATTACTCAAAAATACCTTGAAAATACCAGTATTCTTGTAACCACTTTTAACAATGGTACAGATGCATTTGAAATTAATGATTTTATGCCCCGATATCGAAAAGACAAAGGCGGATATGTCATACCACCGGAGATTATACGTTACTTCAAAAAAATAAGCGGTTCACCTGTTTTTAAAGTTATTTACGACCCTAAATTAGAATATGCCTCTGGTCAGACAGTAAGTTATGTAAAAGAAGACCATATTATCAGTGTAAGTAATTCTACCAAATTTGACTCTTTATTTATGTATAGTAATTTTGATTTAACTGCTATAAAAGAAAGCAACGAAATTACACTGGAACAGGATGGATATATTTTACTGGCTTATAATGAAAAAATATTTACACCTACACAGACAAAGATAAACTTAGAATTTGAAAGAACTAAAACCTATTGGCTGGGTTGGGCTGATAAAACCACCGAATACAGAAAGTTCAACAAACAGATTATGCGTAGCGCTATAACACTCAAACTGCTTAGTTACGAAAAAACTGGTGCAGTTCTGGCAGCTGCAACTACCTCACTCCCTGAAACCTTAGGAGAAGTCAGAAACTGGGATTATCGCTTTTGCTGGATTAGGGATGCTTCTATGGTAGTCAAAGTTGTTTCCGGTT
The DNA here is from genome assembly GCF_046000495.1 of Flavobacterium plantiphilum. Lineage (NCBI taxonomy): Bacteria > Pseudomonadati > Bacteroidota > Flavobacteriia > Flavobacteriales > Flavobacteriaceae > Flavobacterium > Flavobacterium plantiphilum. Next base: position 499,417 of record NZ_JBELQA010000001.1, read on the forward strand.
TAGGTCATAAAAAAATGGCTAAAAACTATTTACAATTTATTATAGATTTGGTTCCTGATAAAGATGAAAAATTGCAAATCATGTATGGCATCAATAAGGAAAAAACACTTACTGAAGAAACATTAGATCATCTTAGCGGTTATATGGGCAGTAAGCCTGTCAGGATAGGTAATGCAGCTTATTCACAACGCCAGAACGATATTTATGGTATTTTGATGGACGTTATCCATCAACAGCTTATCACTTTTAATAATGATACTGAAAACGGTGAAGAGCTGTGGAATATAACACAGGGTATTGTATGGGTGGTAGCAAAACACTGGCAGGAACCTGATAAAGGAATATGGGAATTCAGAACTGAAGAAAGACATTTTACATTTTCTAAAATTTTATGCTGGACAGCTGTTGATAAAGCTATCAAGGTAGCGAAAATTTTAGGGAAGAAATCTAAGGTAGAAAAATGGGAACCCCTTGCAGAAGCTATAAAAAATGATATTATGGAACATGCCTGGAATGATTCGGTACAGGCATTCACTCAGTCATATGGTTCTTATGATTTAGATACATCCGTACTTTTAATGGAAAACTATGGTTTTATTGAAGCAAAAGATCCAAAATATATAGCAACAGTCAAGGCTATTGAGCGCGATCTGAGCAATGACGGGCTTTTGTATCGTTACAAAAATAAAGACGATTTTGGTCATCCCTCCTCTTCATTTACTATTTGTACCTTTTGGTTCATTAATAGCCTGTATAAAATTGGAGAGACTAAGAAAGCAGAAAAACTTTTTGAGCAACTTCTTAGTTACAGTAATCATTTAGGTTTGTTTAGTGAAGATATTGATTTTAAGACCAAACGATTACTGGGTAATTTTCCGCAAGCATATTCACATCTGGCACTCATCGAAACCGCCATTAACCTTTCTAATATTACCGAAGAAGAAGAGGTTCTGGGAGCTATTAAAAACTAAATAAAAAAAGAGTCGCAATAAGGAAATTTCGACTCTTTTTTTATACTGAGAGAAATCAAGAAGTTATTATCTGTCGTAACAAATCATGAACCTCAGTATTATCCTCTATGTAATAATTAGCGACTGTTTTTACATTCCCTACTTTTACTGTATGAGCATTTTTTGGAAGTTCTTCAAACATAAATTCATCAGTCCAGTCATCGCCTATAGCAAAAATAAAATCATAATTACTATTTAAAACTATATTGGAGGCTGCGCGTCCTTTATTCACATTACTGTTTTTTACTTCTAATACTTTATTTCCTTCAAGAACAGTTAGCGTATGATTAAAAAGAAAACTTTTTAACACATGTTTCAATTCCATCGTTCTTAACGCAGCCATCTTTGCATCTGCTTTTCTGTAATGCCAGGCTAATGAATATTCCTTTTCTTCAATTAAAGCTCCTGGAGTGCTATCAGTAAAAGCTTCCATTACGGGACGTATATTTTCTTTCCAATTGGACTTAAGATGGTCTAATGGTGTCCAGTCTTCTCCTTTTTTTCGCATCCAGGCACCATGATCAGTAACTAAAGTATAATTTTTATGACCAAACCAACTTTCAAGTGTTTTTCGGTCTCTTCCGCTAATGATCGCTATTTCTGTATTTTCATCTGAATTTATCTGATCCAGTAAATCGTATACTTCCTGACCGGGACTGGCTTCACCCGGATTATTTTTAAAACCGACTAAGGTTCCGTCATAATCCAGTAAAAATAATTTTCGGGAAGCTTTTTTATATTCAGAAGCTATTTCCTCTATTTTAGTCGGAATAAGTTTTTGAGCTATCTGTAACGGTACAGTATCTTTAGCAACTTTTAATCCTTTCAGAAATTCTTTAGCCCAACGCTCCACATCATAACGGGAAATTCTTTTTTGAAGTGCTTCTAATCTTGTTTTTTGTTCTTCAGCCGGCATTTCCAGCGCTTCTTTAATACAGTCAGCAGTCTGATCAAAATTATTTGGATTTACAATTAAGGCTTCATGCATCTCCTTAGCTGCACCGGCCATTTCGCTCAATATAAGAACACCATCATTTTTAGTTCTGGTTGCTATATATTCTTTTGCAACTAAGTTCATTCCGTCCCTTATAGGAGTAACCATTGCAACATCTGAAGAGACATATAAATCTATAAGTTCATGAAAAGGCAATGCTCTGTAAAAATACCAGACAGGAGTCCAGCTAATCGTAGAAAGATCACCATTTATTCTTCCTACCAGCTCATCTGTTTCTCTTTTTAAAAGTTGGTATTGCAATACATTTTCCCGCGAAGGAACCGCCAGCATTACCAGTCTTACTTTACCTTTATATTCCGGATATTTATTCAGAAAATATTCAAAAGATTTTATTCTGTTTGGAATCCCCTTAGTATAATCCATACGGTCAATACTCAGAATCAATTTGCTTTCTTCATTAGATTTATTGTGAAAATCAATGTTTTTCATCAATTCTGACTTAGAACTTTCCGGATATTTATGATGTTCAAGAGCAGCATTATGATATTTATTATAATCAATTCCCATAGGAAAAGAATCCACTTTTATAATTCTGTTATCATATGAAATTTCGTTGAAATTTATTTCAATACCTTTTAAACGCTCTACAGAACTTATAAAGTGTCGCACATAATCATAAGTATGAAAACCTATAAGATCTGCTCCAAGCATTCCTTGCAGTAACTCATTACGCCACGGACAGGTTCTGAAAATTTCATAGGAAGGATAAGGAATGTGCAGGAAGAAACCAATAGTAATGTTTTTTCTTTTTTTTCTCAGGAGTTCAGGCAGTAATAATAATTGATAATCATGAATCCATACGGTATCACCTTCATTTAGATGTTCTAAAACAACATCAGCAAATTTCTGATTTACTTCAACATATGATTTCCAATGATGCAATTCAAATTCTGTATAAGCCTGAAAATAATGAAATAAAGGCCATAAGGCAGCATTACTAAAGCCGTAATAATAATTGTCAATATCATACTGATTAAGCGGTACCGAAATGCATTTCTCTTTAGCTAATGCTTCATTAACTTCCAGTTTCTGTTTCGGGTTAATCACTTCTTCAGTAAGTCCTGACCACCCAATCCAGATACCGTTTCCCTCAGAATGTACTGATTTCATTCCCGTAGCTAATCCTCCTGAACTGGATTTTACTATTAGCTTTCCTTCATTATATTTAAGATCGACAGGTAACCTGTTTGAAACGATAATTGTTTTTTCCATTTTATATTTATTATTGTTTTTTCACTTTTTCTAGAATGATTTTTTGAACTGATTAAAAATAATATGTCTGTCTTTAAAAAAGATTATAGTATTATTTTTATAGTTTACAGAATCTCCATAAAATCCTGAAAATTTGATTTAGTTGAATAATATACAAAAAAAATATAGATTTTCAGTGTTTTATTTCATTTTATTCTTGTTTTTCTGATTTTTACCCTATTTTATTCAAACAATATTTTAAAAAGTTATGATAATTTCAGTCTAAATTAAAATTGTGCAATATTTCATTGTAATTGTATAAAATTACTCAGGACTGATTATGTAATTTTAAGTAAATTATAAAAGATAAAATCATGAGTACTAATAAACACAACCCTACGAACAACAATAATAAAGGATCGGACAACAGAAGTGACACCAGAAAACATCAATATAAAGATCATGATGAAGTGTTAACTAATGATGAAAATTATGATGTCGATACTCAAAAATTTAAAGGTGAAGAGCCCGATTTTGATGATAAAATGAATAACGAAGAGAAAAAATAAATAAAAAACGTCCTAAAAAATTAGGACGTTTTTTATTTGCAAAAGGAAAACTCAATTAATTTTCCGACTTTGGAATTGAATCTTTTCCATATTGTTTGTCAAAACAATCAGGATCATTGTTATCAACCAAATTGGTATTCCGTACAATATCTTCTTCATCAACAAATTGATGAGTCGCATTTTTATCAGATTCATTTCCTGATTCATATGGTTTCTTATCGGGTTTGATATCTTTTAATGGTTTTTCATTTTGTGGTGTTCCATACAACTCTTCGTTGTCATTTGTTAAACCAGCATCATGATTTGTTACCGGTTCCATTTTTGAGTATGGTTTTTCTGAAAAACCTTTTTTTGTGGTATCATTTTTATCTTTATTCGTTTCCATAATATTTAAAATTAAATTAATAAATACGCTAGCTTAAAAAATATTTTTTTATGCTTTATTACTGACCCAAAGTATAGCTTCTTCATCATTCTCTTTTGAAAACCCCTTAAATTCTCCAGGAATAATATAACTAAAAGCCTTTGTGAATGAAATTATATTTGAAGAATCGGTTATTATAGCAGCACGATTCCAATTTCCAAGATTTTTTAATCCTAAAAGTGCATCCTGATAGCAGGCACTATCTGTAAAATTAATGTTGGTATCCAGATAAAGTATAAAATTTATTTCATCAGTTTGTGAAACTAATTTTTGGACAGCCGGAACAATAATATTGGTGTAATCCTCATGTGTCACTTCTCCAATAGCCTTAAATGCAACTATCTGGGGAGGGACATCTTTTATTTCTGTTATCATTATGTAATGTTTAAATTCATCTGTCTAAATTACTTTAATGTGTAGCCAAAAGGTTATAACATTTTTTTATTTCCTTTAAAGATTTCCATTTGAAGCAACACTACATTGTATAACTATTTATTGAAATTTTGTAAAACAGTCTGTCTCGTTATTAATAATTTTACATTAAAGCTTATCAATATAAGCATAACAAAATTGTACCGATGCCTGTTGCAACGAAGATCACGGGTAGTCAGGTTGCTGTAGTAACTGTAATGGAGTATGTGCTTTCCACCCGTTCGTACATACAATAATCCTACGTTTTCTTTAATTAATAAAGGAAATCAGTCACACAGCAATAGCATAAGCATCGGTACTTTTTTTTAAACTCCTTCCCTCCTATTTTCTCCTTAAACATCATTCTTCAAAGTATTATGGATTTATAAATGTAAAAGTTATAAAGACTAACTGTAATTATGTAAAAACACAGGTTCTGAAAATTTTAATTTTAGATGCTATTTAAGCAATGTCGAATTTTAAAAATAACAGAACATGGATAAGAATATAAGCCTACCATTACAAAGACAAAGTTTACCGGGAGAACAGTCTAAAATGATTCCTGAACCGGAAATAATTCGTAAAAACTATAAAGGAGCTGATAAACTTTTGGGCAAAGTTGCATTGATTACCGGAGGTGACAGCGGTATTGGCAGAAGCGTTGCCGTGCATTTTGCCAGAGAAGGTGCTAAAGTTGCGATAATTTATCTGGAAGAAAATGAAGATGCACAGTTAACTAAAGAATTAGTGGAAGCCGAAAACAGCAATTGTTTACTTATACAAGGAGATTTAAAAGATCCTGAATTTTGTAAAAATGCTGTAGAAAAAGTGGTGTCAGAATACGGAAAATTAAATATTCTGGTTAATAATGCCGCTACTCAAATGCTTGAAAGTAAACTGGAAGACATTTCGAATGAACAATTGCATCTTACATTTGAAACCAATATTTACCCTTATTTTTATATTACTAAAAATACAATTCCACACATGAATGAAGGTGATTGTATTATTAACACAAGCTCAATTACAGCATATCGCGGCAGTGAACATTTATTAGATTATGCCAGTACTAAAGGAGCAATTGTAAGCTTTACAAGATCATTAGCCGGTAATTTAGTACAGAAGAACATTCGGGTAAATGGTGTTGCTCCCGGTCCTATATGGACTCCATTAATTCCTGCCAGTTTTAAAGATGTTACAACTTTTGGAAAAGATACCCCGATGAAAAGAGTGGGTCAGCCTTCTGAAGTAGCTCCCGCTTATGTTTATTTAGCATCTGAAGACAGCAGTTATGTTACCGGACAATTCATTCATGTGAATGGTGGTGAACCTGCAGGAAGCTAAAAATTTTATTAGTTTGTGATCTTATAATTCTCATACGGTCACAAACTAATAAAACAATAACTATCAGTGCTTTATAAAGTAAAATTATTTTTTTCAATCTTATACATTAAGTGCTTGTCTTTTAAATCGTATTAAAAAAAATTATTCACACGCAACTAATTTACTTTTCTTACATCTTTAAAATATCCTTTTGTTATTTTCAGAGGAATTTTTATTTGTAGAATTAGTAAGGTATTTATTAATCTTGAAGAACAACATTATTTATGCAATACTCAGCCCCAAAAAAGATTTTTCTTGAAACTCATAATATTAGAAATTTATATAGCGGATTCGGACAATTCAATTTCAATTTAGCTAAGGCGTTAAGCAAGGAAACCGATTTTTTAAATGAACATCAGCTTATTTTAAACTGTAATAACGACAAAATTAAACAAGAGTTAGGAAAATGTATTTCTTATAATAAATATTTTCCAATAACAAGATACCCATTTTTCAGAATAAAGAAAAACTTTCACTTATGGCATTCTGTAAATCAGAATACAAAAATTGAACCAGCAAGTAATTCCACTCCTTATTTATTGACTATTCATGATATAAATTTTTTAGAAGAAAACACAGGAAAAGATCTTGAACTAAGAATTAATCAATTAAAAAATAAAATTGAAAGAAGTGATGCAATTGTATATGTATCAGAATTTGCAAAAACCAGTACACACAATTATTTTAAGATACCGGATGTCCCTGAATTTGTAATTCATAATGGTAATAATTTCAATTATAAATATTCTAAATATTCAGAAATTTTTTGTTCTGGCTATGTACCTGACAAACCTTTTATTTTTTCTATTGGGCAGGTTGTTGAAAAAAAGAATTTTCACACTCTGATTGAAATGCTTCGGTTTCTAAATGACATTAATTTAATAATTGCAGGAGAAATAAAGGATGAATACGTAGACCTATTAAGACAGAAAATACAAACTTATAAATTAGAAAACAGAGTCTTTTTACTTGGTCCAATTTCCGAATCAGACAAAATTTTTTATTATAAAAACTGTCTTGCTTTTGCCTTTCCTTCTTTGAGAGAAGGTTTTGGATTACCGGTTTTGGAAGCGATGACCTTTGGCAAACCGGTATTTTTATCTAATAAGACTTCGCTGCCTGAAATAGGCGGAAAAGATGCCTTTTACTGGGAAAATTTTGATCCGGAATATATGGCTAAAGTATTTAATGAAGGCATGAGTAAATTTCACAATAATAAACAAACATATATATCAGCCTATAAAAACCGAGCCAAAGAATTTACATGGGAAAATGCTGCTAAGGAGTATATGAACGTATATAAAAGCATTTTACAATAATAAAAATGGAATAGCAAGGAAAGGTTGTTGTACACAATTTAATATCGGCAACAATAAATATTCAGAGTATAAAATGCATAACTACAAACAAGGAATTAATATTATCGGATACACAAAGGGCAGTTTTGGTCTGGGAGAAGCCGTACGTCTAAACATTAAGGCTGCTAAAAAACACAATATCCCGCTTTCTTTGATCGATTATAATGAAGTTAAAAATAATCCTAAATATCAATACTCATTTGAGTATCCGGTAAATTTGGTTCAGATTTCACTACAGGATCTTAAATCATTTTTTGGAGTCATCAATCCGGATTTATTTAAGGGAAAATACACAATCCTGTTTTTAGTATGGGAATCAGAATACATTGCACCTGAGCTATTAGAAAACCTGAATCTTTTTAATGAAATCTGGACTACTTCCCATTATTGTAAATCAATCTTTCAAAAAACCTATAATAATCCTATAATTATAGTACCACATCCTGTTGAAGTAGCTCTCGATACTGCTGACAAAAAAAATACGATTGCTTTTTTTGATGAAAAAAAGTTTAGCTTTCTGTTTATTTTCAGTTACCATAGTTCCATAGAGCGAAAAAATCCTTTTTTCCTGATTGAAGCATTTAAAACCGCTTTTGGAAATAATGCCAACGTAGAATTAGTGATTAAAACCGTTGGTGGTGACCATTATAGAAAATCCAGACAGCAATTACAAAAATGTATTTCCAATACCAAAAACATAAAAATATTTGATATTGAACTGGATAAAAACAATGTCAATCAGTTAATAAACAATTGTAATGCCTACGTTTCCATGCATCATTCCGAAGGATTTGGATTAACGCTAGCCGAAGCTATGTTTTTAGGCAAACCTACCATAGCCACTAATTATTCCGGAAATACTGAATTTATGAATGACAATAATAGTTATCTGATTGATTTTCAAGTTGGACATATTGAAAATCCGGATAAGAACTTTTGTGCTAAAACAATCTGGGCTAATCCTAAATTGTCCAGTGCAGTGGATAAATTAATTGAAGTTTATGAAAATCCTTCTTTAAGAAACAGCAAAGCAAACCATGCCAGCCTTTATATTAAAGAAAAATTATCATTTTATGCTATAGGGATGCTGATAAAAGAGCGGTTAAATTATCTGTATGCTAATTTTGAAAATGTTACTGCCGGTCAAAATCAAAATGCTTATTTTATAAATCAGTTACAGCTTGTAAAAGCGGAGAACACACAGCTTCAAAAAGAAATCAGAAGAATGAAAAAAAACATTATTATCCGTTTTATTCTTTTTCTAAAAAATTCAATTCGTAAAATAAAGCTTTCTATTAAAAATTCTTCGGTTAAAAAAAAAGAGTACAAAATGCCGGAATTAATATTTCAAAATTCAATTACATCGAATCAGAATAAAAAAGACAGAAAAGAGGTTGCATAACACAAACTCCTGATAGGATTAAAAACCTTCTTTCAGAATAGTATACACTAATTTTTGGGTTGGTTTTTGATCTTTTAATTTTTCTCTGACAGTTTCAAAAGGAACTTTAAAATCACAACCTGATTTATAATGACTGCATCCATAAGCTGAATTGCCTTTTATAATAGTTCCTCCCTGACATTTTGGACAAGCAAATTTATCAGATGTTGTTTCTGATATTGCCTTTGAAACTGTTTTTCTAGGCTCTAATTTAAGTTTAAAAGCATCATCAAAGCGAAGTAATCCTTCTATCATTGCACCTTCATCCGTTTTAAAATCTTTTAAATTTACCGTTGAACCTTTTTGAAGCAATCGTAAATATTGATTTTCTGATATTTTTTTCTCTGCAAAAATAAAGGGTAAAACAAAATCACACCCCAACTTATATCCGGAACATCCATAAGCTGATTTTCCTTTTATAAGATTTCCTTTTTTGCACTTAGGACAGGATTGCGCTTCTATTCCTGCCGCCTTTTTTTTCTCAACAGCTGCTTCTTCTTTTTGAATACTTCCGGCATGCGAAATATTAGCACGAGTAGTTTCGCTGCGTACTTCATACACCAAAGCATCAACCATACGCTTCATATTATTGATAAATGCAGCTGCGGTAAAAGTTCCTTTCTCAATATCTTTCAGTTGTTTTTCCCAGGAACCCGTCAATTCTGCCGATTTTATCAATTCATTCTGAATAATATCAATAAGCTGAATCCCTGTTGGTGTAGGCAGAACCTGTTTTTTATTTCGAATGATGTATTGGCGTCGGAACAAAGTTTCAATAATATTGGCTCTTGTAGAAGGTCTTCCGATACCGTTTTCTTTCATTAATTCACGCAAATCTTCATCATCAACCTGTTTTCCTGCCGTTTCCATTGCTCTTAACAAAGAAGCTTCTGTAAACTGATTAGGAGCTTTTGTTTCTTTTTCTAAAAACGAAGGTTCATGCGGGCCTTTTTCTCCCACAACAAAAGCAGGTAACAAATCTGTTTCTTTTTCCTTTGCGTTTGGATCTTCAAAGACAAGCCGAAAACCTTTTTTCAGAATTTCTTTTCCTGTTGTTTTAAAAGTAACATCAGCCGCTTTGCCAATTACTGTTGTATTTGCCACCAGACAATCATCATAAAAAACAGCAATAAAACGTTTTACAATAATATCATACACTTGCTGCTGATTGTATTGCAGATTGATTTGTACTCCTGTCGGGATTATAGCATGGTGATCGGTAACTTTTTTATCATTAAAAACTTTCGGAGATTTTTTAATTTTTTTCCCTAAAAGAACCTCGGTCAATGAAGCATAATTAGTCAGATTTTGCAAAATCCCGGGAACTTTAGGATAAATATCCGTTGGTAAGAAAGTAGTATCTACTCTGGGATAAGTCACCACTTTTTGTTCGTATAAAGTTTGTACTATTTTCAGCGTTTCATCAGCCGAAAACCCAAACTTAGTATTACAATACACCTGTAAACCAGTTAAGTCAAAAAGTTTCGGAGCATATTCGTTTCCATTCTTTTTTTCGACAGAAACAATTTCAAAATCACTTTCTTTGACTTTATCTGCCAAGAGTTGCCCGTCTTCTTTTTTTAAAAAACGACCTTCTTCATAGCTAAAAAGGATTTCCCGATATAAAGTTTGCAATTCCCAGTAAGGTTGCGGTTTAAAATTTTCGATTTCTTTAAAACGTTCTACGACCATTGCTAATGTTGGCGTTTGCACACGACCGATGGACAATATTTGTTTGTAGCCTCCATGTTTTACAGTGTACAAACGCGTAGCATTCATCCCAAGCAGCCAGTCTCCTATGGCTCTGGAAAATCCTGCATAATATAAATTATCATAATTAGCGGCAGGTTTGAGATTTTCAAAACCTTCTTTAATAGCTTCTGTAGTTAATGACGAAATCCACAGGCGTTTAACTTCGCCCTTATAATTAGCCTCATTCATTACCCATCGCTGAATCAGTTCTCCCTCCTGGCCGGCATCGCCGCAATTGATTACCACATCAGCTTGGTCAAATAAACTTTTTACAATTTTAAATTGCTTTTGAATACCGGCATTTTCCACAACTTTAGTTTCAAATTTATCGGGTAGCATAGGAAGGTTATTCAAATCCCAACTTTTCCAGTAAGCTTTGTAATCATTGGGTTCTTTTAAGGTACATAAATGACCAAAGGTATAAGTTACAGCATAACCATTCCCTTCATAATAACCATCATGTTTGGTATTTGCTCCCAATACGGATGCAATTTCGCGTGCTACACTTGGTTTTTCGGCAATACAGACCTTCATCTTTCCTTACTAATTTAAGGTCGCAAATTAAGAATTTACAAATTGGGAATAAAGAGAAATTACAAGGAGTTATACACTACAAGTGAATTATAATAAAATTAAATTTTACTTTTTAAATTTTCCCATTGTAATTCAGTTACATCCGTTAATTCAATTTTATTAATAACGTGTTGCTGACGGTATTTTTTTCCTATAGTACTGTATTCCCAAAAACGATGCGCATTAACAGGATACGGAATTTTTAAACGTGAAACTTCTAACTTTCCGTTTTCTTCCCAGTACAATTGATAAATGCCATACACATAATTCACTACATCATAAATAGTAAACTGTAACTTAAAGTCCAATCTTAAATCTTCATCATTGGCAAAACAGACAGCGCCGGATTCAAATTCATCTTCGACAAATGGAATTTCAATACTATTTTCAATTGTTTTTAAAACCAGCCTCTTCATTGTATATAAAACCTACTAATCATTAATCTGAAGAATTTTGCCAAATGCATGAGCGGCCTTATGCACTGATTCAGCCCAGTCATCAGCTGCATTATCATCAGCACCGTCAGAAATATATTTAAGACATACAAACGGAATATTTTCTCTCATCGCGATAGTAGCCAGTGCGTAAGCCTCCATATCCACCACATTATATTTAGTTTCATTATGGCTCATTTCAAAATTATCACCCGTACCACAAATACCCAGCGGTAACTTTTCTATTTTTAAACCATATTGTAATAGAGACGGCACTCCGGAAAAAGGAGTTTCATAAAGTTCATACCCCAAGCCACGTACGTCCATATCACGTTGTACAAATTGTGTACAGCAAATTACATCTCCCTTAGAAAATGTACTACTTCCGGCAGAGCCTAAATTGATAATTAAATCAGGTTTTTTATTATGAATTGCTTTTGTCAATTCATAAGCAGCGTTAATTTTTCCTATTCCTGTAAATAATTTATTTTGTTTATTAAATACGTCAGCAGCTTCTGATTCCAATGCAAATACAAAAAGTATCTTTTCTAATGGATATTTACAATCCTGATTGAGTGCAATCATTATTAATTTAGTTAACTATTTTAAAATTGTGAGTATATCTTTTCAAGAAAAGAAAAAAACAAAACTACAAATTTATAATAGTTGCGTGGTAAATAAATCAAATAAAAAAAGCCATCTCTGAAAATATCAAAGATGGCTGTTATTTTTTATATGACTGAAAAATTATTTTTTCATATTAGCTTTCAAGGCATTCTTCTCAGCTGTCATTTCTAATGCTCCATAAACTCCTGAAAGTGTTTTTACCACATCTTCGTTTTGAGGATCTAATTCATACGCTTTTTTCAAATACGGTAAAGTACTTTTAAACAACTCCTCTCTTTTCTTTTTCAAAACATCATAACGTTTCATATCCTTATCAGAAGTTCCTAACTTATTCATTTCTTCGATAAGAGGTTTTTCGTTTTGTAGTTTTAAAACAGCTAAGTTGATATAAGCGTTAGTATAATCAGGCTTAATTTCGATTGCTCTTTTATAATATTTCTCTGCATCAGCATTATTATTAGCATTTGCAGAAATCACTCCTAAATTGTATACTAATCCTGCATCATTAGGATTTTTTGCTAATACTTCCGTAATTATCTGTTTGTATTTATCAAAATCTTTAGTTTGAAGATATAAATTAGCCTCAGTTAACATTAAAGAAGTATCGTCCGGATTAGCTGCTGTAGCTTCTGCAACAGCTTTTTTAGCTTCAGCAATTTTTCCTTGATCTACTAATATCAAAGCCATATTTTTATAAATCTCCCCTCTTTTAGAAGGAATTTGTTCCGTTTTTGGATTTTCATGCGTTCCTAATTTCACTGCTTTGTCTCTTTCAGCAGCAGTAGCAAACGCATTTTCTTCACCATTTACTTTACTGGTAGCCAGATATTCTGTTGCTTTACCGGAATAGTTTAACTTTTTAAGCTCATTATACAGTTCCATTGCTTTATCATAATCTTTACCACTTACATAAGTGGAAGCTGCATAATAAAGATTTATAGTATCTTTTTTATCTAAAAGATAGGCTTCATATAATTTTTGAGCTCCTTCAATATTATTGTTTTCTTTAGTAGCTGCAACACCACTGTTAATTAACATACCTTTAATTCTTGTGATTGATGTTGCTGCCTGACTGGAATACTTTTGTTTACCGGAAGCTTTCTCAGCTGCTATTAATTCTTTATACGTATTGGCAGCCTGAGACATATTAACTTCGGTATCGACTTTTTTCTCTACCAGCGCCATATAAGCATTTCCTTTTAAAAAGAGATACTGGGCTTTTTCTTCATCAGATGCATTCGTCATTACAGGTTCGGCTTCTTTCAAAATTCTGAGCACTTCTGTCATATCGTCACCTTTTGCTGCTTTTTCTGCAGCTCTTAATTCTTTTTTCTGAGCAAAAGTAGCTACAGACAGCAATAAAGCTGATGCAAGCATTACAAATTTACCATTCATAATATTCATTTTTAATATTTAATAATTCACTTGGGTTACAAATTTAAGATTCATCATCTTCAGAGTCATCAACTTCTTCGTCTTCGATGCTATCTTCTTCTTCATCCTCTTCATCTTCCACAATGCCATCATCTTCTAGTACTTCTAATACTGGTTTTACTCTTTCAATGGCTGCATTTTCTATAACATTTCCGTTTTCGTCAAGTACCACTTCTTCAGCATCATCTTTCATTACTTTAGCAACCGCCGCAATAGAGTCATTTCCTTTCAGATTGATCAATTTAACTCCCTGGGTAGCACGCCCCATTACTCTTAAATCTTCAATTGCCATTCTGATAGTTAACCCGGATTTATTAATAATCATTAAGTCATCAGCATCGGTTACGGCACTTATAGAAATTAAACTTCCTGTTTTTTCAGTGATGTTAAGGGTTTTTACTCCTTTTCCTCCACGATTTGTAATTCTGTACACGTCTTCTCCATCATCATCTACTAACTTAGTACGTTTACCATATCCTTTCTCAGTTACTACTAAAATTTGAGTATCGTTGATATTGTCTTTGTCAACAGTAACCATACTAATTACTTCATCACTATCGTCTTTTAGCGTTATACCGCGTACTCCGGAAGCTGTTCTTCCCATCGGGCGGGTTTTAGTTTCTTCAAAACGAACTAACTTACCTGATTTAACGGCCAGAATAATTTGGCTTTCACCATTCGTTAATTCAGCCCCTAATAATTCATCGCCTTCTTTAATGGTAATAGCGGCAACTCCGTTAACTCTTGGTTTAGAATATTTCTCTAATGAAGTTTTCTTAACCTGTCCTTTCTTAGTTACCATAACTAAGTTATGTGTTTTGATATAATCCTGATCTTTCAAATCCTGAGTACAGATAAAAGCTTTAACTTTATCATCGCTTTCGATATTGATAAGGTTTTGGATCGCTCTGCCCTTAGCCGTTTTGCTTCCTTCAGGTATTTCATAAACCCGCATCCAGAAACATTTTCCTTTTTGAGTAAAGAACATCATATATTGATGGTTTGTAGCCACAAACATATGCTCTAAGAAATCCTGATCTCTTGTTCCGGCACTTTTTTGTCCTACTCCTCCTCTATTCTGCGTTTTGTATTCTGTTAAATTGGTTCGTTTAATATAACCGGCATGAGAAATAGTAATCACTACATTCTCATCGGCAATTAAATCTTCAATACTTACATCTCCGCCTGAATATTCAATAGTTGAACGACGGGCATCACCATATTTATCGCGTATTTCGGCTAATTCTTCTTTAATAAGCTCAGTTCTTAAATTCACATCAGCTAATAATGCCTTTAAGTGAGTAATTAATTTCATTAATTCCTCATATTCTGCTCTTAATTTATCCTGTTCCAGACCGGTTAACTGACGCAGACGCATTTCAACGATAGCACGTGCCTGAATGTCTGAAAGTTGGAACCTTTCTATTAATTTCTCACGGGCTTCTTCCGTGTTTTTAGAACCTCTGATTAACGCAATTACTTCATCAATATTATCCGAAGCAATAATTAAACCTTCTAAAATATGAGCTCTTTCTTCGGCTTTACGCAATTCAAACTGTGTTCTGCGAACTACAACATCGTGACGGTGCTCAATAAAGTAGTGAATCATATCTTTTAGATTCAACATTTGCGGGCGTCCTTTAACAAGCGCAATATTATTTACACTAAATGAAGATTGTAATTGTGTAAACTTATATAAGGTATTTAAAACCACATTAGGCGTAGCATCTCTTTTCAGAATATAGACGATACGCATTCCGTTTCTGTCTGACTCATCACGGATATTAGCAATTCCATCTATTTTTTTCTCATTGACTAAGTCAGCAGTACGTTTAATCATATCTGCTTTGTTCACCTGATATGGAATTTCAGTAGCAATAATGCATTCTCTGCCATCTACTTCTTCAAAACTTACTTTAGCACGCATTACAATACGTCCTCTTCCCGTTTTAAAAGCTTCACGAACCCCTTCATAACCATATATTACACCTCCTGTTGGAAAATCAGGAGCTTTTATATGATTCATTAATTCATCAATTTCGATATCGTTATTATCTAAATAAGCAAGTGTCCCATTGATAACTTCAGTAAGATTATGAGGAGGCATATTAGTAGCCATACCTACTGCAATACCGGTTGCTCCGTTTACTAATAAAGTAGGAACACGGGTAGGCATTACTTTTGGCTCATATAAAGTATCGTCAAAGTTCAATTGGAAATCAACGGTTTCTTTTTCGATGTCTGCCATTATTTCTTCCGAAATCTTACGCATTCTGGCCTCGGTATATCGCATTGCTGCCGGGCTGTCACCGTCTACAGAACCGAAGTTACCCTGACCGTCAACTAATAAATAACGTAAACTCCATTCCTGAGCCATACGAACCATGGCATCATAAACGGAAGTATCTCCATGCGGGTGATACTTTCCTAAAACTTCCCCGACTATTCTTGCAGATTTTTTGTGGGCAGATCTTGAAGTTACTCCTAAATCATACATTCCATAAAGCACTCTTCGATGTACTGGTTTCAAGCCATCTCTAACATCAGGAAGCGCTCTTGATACAATTACCGACATTGAATAATCAATGTAAGCTGATTTCATTTCATCTTCAATGTTAATAGGAATTAACTTTTCTCCTTCAGACATAAGTTGTTATATTAAATAATTATATTCATTTCAAAACGTGCCAATATACGGATTTTTGAAATTTTTAAAAGCTTTTCGATATACTAATTTCAAAGATTTATTAACAACTTAACATTGTCATTTGTTTAATAATTTATAGAGAAATTCAAGCTTTTTTGCCATTTTTTTTGTCTATTAGCTGACATAAGTACTTAGGTATGGTTTTTGTTTTTCAAATAGTAATTCACTAAATTTACACATACAAGAAATAAATATTATGGATGACAATTTTTCACCAAGAGTAAAAGATGTTATTACCTACAGTAAAGAAGAAGCTTTACGACTAGGTCATGACTTCATTGGGACTGAACACTTGATGCTTGGTATTCTTAGAGATGGTAATGGTAAAGCAATACAGATACTCAATAATTTATCTATTGACTTAGATCATTTACGCAGAAAAGTAGAAATCCTAAGCCCTGCAATCCCGGGAATCGATAATAATTTAGAAAAGAAAAACCTGCATTTGACTCGTCAGGCGGAGCGTGCATTAAAAACCACATTCCTTGAAGCTAAAGTTTTCCAGAGTCCATCGGTTAGTACCGCTCATTTATTATTATGTATTCTAAGAAACGAAAACGATCCTACAACCAAGCTATTAAATAAACTAAAAATAGATTATGATATAGCTAAAGAACAATATCTCAATATGACACCAAACGAAGAAGAATTCTTAGAAAATTTACCAAGAGCCACAGACTCTTACAATGACGATTTAGGACAAGATGACAGTTTAAAAGAAGGCAATTTCAACAATCCGGCCAATAAGTCTAACAAAAAATCAAAAACACCTGTTTTAGACAATTTTGGAAGAGATCTGACCGAAATGGCCGAAGAAGGAAAACTGGATCCTGTTGTTGGACGCGAAAAAGAAATTGAACGTGTTTGCCAGATTTTAAGCCGTCGCAAAAAAAACAATCCACTGTTAATTGGAGAACCGGGAGTAGGAAAATCAGCTATTGCCGAAGGATTAGCATTGCGTATTATCCATAAGAAAGTATCCCGAATTTTATTTAATAAACGTGTTGTTACTTTAGACTTAGCCAGCTTAGTTGCCGGCACTAAATACCGTGGTCAGTTTGAAGAACGCATGAAAGCAGTAATGAATGAATTAGAAAAAAATGACGATATCATTCTTTTCATTGATGAAATTCATACCATTGTTGGTGCTGGCGGAGCTACAGGTTCGCTGGACGCTTCTAACATGTTTAAACCA
Organism: Flavobacterium plantiphilum; assembly: GCF_046000495.1. Classification (NCBI taxonomy): domain Bacteria; kingdom Pseudomonadati; phylum Bacteroidota; class Flavobacteriia; order Flavobacteriales; family Flavobacteriaceae; genus Flavobacterium; species Flavobacterium plantiphilum. Next base: position 516,941 of record NZ_JBELQA010000001.1, read on the forward strand.
GCATTGGCCAGAGGTGAAATTCAATGCATCGGTGCAACTACTCTTGACGAGTACAGACAATACATTGAAAAAGACGGGGCTCTCGAAAGACGTTTTCAAAAAATCATTGTAGAACCTACTTCGGTAGAGGAAACAATCACTATTTTGAACAATGTAAAAAACAAATACGAAGACCACCACAATGTTACTTACACACAGGAAGCAATCGAGGCTTGTGTAAAACTGACAAACCGATATATGTCTGAACGTTTTTTACCGGACAAAGCAATTGACGCAATGGATGAAGCGGGGTCGCGAGTACACATTACCAATATCGAAGTTCCTAAAAAAATACTCGATTTAGAACGACAGTTAGAAGACATCAGAGAGTTAAAAAATGCCGTTGTTAAAAAGCAGAAATATGAAGAAGCAGCTAAACTTCGTGATGATGAAAAACGCATTGAAAAAGATCTAGCCATCGCTCAGGAACAATGGGAAGAAGATGCAAAAAGTAATCGAATTCAGGTAACAGAAGATAATGTTGCCGATGTGGTTTCTATGATGACCGGCATACCTGTTAACAGAATTGCACAAACTGAAAGTAATAAATTAGCAAAACTACCGGAACTTATTGAAAGTAAGGTTATTGGTCAAAATGAAGCAGTATTAAAAATTGCCCGATCTATCCAAAGAAATCGTGCCGGACTGAAAGATCCAAACCGACCAATTGGTTCCTTTATTTTCTTAGGACAAACGGGAGTTGGAAAAACACAGCTGGCTAAAGTTTTAGCTAAAGAATTATTTGATTCAGAAGAAGCTCTGGTGCGAATTGACATGAGTGAATATATGGAAAAATTTGCCATCTCACGATTAGTAGGTGCGCCTCCGGGATACGTAGGATACGAAGAAGGCGGACAATTAACCGAAAAAGTTCGCAGAAAACCATATGCTGTTGTACTTTTAGATGAAATTGAAAAGGCCCATCCTGATGTTTTCAACATGCTTTTACAAGTGTTAGATGACGGATTCCTGACCGATAGCCTAGGAAGAAAAATTGACTTTAAAAATACCATCATCATTATGACTTCTAATGTAGGAGCCAGACAATTAAAAGATTTTGGTCAGGGAGTTGGTTTTGGAACTGCTGCGAAAGTAGCACAGGCTGATGATAATTCGAAAAGTATTATTGAAAATGCATTGAAAAAAACATTTGCACCTGAATTCCTGAACAGAATTGATGATGTAATTGTATTTAATGCACTAGAAAAACATGATATTGATTTAATTATCGAAATCGAATTGAAAAAACTATATGCCAGAATTGCCGACTTAGGATACAATCTAAAACTTTCCGATAAAGCAAAAGCATTTATTGCAGAAAAAGGTTTTGATAAGCAATTTGGTGCAAGACCATTAAAAAGAGCTATTCAAAAGTACGTAGAAGATACACTTGCCGAAGAAATTATTACTTCAAAAATTACAGCCGGCGATGAAATTTTCATGGATATTGAAGATGGAACTCAGGAATTAACTGTAAAAATTCACAAAACAGGAGAAGCAACTAATTTATAATTAACCGCTTCACTTAACTCTATAAACCCGTTATGTTTTCTTAACTTAACGGGTTTATTCTTTTAACACAATTTCCTTTTATTTCAGCAACAAATAACTACATTTGGCGTTTAAAAAAACAGACTAAACCAATAAAATTATAATGAATAAAGTTGTCGTAGGTAGTGAAGAATGGTGCTCTTTTCCAGAACTAGGAATTCCAACCATAAAAGCCAGAGTGGATTCAGGGGCAAAAACTTCTGCCCTGCACGCCATCAATATAGCACCTTTTATCAAAAATGACGCAAACTGGGTTAAGTTTGACATTAACCCCATACAGAACAATTCTAAAACAATAATTCACTGTGAAGCCCCTTTGATCGACAAGCGGATTGTAAAAAGTTCAAGCGGATTCAGAGAACAGCGTTATGTTATCCAAACCAATTTAAAAATTGGAGAAACTACATGGCCTATTGAAATGACTTTAACTAACAGAGACACAATGGGGTTCCGTATGCTGTTAGGCCGTGAAGCGATGAGCGGTAGAATATTAGTTGATCCGGCGCAGCAATTTTTATTAGGACAACCCACAAGTGATACTTTAAAAGAAATTTATAAAAACTCTGAGAAAGCTCCAAGCGGATTACGCATTGGCTTACTAGCAAGCAATCCTGAATTATACAGCAATAAAAGAATCATGGAAGCCGGAGAAATGCGTGGTCACGAGATGCATTTCCTGAACATCAAAGAATGCTATATCAAACTGGATGCTAAAAAACCTGAAATTCATTATCGTGGGGGGAAAATTTTAAATGAATTTGACGCCATTATTCCCCGAATCCGACCAAGTATAACTTTCTATGGCTGTGCTTTAACACGCCAGTTTGAAGCCTTAAATGTTTTTTGCTTAAATTCATCAACAGCCATTACCCAATCCAGGGATAAACTTTTCTCTTTACAACTGTTATTGCACAGCGGAATAGGTATTCCCACTACAGGATTTGCCAATTCTCCATTAGATACGGATGATTTAATAAAAATGGTTGGCGGTACACCGTTAATTGTAAAACTTCTTGAAGGCACTCAGGGAAAAGGTGTGGTTCTTGCCGAAACAAAAAAAGCTGCCGAAAGTGTTATCAATGCTTTTAAAAGTTTAAATGCGAATATTTTAGTTCAGGAATTCATTAAAGAAGCAAATGGTAAAGACATTCGTTGTTTTGTAATTGATGGAAAAGTAGTCGCCTCGATTCAAAGAGAAGCTATGCCCGGAGAATTCAGAGCTAACATCCATCTTGGAGGAACAGCTTCTATTATCAAAGCGACCTCTGAAGAGAAAAAAATAGCAGTAAAAGCTGCAAAAGCAATGGATTTAAAAGTAGCCGGTGTTGATATTATCAGATCTTCAAAAGGACCTTTATTGCTCGAAGTAAATTCTTCTCCAGGTTTAGAAGGTATTGAAACAGCAACCAATAAAGACATCGCAGGGGAAATGATTAAGGCTATTGAAAAAAATTTCAAATTAGACCCTAACAAATCTTAAGCTGAAATAACAATAAAAAGTATAGAAAATAACGCCAGCAACAGTCCTGCATAATTAAGTTTTGATAATTTCTCCTTAAAAGCAAGCACCCCAATTATACTTCCTAACAGAATAACTCCCATGTTCATTCCTGCAAAAACAGTCGAAGGATTTGTGGAGAATACCTGATGTGCTTTTAAATAGAATAATATATTTCCAAAATTAAAACATCCAACTAAAAACCCAAAAAACAGGTTACTGACACTAAAAAGTTTCTTTATAAAAAATCTTTCATAAAGCACTACAACCAGCATGCAAAGCAAAGCGATTCCGAAAATCACAAACAAAGACGTTGTGTAGGGAACAGTGGTAAAAGCCGCTATTTTTTTAAACAAAATATCAATAATACCAAAACCTAAAAAGACTAAAACAGGATATTTAAAATCCGCTTTTTCCGAATTATCAGTCTTGTACAACACACAAAACAAAGCTCCAAATCCTATTATGATTCCAATTAGCTTTGTGATCGAAAATACTTCTTTAAAAAGCAGCCAGGCCGCCAGAATTGAAACGAACAATGACAATCTTTGTGCAGCATCTGTTTTTACAATTCCAATATTTTTGATGGAAGCAATCAAAAACAAAAATACAAGCGGCAGTAAAATTCCCAGGCTTCCATAGAGTACAAATGGAGTTTCTGTAGTTATTATTATCATGTCCGGAGAAAAGACCACATAACAAAGTAAAAACGCAAAAAGATAATTAAACAGCACAATTTGTTTTGGATTCACTGATGATTGACGGGCAATTTTAAAAATCACACCTACAGAAACACTACAAATAACACTTAATAATAAATACAACATAATTTAAAGCTAAAAAACACAAAAGCCATCCGAAGTATCGGATGGCTTTATAAATTTATGATTTTGTTTTACAGAAAAAGATTCAAAACATAGTAACAAATAGCTGCTAAAAGAGCAGAAATAGGAATAGTTAAAATCCATGCCCAAATTAAACTAACGGTCACTCCCCATCGTACTGCAGACACACGTTTAGTCAAACCAACACCGATGATAGAACCTGTTATAGTATGAGTGGTACTAACCGGAATTTTTAAATGTTCTGTAAAATACAAAGTCAAAGCTCCGGCTGTTTCAGCAGCAACCCCCTCAAAAGAAGTTACTTTTGTGATTTTAGAACCCATTGTTTTTACAATTTTCCATCCTCCACTCAATGTTCCGGCCGCAATAGCTGAATAACAGGCAAGTGGAATCCATTCCGGCATTATTCCCGGTGTTTCTCCGTCAGGAAGTGCTACTTGTAACCAGGCAGGCATTTCTTCCAAAGCTACTCCTTCTTTATTTACATACACAATTACTGCTGCTGCAATGATACCCATTACTTTTTGAGAATCATTTCCACCATGACCCAAACTAAAAGCCGCTGATGATAACAACTGCATTTTTTTCAGCATTTTTTCTGACTGATGATGGCTCAAACTGCTAAACACTAAACAAAAAGCACTTATTGACAAAACAATAAAACCAACCAAAAGCCACTTTATATTATGAGGCTCAAAAGCTACACTCCAAAAATGAGATTCAAACCTGGGTTTCCCTATATCATTAATCATCATGTGACTAACAAACCAAACCGTAACAATCATTAATGCTACTGTAAAAATCTTTGGGTAAATACTTTTTCTTGCTGCATTTAATAACCATATCGAAATAGAGTAAGAAGCAATTGCTCCTACTAATGGTGCCAAAAATATAAAAGCGATAATGATAATAACTCCTGTCGGCAATCCGCCTGGTTTTCCCGGATCATACCAGTTTACAATATTGTACCAGTGTCTAGTAATAGTTACTCCGTCTTCTACAACAGTGTAATCAGAGAAACCATGCATATAAATAGCGTGAGCAACAGCGGCTCCGGCAAATCCGCCAATTAAAGTATGAGAAGAACTTGAAGGAATTCCCAACCACCAGGTTAATAAATTCCAGCAAATGGCCGCAATGACTCCCGCCAGAATTACAATTAAATTAATATCAATAGTGTGTGCTGTTTTTGCTACAGTATCTGCAACTCCAAAACCAAAAACCCAATAGGCTAAAAAATTAAAAAAAGCAGCCCAAACAACTGCCTGAAAAGGTGTCAGTACTTTAGTAGCAACTACTGTTGCAATAGCATTAGCAGCATCATGAAAACCATTTATGTAATCAAAAATAAGAGCTAAAACTATAATTGTTATAAGTAAAGTCATGTGTTATTTCTTCAGAAGAATAATTAAATTTAAGAATGTTTAACCGAAATAGATTCCAGAACGCTGGCTACACTCTTACATTTATCAGTAGCAGATTCCAGAATTGATAATACTTCTTTATATTTAATGATGTTCTTAGCATCTGTTTCGTTTTCAAAAATTTCAAAAACGGCTTTATTATAAACATTATCAGACTTATTTTCTAACTTAGAAATTTTAGCACAAGCCGCTTTAATTTTGTGTGCATTTTTAAAATCTCTTAATTCTTTTACAGCAATTTCAATATTTTGACAAGCTTCAAGATTAATCTCGGTCAATTTTCTGATAGACTTTGTAATCTTGTCTACCTGATACAATCTCATAATACTGGATGCACCGTGCAAACGGTCAGCGACATTGTCAATAGAAGTTACCAAAGAGTGAATATCTTCTCTGTCAAAGGGAGTAATAAAGTTTCTGCTCAATTCTAAATTTGTCTGACGGGTAATATCTTCTCCTCTTTGTTCTAATTCGTCTATTTTTTGAAAAAGAACTTCTCTTTCTTTCAGAGGAAGATTTACTGCTTCGTGTAAATTAGAAGCTAATTCAATCAAATTACTGGAAGCTTCTTCAAAAAGTGGAAAGAATTTTTTATCCTTCGGTACTAAAAATTGGAAAATACTGTTTATTGACATTTTTTACTTTATTTTTTAGATAGCAAAAATACTTTTTTTTATTTGATGTTAAAGTTATTTCAAAAATTAATCCTGCATTACAACAGTTTTTTTCAACTATTTGTACTCTTTTAAATAAAAAATTAACCAAATCAGAAAACACTTCATCATACAATGTGCGTAAAAACTGCTTTATCTCAAAATTAAAACCGGATGAGTTAGCAAATTCCTAAAAACAAAAATAAGTGCATTAAATCGAAAACATATTCGGTCTAAATCTTTTTTAGTTAAATAAGTATTTCAATATTTTTATTTTTGAATGAATCCGACCAAGTTATTTTCACAAAAAACAGCTTATTTATAAAAATTTCAACAGAAATCTCTATAATTAAAAGCAGTAAAAACATATATTTGCTCTTTTTTAATTTTTTTTCACAAAAACCGGAGAAAGGTTTTTGATTTTTATAAAAAACTGTATTTTTGGGAACTCTTATGAAAGACAACAGAATCATATATCACTCTCCGATAGCAACTCAAATTTGGGTTACAATTTCTGTTACAACTACTACTACCCCTTAGGGGTATTTATCATTACATATAATCCTGAATTTATACATGCTTTTTTATTAGAAGAAAGTAACTGGGTGTATATAAAGTATTGCATTTTTAAAATAAAACAAACAAAATGAAAGTATTAAAATTTGGCGGAACTTCGGTTGCCAATGCAAAAAATATAAAATTAGTTCTAGATATTGTTCTCAGTAAAGCTAAAAATGACAAACTGATTGTAGTAGTTTCTGCTCTTAGTAAAGTAACCGATTTGTTGCAATTAGCAGCTTCAAAAGCAGCTTCTAATGATGAGACTTACAAAGACATTGTTGCCGAAATCGAAAAGAAACACTTAGATGCTTTAAAAGAATTAATTCCTGTAAGCGAACAAAGCGGTTTATTAAGTCACATCAAAAGAATCATTAACCACTTAGAAACTATCTTAGACGGTTGTTTTCTTCTTGGCGAATTATCAGCTAGAACATCAGATACTATTTTAAGTTTTGGCGAATTACTTTCATCTTATATTATTGCCGAATCATTAAAACAAAACCTAAAAAACAGTAGTTACAAAGACAGCCGGGAGTTGATTAAAACCAACAATAATTACGGAAAAGCAGCGGTAAGTTTTGAAGCAACAAACTTATTAACTACTGCATTTTTTAGTGCCAATGAGTCTCAGGTTGTAGTAATGCCTGGTTTTATTGCTTCTTCTTTAGATGATATCAATACTACTTTAGGTCGTGGTGGATCCGATTATACTGCAGCTATTATGGCCGGAGCATTAAACGCCAGCGAACTGGAAATCTGGACTGACGTAAACGGAATGTTTACTGCGAATCCAAAAATTGTAAAACAAGCTCAGCCTATTGCTACTATTTCGTACCAAGAGGCAATGGAATTGTCGCATTTTGGTGCCAAAGTTTTATACCCGCCAACTATTCAGCCGGTTTTAACAAAAAACATTCCAATTCATATCAAAAATACTTTTGAACCAGAAGCCGAAGGAACTTTTATTTCTAATGTTTCTGTATCAAATGGAAATCCGGTGAGAGGAATCAGCCATATTGAAAATATTACTCTGATTACACTGGAAGGTCCGGGAATGATTGGAGTTTCAGGTTCATCTAAAAGACTTTTCGAAGTATTGTCGAATGAAAGTATCAATGTTATTTTCATTACTCAGGCTTCTTCGGAGCATTCAATCTGTATCGGAATTTTAAATTCTGATGCCGAAGTTGCCGAAAATGCCATCAACAAAGCATTTGAAATCGAAATTGCCCAAAACAAAATAGATCCTTGCATTGTAGAGAAAAACTTGTGCATTATTGCATTAGTGGGCGAAAACATGAAAAACCACCAAGGTCTAAGCGGAAGAATGTTTAGTACTCTGGGAAAAAATAACGTAAACATCAGAGCAATTGCTCAAGGTGCTTCGGAGCGAAACATCTCAGCCGTAATTAACGAAAGAGACGTTAAGAAAGCATTGAACACTTTGCACGAAAATTTCTTTGAGGAAAACACCAAACAATTGAACTTGTTTGTAATGGGTGTGGGTAATGTAGGTGAAAAATTCATCGAGCAAATCCACCAGCAAAAGAAATTCTTAAAAGAAAATCTAAAAATCAACGTTCGCGTCATTGCTATGTCTAATTCTAGAAAAATGCATTTTGATGAAGATGCAATTGATTTAGATAATTGGCAGAAAACTTTAGAAAATGGAGAAACAGCAAACAAAGAATTGTTTATCGAAAAAGTAGCGGCCTTAAATTTACGCAACTCTATTTTTGTTGATATTACTGCGAATGCTGATGTAGCGGCAACTTACGAACATTTCTTAAAACAAAGTGTGGGTGTGGTTACCTGTAACAAAATTGCCTGTGCTTCTGCTTATGACAATTACAAAAACCTGAAAAAATTATCTCGTCAATACAATGCCCCATTCTTGTTTGAAACCAATGTGGGAGCTGGATTACCAATTATCGATACCGTAAAAAACTTAATCGCTTCTGGAGACAAAGTACATAAGATTCAGGCAGTTTTATCCGGAAGTTTAAACTTTATCTTTAACAATTTCGACAAAGACAATTCGTTCCATGATGTGGTTAAAGAAGCAGGAGTTCAAGGATTTACAGAACCAGATCCAAAAATTGATTTAAGCGGAATTGACGTAGCCAGAAAAATCCTGATTTTAATTCGCGAAAGCGGTTACAAAATGGAAATTGAAGATATTGAAAACCAGGCTTTCTTACCAAAGGAATGTATGGATACTGCTAATAACGAAGAATTTTTCAAATCGTTAATTGAATATAACAGTCATTTTGAAGGTATTTTGGCGGAAGCCATTGCAAAAGAAAGCAGATTGAAATTTGTGGCTCAATTTGAAAATGGAAAAGCTAGTGTAGGTTTGCAATTCATCCCAAAAGACCATCCATTCTACAACTTAGAAGGAAAAGATAATATTGTTCTATTCTATACTGACCGTTATGTAGACCAACCTTTATTGATAAAAGGTGCCGGTGCCGGAGCTGCGGTTACTGCTTCGGGAATTTTTGCCGATGTAATTAGAATTGGAAATGTTTAAAAGGAGTTGCTAAGTAACTGAGTTACTAAGTTGCTAAGATTAAAAAAAGCTTAGAAACTTAGTAACTTAGAATCTTAGAAACTTAGAAACTATAAAAAAATGAATGAAGTAAAAGTATTTTGCCCTGCAACTATTGCGAACCTTTCCTGCGGATTTGACGTTCTGGGATTGTGTCTGGACAATGTAGGTGACGAAATGATTGTTCGAAAAACGACTGAAAAAGGCGTTCGCATCACTAAAATCGAGGGGGCTAATTTACCTTTGGAAGCCGAGAAAAACGTTGCCGGAGTCGCTTTATTAGCCATGCTGGAAGAAGTTGATTCCGATTTTGGTTTCGAAATTGAAATATACAAATACATCAAAGCAGGAAGCGGAATTGGAAGTTCGGCTGCGAGTTCGGCAGGAGCCGTTTTTGCTGCCAATGAATTATTAGGCAATCCGTTTACGCGAAAAGAATTGGTGAAATTTGCGATGCAAGGTGAAAAACTAGCTTCGGGAAATGCCCATGCTGACAACGTTGCTCCTGCCCTTTTGGGAGGTTTTACCTTGGTAAGAAGCTCCAATCCTTTGGATATTATCAAAATTGACAGTCCGGACGAATTGTATGCAACCGTAATTCATCCACAAATTGAATTAAAAACATCTGATGCCCGTTCGGTATTAAAACAAACCGTTTCTCTTAAAAGCGCCATTACGCAATGGGGAAATGTGGGCGGATTAGTAGCAGGATTGTACACGCAGGATTACGAATTAATCGGTCGGTCATTACATGACGAAATAGTTGAACCGTTACGAAGCGTATTGATTCCGGGATTTGATTTAATCAAACAATCAGCCTACGAAAACGGTGCTTTAGGTTCAGGAATATCCGGTTCCGGTCCTTCTATTTTTGCTTTAAGCAGAGGGGCAGCCACCGCCGAAAAAATCGCCAAAGGAATGAGCGAAGTCTACGACACCATGAATTTACCTTATGAAATCCATGTGTGCAAGGTGAACGATACAGGAATGAAAGTTATCTAGTTACTAGTGAACAGTAATTAGTGAATAGTCTAAACTAATTACTTACTACCTAAAACTAAAACAGAATAATTAAATAATTAATGATGTGTATTTGTACTAATTACCAGTTACTAATCACTAATCACTATAAAAATGAAATACTACAGTTTAAACCATAACGCACCTAAAGTTTCTTTTCAGGAAGCCGTAATACAAGGATTAGCAGCCGATAAAGGATTGTATTTTCCGGAAAGCATCACGCCGCTTCCGCAATCTTTTTTTGATAACATTGAAAATTTAAGCCACGAAGAAATTGCTTTTGAAGCGATTCAGCAATTTGTAGGTGACGAAATTCCAACAGAAACATTAAAACAAATCATTGCCGAAACTCTATGCTTTGATTTCCCGGTTGTTCCGGTTGAAAACGGAATCTATTCTTTGGAATTATTCCACGGACCTACGATGGCGTTCAAGGACGTTGGAGCGCGTTTTATGTCCCGTTGTCTGGGTTATTTCAACAAAGATAAAAAAGACAATACCAATACCGTTTTAGTAGCGACTTCCGGAGATACCGGAGGAGCGGTTGCCAGCGGATTCTTAGGAGTTCAGGGAGTTGAAGTGGTAATTTTATACCCTTCCGGAAAAGTGAGCGACATTCAGGAAAGACAATTAACTACGCTGGGACAAAACATCAAAGCGCTTGAAGTTGATGGTGTTTTTGATGATTGTCAGGACATGGTGAAGAAAGCCTTTTTGGATGAAAGTTTGAAACATAAAAACCTGACTTCGGCTAACTCGATTAATATTGCACGTTGGTTACCACAGATGTTTTATTTCCTGTTTGCTTACAAAGCGCTGAAATCTCAAAACAAAGAATTGGTATTCTCCTGCCCTAGCGGAAATTTTGGAAACATCTGTGCCGGAATTATTGCTAAGAAAATGGGATTACCCGTAAAACATTTTGTGGCATCTACGAACGTAAATGATACCGTACCTCGATTTTTAGTCGATGGGATTTATGATCCAAAAGCTTCTATTGCAACGATTTCTAATGCAATGGACGTAGGAAACCCAAGTAACTTTATCCGTATTCAGGAAATGTACGGCAACGATTTAGCACAGTTCAAAAAAGACTTTTCTTCGTATACGTATACTGACGCAGAAACGCTGGAAGCTATGAAAACCATTTACAACACCGATGGTTACATTGCCGAACCACACGGAGCAGTTGGTTATTTAGGATTGAAAAAAGAATTGCGAAATTATCCAAATGCTATTGGAGTTTTCTTAGAAACGGCTCATCCTATCAAGTTTTTAGATGTGGTAGAACCAGCTTTAGGAGTAACTTTACCAATTCCTGTGCAAATAGAAAGCGTACTGAACAAGGAAAAAGTAAGCATTAAAATCAAAACCTATGACGAATTGAAAGCGTTTTTAGGATAGACTTTCAAACATAATATACAAACGGCTATGGAGTAATCTTTAGCCGTTTTTTTATGGGCGTGCCCTCGTTGCACAACGTTTATAAGTATTGGAAATTTAGTTTGGCAACGAGGTCGGGCTGTACGTTCCCGCTTCCCGATAAAAAATCGGGAGAGCTCCACTTCCATCCCTCACGCAAACGCACAAAATCATCAAGTCCTTCTTTTCAAATTTTAAATTAAGTATTGATATTAACTTTTAGCTTGGCATCTTCCGGATACGGAAGAAAACCGAGAAAGATTCAAAATTGCTCCACTCGCCCATTCCTTTCCATCAATAGAAGGAATGGCACAAATAGAAAAATTTAAGCACTTTTTGCGTTCCAAACGCTATAGTGAAAGCACAGTAACAACCTATAGCGAAGCTTTGAAATCCTTCTTGGTTTTTTATAGAGAAAAACCAATTGCCGAAATTGATAATGAAGATGTAATTATTTACAACAATGAGTATGTCCTGAAGAATAATCTTTCGGCTTCGTATCAAAACCAGATTGTGAATGCTATAAAACTGTTTTTTCAGACTATTCGAGAAACCAAGATACTCGTAGATAAAATTCATCGTCCAAAACGAGCTAAAGTTTTACCAAATGTATTGAGTAAGGAAGAAATTAAATCTATTCTGGAAGCTCATACTAACCTCAAGCACAAAACCATGTTAAGTTTAATCTATAGCTGTGGCTTAAGAAGAAGTGAATTACTAAATCTTAAACCTGTAGATATAGATTCTAAAAGAGGAATTGTGATTATTCGTCAAAGTAAAGGCAAAAAAGACCGCATCGCACCTTTATCGCTAAAAATATTAAAAATGTTACGAGAATATTATATTAGCTACAAACCAAAAATTTGGTTGTTTGAAGGTCTAATTGCAGGTATAAAATACGATAAACGCAGTTTATCTAATGTACTTAAACAGGCCTTGACAAAATCACGTATAAATAAGCCTGTTAGCTTGCACTGGTTACGCCATAGTTTTGCCACTCATTTATTAGAAAGCGGCACTGATTTACGATACATACGAGAATTATTAGGTCACTCTAGTAGTAAGACCACAGAAATTTATACCCATGTAAGCACAAAAAACATTCAACAAATAAAAAGTCCATTTGATAATTTATGAGAATTTTTCCTATATTAGCCTAAATAAATATCAGCTTACTTATGGCACAAAGCCAGCCAAAATTAGGTAGATTGGAGCCATTTTATGGCTGGTATAAACAAGTTGGTGGCAATTATAATCAAACCCTGATAAATTATGGACATTAAAAATTTACATTTAGAAAACATTGGGCCATTCAAAATAGCAGATCTTGAATTTACACCTATTACTGAAGGTGAAGATAAACCTATAATTATCATAACAGGAGAAAATGGTACAGGGAAATCAATAATTATTGATGCTATAAGATCTTTATTTCTAGGTATAACGGATGATATTGAAAGAGATATTACCGCAGAAAATAACTTCAAAATTATTGCCGATCTAGAAATTGATCATTCAACAAGTATAAATTTAATGAGTAATGGGAAAAATACTAATGGAAAAATTGATACCAATAATTATGAATTCAATAAACTATTCTCTTCACATTCGCAATCGAAATACGAGGGACAATTTGTAATAAATTATTGGAGTTCAAAACTTTCACATGATAAATTTAATATATCCCATATAGAAACACCTGTAACAAAAAATTTCCTTCACCACTCACTTTCTGGAATTCACACGAATGTTGAGGTTACAAAACTTATTACTTTCTTCGATTACTTGAGCGACAGTAAGGATAAAAGTGAAAAGCTAATCGGAGTTAAAATGTATGATTTGATTAAAAAAATAATTGAATCATCTATTCACGAAGGCCATTTAAGTCACATTTCCAGGACTAAACTCCAACCAATAATATCAATAAATAATCGTGAAATCTCATTAGACAAGTTAAGTAGTGGTAATTTATATTTAATACAACGACTAATTCATTTATTAAAGCAAATGTATGCTTGTTCCATTATTAATAATATACCGATTAACGATATTCAATTAATAAGCGGTTTACTGTTAATTGATGAAGCAGAAAACCATCTTCATCCTAAATGGCAAAAAACTTTTTTAAAAAGTTTAAATTCATTATTTCCTAATCTTCAAATAATAGTTACAACACATTCTCCTTTTATAGTTTCCTCTGTCGAAAATGCTAGAATTTATGTTTGTAAAAGCGAGACAGATTTTTCTATAGTAGTTGAAGAAACTGATTTTTACTCTAATAAGCCAGTGGAAGAAATACTTTTGAGCCCTTTATTCAACACCAGTAATTTTAATGTTGAAATTTCAGAGTTGTTGTCAAAAAGAAAGGACGCGATTCAAGAAAAAAATGCTGAAGAAATTAAAAGAATTGAGAGCCTACTATTAAATAAAAACCCAGAGTATTTTAATTATTTAAATATAGAGGAAATTCTAAAAACAATTAAAAAATGAGAGGAATACAAAGGCTTCCTGAACCTCAAATTTTAATTGATAGAAAGGCTGTTTGGCTTGCTAATTTTTTAGCTTCGGGAAATAAAAGACCAGATTCAAGTAAATATGCACATACATCTGTAAAGTTGCAGTTGAATTCTATGAGTCATCATAAGTGTTTTTACTGTGAAACAAAACTAAAAGGTAATCCAAAAGAGGTTGATCATCACATTGAGGTAAGTGTAGATAAAAATTTAAGTTTTGAATGGACTAATTTATATTTGTCTTGTGATAACTGTAATAACAAAATTCCACATAATTCTATACCAATAACAGACGCATTAGACCCTTGCATTGACGATGACCATACTATAGGTGAGCATCTAAGTTTTAACAAAGAACTTATCGAGCCATTAAATAATTCACCATTAGGCTTAAGAACAATCCAGAAATATAGATTAGATAATGAACTTTTAGATATGCGACGATTAAAACAAGTAAGCTTATTTCAAGATGTATTATTAGAAATACGAAAAAATCAAATACAAGAAGTGAGACAACATTTAACAGCGGATGAGTTAATAATTATTAATCGTTTTCAAGGAAACGACAGTCCGTATTCTTTGATGTTTAAAGTGTTGATAAATAAAATTGGTCTATAATAACTGCCACCAACAGCGGTTTGAAGCAATAGTTGGATTGCTTTGTTACCTTGACGTTTTTTCTTCACGAAAAAATTCTATCTTTAACAGAAAATAATCAGTTCGCTGGCTTCACAACTGCGTCAAGCCGCGGCACGTTACTTGCTATATCACATAAACAAAATGAGAAAAACACTTCTAAAATTCCATATAATCTCAGTTTCGTTCTTACTTGTAAATTTTTTATGTGGAATTACTTTTGACATAAGCTTAAATTATAGAATAGCATTACTTGTCAAAATATTATTTTATTTATCTGGAATAGTTTTGTTTTTCCTTAATCTTAAACCATTTAAGAAGATTGCGCTTTATTTTTTATTTTATCTAATTTCTCCCATTTTACTTTTCCTTTCAATACTAATTGACGGAATTTTTGGCGGAATTTTGATTTCATTTTTTGTGTTTTTCATCTCCCCGCCTGACGTTAGGTTTCAAGATGAAAATATCAAAATTTATAAAGTCCATAATGGATTTCTGGCAGGTTGCTGTCAATATGAAATTACTCAAAATGAATTCTTGCTTTTTGAGAAAAAAATTGGAGAATTTAAATTTGAGGAAAACCTACAATTTGAAAAGAGCAAAATAAGCTATAACGACAAAAAACTAACTATAAAAATGTTATTGAAAGAATATAACTCAGAAACTGAAAATTACTATGGTAAAGATTCTGTAATTACCATTCCTTTGAAAAGATACAGCAGGTAACACACGCAACAAGCAATTTGGGCAATTGGCTTAATGGGAAGTTGGTTTTGTATTTGAGATGATTTGGCAAATCCGAATAATGGGCTTAATTTAGTCCCAAACTGCGTGTAGCGCGGGAACGTCAGGCTGTGAAAAAACCTCATTTTTCGATTAAAACCTTCAAATTTTACTTCGCTATAATTCCAATAAAGCCTTTTTAAGAAGGTTTCTTTTTTAGGCTGCTAATTTAGTTTGATAAAAAAAGTATGCTAATTTCAGCTTTAAACAAGTCGTTTTTAGTAAAAACAAATCTTTTCTCTTGTAAGATGAGTTCCATGCTTTGAGTTTAGCAATCAGCTCGGGAACGCCAAGGATATTGATACTGCGTTTAATGTTGTACACCAGCATGATTAAACTGTGTTCACCATTTACTTTCTCGAGTCCTATTAAATCCGTGTAATTGTAGCCCCATTTTCGCTTGATAGTGCCAAAGATATGTTCGTTGATCTCTTGGCGTTTGCGGTATAATTGCGCGTTTTCTTTGTAACGTTGGTGGTTTTCTTCTACGGCATCGGCATACTGGCTTCGGTCTATTTCCCTACCGCCTTTTCTACTGGTGCAAAGGTCTTTTACTGGGCAAGTTTTACAAGCTGGTGTGCGGTATTTTTGGAAACTATAACCACTTTCTGCTGTTCTTCCCGTTTTCTTATGCCAGCTTCCGGTAGTGCTAAGGATTTGTCCTTGCGGACAAGTGTAGGTATTGATTGCTTTGTCGTAGCTAAACTTGGATACTAAATATTCGGGTTGGGTGCCGTTTTCATTGCTCTTGCCTTGCTCTGGAACAGCAACTATGGTAATGATATTATTTTGTTTACAAGCGTCTAATTCGCGTCCGTTATGATAGCCTTTGTCCACTAAGGCAGTGTAGGTTTCTAGGTTCAGATTTTCTTTGGCTTCAATAGCAATAGCCGCTAATGCATTTTTATCGTTCCGATTGATGGTGTGTGTGGCTACTACAAAATTGTGCTTACTATCTACAGCAGCTTGAATATTATACGATACTTCTACTACCTGACCCTGAACTAGCAAAGCTCTGGCATCGGCATCAGTGGTACTGATTTGAGGTTCTTTGCTGGATTTTAGTTCCTCTTCCAAAAGTTCGTATTTGATGGTATTTTGCTTTAAGCGTTCGATTTTTTTCTGAATGTTTTTAATAGCAACTGGGTTTTCTTGGATGTCATTTTGTGCCAGTTGATCTAAATACTCTTGCGACTTTGCCTCGATATACTCCTTGTGCTTATCGATTTTCTTTTGGTTGTAATTGGCTTTCTTACTGTTATACGCCCGACTTTTAGTACCGTCAATGGCGATGGTTGCACCAGCTATTAAATCGGCATTTTTTAAAAACGATACAAAGAGTTTAAAGAGTTGTTTCAGGGCTTTGGGATTGTCTTTTCTAAAGTCGGCGATGGAGTGATAATTGGGACGAATATCCTCCAAAAGCCATTGCATTTCTATGTTACGAAAACACTCTTTTTCTAGTCGTCTCGAGCTACGAACTCCGTTGAGATATCCGTATAAATACAGCTTCAAAAAAATGGCTGTCGCAAAACTCGGTCGCCCTTCGGTTTTTAAAACCTTAGACTTAAAACCTAGTTTTTCAAAATCAATATAATTTACAAAAGCGTCAATAAACCGAACAGAGTTATCAACGCTTATTTTATCTTCTAAACTACACACTTGTAGCTGATGGCGGGAAATTCCTTGGATATGTTGCATTTTTAAAAATACGATTTTTCTGTCTATAAAAGAAATAAAATACTATATTTGTTGGATAGATTGTGGCGTTTTTTCACAGTCTGACGTTAGCAGATATTTTACCTCAGAATCACGGATTTCGAAAAACTTTACAATAATATTTGCACAAGAACACAAAACACTCTATATTTGCAACATCAATCCCCCGCACGCCTCTGATTCAAGCGCAATTTGCGGGGCTTTTTATTTTTATACTTCTCCTGAATTTATGAAATACCAAAAAATTCCACTTACATCTGAACAACATATCCAACTTTTAAGAAATCGAAATCTAAATATTCCGTGTGAAATTAGAGCTACTAAATATCTAAATAATATCGGTTATTATAGACTAACTGGATATATGTATCATTTACAAACAAGAGATGGAAATCATTCCTTTATTGGAGAAGTTTCATTTGATGATATAATAAACCTATATCAATTTGATAAAAAATTAAGAGCTATCATAATTGAATATATGGAACGAATTGAGGTAGCTGTAAAAGCTAAACTCACAAATAAATACAGTATAAGTCACGGTTTCTTTTGGTATACAAATGATACATTGTTTACTAACAAAGAAATATTTTATAATATAAATGCAGAAATAGCTGAGACCTTTGCAGAACCTCAAGAAGGTTTTCTAAAATCTTTCAAATTTAATTATAATTCAGAGCCATCACCACCTTCAAATATGGCGTTAGAAACATTAACTTTAGGAAAGCTTTCAAGACTTTATAAAGGTTTAAACAATAATGCAGAAAAGGTTGAGATTGCCACTGAATTTAATTTAGTTTCTTCTTTATTAACATCATGGTTAGTTTATCTAACAAATGTTAGAAATGTTTGTGCCCATCATTCAAGATTATGGAATAAGAAAATTACTGCTGATAGACCAACAATACCTAGCAGAGATAAATTTAAATTTAATGGCACAATGACTGATGATTTCAATACAACCATGTATGGTATTATTTCAATAATGAATAAACTACTCATATCTTTTAATCCCGAAAATCATTTTATTTTTAAGATTGAAAAACTGATTGAAGAATATTCCATTGATGCAGTTTTGATGGGATTTCCAGCAGATTGGAAAACAGAAGCACATTGGTATAAAGAAAACGTTGACGAATAAAAAACATCTGCCAACACACGCTACAACGGATTTGGGCAATTGGCTCAATGGAAAGTTGGTTTTTATTTGACAGTTTAATGATGTAACTACATCAACTACGATTAAAAAAAAGTTGCCTTTATACAAGTTTACAATAATACCTGAGGCTTAGTGTGATTTACAAGTTCGATGAATTCCATTTTTTATTGCTATTTTCGTTCGCTGAAAACCTCTTTTTCAAAACAGATAATTAAAGACACTATAGAATAAAAAAAATCATGAATAGTACTCAGTCAAAATTCACGAGAGAAACAGACAGCGAAAACATATGGTTATCACAAAATAACCAACAGGAATTCAACTTTACAGATTATGGTGTAAAGCCTACTGTACTAGGTACTGAAGCCGAGGTAGGTCAGGCGATGTTAGAAGAACTTTATAAAACTGCACAATCTAAGGAAGGTGATATTAATATTGCACTGCTGGGTGGTCGTGGCGCTCAGGAACTACACCGCTTACTGGGAGAATTAGCTAAAACATCCCAGGCAGATGATTTGCTGGGCAGGCTAAATGTATTTACTCAGGATGCGCTGGCTCCTTTGGGAATGGCGAATAGTTTTAGTTTTGTCAGGGATTTTGAACGTATTTTAGGAGAAGTCTTTTTTAAAAAAATTAAAAGTTTTACTCCGATGCAAACAGATACTAAAGATATCGAGTCTGCACTAATTGCCTATCTAAATAAACTGGAAGAGTTGGGCGGTTTGGACATCTTTTTTATTGGTCATGGTCCCGAAGAACATCAGGCTTCACACCTTGCCTATATCAAACCTTTTTCGGGAGCGCAAAGCCATCATATTGCAGGAATAATTCCTATTTCCAGCAGTATTTTAGAACATCATATTAGTAAGTTTAAAGCCGGAGGAAGTCTTGTGAATGAAAGTGATGAAAAAGAATGCCGGGCTGCTAAATATATACTTACGTTAGGACCGGCTGTAATTTTACAAGCTAAAAAAATTGTTCAGTCGGTGGTCGATGCCGACTCTGCTCCTGCCAAGGTTAAAACCTATGCTAAGGTGCTTCAAACTGCGTTGAGTCCAGATAAAGAGGAAGCGGCACAGCAATTGAATTCCAATCCTGGCTTATGGATACGACTACATCCTAATACAAAATCATTTGTATTGCCCAATTTAGGTTTGTAATAGTCGCAAAAAATTCTTGACGCAAATTACCTTACTTTTGACACGATATACCTTATTTAGATGAGGATTAAGTATTAAGTTTGAACTAACAAAATATTTAAACTATGCCATTTATCAATCCGCACATTAACTTTAACGGTAATACCGAAGAGGCATTTAATTTTTACAAATCAGTATTTGGTGGGGAGTTTACCAGAATAATGAGACTTAAAGATCTTACAAGCTCTGAATTTCCAATAGCTGAAAATGATGCTAATAAGATTATGCATATTGCTTTACCTATAGGTAAAAACGTTCTAATAGGCAATGATGTTCCGGAAAGTATGGGACCGGTTAATGAAAACGAAAACAGGTCTAAAATAGCTGTCAGCACTGAAAGTCGCGAAGAAGCTGACCAACTGTTTAACGGACTATCGGTCGGAGGAAATATTGAAGTTCCTATTTGTGACAGTCCCTGGGGATCTTATTTTGGAATGTTCAGAGATAAATTCGGTATTGAATGGATAATAGAGTTTGATTCTAAATAACATACCAATTATTTAAAAATGAATACAGTAGGAACACTAAGGACTTGTGAACGCGGTCATCAGTACTATAAAAGTAGTGATTGTCCTGTTTGTCCCATTTGCGAAAGCAAACGGCAGCCTGAAAGCGATTTTCTTTTAAAACTTTCTGCTCCGGCAAGACGAGCATTGGAAAATAATGAAATAAAAAATATGGAAGAACTTGCAAAGTATAGTGAAAAAGAAATTCTCAAATTCCATGGATTGGGGCCAGCTTCTATTCCAACATTAAAAGAAGAATTAGCAAAAGCAGGTTTAGCTTTTAAAAATTAGCAGGCTTTATATTTTAGGAAAAAAAAAATTAAACTAAAAGTTCAGTGGAACCAAATATTCCAGATACAAAATTAATTTATAATTCATAAAATAAAATGGCAAAACAAGTATTTATCAATTTAGCGGTTAATGATCTCCAAAAATCAATGGATTTTTATGCAGCATTAGGATTTACTAATAATCCTCAATTTTCAGATGATCAGGGAAAATGTATGGTTTGGAGCGAGAATATTTTTGTGATGATTTTATCTCATGAAAAATTTAAATCTTTTGCAACTAAACCTATTGCAGATACAAAAACAAAATTAGCCGGACTATTCGCTTTAGCAGTAGATAGCGTTGACGAAGTAAACAAAATTGTAGATAACGGGCTTGCAGCTGGTGGCGTGGAACCAACAGAAATGAAAGATTATGGCTTTATGCAACAACGCACTATTGAGGATTTAGACGGACACACTTGGGAAATTTTTTATATGGACATCACTAAATTCCCAACCGAATAAACTAAAATACTAAAATCAACATTTTCAGAATCACATACACGTTTTTTTTTCTATTGCTAAATTCAAAATATGGTTTTATAAAAGATCAAAAACCTAAAGTTTTTTTCAGCAATTTTACCAAAACCTTGATTTTTCATCCGATTTTAAATTCTTTTATTGCTAAAAAAATTATTTTGCATAACTTCGTTTTTAAATAGAAAAGGCTTTGAGTCTTTTTACAAATAAAAAAAGATGATAAACCCGGAAGAAGAATTAAAACGAACCATTGGTGTATTTGGTTTATCGGCCAATATTATGAATGTTATTATTGGTGCAGGAATTTTTGCGTTACCCGCTATTGTTGCTGCTTCTATGGGTGCTTCCAGTATTATAGCCTATATTTTTTGTGGAATTTTAATGGCACTTATCATGCTTTGTTTTGCCGAAGCATCGAGTAAAGTAACTCAAACCGGAGGTGTGTATTCGTATATTGAAACCGCTTTTGGTCCTTATGCAGGATTTCTGGCTGGTATTTTTACCGTAACAGGAACGCTGCTTGCTGATGCTGCGGTATCTAATGCTTTAGTCAATGTTTTAGGTTCCACCCATCCCATTTTTCAGGAAACAACGCTACGTTTATTATTTTTAATGCTCGTTTTCTTTGGTTTAGCTCTTGTTAATGTCATTGGCGTAAAACAAGGAATTGGTTTAGTTAAAATGAATACAGTTGCCAAATTAATTCCGCTTTTATTATTAGTTATTTTTGGTTGGGAAGCTGTTTCAGTTGCTAATTTATCTATCGAAAGTTTTCCCAGCATACAGCAATTAGGAAAAACTTCGCTCGTTTTATTTTTTGCATTTCAGGGCTGTGAATCCGGAATAGTCGTTTCAGGTGAAGTGATTAATCCAAAACGCACTATTCCCCGGGCTATTTTTATTAGCATTACAGCCATTGTAATCCTTTATATGCTGATTCAAACGGTGGCTCAGGGTGTTTTAGGAAACCAGCTGCCCCAGTTTACCGCTACTCCGCTGGCTTCGACCGCGAATGTTGTTTTTGGCCCTGTAGGTTTTATAATTCTTACTGTGGGAGCTGCTATTTCAATGTTTGGTTTTTTAAGTGGTGACATCCTCAATAATCCCCGAACACTTTATGCACTGGCCCGTGACAAAGTAATACCAATAAATGCATTGGCAAAAGTTCATCCTTCTTTTGCAACACCGTATCTGTCCATTATTGTTTATGCTTTTATTGGTTTTTTAATTGCTGTCACAGGTAGTTTTGAAAGTCTGGTAGTTATTGCCAGTAGTTCTATTTTAATTGTTTATCTGGGTGTAGTTCTCGCTGTCATTAAATTAAGATACAGTCAGAAATCCGGACCGGATGAATTTACTATTCCCGGAGGACTCACAATCCCTATTCTTTCAATTGCAATTATTCTTTATTTTCTGTCCAATTTAACTCAGAATGAAATCATTGGAACTTTAATTGCTATTGCTGTTTTATCATTAGTTTATGCTTTGATTTACTTTTCTAAGACTAAAAAATAATAGTACACCATCAGTAGTATGACTGTCCTGCATGGAGTACAGGATAAATAGATACTCCTGATTTTATATCTTCGTTAATTCCAAAGAAGAACAATCTTTAGCTATTTAAAAGATTTAACAGGCATCCTTTTTGTGGGGAACCTGACTTTATATTAACCTTTATTAAACAAAATGAAAAAAATCTGTTTATTCATTCTTGCTTTACTAGCAATTACTCCAAAAGTATTTTCGCAAAAAAACAATACTGATCTTTTTCCTGACGGGACTAAAATTCCGGAATGGTTTTTAGATGCAAAAAAAATAAATCCCGAAGATTTAGGTAAATTTTATTCCATAACCGACTACGGTGTAAAAAATGACAGTACTCTGGTTCAAACTGCAGCAATCCAAAACACTATTGACGAAGCGTATCGCAATGGCGGAGGTGTGATTGTAATTCCGAAAGGAACTTTTATGAGTGGTGCATTGTTTTTTAAACCCAATACCCATTTGCATGTGTCTGAAGGAGCGGTTTTAAAAGGGTCTGACAATATTAATGATTATCCAAAAATGCCTTCCCGAATTGAAGGACAAAGCATTGAATATTTTACGGCTTTAGTAAATGCTTACGGGATTAACGGTTTTACCATCACAGGAAAAGGGACTATCGATGGAAACGGATTAAAATTCTGGGAAGCTTTCTGGCAAAGAAGAAAAGAAAATCCGCAATGTACCAATCTTGAAGTTTCAAGACCCCGTTTAGTTTTTATCTGGAAATGTGATAATGTTCAGGTACAAGACGTAAAATTGCACAATTCCGGATTTTGGACAAGCCATTACTACCAGTGTAATAATGTAAAAATACTTGATTTACATATTTTTTCTCCACACGAACCGGTAAAAGCGCCCAGTACAGATGCTATTGATATCGATGTATGTACTAATATGCTGATTAAAGGCTGTTATATGGCAGTAAATGACGATGCTATTGCACTAAAAGGCGGAAAAGGACCATGGGCTGATAAAGATTTCAGTAACGGAGGTAATGAAAATATTATTATTGAAAACTGTGAATTTGGATTTTGTCATGCCGCTTTAACCAGTGGTAGTGAAGCCATTCACAACAAAAATATTCTGATGCGTAATTGTACGGTTAATGATGCAAAAAGACTTTTATGGTTAAAAATGCGTCCCGATACTCCACAAAATTATGAATATATTACGGTAGAAAATATTAAAGGATATGCTTATAGTATGATTTATGTAAAACCATGGACTCAGTTTTTTGATTTAAAAGGCAGAAAAGAGGTACCGATATCTTATTGCGATAACATTACTTTAAGAAATATTGATTTAAAATGTGATGTTTTCTACGATATGAAAATTACAGAGCATGATAAATTAACCAACTTTACTTTTGAAAACTTAAAAGTAGACGCTAAAAATGATGCTATTGATAAAAGTATCATTAAAGGCTTGACACTTAAAAATGTAATAGTTAATAATAAAACCATTAAGTAATTACCGCAGCTGTAATTATTCTAAACCACAAAAGGGTATAATTTTAATCATTATACCCTTTTACATTTTTACACATGAATTTATGAAAATAAGCGCCACTTTTTTATTGCTTTTCTTACTATCTGCAACATGTTTAAAAGCACAGAATACGCCTGCTCCAATCAAGTTAGCAGATGTGATTCTGACAGCAGATCACGCCGACTGGAATTATAAACTAAATGAAGATGCAACGATAAAAATCAGCATTTTAAGATATGGTTCACCGATTGAAAATGTTGAAATTGAATACCAATACGGTCCGGAACAATTTACTCCGGAAAAAAAAGGAATTCTAAAATTGCAAAATGGTGTTGGTGAAATCAATATTGGAACAATGAATGTTCCCGGCTTCCGTCAATTAAAAGTACAAACAAACATTGATGGTTATGTCTATAAAAACGAAATCAAAGTTGCTTATGCTCCATTTGATATAAAACCTACCGTAAATCTCCCAAAAGATTTTGAAGCATTTTGGGATAAAGCCAAAGTGGCAAACGATAAAATTCCAATGGATGCAACAGTCATACACAAACCAGAATTATCAACTGCTACCGTAAACGTGTATTTGGTTCGCTTACAAAATTATAAACCGGGACATTATTTGTATGGATATCTTAGTAAACCTAAGGACAATAAAAAACATGCAGTTTTATTTAATCCTCCCGGTGCAGGAGTAAAAAAGATAGTTCCCATTACGTCGTTTGCTGATCAGGGTTTTATCAGTTTTACAACCGAAATCCATGGTATTTCTCCGGAAACGGATGAAAAACATTTTCAGGAGCAAAGAGAAAAACTTAAAGATTATTGGGCAATTGATCTCGAAGATAAAAATAATTACTACTATAAAAGCGTGTATTTAGGTTGTGTTCGTGCTATCGATTTTCTGACAAGTCTTCCTGAATTTGACGGGAAAAACATAGTAGTAACCGGCGGAAGTCAGGGTGGTGCATTAGCAATTGTAACTGCGGGAATTGATCAAAGAGTAACCTCTATTGCTGCTTTTTATCCTGCACTTTGTGACAATAGCGGTTATTTACATCATCGCGCAGGTGGCTGGCCTTCAATATTTAGCGATAAGTACCAAAACAACAGTTCTGAAAAAATCAAAACAATGGAATATTATGATGTTGTCAATTTTGCTAAAAAAATCAAAATTCCGGGTTTCTATTCAACTGGTTATAATGACAATACCTGCCCTCCTACTTCAACACTTTCAGCTTTCAATTCAGTAAGTGCTCCTAAAGAAATTGTGATTACTCCTATTTCTGCACATTGGCGTTTTGGTGAAACTAATGATAAATCCATAAAATGGTTAAAGGATAAATGCGGTATAGAATAGTTAATGTGTATTTCTATATTTCATAAAAAATTGTTTACTACTTTTGCAGTTCCTAATACATAAGACTATGTCCACAGCAAAAAAAGACTATAAAAAAATCACAACAAAGTCATTAATTGATATGAAAGCTCAAGGAGAAAAAATCTCCATGTTGACAGCTTATGATTATACCATGGCAAAAATTGTTGATTCTGCGGGAATCGACGTAATATTAGTAGGAGATTCGGCTTCTAATGTCATGGCCGGACACGAAACAACTTTACCTATCACTTTAGACCAAATGATTTATCATGCATCATCGGTGGTAAGAGGTGCCGACAGAGCCCTGGTTGTGGTTGATTTGCCTTTCGGAAGTTATCAGTCAGACCCAAAAGAAGCCTTGCGTTCTGCTATCAGAATCATGAAAGAAAGTGGCGGTCATGCAGTAAAATTAGAAGGGGGAAAAGAAATAAAAGAATCCATCAAAAAAATATTAAACGCCGGAATTCCTGTTATGGGACATTTGGGATTGACCCCGCAATCTATATATAAATTTGGAACTTATACCGTAAGAGCTAAAGAGGAAGAAGAAGCTTTGAAACTTATTGAAGACGCTAAATTATTAGAAAAAATAGGTTGTTTTTCTTTGGTTTTAGAAAAAATTCCTGCCAAATTAGCCCAGCAAATTGCCGAAAGTATCTCTATTCCTGTAATTGGTATCGGAGCCGGTTCCGGTGTTGACGGACAAGTACTGGTTATTCATGATATGTTAGGGATGAACAATGAATTCAGTCCCCGGTTTTTACGCCGTTATATGAATCTTTATGAAGGAATGACTTCTGCTATCAGCCAGTATGTTGATGATGTAAAATCTAAAGATTTTCCAAACGAAAAAGAGCAATATTAATATATTTTTCTAATTAGTAAATAATCAGTATTTCAAAATAAATACCCGAAAGAGAAATTATTTCGGGTATTTTCTTTTTATCAGAATAGTTTCATAAAACCGTTATTTTTGCATTTAAACTAAAACCTATTAATGAAAGTACTTTCAAATAAAAACAACCTTCAGGTATTGCATGAAGACAATCATATTATTGTAATAAACAAGCGTGTTGGCGATATTGTTCAGGGAGATAAAACTGGTGATAAACCGCTGAGCGAAGTGGTTAAGGAATATATCAAACAAAAATACAATAAACCAGGCGAAGTTTTTCTGGGAGTAGTTCACCGCTTAGACCGGCCTACTACAGGAATAGTTGTTTTTGCCAGAACCAGCAAAGCCCTTACACGACTAAATGACTTATTTAAAAACAGAGAAACTCAAAAAACCTACTGGGCAGTTGTAAAAAACAAACCTTCGGAAAAAGCAGCTAAACTGGTGCATTATATTAAAAGAAACGAGAAAAACAATACTTCCAAAGCGTACTTAAAAGAAGTTCCCGACAGCAAAATGGCGAGTCTGGATTATCAGATAATCAGAGAACTCAACAATTATTTTGCACTTGAAATTAACTTACATACCGGCCGTCATCATCAAATCAGAGCGCAGCTTTCCGCTATTGGCAGTCCTATAAAAGGGGATTTAAAATACGGGTTTGATCGCAGTAATCCTGATGGCGGAATCCATCTGCATGCCCGAAAATTAGTTTTTATACATCCGGTTTCTAAAGAAACGCTGAACATTCTTGCTCCGGTTCCTGACGATGTAATCTGGAACGCAGTATAGTCTGCTTTTTACAGTATAACAATTAAAAGATCTTAGATTTACTTTATAATATCCTACTATGAAATCAAACAGAGAATACATTGAGAACTTACAAAAAAATGGTTATCCTTTAACTTTTGAAACTGTTTTTAATCTTGCTTTTGAAAATTATAAAAAAATTGCCATTTATGCTGGTTCGCTGTTTTTGGTTGGTACTGCATTATTTATAATCCTGGCAATCATCATCCTTCACTACACTTATGGTTTAGCAAATTTTCAGGAATTAATACAAAAGCCTGAAAATTTAGATCCTAAAAACTTCTCCGATGAATTTATAACAGCTTATATCATTAGTATGACTTTGTTAGGCTGTATGATGCATCCCCTTTTTGCAGGTTTTATCAAAATGGCACATTGTGCACAAAAAGATGAAGAATTCCACGTTTCAACTATTTTCGGATATTACAAATGGACTTATTTTAAAGAATTGTTTTTAGTTACACTTATCATCTCAATCAGCAGCACCGGAATTTCATTTATCATGGAAGCAGCGGGAATTCCGGCATTAGGAATGTTAGCTTCAGTTAGTATATCTGTACTTACTGTATTAACGGTTCCGCTCATTATATTTAGTAATTATAGTGCAATGGAATCGATAAGAACCAGTATTAATCTCACATTAAAACAACCTTTACTTCTTTTGGGGCTTTTAATTATGGCCTACTTATTTTGTATTACCGGATTTTTCATATTTTTCATTGGATTATTTTTTACCCTTCCCTTTTTATATTCGATGCATTATGCAATTTATAGTTCAATTATAGGGTTTAATCGCTAATTATCCATATTATTTTCACTAAAAGGATTACTTTTTATTTTTAATATTGTTAATTTTAGCAAAAAATAACATCATAGTTTTGTTAAAATCACACATTTTTTAATTATAGAAAATATGACCCCATTTGATAGCTCTATATTAACAGTCTTAATCGAAAATAGTAGCTTTGGTGGTACCCAAAATTCTTTAGCTATAAAAATGTTTGACATTATAGACCAGTTACCCATTGATAAAAATCTTTATCGCACAGTGGTTCCGTTTGTCTTTTTCATCATTTTTTTACTAATCTATAAATTTCACCGGATTAAGTATGCTTTGGGAAATAAGTTCATGAAGAACTTTACTCCTCAAAATTCTGAAAATAAAGAATTTCAGCTTCATTTTCTTTTTCTGGGAATCATTGTTTTAATTTTAGAATTAACTTTCGAATTTTTTAAAATAAGACCTAAAAGTATGTTAGTTACTAACCTGACTATCTCTTTTATCTTAATAGGAATTGCTTATTTAAGCTCAAAATCTGACTTTATTTTCAAAAACATAAAAAAGATATTCAGAGTTATATTTTTACTGGCTTTCTTTAATGTATGTAAAAATTTAGTGTATTTATCCCATGATAATATTCCTTTTTTAAGTTTTTTACTTTTCATCTATTTCTCTTATAATATTATAAAACCATTGAAACTTTACGGGTTATTTATCCTGTTTTCTTTAGGCTTTCTAATTACAATTTCTTTATTAAAATTAGCACCGTTAAACAACATAACGGTAGTTTTCAATTACACCTTAATTGTTATTTTTATCAACTTCATCCGTCATATTTCTATTCAGGATATCAATAATAAGTTTCAATTCAATAATCAGATTATTCATAAAGGAAACTCATTGATAATGGCAAAAAACAAGGAAAACAGAATTGTTTTCTGTAGTGAAAATGTCGAAGAAATTTTAGGTTATAAAATGGAAGAAATTCTGGGTTATGGTTATTATGATCTGACCGAAAACCCCGAAAAAACTTCAAAAGAATCCTTTGAAAGTCAGATTAATGACAAAATTTTTGTTAGAAAAATAAAAGATAAAAATGGTGATTTTAAATTTATCCAATGGAAAAACAAACAGTTTTCAGACGATTTAATTATTGGAATCGGACAGGATATTACTAATGAAATTCATATTCAGAATCAGTATAAAAACTTAATTCAGAATGCCCAGGATTTTATCTATGAAATTGATTTAGACGGAAATATTATTTTTGCAAACGACTATACTTTAAAAACTCTGGAATATGATGAAAAAGAAATTTTAAATCATCATTATTCTCATTTTATCCGTAAAGATTTTATAAAAAAGCTAAGTGTATATTATAATAACGGTACAGAAAATGTTTCTGAATTTCCAATACATGAAATTCCGTTTCTGAAAAAAAACGGAGAAATTGTCTGGGTAGCACAAAAAGTAATGATCAGCCGTAACGATGCAGCCAAAATAAAAGGTTATTCTAGTATTGGCCGGGATATTACTTTCTTTAAAAATATTGAACTTGAAAAACAAAGAAGAGAAGAAAAAAACAAAAAATACAATGAAAATCTAAAACAATTTACTGCTAAAAGTTATTCCATTCATGAAACCCTGGAAACAAAACTGAGGCTTATACTGGAAAACACCACTAAAACCATTAGAGCTAACAGGGTAAGTTACTGGCAGTATCAGGAAGATAAAATTACTTGTCTTCAATTGTATAATTTAAAAACTAATGAATTTTCAGAAGGTTATGTTTTAAGCAAAGATTCCTATCCTGCATATTTTAAATCTATTGAAAGTAAGATGCCTTTAGTCGCATCTGATGTTAAAAATAACCCTTTAACAAAAGAGTTGCAGACTGATTATCTGGAAAAATACAATATTTATTCGATGATAGATACACCTGTTTTTATGAATGGGGATCTGATTGGGATATTGTGTATTGAAACCACCGAAAGCATTAAACAGTGGGATAATGAAGATATTAATTTTGCCCGATCAATTGCTGATAGTATTACCATAGCTTTTGAATCAAAAAGAAGACTCGAAGTCGAGCAAAAACTGACTTATAAAAGTGAGTTGCTTTCGGCAATGAACTTATGTACAGAACGTTTTTTGAATGTAAAAAGCATTGATGCGATTTTTACGGAACTGTTAGTTATTATTGGAAAATCAACCAAAGCATATCGCAGTTTTTTCTATCTGAATAATCCGGTAAATCAAACTGTCAGCCAAAAATACCATTGGACTGCTCCTAATGAAAGTTTATCTGAATTAAATCCAGCCTATCAAGATTTACCTTATTCGTTTTTTGGAAATTTCAATCCGGAAACTATCGAAAACAAAGCTTATTTAAGTGTTGTTTCGAAAATAGAAGATGCGTCGTTAAAAGAAAAACTGCAAGCTTTGAAAGCCGTTTCATTAATACTTTTTCCGGTGTTTGTAAAAAACAAATTTTATGGTTTTCTGGGATTAAATGATTTAAATGAAGACCGTAAATGGGCTGATGATGAAATCCAGATTTTACAGACTCTGGCAATGAATATCGGATCTTCTGTCGAGCGAATAGAAAACGAAATAGCGATTAATGAAAGTGAAGAAAAGTTTCGTTTATTAGCCAATAACATTCCGGGAACAGTTTATTTATCTGAAAATGATGAGGATTTCACTAAAATTTATTTGAATGATGAGATTGAAAAACTAACGGGATATCCAAAAGAAGATTTTCTAAAGAAAAGAATCCGGTTTAAAGATTTAATTCATCCCGAAGATCTCGAAAGAACACTGTTAAAATCCAGCTCAAAATTATCCAAACTGGAAGCTTTTCATATTACATATCGCATCATCAACAAGGAAGGAAATATTGTCTGGATTGATGAATTTATAGATACTGTGGTAAAAAACGGTGAAATCAAATACATTGAAGGAATTATGCTGGATATCAGTAAGCGTAAAGATGCTGAAAAAGCTATTAAAGCAAAAGAATATGCTGAAACAGCAAATAAAGCAAAATCAGAATTCTTAGCTAATATGAGCCATGAAATCCGAACGCCTCTCAATGGAATTATTGGGTTTACTGATTTATTGATGAAAACAAAACTGGATGATATACAGGAAAAACATATGATTACAGTCAATCAGTCGGCACATACTTTACTCGAAATTGTAAATGACATTCTGGATTTTTCAAAGATTGAAGCCGGAAAGTTAGAATTACATATTGAAAAACAGCCTATAAGAGAACTGATGGAACAGGTTATTGATTTGATTCAATTTGAAGCCAATCAAAAAAAATTACAATTAGATTTAAATATTGACACACAGGTTCCTGCTTATTTATGGATTGATATTGTCAGAATCAAACAGATTCTAATTAATTTATTATCTAATGCCGTTAAATTTACCGAAAAAGGAAGCGTAAAATTAAATATTGAGGTAAAAGAAATACAGAGCGATACAGAAACTAAAATTCGTTTTTCTGTAATAGATACCGGAATTGGAATCCTGGAACAAAATCAGAAAAAAATATTCAAAGCTTTTTCACAGGAAGACAGTTCGACAACTAAAAAATTTGGTGGAACAGGTTTAGGATTAACGATTTCGAACAAATTATTAAACTTAATGGACAGCCGTTTAAAATTAAAAAGTGAACCCGGAAAAGGAAGCTGTTTTTATTTTGATATCAATCTTAAAACAAGTGATCAACTGCTGACAAACATTGTGATTACCAAACCATCCTTAAATACTGAAACAATTCAATTATTTGAAAGTAATCCTGATTTGGAAAAGCTTAAAATTTTACTTGTTGAAGACAATAAAATAAATATGTTGTTATTAAAAACAATAATAAAAAACACACTTCCTAAAGCTACAATTTTCGAAGCCTCCAACGGACTTGAAGCCGTAAGTCAGTTTGAAAGCATTGTTCCAAATATTATTTTTATGGATATTCAAATGCCGGTAATGAATGGTTATGAAGCAACAGAAGCCATCCGGAAATTACCATTAGGAAAAAACACTCCTATTATAGCCATTACCGCCGGAACAGAAAAAGAGGAAAAAAACAAGTGCTTGGAAATGGAAATGAATGATTATATTTCTAAACCCATAATTAAAGGAATTATTGAAAAAACATTAACAAAATGGATTGTTACAAACTAAATATAATAGTATGAAATGGAAAGGAAGAAGACAAAGCGGCAATGTTGAAGACCGCAGAGGAATGTCATCGGGCGGTAAAACAATCGTAGGAGGAGGAATCCTGGGAATTATTATTTTATTAATAAACGTTTTTGGAGGCGAAAATGCGCAAATGATTACTCCTGTACTAGAACAGCTAAATCAGGGACAAAATCAAAACACTACTGAACAAAGAGATTTAACAGCAGCAGAATTAGAAGAACAGGCATTTGTAAAAACAATTCTTGCTGACAATGAAGATGTATGGTCTAAAATTTTTGAAGAAAACAATCTTCAATTCAAAAATCCTAATATTGTATTATTTAACGGAGCAGTACAAACTGCTTGTGGAAATGCTTCTTCTGCTTCAGGTCCTTTTTATTGTCCGGGCGATCAGAAAGTTTATATGGATTTGACTTTTTTTGAAGAACTGAAAACAAAATTTGGAGCGCAGGGAGGCGATTTTACCACTGCTTATGTGATTGCTCATGAGATAGGACATCATGTTCAGACGTTATTAGGAACATCTGCAAAAATGAGACAGATGCAGCAAGGAAAAAGCAAAGCGGAAGCCAATAAATTATCCGTCGCTCTGGAATTACAGGCTGATTTTTATGCCGGTGTCTGGACGCATTACAACCAGCAAATGAACAATATACTGGAAGATGGTGATATTGACGAGGCTTTGAGTGCTGCGCATGCCGTGGGAGATGATGCCATTCAGGCTAAAATGCAGGGCCATATTGTTCCTGAATCTTTTACACACGGGACTTCTGTACAGCGTAAATACTGGTTTATGAAGGGGTATAGATCAGGAGATATCAAACAAGGAAATACATTTGAAGAATTAGGACTTTATTGAATTAAACTTTCATTTTCCCAAATAAAAAAAATAGCTTAACTGATTATCCAGTTAAGCTATTTTTTTATTAAAAATCTTTTTATAGCGTATTGTTATAAGTATTCTCCGTGTTGAGAGATATCCAGACCTAATTCTTCTTTATCTTCAGTTACTCTTAGAGGAGTAATTTTATTTACAACAAAAAACAAGAAATAAGAACCTACAAATGCAAATACAGATACCATAATTAAAGCTGTAAACTGATTGATAAACAAAGTAGACTCACCAAAAATAAGTCCCTGATCAGTAACTGCAGGATTTATAGCTTTTGAAGCAAAAACTCCTGTTAACAACATTCCAACCATTCCGCCTACACCG
This sequence comes from Flavobacterium plantiphilum, assembly GCF_046000495.1. Lineage (NCBI taxonomy): Bacteria > Pseudomonadati > Bacteroidota > Flavobacteriia > Flavobacteriales > Flavobacteriaceae > Flavobacterium > Flavobacterium plantiphilum. Next base: position 550,163 of record NZ_JBELQA010000001.1, read on the forward strand.
TGACAGGCAAATACATCCAATGCATCATCAATTTTTCCTTTTGGAAATTTGCTAACCATAAAATTACTCACCACACTACTAAATAATCCAATAAAGATAGCGTGAGGTATGCTTACAAAACCAGCAGCAGGAGTAATCGCAACTAAACCTACAACAGTACCTATACAAGCTCCCATAGCTGATAATTTATGACCTAAAATTTTATCCATAAATACCCATGCCATTCCGGCAGCAGCAGCAGCAACAGTTGTTGTACCTAAAGCCTGAACTGCTAAACCATTAGATGCTAATGCAGAACCTGCGTTAAAACCAAACCATCCAAACCACAATAAAGCAGTACCTAATAAAACGTAAGTGATACGGGCAGGATTTACTTTTTGTACTTTTCTTTTTCCTAAAAACATTGCACCCGCAAGAGCTGCCCATCCGGCACTCATGTGTACTACAGTACCTCCTGCAAAATCAAGTACTCCCATTTTAAAGAAATATCCGTCTGAATGCCAGGTCATGTGACATAAAGGCGTATAAATAAACAGAATAAATAATACCATGAATAAAATATATGCCCAAAAACGTACTCTCTCAGCAAAAGCACCAGTAATTAAAGCCGGTGTGATAATCGCAAATTTAGCCTGAAATAAAGCAAAAAGCATAAAAGGAATTGTTCCCCAGGCAGTATTAATGTTTACATTCTGAAACATAAAAAATTCCGTCGGATCACCAATTAATCCATTGTAAGAAGTACCAAAAGACAAACTAAAACCAATAACAACCCATAATATTGTTACAATAATCATCGCTACAAAACTTTGTAACATCGTACTAATAACATTTTTTTTACCTACCATACCTCCGTAAAAGAAACCTAATCCTGGAGTCATTATTAATACTAATGCCGTAGCAACAATCATCCAGGCAGTATCTCCTGTATCAAAAACCGGAGCCTCTGATGGAACTGTATTTGGTGTTAAAATAAAACTTGAAAATAGTGTAATGACCAATAACGCAATCATTATAACACTTAAACTGATTTTTCTCATTATTTTTTTGGTTTAAATTTTCGCCAAAAATATAAAATGATTAACAACCCCCGTAAAATTCAACCCGAAATATTTTAATTTTTATTATTAATTTAGTTTACCCCCTAAAAATTTAAGGGTACAAGCTATAAAAGATTCAAAAAATAACGATTTGTTAAAATTACCTTTTACCAAAGTCATCTATAACCTCATTAAAAAGAAAATCTCATTCATTATTTTACAATAAAAACTCACAGAATTAATTTTTACTCAATCGTTTTATCGATATAATCAGAATTTAATAAGTAAAGTGCGCCCATATATTTTAAATTAAAAGAAATAAGTTCTCCTATCTGGTAGTTTTTCTTAGAATGACTGATATCGATCACCAGCATGTCTGAACTGGCATCAATAATAGTTATCTCGTCATCTTCAGGGATAAGATACTGTGGCTGCATATCTAACAAACCAACATCCAGAATAGCTCTTAGCGAAGTACTGCTAAAATCTTCTGTTTGTTCCATCGAATAAGTATTTCCTGCTACATTTTCTCCTAATTCTCCGGTGGGAGTATCGGGCTTTTCGGTAATTTCAATAATTTCAGCAAATAATTTAAAAACATCATTATGCATTCCTTCAATAGTATCTCCGGTAAAGAGGTCTTTTCCAAAGAATAGAGCTTCTCCAATTCGAAAATGATTCACAGCCATAGGACGTGCATTTTTTAAAATTAACGGAACCGCAACAGAAGTTCCTCCAGAAACCCACGGGATTTCAATATTAAATTTAGCTTCGATAAGCTGTTTGTATAAACTCAACTGAATCAACTTATCCTGAGTAGGCATAACACCGCTCAGACAATTGAGATTGGTTCCTATACCGCGGATTTCAATGTTGGGTAAACTTAAAATAGATCCGTAAAACTCAACTAATTCTTCTCCCATAACCCCTTCACGTAAATCCCCCATTTCAATCATAATGATAATTTTATGGGTTTTATGCTGCTTTATAGCTTCTTCAGAAAGCATTTGAATGGTGTAGAATTCCGTATTGAAACTCACATCCGCATAGCGAACAATGCTTTCGATACTTCTTTTAGCTGGCGGCTTAATATAAACTGTCTGAATATCCGGATTTAAGGATTTAATCTTTCTTAAGTTGCTAACCCGGGAATCATGAATTTCTTTGACTCCTAAAGCAATAATTTCTTTTAAATATATTTCATTACCACATAACATTTTAGATACTACTCCCCAATTGATTGCTCTTGATTTAAAAATAGTATCCAGAAATTGATAATTTTCTTCTAATTTTTTTCTATATAATTTTACAAATGCCATCAGTCAGTAATTTTTCGGGGAATCGTTTTCGAGATTCGGGTTAATAATTCATAATTGAGTTGGTTGCTGTAATCACAAAATGAAGCAATGGTTATAGCCAGATCATTTTGATTGCCTATTAAAACCACTTCTTCTTCTTTTTTAATACTTTTAATATCTGTAACATCTACCGCTACCATATTCATAGTAACCAGTCCTACTACCATACAGCGTTGTCCCTGTACAAGTATGCGACCGTGATTACTTAAGGATCTGCTGTATCCGTGGGCATAACCAATAGGAATTACTGCAATTTTCATGTTCTTTTTAGCCATAAAACTCGTTCCATAACCTACAAAATCACCTGTTTTTACTTTTTTAATACTCATTACTGAACTTTTCCAGGTTATGATGCGGCGTAAAGGATCCTGTTTTATTTTTTTAGTATTCAGATAAGCAACAAATACTTCCTGACTGGGCCATAATCCATATTGCATAATTCCTATCCTAACCAGATTCATTCTTGTTTCAGGAAACATTATTGCTGCTGCTGAACAGGCAGAATGTACCATTTCGGGCTTTAATTCATTTTTTATTAAATAGTGATAAATTTCGTCAAAATATTTGATTTGCTTTTCAACTCTGTAATAATTAGCAATACTTTCGGCTCCGGCATAATGTGTACAAAGTCCTTTAAAAATAAGATTCTCTGCTTCTTTTTTCAAAATTGCAATTACCTCTTTTAATTCTGATTTTTCAAATCCGGTTCTGTTCATTCCGGTTTCAGTTTCAATATGTACAATGGCTTTTTTATTCAGCTTTTTAGCCACTCTTACAGCACTGACAAGCCTTTTTTTATCAAAAACAAAAAACTCAATATCATTTTGAATAATCCACGACAAATCTTCTTCACTGATGAATCCCATGATTAAAATAGTGACTTTATCAGATAAAACAGCATGAACCTGCCTTGCTTCATCAGTATCAAAAACTGAAAAATGATTAATCCCGCATTCAGATGCCATCACAACAAATTCGGATATTCCATGACCATAAGCATTCCCTTTAACAACTGAAGAAAGAATTCTCTTTTTTCCAAATAATTGTTTCAAAAATGTTATGTTATTTTGATATGCTGAACGGCTAAGTTCTATAATTGAATTTGTCTGCATCTGTAATTTGTTTACTTATATGATGAAAAATACTTATACCTGTTTGTAAAATCTCATCCTCAAAATCATAATCGGGATTATGTAGCGCCGGCTTTTCTTTACCTATGCCTATCCCAAACATGGCACCTTTGTATTTTTGTGTAAATAGTCCAAAATCTTCTCCCCAGCTAAACGGAGTTTTCTTTTCTAAAAGCGCCAAACAATTAGAATTTGCAGCTACTCGGACTAAATCAACCGCAGTACTATTATTTTCATTAGCTTCAAAAGTCTGAACCCACTTTATACTTATACCCAGTTTATATTCATCAGCAATACTTCTGGCTTTTTCTTCTAAATAACCCGCAATATTTTTCATTTCCACACTGCTGTCACTTCTTACTGTAAAATGAATCTCTCCTGCTCCAGCCGACACACCATAAGCTTTTTTACCCATCCGGATATGTACAGGAGTAATAATACAGTATTTAGGTTTCTTGCTGTCAGGCTGACTGTATTTATTGTATGCTGAAAGTATTGCTGCAATTGCCTGTGCAGGATTAATTCCTTTTTCGGGTTCAGCAGCGTGCGCTGTAATTCCTTTTAATTTTATAATAATACTGTTTACGGCACAGGTAAAGGTGTTGTTTTTTACCACAATCTGATTCTTAGGATAAGCTGGTAAATTGTGTAAAGCAAAAACATAATCCGGATTAATGGATTTGAATTTCGTATCTGAAAGCACTTTTTGCGCACCGCTTCCATCCTCTTCCGAAGGTTGAAATAATAAAAATACAGCGCCTGTATCCGGTCTTTTTAAATGTAATTTTATGGCTAAACCGCATAAAATAGCCATATGCCCGTCATGACCACATTTATGTGAAACTGCTTTATGTACAGAACGGTGCTCAAAATTGTTTATTTCTTCAATAGGTAAGGCATCCAGTTCACAACGAAATAATACAGTTTTGCCTGGTTTTTCGCCGTTGTAAGCAGCAATAATTCCGGTTCCTCCAATAGCAGTGATCATTTCATCGGGTGGAAATTGTTTTAAAAAAGAAACAATTCTGTTTGCTGTTGCAACTTCTTTTCCGGAAACTTCAGGATGCCGGTGCAATTCTTTACGAAATGAAATTACGGTATCCAGATACTGATTGAAAGATTCCATTTTTGCTTTATTTAATGAAACGCATTTCTAAATATTTATTTGTAAATCCTAATTTTTCATAAAGCTTTCGGGCCGGATTATCCGGTTCAACATGTAGTGCAATATCACCTTCGGCAATAGAAATCGCTTTTTGCATTAAACTTTTACCGTATCCTTTACCGCGCAGGCTGTTATCGACTGCAATATAAACCAGTATATTTTCAGGAATAAATCCCTGCATACCGGTATTGTTTAAAATCACAGCCCCTACAATCCGGTGGTCATCAATCCCCAGTATAATATTCCCTCCTTTTTCCGGATTCATCACGTAATCAATACATTTTAGAATATCTTCTGTTTTGTCGCCATATTGTTCCAGATGAGTATAGAGAAACTCAGCGACAGCCTGATTAGAATAAATTTTATCTTCTCCTGATATATAATTAATTATTTTGAAGTCCATTTTGTAATTGTTTATTATTATGATAAATTGATAATAGAATAAATAAAATAAGTGAAATACTTATTCCATAAATGTTGGCATCCAGATTTTTAGAAAGCCTGATTCCTAAAGGTAACTCATTTTTTGTAATTATCAGCAAAATTGTAACTGCCCCGCCTGACAACATACTCCAGAATGCTGCAACAGGATGGCTTTTTTTCCAAAATAAAGCTCCTAAAACCGGGATAAATAAGCCCGAAACCATAAAAGCATACGAATAAAGCATCAGTTCCAATACATTTTGCATTTGGGATGCTAATAAAATGGCAAATAATCCCACGAGCAAAGTAACTATTTGCGAAAGCTGTAACTCTTTTTTATGAGTGAGTGCTTTTTTAGAAAACTTAGCCATGATATCAGTCACAATATTTCCCGAAGCAGCCATCAGGCAACTGTCAGCTGTAGAAAGTATTGCCGAAAAATAGGAAGATAACATCAGCCCCATTAACCCCACCGGCAGAATAGTAGCTAATAAAACAGGTAATCCCATTTCACTATCCATAGTTGCTGCATCAGTAATTCCGTCAAACATTCCCTGAGAGGCAGCAACTTTAGCAAGCATACCTAATATAACTCCCATAAAAGCCATTATTGGCCATTCAAAAACACCTGCTATCAACCAGGCTTTTTTGGCTTCTTTTTCTCCTTTACTGGCATAAATCCGCTGGTATAAAGTCATCCCTACAAACCAAATAGGAATAATAGTAACCGACCAGTTTATAATTTGGTAAACAGAAACATTTGACATTGATAAATACTCCGGAGCCAGAGTGCTTTTGATAGCATCATAACCACCTACCGCATTATAGGCTACCGGTATTCCAATAAAAACCAATCCTCCAATAAGGATCAACCACTGAACAGTATCGGTATAAATAACTGCTTTTAAACCGCCTATTGAAGTATATGCTACTGCAATAACTCCCATGACAATCAATGCCGTCTGAATATCTAATTCAGGAATTGTCGCCGAAGCTAATTTGGCTCCAGCCAAAACCTGAGAACTGGTAAAACCTACATAACCAATTGCGGATATAATTCCTGCCAGGAATGCCACTTTTCCATTATAAAAGTGACTAAAAATTTGAGGAAACGTAAAAAACTTATGCTGATGTCCCAGCCTGCTGATGGTGGGGATTAAAAACACTGCACTCAGCCAGGCTCCCAGTACACCCGTAAATAACATCCAGGAACCCGATAATCCCATGGTAAATCCTAAACCTCCCAAACCGATAGAAAATCCTCCTCCTACATCAGTGGCAACTACTGATAATCCAATATGCCAACTGCTCATTGTTCTCCCGCTTACATAAAAATCTTCAGCTGTTTTGTTTTTTTTAAAGAAATATACACCAACTCCCAGCATAGTCAGCATATAAACAAAAAAGATTACATAATCTATTATGTGCATTTTTTTTAATTTTCAAGATTATTAAAAGCCTGTACAAGGAATTTTTCCAAAAGGCAAAGATGTAGCATGCTACAAAAGGTGATTTTTAAAATTATTTCAGGAATAATGAAACATTCGAAAAGGCTAAAAAAAACGATAGAAAAATCAGTTTTTGCCGTTTAAAAATCAATTAACGAATGCAAATATAGGAAAAACATCCAAAAAAATAACATTTATTCAATTCCGGCTTGGTTAAGAAATCATTATTATCCCTTAAAATACATTACTTAACTATTATTTTTTTATTCAAAACTCACTAATATTCTGTCTTTTGTATTTTAAAATTCACTATTTTTAAAAAATTATACTACAAAAAAATTCCCGCATCAGTATCATTAATTCTGAAAGCAAAAAAGTATCTTAATTTATAAAAACAATGAAAGACAAAAACATAATCAATTGGGGAATAGTAGGTCTTGGAAATATTGCACATCTGTTTGTAAAAGAATTACAATTAGTACGAGAAGCCCGACTCGTAGCAGTAGCATCCAGAAGTAAAGAGAATGCTGTGGCTTTTGCAAAAACCTATCAGTGCCCAAAAGTTTATGATTCTTATGAAGCTATTCTGAATGACAACAACATTGACATTCTTTATATTGCAACTCCACATGATTCTCATGCAGAACTTACTATAAAAGCATTAGAAAAAAACAAGCATGTATTGTGTGAAAAACCAATTGCACTACGGTATGAAGATGCCGAAAAAATGATTGCTACTGCAGTTAAATACAATAAATTTTTCATGGAAGCTTTCTGGACCAGATTTAATCCTTCTTTCAGAGCGGCTTTCGCAAAAATAAAACAGGGAGAAATAGGAAGTATTCGGTACATCAATGCTGATTTTGCGTTCTATGCTGAAGAAAAAAAAGGCAGCAGAATGTTTGATTTAAAAACAGGTGGCGGTTCCTTAATGGATATTGGAGTTTACCCGTTATTTCTTGCTTACACCCTGTTGGGAATTCCTGAAAATATTTATGCAAAATCCATTTTTCATTCCTCTGGAGTAGATACACAAACTGCTATGATTTTGCAATACAAAGAAGCACAAGCGGTATTATATTCCGGAATTTCACATACTTCTAATGTAGAAGCCACTATAAGCGGAACTAAAGGGCGAATTAATCTGAATTCTATGTGGCATATGGCAGAATCTTATACACTGATAAAAGATGATGTCAAAACTATTTTTGAGTTTCCAACCCAGGAAATGGGATACCTTTATGAAATTGAAGAATGCCATGAATGCATTAAAAATAACGCTCCCAAAAGTAATTTATGGTCACATAAAAACAGTTTAGAACTCATGAAAATTGTTGAAGAAGTAAAAAATCAAATAGGATTACAATTCTAATTTAAGCTCAGCTAATCATTTTATAATACCATTTTATGTTAATAAAAGTATTTGGAAGCGCCGTTTTTGGTGTAGAAGCCACAACAATAACTGTTGAAGTAAACATAGACAAAGGTGTAGGTTATCATTTGGTAGGTCTACCGGATAACGCAATCAAAGAAAGTAGTTATCGTATTGCTGCAGCTTTAAAAAATAATGGTTATTCACTGCCCGGTAAAAAAATAACCATCAATATGGCTCCCGCCGATTTACGAAAAGAAGGTTCTGCATACGACTTAACACTTGCATTAGGTATTCTCGTTGCTTCCGGACAAATTAAGGGAGACGAAATTGACAAATACATTATCATGGGCGAATTATCATTAGACGGTAGCCTACAGCCTATTCGCGGTGCTTTACCAATTGCCATTAAAGCCAAAGAAGAAGGTTTTAAAGGTTTTTTTCTTCCTAAGCAAAATGTCAAAGAAGCTGCAATTGTTAAAGATTTAAATGTATATGGCATTGAAAATGTACAGGAAATAATTGATTTCTTCGAAGGAAACGGTAATTTAGAACCCACACATATTGATACCCGCGCCGAATTTTACAAAGATTTGGATTTTCCTGAATTTGATTTTTCAGATGTCAAGGGCCAAGAAAGCATTAAAAGATGTATGGAAATTGCCGCTGCTGGCGGACATAATATTATTTTAATTGGTCCTCCGGGAGCAGGAAAAACCATGCTGGCCAAGCGTTTACCCAGTATTCTTCCGCCAATGACTTTACACGAAGCTTTAGAAACTACCAAAATCCATAGTGTTGCCGGCAAATTAAAAGAAGTTGGTCTGATGAATCAAAGACCTTTTCGCAGTCCGCATCATACTATTTCAAATGTAGCCCTTGTAGGCGGCGGCAGCTATCCGCAGCCCGGAGAAATTTCTATGGCGCATAATGGGGTTTTGTTTCTGGATGAATTACCGGAATTCAAGCGAGATGTTCTTGAAGTAATGCGTCAGCCGCTGGAAGATCGGGAAGTAACGATTTCCAGAGCCAAATTTACGGTTACTTATCCTTCTTCATTCATGCTGGTTGCCAGTATGAATCCAAGTCCGAGTGGCTTTTTTAATGATCCGAGTGCTGCCCAAACCGCTTCGCCTTATGAAATGCAACGCTATTTAAGTAAAATTTCAGGACCTTTACTGGACCGGATTGATATTCATATTGAAGTAACTCCCGTTCCTTTCGAAAAACTATCCGACAATCAAAAAGCGGAAAACAGTATGAACATTCGCAAACGGGTAACAGCAGCGCGTGAAATTCAATCAGAGAGATTCGAAAAGATGAATAACATCCATTACAATGCTCAAATGAGTACTAAACACATTCGGGAATATTGTGTTTTAAATGATGAATCAAAATCATTACTGAAAAACGCTATGGAACGCTTGAATCTTTCAGCCCGGGCATACGACAGGATTTTGAAAGTAGCCCGTACTATTGCAGACTTAGAAGCTTCCGAAGCTGTCGCATCCCATCACATTGCCGAAGCGATTCAATACAGAAGTTTAGATCGTGATGGCTGGTTGGGGTAGTTAATTTAGTATATTGCTCCGCAAAGTCTCCGACTTTGAGGTAGTGATTTGCGGTTTTTAACCGCAGTAATTTGAATTTTATGTCAGTCAGAGACTGACAAACGCATCCTCAAATTCGGAGACTTTGCGGAGCACAATTAAATTAGAACTTCGCTATCCCCGCTTTCAGCCAGTTGTAATATTCCTTAACACCCACATAACTAATTGTTGGTTTTGCGGTATTCAAACTGTTTCCTTCTAAATCAGTCAATACATACAAAGGCTGCGTATTGGTTTTGTATTTAGAAATCATAAAATCAGTCCATTTATCGCCTATCGTTTCAATTTCTGAACCTGTTGTAGGAGAAATAAATTGCTGTGCTTTTGGTAATTCTCTTTTGTCATCCACATAAAGTGAAATCAGCACAATTTCGTTATTCAAAATAGGTAAAACACTGGCGTCAGACCACACATTGTTTTCCATCTTTCTGCAATTTACACAGGCATAACCTGTAAAATCAAGCATAATGGGTTTATTTACTTTTCTAGCATAAGCCAAACCGGACTGATAATCTTCAAAAACTACTATCCCATGCGGACCTATTTTTGCTCCATCCGGTAAATCCATTTTAGTATTGCTTACGTTAGAATCACCTAGTCCCATTGGGCTTTCGCTGTATTGCATTGGCGGAGGAAATGCGCTGATTATTTTCAAAGGTGCTCCCCAAAGTCCCGGAATTAAATAAATGGTAAAAGTTAAAACCAACAATCCCATTCCTAATCGTCCGACGGAAATATGTGTCAACGGACTATCGTGCGGTAAGGTTATTTTCCCAAATAAATACAATGCCAAAGTTCCAAAAATAGCGATCCAAATGGCTAAGAAAACTTCTCTTTCTAACAAATGCAATTGTAAAACCAAATCAGCATTCGATAAAAATTTAAAAGCCAAAGCCAATTCTAAAAATCCTAAAAACACTTTTACGGTATTCAGCCAGCCTCCTGATTTTGGTAACGAATTCAACCAACCCGGAAATAAAGCAAACAGCATAAATGGTAAAGCTAATGCCAATGAAAATCCAAACATTCCAACAATTGGCCCTATAACACCGTTTGTGGCAGCTTCAACCAATAAAGAACCAACAATAGGTCCTGTACATGAAAATGAAACAATAGCTAAAGCCAAAGCCATAAACAAAATGCCTACAATCCCACCTTTGTCTGCCTGATTGTCTACTTTATTAGCCCAGGAATTAGGCAGCATAATTTCGAAAGCACCTAAAAAAGAAGCTGCAAAAATCACTAATAAGATAAAGAATCCAATATTAAACCACACATTCGTGGATAATGCATTTAAAGCATCAGCTCCAAATATCCATGATACTAAAAAACCCAGCGAAACATAAATTACTATAATTGAAATGCCATAAATAACAGCATTTCTAATTCCTGCCGCTTTGGTTTTACTTTGTTTGGTGAAGAAACTCACCGTCATGGGAATCATTGGAAACACACAAGGAGTCAGCAAAGCCGTAAAACCAAATAAAAAAGCAACCAGAAATACTGACCATAAACTCCTTGGAGCATTTGGTACACTTTCGGGCAAAGTCACTTTTTCAACAGCTTCTGCTACATTACTTTCACCAAGACTTGGCACAACCGAGTCTGTTTTGATCGTATCGACACGCTTTTCATTTGCAACAGAACTATCTTTAATACTATCCTTTTTTATGGGTGCAACAACTGCGGTTTTAGCAGCAGGAATCTGAAAAGTAAATTTCTTAGACTGATTGATACACACTTCTTTACATACTTGGTAATTAAGTTCCACTTCAACCTTATTTAACTTTGAGTTAGTCAATTTAATTTCTTGCTTAATTTGAGCTTTTCCTTCAAAAAAAGTTTCGTCTACCTCAAAAATATCGTTGTAAGCAGTTTTTGTTTTGCTCTCTTTGGCTTTGCCAATTAAATTAAAATTTCCTTTCTGATTTTTAAAAACAACTTCCATAGCCAGTGGTCCTCCATCGGGAGTAAACTGCGAATACATGTGCCAGTCTTTCTCAATTACCGCATTAAAAGTCAATACAAAAACACCTTCTGATTTCTGTTCTATTTTGGTAGTCCATTTAACTGGATCCAGAATTTGAGAATTTACATTGGTAAAAACCAAAAAAGCGGTAAGAATAAATACTAGTTTTTTCATTATTGCAAAGCTATTTTTAATATATTTTGTGTGGAATCATCCGTCCTGAACCGCTCATCCTGTCGGATACCTATTACCCATACAATTTGATTTCCGGACCATAAAACCCAGCAATTTTCTTTTTCTAATAAAGATAATTTTTCGTCTTTAAAAAGTTTACTCAGTTTTTTAGACTTCCCATTCATCCCAAACGGCTGAAAAGAATCACCTTCCTCCCATTTTTTTAAAACCAATGGATAAACTAATTTATCTTCGTCCACAAATATAACTGAATTTGATGCAGCTGAAATGTCGTCTACTTTGCAAAAAGCAAGATTTAAGGGAATATTAACTTCTGTAACATTTTTTTCTACAAAAAAGAACTGTTCTGGTTTATCTATTAGCAAAGCACTCAAAATTAAGGATTCTCTGTCCTTTAATAGCCTGTAATGAGGCGAAAAAACCTGTTTTCCTGACTGACTTTCTACCAAAGCATATACATCCTCCCAGGCTGTAAAACCAAATTCATGCAACCACTGATACAAATACGATTTATAATTAGGCAGTCGTAACAATTGCTTTAAATCAAAAATAATCATTTCTTCATCTTCTTTTGCAACCTGCTGATACACCATAATACTCGCGTCTTCAACTAATTCCTGAGATTCTTTTAAATAAGACTGCGTTTTTTGAAAAGAATCGATAAACTTCGGATTGAGTTCTTTTAGCAAAGGAACTAGATGATGTCTGATTTTATTACGCAAATATTTATCGGAGGCATTACTGCTGTCTTCCCGCCACTGAATAGTATTTTCCTTCGCATAGTGGTCAATTTCCGCTCTTGTAAAAGGCAAAAGCGGACGGATAATTTTATTATTCCGGGTCGGAATTCCAATTAACCCTTCTAAACCGGTTCCCCGACTCAGGTTAATCAAAAAGGTTTCTATATTATCATCAGCATGATGAGCAGTTAAAATGTAATCATAATTTTCTGTTTCCAGCAATTCATAAAACCAATTATAACGCAATTCACGGGCTGCAATTTGAGTCGAAAGCTTGTAATCAATCGCAAATGCTTCGGTATCAAACTGAGTTAAAAAAAGTGGAATTTCATTTGCATCAGCATATTGACGAATAAAATCCTGATCTCCAAAACTTTCTAATCCACGTAATTGAAAGTTACAGTGACACAATCCAATAGAGTATTTTAACTGATGTAATAAATGAACTAAAACCATACTGTCAATTCCGCCACTTACTGCCAGTAATAATTTGCTGTTTTCCAAAAAAGGAAAATTTTTATTCAGATGTATTTTGAGTCTTTCAAGCATGGATTAAAAATTATAAATTTATTTCAAAACTTCAAACATTGCTTTGGCTTTTAGCAAACATTCTTCGTATTCCTTTTCAGGAACAGAGAGTGAAGTGATGGCACTTCCTACTGAAAACGATAAATACTGATTCTGCTGATTGTATAAAATACTCCGAATTACGACGTTAAAGTCAAAATCACCTTCAGGAGTAAAATAACCCACAGCTCCACTGTACAAACCTCTTTTTGTTTCTTCCAGTTCTTCAATAATTTTCATCACCGAAATCTTAGGCGCTCCCGTCATACTTCCCATTGGAAAAGTATACCTTAAAGCATCAACAGCAGTATATTGCGTATCCAGTTTTGAAGTGATTGTTGAAATTATTTGGTGCACCTGCAGGAACGAATATATACCACATAATTCCGTCACCTGCACCGAACCTTTTTGTGCTGTATGTGATAAATCGTTGCGAACCAAATCGGTTATCATAATGTTTTCGGCACGTTCTTTAGCATCAGCAGCTAATCTATTTTTGGATTCTTCATCTTCTATTGGATCCAAAGAGCGTTTCGCTGTTCCTTTTATAGGTTGGGAAATCAATACATCACCTACTTTTTTCAAATAACGTTCCGGCGAAGCCGACAGTAAAAATTGCTTGTGATTTTTAAAAAACACGGCAAATGGTGGCTTTGAAATTTCATTGAGTCTTAAAAAAGTTTTAACAGGCTCAATATATGCTTTTTCGGCATAGAATTCCATACAAAAATTAGCCTCATACAAATCCCCGTGATGAATATATTGAAGCATTTTAGATACTTTTTCACGATAAGCTTCCGCTGAAATTCGTTGTTGAATATGAACATCCAAATCCAATTTTTCTAAATCAATTGTAACTGATTTGATTTCTTCCCAATCGGCTTCAAATTCATCATCACAAAAATTTAAATATTTAATTTCGAGTTGGTTTCCTTTAGCCAGAAAAAGTTTTTTAGGCTGAAAAAAAAACAGATCAGGAAATTCCAATCCATCAAAATTATCAGATTTTAAATTTTCTGTATCATTTTTTAAATCATAGGATAAATAACCAAAAATCCAGTCTCTGCTGGTTTGCTGGTACTGTTTTAAATCTTCAAAAGCATTAAAATAATCTGTTTTTATAGCTGTAAAAGCATCAACGGCCAGAATCCAATCATAATTAGAATAGTCCTGCTGATATTCATTACTATCCATAAAAGTCACTTCTCTAAATTGTTGTGACCATAGTAAAAGCTGTTTTTTGAAATCAGCGAGCTGCGTTATGTCTTGTATAAAAGATGTTCTCAAAGTAATTTTTTAAAAAAGTAAAATTACAATAAAAACCCGACTTATTTTATTTGTCAAACAGCTTAAAGCATTTAGTAAAATATTTTGTTTGTTGCAATAAAAAGCAACTTACAAAATAGATTCATTATCAAATTAACATTTTAATAAATAATAATTATTTAAAAAAGAAAAAACCAGTTCTTTTTTTTGTAAATTTACAATAAGATGAAAACAAGACCTGTATTTTGACTTGTTATTACATCTCAATATTGTAGTTTTTCTAATTTGCACGGTTATTTAGGGAGAGATTATACGAAGAATGGAGGTGTCAGACCGCAACAGATATTTTTTGATTTGTTAACCCATAAACCTATATATCATGAAAATCGCAACCCTTATTGTTCGTTCTCTGCTAGGGATATTATTTCTCTTTACTTCGGTTAGTTATTTTTTACACCTGAATCCAGAACCTGCATCTACAGGAGACTTTAAAGCATTTCAGGTTGGTCTTGTAGCATCAACTTATCTGATACCTTTAGCCAAAAGCATTGAATTACTTTGTGGTTTATCCTTTGTGACAGGAAAATTCACCACTTTGGCTAATATTATTATTTTTCCGGTAATCATCAATATTTTACTGATTAATTACTTTTTAACCCCTGAAAATTTACCCATTGCAATTGGTATTTTTCTAGCCAATATTTTTCTGATTTACAGTCATTGGGAAAATTATAAAGGATTATTTAAAATGAATGGTTAAATATAAAAACAAGAAACCCGTCTCGTTAAAAATGAGACGGGTTTCTGTTTTATAAAAACGTATATTTTAAACGTGTATTGCTCTGTTGTCAGTTGCTGCTAATGCCGCTTCTTTTACCGCTTCCGCAAATGTAGGATGTGCGTGAGACATTCTCGAAATATCTTCAGCCGATGCTTTGTATTCCATTGCTACAACCGCTTCAGCAATTAAATCAGCTGTTCTTGCACCAATCATATGAATACCTAAAACTTCATCTGTTTTCGCATCAGCAAGAATTTTCACAAAACCATCTAAATCAGCACTTGCTCTTGCACGTCCTAATGCTTTGAATGGAAAACTTCCTGATTTATATGCTACTCCAGCCGCTTTTAATTGTTCTTCTGTTTGTCCCACAGCTGCAACTTCCGGCCAGGTATAAACTACTCCCGGAATTAAATTATAATCAATATGTGGTTTTTGACCCGCTAAGATTTCAGCAACCATAGTTCCTTCTTCTTCTGCTTTGTGAGCTAACATCGCACCACGTACCACATCACCGATAGCGTAAATATTAGAAGCCGAAGTTTGTAAATGATCGTTTACTTCAACTTGACCTCTTTCTGTGATTTTAACACCAGCTGCTTCAGCATTCAATCCATCTGTATAAGGACGACGACCAACAGAAACCAAGGAATAATCTCCTTCCAGTGTAATTACTTCACCTTTTGCATTTTCTGCTTTCACAGTCACTACATCACCAGCTCTTTCTACTGATTGTACTTTATGAGAAGTATAGAATTTCATACCTTGTTTTTTCAACACTTTTGTCAGTTCTTTAGACAAAGAAGCATCCATTCCAGGAATAATTCTGTCCATGAATTCCACAACTGAAACCTGAGCTCCAAGACGTAAATATACTTGTCCTAACTCGATACCAATAACTCCACCACCAATAATCACAAGGTGTTTAGGCACTTCTGTCAAACTTAAAGCTTCTGTAGAAGTAATGATTCTTTCTTTGTCAATTTTAATAAAAGGCAAAGAAGATGGCTTAGAACCCGTTGCAATAATAGTATGTTTAGCTTCAATTGTCTCTGATGTTCCGTCAGCTTTTGCAACAGCAACATGAGTAGCATCTACAAAAGAACCTAATCCTTCAAAAACCGTAATCTTATTTTTGTCCATCAAATAGTTAATTCCACCGGAAGTCTGATCAACAACTGCTTTTTTACGGGCAATCATTTTCTCTAAATTAACTTTTACTTCTCCTGAAACTTCGATTCCGTGATCAGCAAAATGAGCAATTTCTGCATAATGATGTGAAGAAGCCAATAAAGCTTTGGAAGGAATACAACCTACATTAAGACAAGTTCCTCCAAGTGTGGAATATTTTTCGATAATAGCTGTTTTGAAGCCTAGTTGCGCACAACGAATCGCTGATACATATCCTCCAGGTCCAGAACCTATAACGACTACGTCAAATGAATTCATAGTATATTGTTTTTTATTTATTTTTTAAAATGTCGAAGAGCAAAAATAAGGAATTAAGTTTTGTTTAAAGTTCAAAAAATAAGATATTTTGTTAGGTTTTTGTATCTGATTTAAAAAAGAAGCTTGTCTGTTAAACTAATAAAAAGTCAAAATAAACTGGATTCTTTTTAATTCAAAAAATGAAACTGCCCATTTAGACAAATTACAGATTATCATTTTTTCTTAAACTTCTTCCTCTGGGTTCATCAGCTTTATGAAGTACGGTTTCCGAATGTAAAAATTGTGCAGCTTCAGCAGAATAATGTACTTTAACTGCACTGCGGGCTAACATTTCTGATTCAAAATCATCTAAAACACGTTTTCGTATTCCTGTTTCCCGCCAGTTTGAAGCAGGCTTACATCCTTTTCCTATTGCTCGTGCCAACGCCAGAGCATCAAGTAATGCCTGATTTGCCCCTTGTCCTTTAAAGGGACTCATAGGATGGGCTGCATCACCAATAAGTGTCACTTTTGCGGATTTCTTTAATAATTCAGCATCAGGTAATTTGCGGTCATAAACAGGATAACCTGATATCAGATCCTCCTGAGTGGCAGCTACAATCTGAGGAACAGGATTATGCCATTGTGTTCTTTTACAGGCTTCTCGCTTTAACGCTTTCGGTCCCTGAGTACTCAGTTTCTTAGCCTCTTTTTCAGACAATGGAAAACTAAGCTGCCACATCACAGAATCTTCTGAATAAGGCATGACATAAATGCGCTCATTTCCATTAGCTGTTTGAAATACTGTGGCCGAATCCAGCAAAGAACTATCAACACCATCCAAAGCTTTCAATGGACAAATACCTAAAATCACAATACAACCTAAGTAACGCAAAGGGGTCTCATCCTCCCCAATGATCAGTTTTCGCACCGCACTACGGATACCATCGGCTCCAACCACAAGATCTGCCTGAGCGTTTTTTACCACACCGTTTACTTCAAATCTCAAAGCAACCGTATTATTTTCAGTTTCCTTACAATCAATTAAATTGTATCCCCAATGTATCTTGTCCTGACCGCCAAGCTGCTCCAGCAAGGCCAATCGTAGCGACTGTCTTGCAATGTGTATGTTAGTTCGTTTAGGTGTTTTTTTTATATCTGACTGCATCCATTTTCTCATTCCCCATTCTCCTATGACTTTTCCATCAGTGGTATGAACCAAATGTCGTGTAGAAATAACACCGGCTTCTAACGAAAAAATCCCCAAGCCCTCAATTGCTTTACTGGCTTGCTGCAAGGTGAGTCCATATCCCTGAGATCTGCTGTCAAAACCACTGTCCCGTTCATAAATTGTAAAGGGAATTCCGCGGTGTAAACAAGCTACCGCAAGTGCTATTCCTCCTATTCCGCCGCCAATAATAGCAACACGAGGATAAGTATTATCTTCCTGGGGTGGATTTACAGCAGCAATCAAACCCGATCCTGCACAATTAATGCAGGAATCAAGGTGTGCTTTTGGAGGAACAGGAGGCGTCCCTGCTTTGTTTGATTTTTCAAAATGCTCTAAAGTCCTTTGATAACTAAGGCGTACTTTTTTAGCAATTCTCCGGCTTTTTTTACCTTGTCCCTGACATTCTTTGCAAATAGTCCAATGAGTTGCTGTGGTTCCCGGATTTTTCATTTCTTGTGCTTCCAATTATCGCAAACAACTTTTTAAAATTGTTACAGGATGCTGCGCTTTTCTGCTGGTTCCGTCAAAAATCTGGTGACGGCAAGAAGTTCCCGCTGCAGCAATAACCGTATCTGCATCCGTAGTTCTGATTTTGGGAAACAAGGTATCTTCCCCCATTTGCATACTCACTTTATAATGTTCTTCTTCATAGCCAAAAGAACCTGCCATACCACAACAACCGGAATTATATATTGTAACAGTATTGTTTTTGGGTACATTCAACATACTAAAAGTAGCTTCAACGGTACTTAATGCTTTTTGATGACAATGTCCGTGAATTTTAATCTGTTTTGCATTTGTAGAGAATTGTCCCGCATGAATTTTTCCTGCTGTAATTTCTTTTTTGAAAAATTCTTCAATCGTCAAAACGTTTTTTGCCAGTTGCTGAGCAGCCGTTTTATCTTCTGCTAATCGCAGATATTCATCTCTGAAAGTCAATATCGCCGAAGGTTCGATTCCTATTAACTGACAATCATCTGAAATAAGAGGCGCAAAAGTAGCTACATTTTTTATCGCAATCATTTTAGCTTCTTCCAGAAATCCTTTTGAAAGATAGGCTCTTCCGCTTTCTTCATGTTCGACAACAACCACTTCATATCCTAATTTTGTTAATAATTCGAAAGCATCAATCCCAACATTTACATCATAATAATTGGTAAACTCATCACAAAACAAAACTACTTTTCCATTTGGATATTTCTTATTGTCATTACTATTGACATTACAATTGTTATTGCTAAGCCATTTTCTAAATGTTTGTCTAGCTAACAGCGGAACTTCTCTTTCCTGTGCTACTCCCATTCCTTTTTTTACAAAAGAAAGATTCGATATAAAATTGGTAAATGATGGAAAAATACTTCCCATCTTATTCATTTTAGCATTATTGGCGAAAATTTTATTTCGAAAAGAAAAACCATTCGCTTTCTGATATTGATACAAAAATTCTGCTTTTAAGGTTGCAACATCTACATTTGACGGGCATTCTCCTGCACAGGCTTTACAACTCACACACAATTCAAAAACCTCGTATAATTCTTTATGATCAAATTTATTTTCTTTATCCGAATGGGTTAAATATTCGCGCAAAGCATTGGCACGGGCACGAGTAGTGTCTTTCTCATCACGGGTAGCACGATAACTGGGACATAAAGTTCCCCCTGCCGAAGGTAATTTTCTGCAATCTCCAGAGCCATTGCATTTTTCAGCAGCTCTTAAAATCCCCATACTATCCGAAAAATCCTGAATGGTTTTAATATCGGGTTCTGTTCTGTCCGTTTCAAAACGGAAATTTTCATCCATTTTTAACGCATTCACAATTTTCCCCATATTCAAAACTGAATACGGATCGAATACCAGTTTCAGTCTTTTAAGCAATTCATAGTTTTTTTCGCCAATCATAAAAGGCAGAAATTCTCCTCTTACAATTCCGTCACCGTGTTCTCCACTTAACGAACCACGATATTTTTTGACTAAAATAGCCACTTCGGTTGCGATATTTCTAAATTGGTAAACGCCTTCTTTAGTCTTTAAATTCAAAACCGGACGCAGGTGCAATTCTCCCGCACCGGCATGCGCATAATAAATAGCTTCCTGTCCGTGGCGTTGCATCATAGCCGAAAAATCGGCAATATATCCAGGCAAATCACTCAGTTCTACCGCAGTATCTTCAATAGAATCGGCAGCTTTATCATCTCCCACAATACTTCCTAAAAGTCCCAAACCTGCTTTACGAAGTTCGTTTACTTTTTCAATATCAGTACCATATAATTTTACCGATGCATACCCAAACTGATTGTCTTTCAAATCTTGTATCAAAGCATCAGCCTGCTTTTCAGCTTCTTCCATACTAATGTACGAAGCAACTTCAAACATCATAATCGCTTTGGGTTCACCCTGAATAAAAAATCGGTTCTTGCTTTGTTCTTTATTGTGTTTCGTACAATCTAAAATGGTATCATCAATCATTTCGCAGGTGTAAAGATGATGTTTCATAGCTACGATAACTGCCTCTAAACTTCCCTGAATACTATCAAAATGAGTTACCACCATAATATTATTCGTTGGAGGCAAATCGTCTAATTGTAATGTAACTTCAGTAGTAAACGCTAATGTTCCTTCACTTCCGCATAGAAGTTTTCCAACATTTATTGTAGATTCAGTACCGCCAAATAAATCCGATTTTAATAAAATATCAACAGCGTAACCGGTATTTCGCCTGTGAATTTCCGGTTTAGGGAATTCGTTTATTATTTCCTGCTGATTGGCTTTAACAGATAATTCTTCGTATAATTTTCTATAGATTGAACTTTCGAGCGAATCACCTTTGGTTTTTTCGATAAATTCAGCCGAAGTAATGGTGTTAAAAACTGCTGTTGAACCGTCTGCTAAAACTGTTTTTATTTCCACTATTTTATCACGGGTAACTCCGTAACGAATGGAAGTTGTCCCCGAAGAATTATTCCCAACCATTCCACCTATCATACAGCGGTTAGAAGTAGAAGTATTGGGTCCGAAAAAAACACCATAAGGTTTTAAATACAGGTTCAGTTCATCACGGATGACCCCAGGCTGAACTCTTACTGTTTTTTTAACAGCATCAAAAGCAATGATTTTTGTAAAATATTTAGACACATCTACAACAATACCATCACCAATAGTTTGTCCAGCTAAGGAAGTCCCTGCAGTTCTGGGAATTAATGTCGTTTTATTTTCTATAGCATAACGTACTAATTTTACAATATCCTCAGTAGTTTTAGGTAAGGCCACTGCCAAAGGAATAATTCGATAAGCCGAAGCATCCGTAGCATATAATGTTTTATAAAGATTGTCATATAAAAGCGTTCCTTCTAAGGAATCAGACAATTGTTTTAATGAATGTATCGCAGACATACTAAAAATCTATTTTGGGAGGTATTTGTAAATTATTGGCAAATATAAATATATCCATTTTTAAAAAATGATAAAATAAACTATTTAATATTTAATACGCTGCTAAAACACGAATAATAATAAACATTCCGTTTTTAGTTTTGGCAAAAAAATTGTGATGCAGCAATATGGAGAAAATTAATCTTAAATTATCTTATAAACTTCGCTAAAAAAACTATTTTTGGTAACCGTAAAAACATATTATTCAATGAATCGCAAACTATTTTTATTTTCATTTATTTCTTTTTTATTAGCATCCATTAGTGTTGCTCAGGCGCAATTCAAAACATCAAATCCTAAAAATGAATTCAGAGCAGTTTGGATTGCAACCGTTGCCAATATTGACTGGCCGGTAAGCAATACCGATGCTGTTGAAAAACAAAAAGCTGATTTTATTGAAATTTTAGACGCTTACAAAAAACTGAATTACAATGTGGTTATTGTACAAATTCGCAGTGCCGGCGACGCCATGTATCCTACCAATCTGGCCCCGTGGTCTAAATATTTAACAGGCAAACAAGGTTTAGCTCCTTACCCTTTTTATGATCCATTGGACTGGATGATTGCACAGGCACATCAACGTGGTTTTGAATTTCATGCCTGGTTAAACCCTTACAGAGCGACTATGGATTTGAATATTGGCGCTTTAAGCAGAAGTCACGATGTAATCAAACATCCGGAATGGATGATAAAATATGGCGGAAAATACTATTATAATCCTGCTCTTCCAGAAGTTCAGACACATTTAATGAATATTGTAGATGAAGTAGTTACTAAATATGATGTAGATGCCATCCATTTTGATGATTATTTTTATCCTTACAGAATAAAAGGAGAAGAATTTAATGACACTGCTGCTTACAGAAAATATGGAAACGGTCAGAGCAGAGAAGACTGGCGTCGTGACAACGTAAATACATACGTGCAAAGTACTTACAATTCGATAAAAAAAATCAAACCATGGGTACAATTTGGAATTAGTCCTTTTGGGGTCTGGAGAAACAAATCAGTGGATCCAAGAGGTTCTGACACTCAGGCAGGACAAACGAATTATGACGATTTATATGCCGACCCTATGACCTGGATGGAAGGAAATTATATTGATTATCTTTTGCCGCAATTATATTGGAGTATCGAGCATAAAACAGCTTCTTATGCTAAATTAGCCAAATGGTGGTCTGAAAATACTAATAAAAATACAGCACTTTACATAGGAAACGGAAGTTATAAAATCAACAGTGATTCTGATAAAAAATGGTTCAATCCCAATGAAATTCCAAATCAGATTGACTTAACACGTACTTATCCAAACATTAACGGGAATGCTTTTTTCAGCGCCAAATGGTTTGTTAATAAAAATCAGGCGGTTACCCAATTATTAAAAGACAATCAGTATCAATATCCCGCTTTACCTTATGTAGTACCAAATTCAAGAAAAGAAGTTTTAGACATCCCCTGTATAACGAATATCAACAATCAAACAGCAAATACTATTGTAACACTGGATTTTCCAACACAGAGTAAAATTCGCTATGTCATTGTTTACGGCTCTACTAATAAAAACCGCATTGATGTAAATAATCCAAGCCAGATTATTGATAAAATTGCTTTTAGCGAGACCAAAGACAGCATTACGATTACTATTCCAAAATTATATCTGGAAAGACATAACAATTGCGCAGTGACTTTTGTGGATTATTTTGGAAATGAAAGCCAGGCCACTTTATTGAAAGTCAACAATTAAAACCTAACAAACATGCAAAAAAACAATAATCCGTGGTATTGGATCCCATTATTAAACTTCGCATCGGGTTTTCCATATGTAATTATAATATCTGTTTCGGTTTTAATGTATAAAAACCTAGGTATCAGCAATGAAGATATTGGTTTATACACCAGTTTGTTATACTTACCCTGGGTTATCAAACCATTATGGAGTCCGTTTATTGATTTACACGGAACTAAAAGAAAATGGTTTTTAAGTATGCAATTATTAATTTCTATAGCTTTTTTGATTGTGGGTTTTATCATCCCAACGAGTCAGTTTTTCATAATGAGTCTGGCTGTTTTTTGGGTTGCAGCATTCGCTTCGGCTTCTAATGATGTGGCTAGTGACGGTTTCTATTTATTGGCTTTGACCAAAGATCAGCAATCTTTTTTTTTAGGAATCCGAAGTACTTTTTACAGAGCATCGATGCTAACCGGAAACGGATTAATCATCCTTTTTGCAGGTTATCTGGAACATTTGTATGGCGACAATCAAAAAGCCTGGTCCTACACCATGATTTTAGTTGGATTAGTAATGAGTTTATTAACGGTTTACAACTTTTTTGCTACTCCAAAAGCGGAATTACCAATTAAAGCAGGAGAAACAGAAGAGAAAAATTTTGCTACTGTTTTCGCCAGTTTTTTTAAGAAAAAACAAATCGGATTGATATTAGCTTTTATTCTTTTATTTCGTTTAGGAGAATCACAATTATTAAAAATGCTGACTCCGTTTTTAGTTGATAAAATTGATGTGGGCGGAATGGGATTAGCAACTGAAGACGTAGGAATCATTTACGGAACTTTCGGATTGATTGCACTTACAATTGGCGGCATTCTGGGCGGAATAGCTATTTCGAAACACGGTTTAGGAAAATGGATGTTACCCATGATTTTAACGATGCATCTGCCAATTATTGGTTTTGTATTATTGGCACATTTTCATCCGGGTTCGGTTTATTATATTTATGTGGTAGTTATTTTAGAACAATTCGGTTACGGATTTGGTTTTGCTGCTTTTATGATGTATTTAATTTATGTTGCCGAAGGAGAATCCAAAACATCCCATTATGCTATTGCTACCGGTTTTATGGCATTAGGAATGATGCTTCCGGGAATGTTGAGCGGATACATTCAGGAATATTTAGGTTATGTTAATTTCTTTATTTGGGTTTTAATCGCTACAATTCCGGGATTAATTTTGTCTAGATTTTTAGTTTATCCAAAGGATTTTGGGAAGAAAGAAAAAGAAGCTAGAGAATAGAGTAAAGAAAAAAGACTGATATAACACAACTTCATGACTTTAAAACAAAAAATAGGACAATTCTTTTTCCCTGCCGTTTTTATCAATGATACTGAAGAAAACATTCTGGCAATGGAAGAAATGATTAAAAAATACAATATTGGGGGACTGACTTTTTTTCATAGTCGTGCCAGTGCTGCTACCAATTATGAATCGAAGAAAAAAATTGAATTTAACGATAACAGTTATAACCGCTTAAAAGAATTGATTGTTCGTTATCAAAAATGTGCTTCCACTCCACTTTTAATGAGTATAGATGCCGAATGGGGACTTGCCATGCGTGTCGAAAAAACGCCGCAATATCCTTATGCGATTACTTTAGGTGCTTTGCGGGAAGAGCAAAAAGAGTTGGTTTACGAAGTTGGAAAACAAATTGCATCCGACTTAAAATCGGCGGGAATTCATTATAATTTGGCTCCATTGGCTGATATAAATAATAATCCAAATAATCCTGTAATTGGTTATCGTTCTTTTGGTGAAAACAAAGAAAAAGTTGCCAGTTTTGCGCTGGAATATTTACGTGGAATGAGTGATGAAGGTGTTTTAGGGTGTTTAAAACATTTTCCGGGTCACGGAAATACCAATGTAGATTCTCATTTAGGATTACCTGTTTTAGAAGAAAACTTAGAGCAATTATCAGCCAACGAATTGTATCCGTTTATTAAAGGAATCGAAAACGGAGTCGATTCGATTATGATTGGACATTTAGCAGTTCCGGCTTTAAACGAAGGAAAAGACACTTCGGCAACTTTATCAAAAAACATTATTCAGAAATTATTGAGAGAACAATTGGGTTATGATGGTTTGGTCATTTCGGATGCTTTGAATATGCACAGTGTTTCTAAATTATATGAAATAAAAGGTCAACTGGAATGGGAAGCTTTTAATGCAGGAAATGATATATTATGCTTTGCCGAGAATGTTCCTGAAGGCATTCAGGCTATTATAGAAAATGCTTCAGAAGAACGCATTAACGAAAGCTTTAAGCGAATTTGGCAATGCAAAGAAAAAGTAGGCTTATTCAATACTTCTGTGTCAAATAACTGCTCTTTAAGTTTTGAAAAAGCAGCAAATCTTAATTCGAAAATAGCTAAAAACAGTATCACCAAAGTAATTGACAACATCGATTTTGAAAGTCTGAAAAAAGCAAACCAAGAACAAAAAGTCGCCCAACTTTCTTTATACAAACCAGCTAAAAATGAATTTGCTGAAACGATCCATACAGCATGGAACAGCGAACAATTTAACATCGAATCTGTTGATGATTTTGACTTTGTAGCTTTCGAACAAAACATCAGTAATTTTGAATATCTTATCATTTCTTTATTTGTTCCAAAGGCAAAACCCCTAAATAAATTTGAAATTGACGATGCTGTTTTCGATTTATTCAAAAAATTATTAGAAAACAAAAAATGTCTGATTTATCTGTTTGGAAATCCGTATGCTTTACCTTTAATTCCTAATTTAAAAAAAGCTTTAAGAGTGATTGAAGTCTATCAGGATTTTGAAGAATTCCAAATTAACGCAGCTAATCAACTTTTGTTTAATTATGAATGTAGCGGAAAATTACCCGTTGCAATTGATATTCAATAATTTAAACTTGCTTTTTATGCGACCATAACCAAAAGTTATTATTAAATAAATATTAATAATCAACTACTATTACCATAAACGTTTTTTAAGGCTTATTTTTGCACTCAACAAATAATAACTTTAAAAACAAATAATATGTCATTAGTAGGAAAAAAATTCCCAAACATTACAGTTGATGCAATCTCAGAAATGGGTGATAATTTAAAAATCAACATCTTTGAAGAAGCAGTAAACAACAACAAAAAAGTACTTTTGTTTTGGTACCCAAAAGATTTCACTTTCGTTTGTCCAACAGAATTACACGCTTTTCAGGCAGCTTTACCGGAATTTGAAAAAAGAAACACAATCGTAATTGGAGCTTCTTGCGATACTAACGAAGTACATTTTGCCTGGTTAAACACTGCAAAAAACAACGGTGGAATTGAAGGAGTTACTTACCCACTTTTAGCTGATACAACCAGAAATTTATCTGCTGCTTTAGGTATCTTAGATGCAGAAGCTGGTGCTTACAATGAAGATGCTGATACGTATTTAGTAGAAGGTTCTAACGTAACTTACAGAGCCACTTATTTAGTTGATGAAACCGGAAAAATTTTCCACGAAAGTGTTAACGATATGCCATTAGGCCGTAACGTAAACGAATATTTGCGTTTAGTAGATGCTTACACTCACGTACAAACAAAAGGTGAAGTATGTCCTGCTAACTGGGAAGAAGGAAAAGAAGCTATGTCTGCTGACAGAAACAGTACTGCTGCTTACTTGAGCGCAAACTAGTTTTTTAGAAGTCACTAAGATTCTAAGTTATTAAGTATCTAAGCTTTTAACTTAAATCTAATCTTCCAAATTACAACTTATAAAAATTAAGTCAAAAGTTTCTAAGTTGCTAAGCCAATATGATTAGAAAACAATTATAAAAATCTTAGCAACTCAGAAACTTAGTAACTTATAAACTCAAAGAAAAATGTTAATAGAATTAAACGAAGATACATTAGCTAATTTAGTTAATGAAAATGAAAAAGTAGTTGTTCAATTTTCAGCTTCATGGTGTGGTAACTGCCGTATTATGAAACCAAAATTTAAAAAACTGGCTACCGAAAATGAAGCTATCACTTTTGCTCTTGTTGATGCTGAAAATTTTCCGGAATCAAGAAAACTGGCTAATGTAAGTAACTTACCAACCTTTGCTACTTTTGTAAACGGAAAACTGGTAAACGAAACACAAACCAACAAGCAAGAAGTACTAATTGATTTAGTAAACGAAATTGTATAATTTGGTAATTTGTTAATTCGGTTAATCGTTATAATTAACTTTCAAATATACGCATCAACAAATAACCAAATAAACAACTTAAAAATGAAGTTACCTGTAATAAAACACCTGACTCAGTTTATTGAAGAAAATGATCAGGATTATATTATCGAAACAATTGAAGTTCTGGAGGCTATGACCGAAATTTCATCTTTAAAAGATGAAGAGCTAGATGTTATAGGCGAATTAATTTCGAATATGTACGGTGCCCTTGAAGTACATAAACTGGTTAAAAACGGAACCGATAAAAAAGAAGCTCTTAATACTTTTATGAAAAGAGTAATGGGTTCCATTGATAAATAATTTTTATTTTTTTTATAGAAACACGCAAGTAAAATGCATCTCAAACAGTTGCATTTTTTTGCTTTTACAGCTCTTTGTATAAAAGAGAACCTCTTAAAAATAACACCCCTTTAACTTAAAATCTTAAAGCAGTAATCCTAATTCTTAAATAAATTTCATACTTTTGAAGCTCATTAAAAAAATTAAATATGGCTTCAATTACATTAGGAGGAAATCCAATAAACACTGCAGGAGAATTACCAAAAGTAGGTTCGAAACTTGCCGATTTTAAATTAGTAAAAAACGATCTTTCTGTTGCTTCTTTGAGCGATTTTAGCGGAAAAAAATTAGTTTTAAATATTTTTCCAAGTATCGATACAGGAACCTGTGCTACATCAGTAAGGAAATTCAATGAAGCTGCTGCCGGACTTGACAACACTGCTGTTTTATGTATTTCAAGAGATTTACCATTTGCTCAAAAACGCTTTTGTGGAGCTGAAGGAATCGAAAATGTAGTTAATTTATCTGACTTTCAGAATGGAAGTTTTGGAAAAGCAAACGGATTAGAAATTGTAGACGGACCATTAGCGGGACTGCATTCCAGAGCTTTAATTGTTACTGATGCTGAAGGAACAATTTTACACACTGAACAAGTAGGTGAAATTGCAAACGAACCAAATTATGAAGCTGCCTTAGCAGTACTTTAATTTCTTATTGAATGGCATTTCAAAAAGACAATACTTTTCTTACCGGAAGATTAAAAAGTGTTAGTTATGCTTTAAAAGGCTGTATCAAACTAATCACTACCGAACACAGTATAATGGTTCAGACTTCTCTGGGAGTTTT
Source organism: Flavobacterium plantiphilum (assembly GCF_046000495.1). Lineage (NCBI taxonomy): Bacteria > Pseudomonadati > Bacteroidota > Flavobacteriia > Flavobacteriales > Flavobacteriaceae > Flavobacterium > Flavobacterium plantiphilum. The sequence goes on from NZ_JBELQA010000001.1 coordinate 578,412, forward strand.
ACTCACTATTGCTGGATTTTTAGTCGGGATTTCTCATACTGAATGGTTGTTTCAGACATTTGCAATTGGTTTAGTTTTAAGTATCGAAGGACTAAATACAGCAATTGAAAAAGTAGCCGATTTTATTCATCCGGATTATCATGAAAGAATTGGTTTTATAAAAGATATTGCCGCTGGTGCAGTATTTTTTGCTGCAATTACTGCAATAATTATTGGTTTAATCATATACGTACCTCATTTTATATAATAGAGGTTTAGTTACATTATAGAATGGCAAAAACAACAAAAAAAGAAACTTTAGAAAACAAAAACACCAAGGCTAAAGTTTTTAAATCATGGGAAATATCTAAACAGCAAAAAACTATTTTGGGCTGTTTGTTAGTATTATTTTCTATTGCTTTACTGGTTGCTTTTACATCTTTCTATATCCATGGACAAACAGATCAAAGTGCTGTTCTGGAATTATCTGACAGAACAGAAACAGTAAAAAATTGGCTGGGAAAGTTTGGAGCTTTCCTGGCCGATTTAATTATCTATAAAGGTTTTGGTCTGGCCTCTTTCCTATTTGTCCGGTTATTTTTCTTAAGTGGTATCTTTTTGGTACTTGGTATTTCTGGCCGGAAATTAAAAAATATCTGGTTTTGGGATTTATTTGTAATGATTAATTTATCTGTTTTGTTTGGCTTTTTTGCTACTTCATTACCCGAATTAGGCGGAATAATCGGTTACGAATTAAATCTATTTCTTCAGGATTATATTGGAAAAACAGGAACTTTATTGTTGCTTATATTCGGACTGATTGTTTATATTATTTTCAAATTAAAAATATCTCCTGAAAAGATTCAGTCTTTTTTTGAAAATACTAAAAAAGAAATTATTCCTGCCGAAAACAATGACGCCTTTTCAAAAACAGATAATGCCTATAATTTAGAAGAATTTGCCATTACAGAAGAAGAACCTGAATTAAAACAGACAACTGAATCTAAACCATCACAATTCGAAATTAACAAAGAAGCTTTAAAACCTACAATTAGTCATTCATCTGAGATTAATCTGGATCCGGTTTCTAAACCACTTTCCATTGAAAAAACTCCTGCTGTTGTTCCAACTGCAGCTAATGATGAATTTTTGATAGAAACGGCTCCCGAAGAAGAAATTTTAGAAGAAAACCTGGCTTCAAAATTAGTTGCTGACTTTGGATTATTTGATCCTACTTTGGATTTATCTAATTACAAATACCCAACCATTGATTTATTAAAAGAATATTCAACCGGAGGAATTACCATTAATCAGGAAGAATTAGAAGAAAATAAGAACCGCATTGTAGATACACTTCGCAATTATAAAATTGAAATTGCCCAGATTAAAGCAACCGTAGGACCATCGGTAACTTTATACGAAATTGTTCCGGAAGCAGGAATTCGAATTTCTAAAATTAAAAGCTTAGAAGACGATATTGCACTTTCTCTTTCGGCACTCGGAATTCGTATCATTGCACCTATTCCGGGAAAAGGAACTATTGGTATCGAGGTTCCTAACAAGAATCCTACTATGGTTTCAATGAAATCAGTTATAGGTTCTACTAAATTTCAGGAAGCAGAAATGGAATTGCCAATTGCTCTTGGAAAAACCATTTCAAACGAAACTTTTGTTGTTGATTTGGCCAAAATGCCTCACCTTTTAATGGCGGGAGCTACAGGTCAGGGAAAATCGGTGGGTTTAAATGCCGTTTTAACTTCGCTTTTATACAAAAAACATCCTGCAGAAGTCAAATTTGTACTGGTTGATCCTAAAAAAGTAGAACTTACTCTTTTTAATAAAATTGAAAGACATTATTTAGCCAAACTTCCGGATGTAGAAGATGCTATTATTACTGATAATGCTAAAGTAGTCAACACTTTGAATTCCCTTTGTGTAGAAATGGACAACCGTTATTCTTTATTAAAAGATGCAATGGTTCGTAACATTAAAGAATACAACGAAAAATTCAAATCCCGAAAACTGAATCCTGAAAACGGACATCGCTTTTTACCTTATATCATTCTGGTTGTCGATGAGTTTGCCGACTTGATTATGACTGCCGGAAAAGAAGTTGAAGTTCCTATTGCCCGTTTAGCGCAGTTAGCCCGTGCTATTGGTATCCACTTGATTATTGCTACCCAAAGACCTTCGGTAAACGTAATTACAGGTTTGATTAAAGCGAATTTCCCCGCCCGAATTGCTTTTAGAGTAACTTCTAAAATTGATTCCAGAACCATTTTGGATACTCAGGGAGCCGATCAGTTAATTGGTCGCGGAGATTTATTATATACTAACGGAAACGATGTGGTACGTGTACAATGTGCCTTTATAGACACTCCCGAAGTAGAAAAAATTACTGATTTTATAGGCTCACAAAAGGCTTATGCCACAGCGTATTTACTACCGGAATATGTGGGTGGAGAAGAAAATGGCATCAATCTTGATATGGATATTTCTGAAAGAGATACTCTGTTTAGAGAAGCGGCCGAAATTATTGTAAACGCTCAACAAGGTTCGGCATCCTTATTGCAACGCAAGTTAAAATTAGGTTACAACAGAGCTGGTAGATTAATTGACCAATTAGAAGCCGCAGGAATTGTAGGTCCTTTTGAAGGAAGTAAAGCCCGCAGTGTAAACATTCCGGACATGCATGCTCTTGATCAGTTTTTTAATAATGAAGAAAATAATTAACACAATGAAAAAGTTTATCCAAATTGCATTTATTTTATTAATCTCCTTTTCTGTTCAGGCTCAGGATAAAAAGGCAAAAAGCCTTTTGGATCAGGTGACAGCTAAAGTAAAAAGTTATAATAATATTGTAATCGATTTTAAATATTCACTTAATAATGCTAAAGAAAATATTAATCAGGACAGTAAAGGAAATGTAACCTTAAAAGGAAATCAATACGTATTGAATTTTATGGGTATCACAAAAATATATGATGGTAAAAAAACGTACACCATAATTCCTGAAGATGAAGAAATCAATATCTCTACAGTAAATGAAAAAGATGATAGCGCCATTACACCTTCAAAAATGCTGACATTCTTTAATAGTGGTTACAAATATTCGATGAATATTCTGCAAAATGTTAGAGGAAGAAAAATACAATATATCAAATTAATTCCTACAGATCCTAAAGATCAAAGAAAGGAAATATTGTTAGGAATTGATGTTCAGACCAAACACATATATAATTTGATTGAAACTGGCAAAAAAGGAACAAAAACAACTTTAACCGTTAATTCTTTTAAAACCAATCAACCTTTATCAAAAAATCAATTTACCTTTGTAGCTAATAAATATCCTAATTACTACATCAATAAATTAGATTAATTCAGTACGTGAAAATTCTCGATAAATACTTATTAAAAACATTCCTGATTACATTTACTACGGTATTTGTAATCTTGTTTTTTATATTCATACTTCAGACCATCTGGCTTTTTATTGCGGAGCTTGCAGGGAAAGATTTAGACTTGCCTTTAATAGTTAAGTTCCTGATGTTTTCTATGCCTAGGATTGTTCCATTAGTGCTTCCTTTATCGGTTTTACTGGCATCTATTATGACTTTTGGAAATCTTGCCGAAAATTATGAATTTGCTGCCATGAAATCCTCCGGTATTTCTTTACAAAGAGCCATGCGAAGTCTTACCGTATTTATCGTGTTGTTAAGTATTATAGCTTTCTTTTTTGCTAATAATGTGATTCCCTTTGCCGAGTACAAGTTTATTAACTTCAGAAAAAATATTGCACAATTAAAACCTGCAATGGCTATCACAGAAGGTCAGTTTAGCGAAGTAGGATATTACAATATTAAGGTAAATAAAAAATCAGGTGAAAACGGAAACAAATTAACCGGAATTACTATTCATAAAAAAGCTATGAATGGCGACGGAAGTAAAACAGTTATTAAAGCTAAAGACGGAGAACTTATAAGTAGTGAAGAATCAAGTATTTTACAGCTTGTTTTAAACAATGGTAATTATTACGAAGATATTACACCTAAAAAATATACAGATCGAAAAAAACTTCCATTTGCTAAAAGCGCTTTTAAAAAATATACTATAAATATTGACTTGTCACAATTAAATAATGTAGATGTTGATGATGAAAAAGTAAATAACTCTAATACCATGCTTACTGTAAATGAATTGAATTACACCTTAGATTCGCTCAGTAAAAATTACAAAACAGAACTTGCTTCTTATTCCGAAAATATAAACCAGAGAACTACAATAGAAGATAAAACTTTCAATGATGTGGGCGGCAAAGAAGTAGTTAATAAGCGAAAAAAACTTCCTCTGGATATTCTGTCTTTATATGATAAAAATAAAAAATCACAACTATTGAGTACTGCGAGCAGTAATCTAAGCAGTATTGGATACAGCATTGACGGAAGCAAAATCAACTTGCAGGTAAAGCAAAAAAACATCAATAATCACCTGCTGGCTTTGTATGATAAATTTGTTATAGCATATGCCTGCCTTATGATGTTTTTCATTGGGGCACCACTAGGCGCAATTATTAGAAAAGGCGGATTAGGATTACCTATTATTTTTGCTGTGTTAATTTTTATCACTTTTCACTTTATCAATACATTTGGAAAAAGATTTGCTCAGGAAAACGGAATGACTCCTTTTATGGGAGCATGGATGTCTTCGATTGTACTTACACCATTAGCTATATTGTTAACTTACCGTGCAACAAACGACATCGGATTAATCAATATGGATGTAATCCTGTCACCTATTCAAAAAACACTACAAAAACTACTATACAAAATTACACCTAACAAAAAAAATGCAACCGAAAATGGGCGAAAATAAAATAAAACTCAACACAATTGAAGAAGCTATAGAAGATATTCGTCAAGGAAAAATAATTTTAGTTGTTGATGATGAAAACAGAGAAAATGAAGGTGATTTTCTAGCTGCTGCAGAAAAAGCTACTCCAGAAATGATCAACTTTATGGCTACTCACGGACGCGGACTTATTTGTGCTCCCCTGACCGAGAGCCGTTGTAAAGAATTAGGATTAAACGTCATGGTAAATAATAATACCGATCCTATGGAAACAGCTTTTACTGTTTCGGTAGATTTAAGAGGAAAAGGAGTTACAACAGGAATATCAGCTTCTGACCGTGCACAAACTATTGTTGCTCTAACCGATCCTTCTACAAAACCACATGATTTAGCCAGACCGGGACATATTTTTCCTTTAATTGCAAAAGAAGGAGGTGTATTGAGAAGAACAGGTCATACCGAAGCTGCCATAGATTTTGCCCGATTAGCCGGTTTTAAACCCGCTGGTGTGATTGTAGAAGTAATGAATGAAGATGGTACTATGGCTCGCTTACCGGAATTAATCAAAATTGCGAAAAAATTCAATATAAAAACGGTTTCCATTGAAGCTCTTGTCGCTTACAGAATGCAGCATGACAGTATTATTGTAAAAAAAGAAGATTTTGACATTAATACCCGTTTTGGAACTTTCCGTTTAAGAGCTTATGAACAAATTACAAATAAGCAAATTCATATTGCATTAACCAAAGGAAACTGGAATTTAGGAGAACCTATCTTAACCCGGATCCACTCTTCTCAGGTCAATAATGACCTGTTAGGGACATTAACTAATAACGTAGACCAACAACTGGATGCTATGTTTAAAATAATTAATGAAAACGGACGTGGAGCAGTTATTTTCATCAATCAGGATATGTCAGCTGTAAACTTATTAAGCCGTATTACCGAATTAAAAGAATTACAATCCGAAGGAACTATGAAAGCACCTAAAGTAGTAATTGACACTAAAGATTACGGAATTGGGGCACAAATATTACACGATATCGATATTTCAAAAATCCGATTAGTATCCAATACAGAACAAACAAAACGTGTTGGAATGATTGGTTATGGCTTAGAAATAACCGAATATGTAAACTATTAATTATTTATTTAAAAAATATTTAATACGTAACTAACACATAATAAAACCATTAAATCAGCTATCAAAAAATAGCTGATTTTTTTTCTAAAATTGTTTGGATTTAAATAAAAAAAGGTTCTATATTTGCACTCGCAATCACGAATTGATAGAGACATACTGGAGAAATGGCAGAGCGGTCGAATGCGGCAGTCTTGAAAACTGTTGACTGTAACAGGTCCGGGGGTTCGAATCCCTCTTTCTCCGCCAGATGAAGTTTCAAAAGAAACTTTAAAAGTCAAAAAGCCTTTAAATACTAGTATTTAAAGGCTTTTTTGTTTTTTGCAATACGTCAAAAAACACATATTTTATCAAAGAACAGTGACCCTATTAGTGACCCTATTTTATTTTATGCCTTTTTTAGCAAAAATAGGGTCACTAAATCAGAAGAATTCCTCGGGAATTCCCTGTAAACACTGGACACTTTCAAAGTTTTTAAATCAATTTGAATATTAATTTAAAAACAAGAAGTCATGTTAAAAATTATCTTCTATCTTAAATCAGGAAAAGACAACAAAAAAGGAGAGTCTCCTATTTTTGCCCGCATTTCCTACAACCAAAAATCCACAACTATGGCTACTGGTAGATCAATCTTAAAAGAAAGATGGCAGTTCACCAATAACCTAAGAAACGTACTAAAAATTGAAAAGGAAAAAGTTATCAAGCATAGTCTGGATCTTTTTCAACTCAACATTGAAAAAAAATTCAACGAAATGATCAAAGAAGGTTTAGACATTTCATTGCAATTACTAAAAACCGAATTTACGGGTAAAACTGACCCAAAAATCAAGGAAGTAAGTATATTAGAAATTTTAGACAAACATAATAAATACTTTGAACGGAAAGTTAATGGAGATGAACGCTCTAAAGCGTCGCTCCAAAAATATGAACGCTCTAAAGAATTACTTATTACTTTCATGAAAAAACAATATAACATCTCAAACCTTCCATCAAATGAAATTTCCAGCGCTTTTATATATAATCTCGAATCATTCCTAAAATATGAAAGTGATTTTAAAGGCAGAATTGGCATCAAAAACAATTCTGTAGTCAAATACATGAGAATGTATAAAACCTGCTGTAATCACGCCGTCAAAATGGGGCTGATAGATAAAAATCCTTTTGATCTCTATACCGGAAAACTTAACATAAAAGATGCTGTATTTCTTAGCCAACAAGAGCTAGATTGCATTGAAAATAAAAAATTTTCTATTGAACGTCTGGAGAAGGTCAAAGATATATTCTTATTTAGCTGCTATACTGGATATGCGCCTGTAGATGCTTTAAATCTTACCTCAAGTAATATTTTCCAAGATAACAATGATAATTTTTGGATTATGACCAACAGAGCGAAAACAGCAATTAAGGCCAACGTACCTCTTCTGCCACCGGCTCTTAAAATAATAAACAAATACAAAAACCAACAGATTGGATTAATTCCTCAAATATCCAATCAAAAAATGAATGCTTATCTCAAAGAGATTGGCGATTTATGCGCAATAGACAAAAAACTGACCTGGTATGTTGCAAGACATACATTTGCGACTACCGTTACACTGGCAAATGGTGTCAGAATAGAAAATGTTTCATCAATGTTGGGGCATACCAATATTAAGCAAACTCAACATTATGCTAAAGTCTTAGATGAAAATGTAATGGAAGACATGTCAAGACTAAAACAAAAATATAGCTGATAAGCGTATTTACTAAGTAATTAATAAGCCTGCACTAGTGTTATACAAAAACAATTAGATGAAAAATGTTTGTTATTATGAACATAAATATTAATTTTGTTTATAATAACGAACATTTAATCAAAATGAACAGAAAAAAGCAAACCATTTTTCCTCAGTATCAAAAGACTTTAGAACAAATGGGAGAAAACATAAAGTTAGCCAGAAAAAGAAGAAAATTAACTACTATTCAAGTAGCTGAAAGAGCTGGCATTGTTAGGACTACTTTATATCAAATAGAAAAAGGAAATCCTAGCGTTGCTATTGGTGCTTATTTTAATGTTCTAAGAGTATTAGGGTTACAAGATGATTTTCTTAAACTCGCTTCAGATGATGAACTAGGAAGAAAACTGCAAGATCTTGAATTACTAAAATAACAGCTTGATGTGAAACGAAGTATACTCCCTAAATAATCCAATAATTTAAATTAGCTAAAATGTCCACCAACAAAACCAATATATACGTTTATGCACATTGGGAAGAAATGTCTGAACCAAAAATCATTGGCATCTTATCTGCACAACAGGCAAAAGGTAAAAAAGCATTCAGTTTTGAATACGATAAAGAGTGGCTTAAATCAGAACAAAAATTTATACTCGACCCAGATATTCAATTATACGGTGGTAAACAATATCCCAATCAAAAAGAAAATTTTGGTATATTTCTGGACAGCATGCCCGACACTTGGGGACGGACTTTAATGAAACGAAGAGAAGCCCAGCTTGCAAGGAAAAATAACAAAAAACCGAAAACGCTCTACGATATTGATTTTCTTTTAGGTGTGTATGACGAAAGCCGAATGGGTGCATTACGTTTTAAAACGGACCCTAATGGTGATTTTTTGGATAACAATCAAACCACACCGACCCCTCCTTGGTCCTCAATACGGGAATTACAAAATGCGGCATCTCTTTTCGAAAATGACAACGACAATGAAGAAGTCAGTAAATGGCTAACAATACTTATGGCTCCAGGTTCTTCATTAGGTGGAGCAAGACCTAAAGCTAACATTTTAGACAGTGATAAAAGCCTTTGGATTGCTAAATTTCCTTCTAAAACAGATACCATAGACAAAGCAGCCTGGGAATTTTTAGCTTATCAACTAGCTACCAATGCAGGAATTAACATGGCACCTAGCCGTATAGAAAAAATTATAGGCAACCATCATACTTTCTTTACCCAGCGTTTTGATAGAGAAAATGGAAAACGCATTCATTTTGCATCAGCAATGACCCTAACTGCGAATAATGAAGATACTATTCGAGATCATCAGGCAAGCTATTTAGACATTGCCGAGTTTATCAGTAATCATGGCGCAAATGTAGAAGCTAATCTCCACCAACTATGGCGTAGAATTGTTTTTAATATTGTAATTTCCAATACTGATGACCATTTAAGAAATCATGGTTTCGTACTAACTAAAGAAGGCTGGACACTATCACCAGCATATGATCTTAACCCATCAATTGACAAAGACGGCTTAGCTTTAAACATTGATATGGACAATAATGACCTTGATCTTGAACTGGTAAAAAGTGTAGGCGAATATTTCCGTTTAAACAAACAACAAATGGAAATTATTATACAGGAAGTTCTTCAAGCAACAAGTAACTGGAAAACCATAGCCAAAGGAATAGGGATTTCAAAAAGTGAGCAGGAGTTGATGAGTAAAGCCTTTTTTCAAATATAAGGCTAGCATTTTCTTTATGGCGAATATCCTTCGCAATCATACTCAATATTTATTGCTTATTTTCATTAAGTATTTTTTCTATAACAGCCGTATCATACAAATAAATATCTCCCAATTTAGTATATGGCAGCACTCCTGTTTGACGGTATTTAATAATAGTATTATTCGACAGTCCGAATATTTTCTTTAAGTCCTCATTCCTATAATATCGAACAGACCTTCTTAGATCCTGAGCTTTTATTTTAAAATCGATTTTTTCCAGTCGGACATACAATGGATCTAATAATTGCTTCATTGCAGTTATAGTAGAAATTTTATCTTTGTTCGTTTGTTTTGACATGATGAAAAGTTTTATCGTAATAAAAGTTAAAAATAATTCATTTTGAAATTTCAAGGCTAAAAGCTATCTAGCTGCTACGTTTTCTCTTCGTCTTTGAAATATCCCAATAATTTTATCCAAAAATCGTAATTGTTTTTCTCGGTAGGTAAAGCCCTTCGATTCAGAGAATTGTTTACTAATGGTCTCTATTTTAGTCTGCAAGCCCGCATCCCCACTATAGGTAAAATTCTCTTCGATAAACTGTTGCATTTTGCTTCTATTATACTTTTCTCTTTTATCGTCCCCAAAAAATAAAATATTCTCATCCATCAAAATATAAAAAAAATGTGCCAAATCGCTTTTGTTGAAACTCGAAGAGCATTGCTCTTTTACCAAATGATTCCGAGATCTATCATTATGTTTATGGATGTAAAAGTTCTTTTTTAGCAACAATTCGATCCACTCTATCTTCTCACCAAGTTTCAGTACTGCATCAGGTATTTCTTCATAGGTTAACTTTTTCATAGTTCTGTCACTTTACATATTAGACTTGCGATTGCTATAAAGGTGATTAAAAATAAATCTTACTTCTTTGATTATTTTTAAAAGATGGCTCATACCTGATATACCCATATTCACTTAACTCTTTCACACATTTATGATAGGTGTATGGTGCAGATATCTTAGCAATAGGCATGATTTCATAACTAAATGCCTCAATGGGATTAATAAACCCCTTATCAGTCCTAAACTGCAACAAAGCGGCATAGATACCAATATGCGTATTACTGATTCTATAATCGTTTTCAATTGCTGAAAAGAAATGAGATAAGGGGTTTAAAGTTTTCATCAGTGATTACATTGAATTAGATTGTTTTTTTCTTCTTTTTTTTTCTTGTGGTACTTCCGGGCTGTCGGTATCATCATTTTGACTTTGCCTTTTAGCCTCTTGTTTAGACGACTTAGTTTCTCCTTCAGTTTGTTTCTCCTCTTTTGACTGACGGTTATCGATCCGCTTCATATTGGCATCGTAAAGGTTGATTGTTTTGAATTGAGGATTCGCTTCTACGAATTGCTTGATTTCATTTCCGTCTTTCACTAAAGTAACTGATTGACGATTCCCTTTTCTTACAGAATCCATAAGGTCTTCTTTATACTTAGGAGTCTCAAGTTCTTTAATAGGGTGTTTGGATAAAGCATTTTCAAGATCGTATCCATAGTTTTGATGATACTGATTTAGCTTAAAATTGCCATTGGAATCGACTTCCTTAAAATCCATTTGGACCCAGGCATTATACAATTGCCCCTCTTTATTTGTGAGGTCTTTGTTAACCGCTCTGCCTTCCATTAAATTATAAGCTTCCTTCATCGTGATATTGTTGCCTTTGTTGATGTAAAAAGTTTGCTCTAAAGATTCCTTTGTATTTTCTTTAGAGAGATCCATTTTGTAAGAATTAAAAAAATACATATCGCTTTGCTCCGATTTCTTAAAATTGAGCGTAACGTTGGCAGTCGTGTCACCATAAGTAGCCTGATGCTTTAGTTTAAATTCAGGCTGCTGTTCCTTTAGGTTTTCTTTTAAGGCTCCTTCTAATCCCTCTCCAAAACCGCTGTACTTTACCTGATCTCTCAGGTATTCAAAATTTTTCTCGTTCATGACTATTGATTTTAAATGATTAAATATTTACAAAGCTGGCAATACCGCTAACTGCATTAATTTTTTGTTTTTCAGCTGAAGTTCTAAATGCCTTCCTCCCCGCTCTTCCATTAGCTGTATCGAAAGATATTTTTTATCTGGTATTGTAATTTTTGGTAAAGCAAATACCAGGCAAACCTCCGACTTCCCTTCTACTATTTCTATGTCATTATAAATGTATAATGGGTTAATTTCTATTTCCTGCGAGGCGGTACGTTTGGCTTTCCTCTGATCCCGAATAAAAAATCGCAACTGGCTGATTTCATAGCTAACATTTGAATTGTTTGCTATTTTTACCCTATAATACATTACTTTTTCATGTATAAATAATCCATTTAACTGAAGTTTTATATTGTATTGATTATCTTTTACATTGCGTAATTTTTCCTTTTCATAAAATACCACTTCTGAATACGATTTTAGTTCTGCTTCATTTTCTGCGTTTGTTGAACCTGGATGTTTTGAAATTGAAGTTTTCTGTCCCACTACCAAATTCAGTATTGGCTTCTGTTCATTATAACTCACCACAAAAGAATAGAGTTGACCATCAGCTGTAACCACTGTAAGATTGGTTTCTGTAAAATCATGTTGAGCAGCTTTTATCTGAAGAATATTTTCTACTCCTTTTGCTTTTTGGACTAATACATCACTGCTGCCTCTGTCCACACTTAGTATCGAATTTGGAAATACAATATTGGTTGTTTTAGAGTAAGCAATAACCAGTGAATCCTGTTTAATTATATAGGAATCATTCCTATTTACTTGCAGCTGTCCAAATACATGGGTAAAAAACAGTACAGCCATCATTACCATTACATTAGTCTTTTTCATATTTCTACTTTTTTAGTTGGTGCTTTTCTGTTTTTGGTTTTCATCATAAATAAGTACCTGATAACCCGCCTTTAATACAACTTTCACGAGCTTAACTTTTTTACTTAAAAAATTTTTGGCAGTTTCAATCCCCATTCCTGCCGCTTGAGCACCCCAGGAATCATCAAGCGAAGTAACTCCCAACGTTTGTATCGAACGATCTGCAGAAGCTTTTGCTACATCACGGCTAATTGCTCCCGGAATATAAACACCTTCTAAGCCATCCCGATCATAAACCGATAGATCAACTGGAAATATGGAATTTTTATATAGAAGACTGTTGATACTGATAGCCAACCTTTCCCCTTTTAATGAAGCAATACCAAAAAGGAAATGATCTTTAGGGATCAGTACCCCATTGATGAAGATTGCATTAGTTAGTCGTAACTGTATGGTTGAGCCATTTACCGCAGTTTGTGTTTCGTGAATCACCGCTTCAACTGCATTTTGAGTATTTTGAGTATTTTGAGTTTCTTCAAAAGAATAAAATACATTAGATTTTGGTTGCATCTCGTTGACAATTGATTTGTTGGTATTTTTTAGCAAAGTAACTGAGTCGTCCTTCTCTTTGGTACTTATCGAAAAAACTTGACCTCTGTTGGCTTCTGAAGCCTTTCGCAATTTTTCCTGCACACGGTCTGGATGTTGGATGTCCAATATATTTTCAAGCATTCCATTGAGTTTTTGCAATTCGGGATCTTCCACATCCGATTCATTCATGGCTTGCATCATTTGCTCCAATCGATCCACATCCTTTGAATTCATAGCTGAAACACCTGGTTCTCCATATTCAACATCATTTCTTTGTTGTTTTGGTATTTGTACCGGCTGGTTTATAACCTTTTGAAGTGCTGCCAATTTCGCATATACTTTTTCTTCATTTGGATCAAGGTAAACAACTGTATTTAAACCTGTTGTTCCCTTTTTTGAATTTTCATTACCTCCGCTAATTTCGTTTGCAAATTCAATTGAATCAGCTAAAAAGGAATGTCGTACATAATGGGGATCTTTCTTAATGAGTTCATCAAGTTTTACCGAATCTAACGCTGCTGCATCATAATAACTCATCTTATCTAAAGAGACAGTCTCTTCAAATTTAGGATTGGGAAGATGGATGTTAAATCCTTTTTCCGGGAGTGATTGCGTATCAGTGGCTTGCATTTTCCCTCCACCGAGTAACCAAAACAATATGGTAATAAAGGGCAAAGTCAATAAAGGGGCAACTAAAAACAACTTGCGCTGTCTGAGCATTTGTATTGTTTTTTTCTTATTTTCCATGGTAATCATTTTTAAAATTAGATTGATATTAGTTTTCTATCTCTGCAAGACTGTCTAACAATTCTGGATGTTTATCTGCCAAGCTATCTATTACTTTTTTAGCTGTTGGACTTCTGGCTAAACTATCCAAGTAAGCACTTAAGTAAATAGCTTGATTGAATTCATTTTTACTGATAGCATTGTTCTTATAGGATAGGGCATCATCAGCTTCAAAAGTCTTTACTGGTTTGACAATAGGTGTCACTGGTATTCTATTGGAATCAGTCCCTGAACAACTCATACAAATCAAATAAATACTGTAGCCACTAGCACAAATAATAAAGAGTGCAAAAACAGCCCGTTGGTTTTTAATCGATAATTTTGCCGTTTGCTTTGTCATCCACTCAGCCCATTTACTTTGCGCATACAAGTAACCTTTCTCCAGATAGATTGCCAGACTATTAAGGTTTAAAGCGTCATTCGATTCTGGTGTTTTATTTCTTCGTTTGAATAAAAATCGCATAATGTCCATTTTATCATTTTCTATTTTCAGTACTCAGATTTTTGTTCTCAATGGTATTCCAGCGTTCGATTAGAAAGCCATGTGGATTATTATCACTTCGGGATACATTGCGCAGACTCCCTTCTGTAATCAGACTTCGATGAACGATGCTTGTAGCCCTTACTATATTTTGAATAGCAAAACATCTAAAATGATAGGGATAAACATTGATATCAATTGTGATGCTATCCACCGCTATCGTCTGACTGATATTTCCTGAAATAATCCCTGCATAGTAACCATTTTCTTTTAAGTCATCATAGACTCTTTTGGCGCTGTCATCTGACAGATAAAGTGCCTTGGTCACATGATCCTTTATCACTTTATCATCTGGATCGAGTGTGAAAAAGTATTTATGGAAGGTTTTTACATGGTCTTTGGCTTCCACTGGAATATTATCCTTTCGATCTGACGAGTAGGCTTCCAATGCTTTACCGTTAGCAAGAATATAAATCTTGGACTGCATCTTAGAAACCAGATTAAAACTCTTGTAGACTGCAAAACAGCTTAGCATTATACATCCTACAATAACCAACATCGAAAAAAGGCGCAGTTGTCTAAAAGCAGTGTCTATATTTTTCATTTTCGTAAACATGATATTTTCATTTAATAGTTATTAGGAATTTCCTTTTAACTTCCCTCCCATATAACTGTCTTTCTCTTCAAAATAAGGGGATGAAGTTTGATTACCAGACATACTGTGAGACATACGTCCCGCAGCATTACCCATCACATCTGCTGCCATGCCTATTCCTGCTGATGTTGCACTAACTGCAGAACTGCTGGAACTACTAAAGAGGTTGGTTACTTTTTGGCTTAATGCACCACCTCCACCAGCGTGGACAATATAATTAGCTACTGAAGGCACTGTGAAATAGCCTACGATACCAATAATCATAAAAACGAGATAGGCCATGTCGGTTCTGCTAAAGAAAGTATCTCCCTGATCGTTAACTTGGGAGATATCGATTTGCAGCATTTTTTCCTGTATTTTTCCAATAATACTTCCAAAAATATTAGCAACCGGAAGCCACAGGTAGATATTAATGTAGCGCGCCAACCATACCGTGAGGGTATGCTGAAAGCCGTCGAATACTGCAATACCAAAAACCAACGGCCCCAGAACAGAGAGTACGACCAATTGAAAAGTTCTCAGGGTATCAATACAAAGTGAAGCTGCTTCAAAAAGCACTCTCAGAACTTCGCTCAGCCATTCTTTTACCGAATTGCGAAAGTTAAACGAAGCTTTAGCCATTGCGAACTTGATATCGTTGCCAATACCCTCAAACATGCCTTCATCTGATGAATCGGCATTATCATGTGTGTATTTATACCACCGTTCCTGATCTCCACTTCCTGACTCTCCAACATACATCTGCCAGGTATCGGTGCTTTTAATCGCCTGTTCTTTTTTTTGTAAAAGAACTGCAATGGCTTTATTGGATCCTTCCATCATCGATGCAGTAGCGGTGACAGTAGGTTTCATCACTCCGTTAATTAGACCCAGTACCGAAGGAAAAATCATAATACAGAAACCAATAACAAACGGACGGAAAAGAGGGTAAAAATCAATGGCTTCGGCACTGGCAATATGTCTCCATACTCTTGAACCGATATACCAGATAGCAGCAAAACCAGCGATCCCCTGACCTACACCCAATAAATTACTACACAAAGGCATCATCTCATCATAAAGGTGATCGAGTACAGCATGAAGACCATTCATTTCATCTGCGAGACTTTGAGCATTCGAAGTAAAAGACCCAAATAGAGTAACATTTATAACTATAATAATCCTGTTTATCTTTTTCATAGTATATGTTATCTAATTAATTACTTTATATAAATCGCGAAGAGCATTCACATCATTGTACTCCTTAGAACGCTGTATTGTTAGTACTGAAGTGTTCGCATTAAAGTTTCTTAGAAACACCAATTTATCTTGCATATCGGCATAAATTCTGTCAATAGATTCCAATCGTTCATCATCAGACATTCGGAGTTTATTAGCAGTAATAACCGTAGTGAGTTCATCCAGGTTACGCAGACTTTGCTTGAAAAGATTAGCATACACCTTTTCGATATACCTCATTTCTTTGTCGTCAAACAGGCTACTGCTTTTAAACCGTCTCAAGGCTCCCTTGTATTCCTTTACCAAAAGCATTTGATAATTGGCGATTTCTCCTATACGCTTGTATTTTCTCACATTAGGACTCACCTGCATTAGTCCATCCATAAAAGTTTGATGCAGACTAAAATTACCCTGTGACAAATCTTTTATCGTATTATACCCTCCATTGAGTATAACATAGCCTTTTTTCATATCCTGTAAAATCTGCTTAAACTGTGCAAGCTTTTCGATGTTCAACAACAACTGCTGCATTTCCTGCGCTTGTGCCAAATGCTTCGATGGTACAAGCATTGCTAAGAAAATGCCCCAAATAACTATTCTCTTTTTCATAATCCATCTTTTAAAATACCGTACAATACTAGACTGTTATGAGCTTCTTTATTCTCCTTGGCTCTGGATAAATGCAGCAACTTCGCTTGATTAGTGAAATTCTGGAAGAAACTGTAATTAGCCATCATCGTATAATAAAGCCGATCAATACGCTTTATTCGCTCATCATCTTTCATTTCAAGTTGCCCGTCCGTGGTGACGGTAATCAATTCATCTACGGTGTCATCACAATCAGCTATCAATCGACCATAAACCCTTTTGATATATGCCAGCTCATCACCATGAAACAAATCCCCTTCTCGTAAATAGGTATAAGTCCGACTATACCCTTTTATAATTTTTAATTGCAGGTCTATTATTTCAGCTACTTGGCTATACTTTTTAATTTTCGGATTTACCTTTTTTAAAGAGTTCAGATAATCAGTATGCAGCTTAAAGTCGCCCCTTTTCAAATCACCAATAGTATTCAAACCTTTTCTGGCAATGGAATACCCTTTTTGAGCAGCATCGATGTATACTTTTAAAGCGGCAATTTGTTGCAATAATACTTTTCGTTGCTTTCGCTGTGCTTGCATATCCTCCATTACTAAACCAGTAAAGAATATCAATAACAATAGCTTTTTCATGTTTTTTCTTTTTTATTTTGGAATAGCATAAAACCGCTTAACGGTCTCCACTTCATGCGCTGTCTTGGCTCTTTGTAAACTGAGAAGCACATTTTGTCTGTTAAACAGCATCAAATCATTGTAATTAACATCAATCTGATGGGCAGCGGCATTAATAATCTCCAATCTTTTAGCATCACTCATTTGGGTGGTGAAAGAATCCAGTATTAAAAATATCTGATCTATATTTTTTACACTCTCATCCAAAATACCCGAATACACTTTTTGCATATAATCCAATTCCGTTTCGTTAAAATGGCTGTCTTGTTGGAACAACTTCCATGCTCTTTCGTATTCATTTACAAGGCGTACCTGTTTTTGTGCCACATCTCTAATCAATTGATAATAGGTAATAATAGACTTCACTTTGGCCAGTTCTTCGTAATAGTCCCGATACAGATCCCGCTGCTTCTGGGTCCAGTCTGATATTTCATTCAGTTTGAGTTTTGAAAGGGTATTTTCTATTTTTTTCTGAGCATTCTGTAGCCAAATGGTTTTGTTCTGTAAGCGCTGTATTCTCAAATCCATCGCCTTTATCACTTTCTTAACCGCTGCTTTTATTAATCCGATAACTGGAAAGGCTACAACCGTTGTGGCTGATCTTGCGGGGGTACCCACCAATAATAAACACAATAGGTACACCATGATTTTTTTCTTCATTTCCATAATCTCCTTTTATTTTTGGTTTGCTGATCTCATATCAATAGCCAGTGCCGTAATCCCTTTTTTGATATCTCCATCAAATTTCTTAGCATACTGCTGTACTTTTAATTTCTCTGTCTCTTCAGTAGTATAAGCGAGGTATTCTTCCAGAGATACTTCCGTCCGGTATACTTTAGATTGCATACCTCCCAATGAGATAAATACTTCCTTGTATTTTTTGTCCGGATCATTGGCTTTATTGACCGAAAGCACCAATGCTTTTTCTTTTTCAGTTAGTCCCAAAAGTTCCTGAATCTGATCGAATTTATTCTGATATTTACTCTGATCTAACAGTATTTTACAGTCGCTATTATTGATAATAGCCTGCTTTACTACAGGAGATGAAATGATGTCTTCGACCTCCTGAGTGACGACAATAGCCTCTCCAAAAAACTTTCGTACCGTTTTAAACAAATACTTGATATACTCTGCCATACCTTCCTTAGCAATAGCTTTCCATGCTTCTTCAATTAAGATCATTTTACGAACTCCTTTGAGCTTACGCATCTTACTTATAAATACTTCCATGATGATGATGGTGACCACTGGAAAAAGGATGGGATGGTCTTTAATATTATCCAGTTCGAACACAATAAAGCGTTCTTTTAATAGCTCTAAATTTTCAGTAGCATTGAGCAAATAATCGAACTCTCCTCCCCTGTAATACGGACGCAGTACATACATGAAATTGTTGACATCAAAATCCTTTTCTTTTACCTTATCTCTTTCCAATACCTTTACAAAATCCTCTTTCAGGAAATCATAAAAACTATCAAAACAGGGAAACAGTTCTTTATTGGATTCCAGCTTTTCATAATACAATTGAAGTGCATTGGATAAAGCCACATACTCACTGCGGTTGAAGGTTTCGTTGTCTTTTTTCCATAAAGCAAGCAGCAGTGTTTTTATACTTTCTTTTTTCTCGGTATCCAGACTGTCTCCTGCTCCTATGTAAAATGGATTGAAGCGAATAGGATTCTTTTCATCGTAGGTAAAATAATAACCTCCTACCATATCACAGAGTCCTTTGTAACTATGTCCCACATCTACCAGCACAATATGCGTACCCTGTTCGTAATAACTGCGTACCATATGATTGGTAAAAAAAGATTTTCCGCTTCCTGAAGGCCCTAAGATAAATTTGTTCCGGTTGGTACAAATTCCCAATTGCACGGGTTCGTCACTAATATCCACATGAACGGGTTTACCAGTTAAACGATCCCCTAAACGGATGCCAAATGGACTTAACGAAGAACGGTAGCCAGTTTCCATATTGAAGAAGCAGACGGCTTGTTCGGCAAACGTATCAAAACTGTCATTCATCGGAAAGTCTGCTTCGTTACCCGGAATACCTGCCCAAAACAACTGTGCTGCCCCTGTCGTTTCCAGTTTGGCAGCTGCATCCATTTGTGCCAGGGCCGAAGAAACTTTATTTTTAATATCTTTCAATTCTTCTTTATTTTCAGTCCATGCCAGAACATTAAAATGTGCTTTTACTGCTAATCTTTGTTGACTCATAGCCTCGTTTAGGAAATCATTGGTGGCATCACGGGCTACACTATTCTCACGGCTGTAGGCAGATAGTGATTGCAATCGTAATCTTTTGCTTTCTAATTTTTGTAAGGTTTTCTGGGCATCTTCAATAAAAAGGTATTGATTGTATATGTGGTTGCACGATAAAAGCTGCCCCAATGTAGAGGCAAAACCAATACTGAATTTTGTCTGATCCGTGCAATAGCGGTCAAAATTAATACGGCTTCCACACAAGGCGGGTAGATCAGCGGAATCCCCTAAAGTATACATTTGGCAATGCTTATCTCCAACTTTAAGACCATCTTCAAATGAAATATCCTTAAAAAGAAAAGGATTTTCCTTTTCAGACAAAAAGCAATATTTTTCAATCAATCCTATTTTACGACTCTGGCTTCGCAGTTCATCATTCTCCAAGCGATGCAATTTAACAAAACCTCCATCTTCTAATATACGTTTAAACTGCCCGGCAACATCAGTGAAGTCCTGTAGTTTTGCTTTGTCAATAGCTTCCTGGGGAACTGGAGAACTTCTGATCAGATTCGAAAACAAAGAATTGGAAGCTTTTCTTCCTGAAGGTTTCTTAGTAAGCAGCAGGTAACAGGAATGATCTAAAAAAGGTCTTTCATTAAAAAAAAGCTCACTGCTGCGACTTAGAAAACTAGTATCTTCTTTAGTGAAGTCTGGTTCATATTTACGGTCTATAAACCAATCTTGTTTATGCAGGACGCTAAATTTGGGAAGTATCTTTACTGCCTTTAGCCAGGACTGATGAAAAGCTTCATATTCCTGATCCGATAAAGTAAATAACTCCGGTAATTCCACACCAAAAACCACCGTTACATCTCCCTGCTTAGATAGAATGCAGTCGTGCTGCACATCCATAATCGGTAAAATATCATCCATTCTTTTTTCCATCACCAGTCATTTTTACCTTAATTACCTATTCTCTACTCCATCCTGAAAACTTTTCTACTATAGGTTCGTACTGCTGTAGGCAGTTGCTTTTTGGACAACGCTTTCATGAGTCCGTATTCACCATATGTATTACTCATTCGATAAATTTTCATAACTAATAGTGCTCCAGAAACAGCAATAATTCCAACACATACAATAGAAGGTATACCTATGACATACAATATCGAAAACACAATCATCAATAAAACTACTCCTCCTCCCAAATACCATATATACTGTGCTTTAAGCCCTTTGAATTCAATACTTTGATTAATCCCCTTATTGATTTGATACACACTATTACCCATACTGTTTTTTTTTAAATTTTGAACAAATTATACTAGCTGAAGAACACCGACAGCTTTCAATTAAACTCCAAAAAATGATTGGATTACAGTAGTCACAACAACCAGAAAGACACAACTTCCAAACCAAGCCGCAGCAACTTTTCCAGTATCCGGATCTCCGGCATTCCATTTTTGATAGACCTTAACAGCTCCAATTAATCCTAATATAGCTCCAATGGCATACATCAGCTGAGTGCCTGCATCAAAATAACTTCTCACCTGCTGATTGGCTTCATTAATTCCCGCAATACCATCTTGGGCATAGATTCCCTCGTTCAGTAATAAAACAGTAAGAATAACTAATGTCTCAGGACTAAACTTCTTAAATTTCCAATTCCATTTTCTCATAACGCATGTTTTAAAGTTTGAAATAAGTTAGATTAAAAGCGGAGGATTTACCGCTGTAGTATCACCTTTTCCTCTTGTCACAAATAGCCATACCGCACCGGGACAAACAGGGGTATTCCTCCGCAATAGGTTTATTGCTTTTTTAATTCCAAAGGGAATCTACCTCTTGATGAGTCAAAAGAACAGAGTCTTGCTTTTCACATTCACCAACAATGAATTCATTTATAGAGGGACGAAAGGGAGAACTCCCTAATGAAGCATATTCTGTAAGAAGGATTTGTAAACGCACTTCAAACTCGCTTTTGATGAGTTTTTTTTGATGAGCATCACTTATAGTTATTTTTAGTTTAGCGGTCAAATCTTCCACCATGTTAAAATCGGGATCAACAGGTTCAAATGTAACGGGAGCATTTAAAACCTCTTCCGATAGATGGTCATCGAAATCATAATCTTTTTTTGAAATAGACTTCTCTGCTAAACTGCGGAACTGAAGTTTCCGCTTTCCGGTTATTACATCTTTGATAGTATCAAAATAATAGTATAACCCAACAAATAAATACCAAACTACTGATAGTAAAACAACCACAATTATGTAATTGTTCCATGAGATTCCTGATAACATACGCTTTCATTTTTCGTTCTACATTAGTTCCTTCGCTCTCAAAACGACCTTAATGCCGTTTCATCTTCAATACCTCACAAAGAAACAATGAGAAATTCCGTCATACAAGTACAACTGTAATGTTGTACCTAGCTGTACCTCTGTAATTTTAAGAATAGGACTGGGTTTCATTAAAAAAACAAGCCGCAGTACTACTTCCTTTCAGGAAAAAGTACTGCGGTCGTAAACGACAAGCTTGTTTAAGTCTACCTAAAATAATATTGTCGATTCCTCTTTTATTTCGGCTTCATATTATTACGCCTTCATAAAAGAAGAATGGGACTTTATTAACGCAGGATTAATATCAAAATAATAAAAATGTAATCTCTACTAATCGATAAACCTGTCAAATTCTCAATATAAAAAAAAGAGGTGTCAGATTTACTGGTACTATAAAGTCTAGGAAATTTTAATTTCGATAAGCAATGATTAAAAGTTTTTCCTTCAATTTTTATCAAGTAAATAGAGCTGTTACCCACAGTCATAAGGGTATCAAAGGCCGCTGGTATTCATGTCAAAAAATAACAAATGATTTCAAAAAATCTTATTAAATAAACTGGATAGTACTAAATTTTTGTAGTATTTAACTCAGTTTACACAAGCTGTCTGCTTTTAAATCAGGATACTTATCTATAAAGTGTTTTTTAAATTTGTCAAACTCACAAAATTGAGTTCTTTAATTATAAATTATTTTATTAGTAACCCAATGACCCTGTAAATGAAAAATTCTGTCCTGTATGTTTTTTTAATACTCTCATTTAGTCTACTTTCTTTTAAAATAGACCCGACAAAAGTAACGACCAAAGAAATCAAAGTCAAAGCACCATTTGGAACTACTAAGATTAAAACTCCTGATTTTAGTAAATGTGCCACATTCTTAATTACTGATTTTGGTGCTATCAAAGGAGAACAGGACAAAACTACCCAAGCCATTGCAAAAGCCATTGACCAGGCTAACAAAGCGGGAGGTGGAATTGTTGTTGTTCCTGAAGGAGAATGGCTTACCGGGAAAATCCACTTTAAAAGCAATGTCAATTTACATTTAAACAAAGGGGCTTTGCTTCTTTTCTCAGATAATCCAAATGATTATCTGCCAGCAGTGCATTCTAGCTGGGAAGGCTTAGAATGTTACAATTATTCGCCATTAATCTATGCTTACGAGTGTAAAAACATTGCTATTACTGGCGAAGGCGGGATTAAAGCAAAAATGGATTTTTGGAAAAAATGGGCTGGTCGCCCAGCTGGTCACATGAATAGTCTAAAAAGACTGTACAATTTATCGGGTCAAAATGTTCCTGTTGAACAACGAATAATGGTAAATGACACCGCAAATCTTCGTCCGCAATTTATTCAGTTTAACAGAAGTGAAAATATAGTATTAGATGGAATTTCGATAACTAATAGTCCGTTTTGGACTGTTCACATGTATCTTTCTAAAGATATTATTGTTCGAAATCTAAACATCTATGCTCATGGTCATAACAACGATGGTTTTGATCCTGAAATGAGCCAGAATATCTTAGTAGAAAACGTAACTTTCGATCAGGGTGACGATGCTATTGCAGCCAAATCCGGAAGAAATCCGGAAGGATGGCGCTCAAAAACACCAACAAAAAACTTAATTATTCGAAATTGCATCATTAAAAACGGACACCAATTATTAGCCGTGGGAAGTGAACTTTCTGGCGGAATAGAAAATGTTTTCATTGACAATTGCGAAGTTTTAGACGGAGCAAAAATGTTCAATTTGGTATTCATTAAAACCAATGAACGCATGGGCGGCTATGTAAAGAATATTTATGTTCAAAACATTAAAGGAAGCAAAATGGATTTTGGAGTACTGGGTATTGAAACCGATGTTTTGTACCAATGGAAGAATTTAGTTCCAACTGTAGAACGCAGATTGACTCCTATTTCTAATGTATTTCTGGAAAATGTTACGGCTAAAAACGTGAAATTTATTTCCAGAATTAAAGGAGAAAAAGAATTACCTATAAAAAATATTTCTCTTAAAAACGTTAGTGCTGAAACCATTCAGGGTGAGGAAAAACACATTAATGAAAACGTAATCAACTTTAAAGTGAAGTAATATAACAAAACTATTGTATTCGCCAAAAAACAACCAATCAACAAGTAATGAACCAAATAAAACAAACCTTATTGCTATTATTCTTTCTTTTTTCGGTAATTAAAATGAGTGCCGCAAACCCTAATGCTCCTTTTAATTTAAGAAGTTTCGACAAACAAAATCCCATTGGAACCAACAACAAAGCTTATTTTGGTTGGCATACAAGCGATAGTGATCCGAATGAAATTCAATCGGCTTACCAAATTATAGTTGCTTCAAGTCAAGCCAATCTTAATGCAAATAAAGCAGATGTTTGGAATAGTAGTAAAATCCACTCCAGAAAACAAAATTACGTATATCTCGACGGAGCTGACCTTAAAGCGGCAACTACATATTATTGGAAAGTCCGCAGCTGGGATAAAGATGGAAATGTGGGCCCTTATTCAGCAACAGCTACTTTTACAACAGGTTTATTAACGAATAAGGATTGGGCAACAGCGAAATGGATTAAAAGAGATTCTAAAGACAACGACGACTATACTTATTTTAGAAAAAAGACTAATCTGCCCAACAAAACCATAAAAAAAGCGATTACTTACATCGCTGCTTGTCACAGTTACGAGTTGTACATTAATGGAAAATTAGTTGGAAAAGGATTCAACAACCACTACCCGCAATACAGCTATTACAATGCCTGGGATATTACTGGTTTATTAAATAAAAATACTGAAAACACCTTAGCTTGCTTAACCCATTGGTATGGTGGCGGGCAAGGTCGCGCTACAGGAAGCCGTGGTATGATTTTAAAAACGATTATCGAATATAGTGATGGTTCGAAAACTACTATTGGAACCGATAAAACATGGAAACAAACGCAGGCTTCACAATGGATTCAAGGACAGCCTCAACGTGGTGGTGAAGGTGTAGGAAGAATCGAATTTGTGGACAGTAGAAAAGCTATTGCTAATTGGAATACCTCCAAATTAGACGATTCAACTTGGAACAATGCAATCGAAATTGGTTCACACCCTACTGCTCCATGGACAGGAACTTTACAATCTGATTTAACACGGGTTATTGAAAAAAAAATCAAACCTGCTGCGATAAAAAATCTGGGAAACGGTAAATATATTATTGATTTAGGCAAAATATATGCCGGTAGTTTTAAAATCAATTTTAACGAACGTATTGCCGGAGATACTATCAAAATGTTAGGCGGTTATCAATTAAATGAAGGTGGGACGGCTATAAATCCAAAAATGAATCAATCCACTAATCTGAGCTTTAAATACATCCCTAACGGAAACAATTCTGTTTTCAACCCTCACGTTTATTTTGGGATGCGATATTTACAAATTGACAATGCGCCAAACGACCTGAATCAAAACAATGTAAGTTTTATTAGTCGTCATTTTGAATTAGATGCTGCTCATTCTTCATTCGAATCTTCAAATGAGATGTTGAATAAAACCTGGGAATTAATGGCGCATACACTTATTCTGGGAGCACAGGAAGATTTTGTAGATACTCCAACCAGAGAAAAAGGTGCATTTTTATTAGACAGTTGGTCGCAAGCAGTTCCAGCTATGAGTGTCATGTACGACCGAACGATGAATATGCGTGCATTAAACCAATTTCTTCAATCTCAGGATCAATATTGGCCTGACGGACAATTAAATGCGGTTTATCCAAATGTAGATGGCGGAAGAGATATTCCTGATTTCACTCAATCTTTTTTAGTTTGGGTTTGGGATTATTACTCGCAAACAGCCAATATTGAATTTTTAAAATCCAATTATTCGCGTTTGAAAAAAATTGCCGATTATGTTGACACCTATAAAAATGAAAGCACCGGATTAATTCATAAGCTAAAAGGAGGAAAAGGCCCTTATGAATTTGGAATTATCGATTGGCCGGCAACCATGCGTTACGGTTACGATATGAGTACAGAATCCAGAACAGTTATTGCTGCTTATGCTTATGAAGATTTCAATATTATTTCTAAAATAGCAGCAATTTTAGGCAATGAAGCTGACAAAACTC
Organism: Flavobacterium plantiphilum; assembly: GCF_046000495.1. Classification (NCBI taxonomy): domain Bacteria; kingdom Pseudomonadati; phylum Bacteroidota; class Flavobacteriia; order Flavobacteriales; family Flavobacteriaceae; genus Flavobacterium; species Flavobacterium plantiphilum. The sequence goes on from NZ_JBELQA010000001.1 coordinate 604,328, forward strand.
TTTACGCCAACAAAGCCGAAGCCATCAAAAAGGCCATCAACACACATTTAATCAATCAAAGTGGTGTGTATATTGATGGAATAAAAAACGATAAAAAAGCGAGTACTCATGTTTCGCAACACGCCAATATTCTTCCTTATGCACTACATATTGTGCCTGATACCAATAAAAAACAAGTCATTGAGGAGATAAAAACACAAAAAATGAATGTGGGAATGGTATGTCTTCGCTGGTTACCAGAATCTCTGGGATTGGCTGATGAAGGAGAACATCTGATTGACTTATATACTAATTCTCAGTGGGATGGTTGGGCAAAAACAATTGCTCTTGGAGGAACTGCCACCTGGGAATCCTGGGATGCCAATACCACCAACCAAAGTATGTCACATCCCTGGGGAGCAGTTGGATTATTAGGTATGCAAAATTACATTTTAGGAATTACAACTTTAGCTCCACAACACGAAAAAATCCAAATAAAACCATTATGGTTTGGCAATAAACTAGCTTCTGCCAAAGGAACTTATGCAACTGATAAAGGCGCTGTTAAAGTAGATTGGAATTACACTAACGCTAAATATCATTTAAAAATTACTGTTCCTAATAACTGTTCTGCAAAAGTATATTTGCCAAAATGTGGTAAAACTGGAACCACAATTGAAGTAGATAACAAAGAAGTAATCGCTACCGAAGAAGGGAATTATCTTTATATTGATAATATTGGTTCTGGAGAACATCATTTTGAAAGATAATTCTAAGCAGAATAAAAAACTCTAATAAAATTATATGTCTATGTATGTCCAACAAATTAAATCCATCATCATACTATTATTTTTAAGTATTTCTTCTTTGGCAATAGCCCAAAAAGGAAAGACAGATGCCATTTATTCTGGAATCCCCTGGTTTGATAATAACGGAAAAACAGTTAGTGCTCATGGAGCTAATATGGTAAAAGACAATGGAAAATATTATCTTTTTGGAGAATTTAAATCAGATACCAGCAACGCTTTTAATGGTTTTAGCTGTTATTCTTCGAAAGATTTATACAACTGGACATTTGAAAAAATGGTATTGCCTGTACAAAAATCAGGAGCTTTAGGTCCTGATCGTGTTGGCGAAAGACCTAAAGTAATGAAATGCCCAAAAACTGGCGAATACATTATGTACATGCACGCCGATGATCTTAAATACAAAGACCAATATGTGGGCTATGCAACCGCTAAAACCATCAATGGCGAATATTCTTTTAAAGGTCCAATACTGTTTGATGGCAAACCGATTAAAAAATGGGATATGGGCACTTTTCAGGATACTGACGGCAGTGGTTACATTATTACGCATTCCGGAAATTTATACAAACTGAGCGATGATTACAAAAGTGTAACGGAACAAATTGTAAAAGACATGACTCCACATTGCGAAGCACCGGTAATTATTAAAAAAGACAATACTTATTTTTGGCTGGGTTCCGGTTTAACGTCCTGGGAACGAAATGACAATTATTATTTCAGTGCGCCTTCGTTACAAGGACCTTGGAAAGGACAGGGTGTTTTTGCACCAAAAGATTCTCTAACCTGGAATTCGCAAACAACATTTGTACTTCCTATAAGAGGTTCAAAAGACACAACCTATCTATTCATGGGAGATCGTTGGGCTTTTCCCCGTCAAAATTCAGCGGCAACTTATGTTTGGCAACCGCTTTTAATTTCAGGAACCTCTATTTCACTTCCAGATTACAAACAAAGCTGGCAAGTTGATTTGGGAACAGGAAGCTGGACTTCACACAAAATGAACTATACAGAAATTGAAAATACCAATACTAAAGCGATTCAATATTCTGACAATTGGTCGAATGATAATTCGTCTAAAATAAGTCAGTCTGATGCTAAAGGTGCTTCTTTTTCAGTTGATTTTAAAGGAACACAAGTTGGTTTTTACGGGACTTCAAAAGTTGATGGCGGTTATGCTACCATTGTTATCAAAAACAAAAAAGGAAAAACACTCGTATCTTCAACTATTGATATGTATTGCAAATACACCGAAAACTCCTTAAAATTCTTAAGTCCGATTTTACCTAAAGCAAATTATACTCTTACGGTTACCGTAGCGGGAGAACACGGAAACTGGTATAAAAAAGACGGAACAGAATTTGGAAGCAAAGGAAATTGTATTGCTTTGGATAAAATAATTATTAAAAACTAAGGTGCAAAAAGTTAAATTTTTTTGGATAATTGATATCCCAGCTTATTTTTAGGAATTTTTGATTAAAAATACCGAAGGCAGATTTATCAGTTTTTATTAATCCGAAGAGGATTCAAAAAAAAGTAAACCTAACCCAAAATTAAAAAGTTAAAGAAAAATATCCTACATAAAGTTAGCTCTTATTGTAATGCTTTATCTTATGAATCTTTTACAAGAAATGGAAAAAACCAATTCATACTTATAAGATGGCTAATAAGACCTAATTTTCTTTATGATCTTCTCCAATGTCTCAATGGCAATCTCTTTGTCTTTATCTTCTGCATTGTAAGACTTACTGCGGACGGACTGATAAGAAAGCTCCTTTTTAAATGGAGTGGACAGGTAAGGTACTATAATTTTGAATACCTGACTCATCGAACGGGCCTTCACTACCCGGGCTTCGTCTGCAGCTCTCAGAATCAGGGCTATCTGATCGGTCGAAAGATTGCATTCCATCTTAGTCTCCGGATTTACTCCAATATTTGGGAGCGACTTGTTGGGTTGTTCTCCAATTTTACTTGCTTTAGACTCCTGCGACTTCCAGTAGCGTCGTTCGTGTTCAAACCAGGTCCGCATCACAGCACTTAGCTGTGGTTCATGGGGATCGAAATATTTTTTAGCACTACAGTATAACTGCTCGAATTCTTTGGAATAAAACAGCAGTTGCTGTAATTTTTCCGCTGCATGAACATACTGATCCAGCTCTTTCCTGATCATCGCTTTCAGATAAACTACATAATTTCGACAATTAAAGTTAAAACCTATAACTACCTCATCAACAACCGAATAAAGAGCTGGATCGGTCTTGTCCTCTATACAATTATCAAGTGCCAAAATAAGTTCTTTACGATAAACCAGTTCGCGGTAGCTACTTTTTCGGAAAGTTTCTGCTGCCATAGTTTCCCGTAAAGACCGGATGACAATAGATATGGGATTAGAAGTGACAAATACTCTTTTAGACTTTTTTTCTAATTGTTCCATACGTTGTAACAGTTCTGTTTCAGTCCGTTGCTGATAGCCGCTAGATACCCGCTGATTCAGAGACAAATGACTGTAATATCGTACTTCGATGAAAGAGAGCAAACCTTCAACAATCTTCAATAAAGCCTGATCAATAACCACTAAAGAAACTTCATTTTCGCAATGACTCTTATGATTTTCTACAACACCATCCAAAAGATCTATAAATGAAGCATGATACATCCGAATTAAATGACGAACTTCACTTCTTTTTTTGGTGGTAAAAATTTGCTGTTTGATATGCAGTCTGATGCGCTGCGCTTCTTGATTGATATGGACAAGAAGCTGCCGGCTTTCTTCAATGCTAATAGAATGAATGGAACTATATTTCGGATTCAGTTGCTGTAGTATTAAAAAATCCAGCCATGCTATAGAGTAAGTGAGCTTCATAATGCAAATAGTTAAAGCGAATAAAAAAGGACTACACAGAATGTAAAAGTGTTAACACAACTGCTTCCGATATTGATTGGGTGAGAGACCTGTGTGTTTTTTAAAAAAGACACTAAAAGCAGAAGCTGATGAAAAACCTAAAGACTCCCCAATTTCAACTATGGTTTTATCACCATCCCCTAATGCGGTCTTTGCCTCTGTCACCAAAGCATATGCCAATAGCTTTTTTACATTTTTTCCGGTTACTGCCTTGACCACTTTATTCAGATGACCGGCGGTAACATACAGCGCACTGGAGTAAAAACTAATATGATGCTGCTGTTGGAAATGCAAGGCCACAAGGGATAGAAAACGAACAGTCAGATATTCATTTCTGCTGAAGTTCAAATGATAATCTGCAGCAAACTGCCCGTAGATATTTCGTAGTTCACTTAAAAACAAATGAAAACTAATTTGCTTAAGGGAACCGGGAGTAAGATGGGAGTCGTTATCAGAATAAAGCTGATACAATAACTTACAAATCAGTGATAGAATTAGAAAGGATTTCGTGTTCAAAGATACTTTTTGTTGATTTTTACCTATAAAAAAGTAAAAAGCATCCACTAATTCGCTCTTATGGCAATGTCTTAAAACAAAATCAGGGGTAAAAGAAACATAAAACAAATGCAAAGGATGTGTTATGGATACAATTCGATAAGCGTTGAACTTGGAAAGTACCAGTAAGTCCTTTGCATATAGTTCACAGATGGAGTCTTTATTTTCTATGGATACACTTCCCTCCTTTATTACTAAGACAGCGGTATTAATGGCAACAAACCAATCTTCACCACCCTTCTTAAACCTACAATCTTTGAGAATCTGAATATCAAATCCTCTTACCGGCAGCTGATCTAAATCAATATGTAATAATGTCCGAAGCATACGCATTACATTCTTAAAGTTTTTTTTAGCCAATCACCACATTTTTGCTGTTTTTTTATGCCAATAATGCCAGTAGACTAATATCAGCGATAATAGTTAAGAAAAAGACAGCAACGTGCTCAGCTAATTGAGTCACTATTAATTGCATCACTGGTTAAAACACCTGCCAATTGCTCATAGCTCAAAAGAACCTTTACATAATTAATGCCTGTAAAATGCAATACCACCAGCAAATAACATTTAAAACGCAAGCGATAGATAAATTCAGTCCCTTTAAAACGCAAAATGAATTAGTAATCCAGTATTTGAATAAAAGCAGTGAGCAAGACCATTTCAAAGCGGCTGGTTTTGATTCTCCTGCTCTTGTTGGCAGTTGCCAGTTCCCAGTCCCTGTCAATATGCCTACTAGCAACATACAAAGCATATCGGGTCACCGAAGTAGTTTCTAAAAGAAGCTGACTTTCATCCTCTAAAAGACTGTTATCGGCACTTATACTGGTTTCATAATCCACAATATAGTTGTACAAGACTGGATATTCTTCTTGCTGCTCGGCTATCAAATAAGTATAAAAGCTATGCAAATAAGACTTAGCAGCAACGGATATATTCTCCATATCCAGATAATGATGTAAACCTCCTTCGGGATCATCTACAAATTGTATGACAGCTTCAGGAGCATAAGTAATGGTGGTACGCTTCGTTACATCCGATGCATTTCTATTGGATGAATCAAAATCCATTTGACTTTCTACTTCTTCCTGTGCCAGCACAGCAGAGTTATTTTCATAATAGGCAGCGAGTGCTTTTCCATATTGGGCACCAACGGCATCATAAGGATTTGCTTTGTTCGCGGGAGGAATACTTAAAGATTTAAAATCCAAATTTGGATCAATAGCTGTGACTTCCTCAGAAGAACAACCATAAAACAATACACTAACAAAAATAGTAAGAACAGCATTTTTCATAATAAGTGAATTAAATGTGACCGAGAATAGATTCTCTGTTCATTTCACCCGGGAAAGCAGAACATCATTTTAGCACCTTGCTAAAGCTTTTGCTTTTGAATTCGAAGCAAATCTAGCACCTCCTTTAGAGCCAAACAAGCAACAACATTATGGTTTTCATAATTTTAACTGTTGATTTTCACGAAATCTACAACTGTTTTCCGTAAGAATTAGCATCATTTTTACAAAACTTCTTGGTAAATTTGGAGATGTCCTTACAACTGCTTATTATACCCCGCACCCCAACCGCAGCATAGCATAAAACGCAGGACATAGCCAACGCTACAGTTACTGATAATGCAAAAAAATATAATCATCTTCGTCCTTTTGTTCTACTGTTCGCTTCAGGCACAGCAGCCACTTCGTAATATCCCTGATTCTCTGAAAGGGAAATCTTTTGCCTATCTTGATGAGAGGCTCTATCACTTCAAAAAAGATAGTACTCTGGCAGCAGTCTATTTGTACAGCTATATTCTAAAAGCTAAAAATGAAGCTAATTACAAGGCACTACAGAAAGGTTACCAAAACATGTTGTACCAGTCCCCTGCGAAAATACAATTAAGGTACACCGACAGTATGGTTACAACTGCCGGGCGTATCAAAGATATAACTGCCTTGGGATCGGCTTATCTGACCAAAGGAATGGTATATTACCAACAAAAGAACTACCAAAAAGCTTTGGATTATTACCTGCTCGCCAATGAACAGCTTGTTACCTCCAATGATTCCTACCTCATTCATAAAGTCAAATACAACTTAGCCCAAATCAAAAGCTATCTGGGCTATTATCATGAAGCAGTGGCCTTGTTACAGGAATGCGTGTCCTATTATCAGAAAAGAAAGCCCCGCCCCTATTTGAACTCTTTACACGCCTTAGGTCTTTCCTATACTAAAATGGGAAATTATGGTCTTGCTAAGACTACGAACCGCCAGGGTATTACGGATTGCAAACGCTTAAAAGTTCCGGAGTTGCTTCCTTATTTTGAGCTCTCGCAAGGCATTACAGAATACTTTTTGAAAAATTATGGACTTTCCATAGACGGCATCAAAAAAACCATAGCTCCCATCCAGGCAGATGGAGATTTTGCTAACGAAGCCACCGCCGCCTTTTATCTGGGGAAAAGCTACTGGGCATTGGGAATGCCTGAAACAGCCATCCCTTACTTTGAAGCCGTAGATGCCATTTTTAAGCAAAAGAATTTTAGTCGTAAAGATTTTACAGAATTATATACTTTGTTAATTGGCTATTATCAGACTAAAAATAACAGCCAGCGCCAACTCTATTACATCAACCAACTTCTTAAAATAAATCAGCTTCTCTTTCAAGATTACCGCCTGATGTCCTCTAGCGTACACCAACACTATGATATCAAAAACTACCTGCTTGCCAAGAATAAAGTGGAACAACAACTTAAGCTGGAAAAAAAGCACAAGGGCTATTTCATTGGTTCCCTAAGCTTCCTTTTTTTAATTGTACTGCTGCTGAGCTATATTCAATACCAAACTAAAAAGCAATACCAGAAAAATTTTGAAGAACTGCAATTTAAAAAAGGAAATCCTGCCACAAAAGCAACAGTTCTTTCCCATAGTCCTATTGCTGATATGAGTCCGGCTATTGTTACCAATCTGGAAAGTCAATTAGAAAAATGGGAAAAAGATAAAAAATTCTTAGCTCCTGAAATTAGTTTAAGCAAGCTGGCGACACATTTCCATACGAATACCAAATACCTGTCACTAATCATTTTACATAGCAGGCACAAAAATTTTACTAGCTATATCAATGATCTGAAAATAGACTACCTCATGATGCGACTGGATCAGGATCGCCGATTACAACAATATACGCATCAGGCACTAGCTGAAGAAATAGGTTTCAGAAGTGTACAACGGTTGACCAGTGCTTTTCTTGCCCGGACTAAAGTACCGCTTTCCTATTACCTCAAAAAGATTCAGAATACCAACAATCGCAGCAGCTAAGATTATACTATTTTTCTATATTTGTACGTTCATTTTAAATACAAAGAACAATGCAAGATTTATTAGCTAAAATTAATGCTCAAATAGCCAATTTTACAACTGAGGCTACTGCACTGACTGAAAAAGGAATTAAAGCGGCTGGTCCCAGAGCCCGTAAAGCGACTTTAGAATTGGAAAAACTATTGAAAGAGTTTAGAAAAGTTTCTATTGAAGAAGCAAAAAAATAAGCTTCACTGAGTGTGCATAAAAGCCTTTCCTGCTGGGAGAGGCTTTTTTTTTTACTACGGATTTACTAAAGTCTCTTCACCAACGTTCGAGTTACTAACTTCTGCAAATTACTGGGCTTGATGATGGCATCTAAATCTTGGTTAGATATTTTATATTTCACTTTATCATAATTCGAAGCCTTACTATACCAGCGTTTTTTACTTATCTTTTTTATAAGTTGAACAATTTCTAATATCTTGAAAAATACTAAGTAAAAAAAAATATTTTTATCGAGTTTTATCTTATTAAAAATATTATTTTTAACATTTATTAGTAATACTATTAATACTTAAAAATAGTTTTATTCGCTGAAATCGCAACTTATAAGATTGAAACTTTATTAATCTAATTAATAAGTTTAAAAATATTTGTTTCACTATATAAACCAATCGTTATGAAGAAAATTTTACTGTTGCTCATTTTTACTACTTTAAATGGTTTTTCACAACAAACTTTTGATCTAATAAAAAGTTTAAATTCTGAAAAAAAAGCGGATATCATTTTTAAAATAAATATAATCAATACTTATGGTGTTGCCGGATATGTATATCCCAGTGAAAAAAAAATTATTAAAGATTTAGAAATATTTTTAAAAAATCCTTTTGATAAAAATATTTCTGATTTTTCCCTTTCTGAAGCATTAAAGGTCTTAGAAAAATTATATGCAGACAGACCTGTTTCAAGTGCGATGGAAGTTGGAGGTGGAGGAAAAAAAGGAATGACTGACATTTCATTGTATGAAGATAAAACCATTAAAGCATTAGCTGAGTTACCATCCACAATACCTACAGGCTATTCAGCCAGTACCCAAATAATTAATGCACTCTCCCAATTTTTAGTAGACAGAACCAAACAGGAACTAACATTAACTTTTTATGATAATTTCAAAGAAAAACTTGACACAGTAATCAATCTGCCTCTACAAGACGGAGAAATACTATCTATTAAATTGAAAGAAGTATTTAAAACTACTTATCGCCTTTTTGAAAGTAAGAATTACTTTGATTCTCCCTCTCTAGGTCAAACATGGATACTGGCTTTTAAAAAAGATCTAATAGAATTACCTATGGCTGTTAAAGAAATTATTCAACAAAATGAAAATCTATCAAAAACAAAAACAGGTCATTTTGCAATTGTTTCTTTTGATGCTATTAATAAAATAAAAAAAGGCCAACATCCTATTGAAATTATTGAAGAGTTAAATGATACTTATTATAAAAATTATAGTAACGAATATGAAATTGATCAGATTATAGGATTACTCCAGTTATTATCCAATAATGTAACAAGAGATGAAGAAAAAGAAGGTTATAAAGAAGTGAAATGGATAAGTACCAATGATTTAAAATCATTAGATGAAGAACAAAAAAAATATCTTGTGGGATTGATTTATCAAATGGGTAGAAACAATGGCTTGTTTACAAAACCATTGTTTGAAAATACTTCAATCATTATAGAAAATTATATCAATGAGAATAATTACAACTTATTGTATCTTTTAATTAAAAAAACAGTGAGTAACTATAACATAATTACGCAACAATTAAACGGTCTAAAGCAAAACAAACAAATAGAGGAAAAAAATAATGAGTTAAAAAATTACATCCATTTTTTAAATACTTTTTATAGTATATTCGATGAAACTATTGAAAGTTACTACTCGCTTATTAACAACAATCAATATTACCAATCAGACCATTATATCAAATACAAACCTATTTTTAACGACGTTACTAGTATAAATAGCGCTATTAGTGATTCTCAATATGCTGAATGTTTACTACTAACAAATCAACTTATAAATCATATATTTCCTAAGGTTTTAGCAGATAATGATATTTATAAAAGGATAACTTTTTATGGTAATTTTATGGTTGATGTCATCAATACCTCTGAAAATAAAGGAGACTTAAAACTCGTAATAGAAAAATATGCTATGCCTGTGAGTTCCTATAGGATTAAAAGAAAAATGAACTCTAGCTGGGATGTAAATGCGTATCCAGGTTTATACCTAGCTTATGAATCATCAGGTAGTAATAGTTTAAGTTATGGTATTACCGCTCCAATTGGTATTTCTTATTCTTTTAAAAACGGCAACAAATCATTAGCTAATGAAAAATCAAGTTCTTCTACCCTCTTTTTATCAGTGCTTGATATTGGTGCACCATTTAGTTATCGATTTAATAGAGATGAGGCTGAAGGCTTACCAGAAGACATAAAATGGGAACAAGTTTTTTCTCCAGGATTATTCTATATTTATGGTTTTAAAAATTCACCTCTATCAGTTGGCTTAAATGCTCAGTTCTCACCTTTATTAAGGAAAATTGAAGAAAACAATATTTTACAAACTAAAAATATTTTTAAAATTGGACTCACATTACTAATAGATATTCCATTATTCAATTTATACAATAAATAGAAAATATGCACTTACCGCAACATAAAGATTTACCCATTCAACAACTTGCTTCTGTATTCGGGAGTACTTCGGCAACCTATAAGTTTTATTGGTTGATAGCCTTAGTTGAACTAATTGAAGAAGGTGGAATTATAATCCCAAAACGGAAAATTTTCGCCAGAATGATTAGTAACTCCTGGTACATAATCAATTATTTTCATATTTCCTTTGGGAAACAGGATAACTTACAAATAGCTGTGGAAACGATTCTAAAAGTTGAAAATTTGACCATCGATGCGAAGCAATCCAACATCGAATTTTGTTTGGAAAATTCCACGAACAAAGAAACCTTATATGAGTTATTCCATTTTGATAAAAACGTTCCCCATTGGTTTTTATCTCCTTGGTTTCCCAAAAAAGAGAAGACAGCCATTTATCAGCTTTCTCAATCTTTTGAAAATCAATGTTTGTATGCTTTGTATAAAGATCATATTGAAGTAAACCCAGACTGGATTGCTTATTTGCAGTGTAACGCCAAGATCATCAAAGACTATTGTTATTGGAATTTAGCACTATTTCTTCAAGCCCGAAACCCCAATGTGCCTGATATTCCGAATAAATTAATCAAAGCCGCTGTTAGAACTAGTTTGACTAAACAAACCAATGAATATTGGAAACTGGTTTTTAAAGAATTGGGTGCTATTCATTGTATTTTCACCAATACGCCATTGTATTTTGATAAAAAGAATTATGCTTTAGACCATTTTATTCCGCATGCCTTTATTTCTCATGACTTGATTTGGAATTTAATCCCCATTGAAAAATCATTTAATGCTCGGAAAAGTGATCGTTTGCCGGTATTTGAAGAACACTTCCATAAATTTTACGACTTGCAAAAAATTGCTTTTGAAATTAACAAACATCATAATGCTAAAAGCAAATATATGGATGAATATTTGACGATATTTCCTAGTATTGCAAGCTTTGAAAAGGAATTGTTCTCCAACACAATTCAGCCTTTAATTACGATTGCTCATAATAATGGTTTTGGTATTTGACTGTATAAATTTAAAATTAGGTTTTGCTGAATTAGTATCTCTTTTATCAAAGCTTAATGCTACAGTTCTATTTCTAAATTTTCAGGATCAAAACAACGAATCGCAATACCCGTTTTGCGGAATAACAATATTTTAACCCTTTTTCTAACTAACTGATAGTTCGGATTAACTATTATGACTTCCTTAATTGTTTTACTTGCCTTGAATGCTCCACCTAGCAAAAGGTTTAATTCGGCATCCAAGGGATCGAGAGAAAGTCCATAAAGTATAATACTGTTGGCTTCTTTAAGTAACTTAAATGTTGCAAAGTGGGCATATCCTAGTCTCTCATTTTCGGCATCACTGCGGTAGTTTTCCATGGAAGTTTCCGAAGGTAGGTAGAGATGTTCGTGTGCCTCGATACTGCCATGAATATGAAACACTTTAGCACTTTCAATATCTAAATATTTATCTTTTACCCAACGGTCTGCTTCAGCATCGATTACAGTATCCCAGTTTGTAGTGACAAAACCAAATAAGTTATTGGGACTACATAAAACAAACTTATCTAACATTGTAGCAAACTCCTTCCTTGGTTTTAGTGTCCCATCTTTTTGGGCTAGCTTCAATGAATCACCAATAACTTCCTTCATTGAGCTGACCAATTCTTGTTCTTCTTTTAACTGCTTAGCCCTCTGAGGCAATTTAGAATACAGTCTCAAAGCACAAATAGATTTAGCAAATAAGAAGTTGGCACTATCCTGGTCAGTTTCATCACCATTTATCAATCGGAAAATATTCAGTATCGGCTTCCATGCATTTTCAACTGCTCCAGCTCCCACAAGGATAGTTACCTTGGCATTTATCGTTGCTGACATAGAAGTATAAAGTTTTTCAATTTTCCATAAATATAAAAAAGACGCCTCGCAGCATATTATCAGTTATCCTTTCTTCTTCGGTACTGGTGGCTTTAATGAAGGTGTATTGCCGGGTGTATCTTTATTGTCGCGTTGACGTCTGTCTGGTTTTCCTGTTGAATCCGCTATTCTTTTTGGTCCTGGTTTAAGTGCCATAATTTTAAGTTTTAATTGGTTGTATTCAAATGTAATAAAAAAAACATAACTAACACAGAATCTGTGACATATACACTATATAAAAAATATAATAGCTTACTATTTCTTTCTTCTCCTCGATTTATGCCTACTCCTCTCCTCACAAATCCTACCCATTAGATAAAGACCCACGACCCAAGCAACTATAAAACCTAAAATTCCATACCATTCCATCCTTTAAAAATAGAACAGAACTATTGGAGTGTTGGTGTTCCTAACGCAGTTATTCCCAAATTGACAAGTATAAAAAGAGGCGCGATAGCCATGAATAGTTCTTTATGCTGCTTTAAAAGATCACGAACACTATTCAAAACACTTAATTTATTAAGTAATATTTAGATATATAACTTCCATCGAGCATCTCAAGCAGAAACTTGATTTCATACAGATTTATTTTTTTCTGGGTTAATAATATTATAATGCTTTTATAAAATTACTATGCTTTTTAATTCCGGAAGCAAACATCCCTCCACATTCATCAAGCAGGTTACATTTATTACATTCATCGAAATAAATATTTTTCCAGTCAGAGATTGATTTTCGAGAATACCTCCAAAGGGATTCAGGAAGTGTACAAAGTTGTGCATTGTAAATTGAAACGTTCATTCCGAAATCGGCTAGATAAGTTACAGCTTGTGTAAGTTCCAATTGATATTCTACAGGGTCAATCCACAATTTTTCAATATTATATGCAGTGTAACCTTCATGCTCTAAACCCATAAAAGCAATATGCTCCACGAAAGGTAAATTCTTGTAAATAAATTTAGCAAGTTTAACCAATCTCTGAATTGTCAGCTTATGTAGTACTATCCGAATTTCTATTCTTTGGTTATATTTAGCCAGATTATATATTCCTTGAATTGTCTGATTAAATGCATCTTTTGCTTGGACAACGTAATCGTGGATATGATAAACGTCGGCATATAGGGGGATCGCTAGCATTAATCTTTTATTATCCATTTCTCCAACTTTTCTCGCCGCATTTTCCCAAGCAAAAGATCTTCCATTAGTTAGACAATGAATTTCAGTTTCAGGAAGTTCTTCTTTCATTTGATTTAAAAGTTTCAGAAATCTGTTTCCAAGAAGTGTAGGTTCGCCGCCAGTAATTCCGATTTCAAAACAATCTTTTGGTATTAAAGGGATGGCCTGTGAATATTGATTAAAAAAATAATCTGTATCATCTTTATCCTTTGGCGGTTGTGAGCACATTAAACAATTGCTGTTGCAGCGCTCTGTGAACAATAAAAAATTATGATTAGAGTTAATTCGATAAATAGTATTTACTACGCCATCGGTATTGATTATTACTATGTCACCTTCTTCCAGATGATCTAAGTTTTTAATTGAATGCACTACTGGAATTTCTAATGACGTATAAAGTTCTATTTCTGATAAAACAGCCTTAAAGCCATACCAGTCCCTTGAGAATCTATCCGGGGAAATTAAAATCTCAGAATTATTATTTTCGGGGTGTCTGGTTACCCTTCCAATTATGGGAGTTGTTATGTCAAATTGCCTTCCCTTTGCTTTTAGTATCATTCGCTATGCCCTGTTATCCAACTACGGAATATTTTTTCTATTGCTTTGTCTTCCATAAGTTCGAATAGATATCTTATTATTTCCATGTTCTTCTGACAGAAAACACTTGCAGGTCTATAACCATACATATTTCCTTGTGTTGCATGATTCAGTACGGGATCCGCACCGCAGTACTGCTGAAACGCACAATCCGAGCATCCTGCCAATGCCTCATTTGTCCATGTTTCCGCTATTTCCATAGCTTTATGTCCATAAAAAATGTCGTTGTAACTGGATTCTCCAAGAATTCCAAGTTGAAATGTAAAATCCTTCATTTCTGCCAACATCCTTGCCTCGTCGGAGGCATAAATTTTACCGTCGTAATTGAAGACAATTACATTATTAATCATTCCTGCTGGTGACTGGAGATCAACATATCCCACTGGGAAAGGTGTAAGTATCTTTTTTAATATTACTGTAGCGTAGTCTTCCCTGATAAAGTAACCTTTCCGATTATGGTCAAGAATCCGTTCAAATGCAGTCTTATAGAATTCTAAAAATTTTTCAGTTTGGTATTTATTCTTTTTCTCATTGTGAGTTGCAAAACCATAAGGACTGATGGGTCTTAGAAAAATATTTCTGAATTTTCTCTCTACATATTCATCTACAATTTCATGCGAATATTGTAAAGATAAATTTGTTGTAGTTAAGAGAGCTGAAATATTCTCCTCTCCAAGCTCTTTCCTGCATTTTTCAAGTCCTGCAATTGTTACTTCATAACTATTTTGCTGCGGTCTATGCCTATTTTTGTTATGCACATAATCCGGACCATCAAGTGAAGTAGAAATCATTATGTTATACTCCTTTAAGAAAGGTAGCATTTCATCTGTCAGAGGTGCCATATTTGTGCAAATTACAAATGTTATATGCTTCTGATTTTCAAGAGCAGCCTCTTTTGCAAGTCTTACTGCATATTTTATATTTTCAAATGCAAGTAGTGCTTCTCCACCCTGAAATTCCATTGTTACATGATTATTTGGTGACTTCATCATTATTTTAATACCCTCCTCTATATTTATTCTGGACATATCAAAAGCTTCCTTATCTTCGGTGACTCTAGAAACCTGACAATAATGACAAGTATGTTCGCATCGTAAGGATATAACGAAAATATGTAAGGCAGTAAAGTCCTCTAAGAAAGATTTCTTGGTTCGGTACCTTGCCTCAAGGACAGTGAGTAGAGTAGGAATACTTTCTTCTGAAATGAAAAAATTACTGATTAAATCGAAATATAGTTCTTCGTCATCTGTCCTAGAAATTTTTCTTTCAATAATCTTCTGTGCCGAACCAATAGGTAGCATAACAAAATCACCAACCTCATTGACTAGTACTTCCTTTTCGGAATTTATTTTATGGAATCGAAAAGGAAGTAAAAAATAATCTCCTATTATCTCTTTTTCATAATAAGACGAATCATTGAATTTCCTGCTCTTTTTGTTGATATTTGAAACAATTGCATTTTTCATCAAAATTCATTCGGGTTAAACCCTACAGGGTCGGAAACTTCACTAACTGGATTTTCTTCATTTTGAAAATGGGCAAACGCTTTTGCGGTTAGTAATTCCCTTATATTCTTTGTCTCCTTTGCTACTATATCACGTAACTTAAAATCAATCAGGTCTTGTCTTATTTTTATTTCAAGAGCATCATGATCTATATTCATCTCACTTTTTGATAATAGTTGGATATAATACCTATCTTTTTCCTTTGTTATGCTAACATCGTAATCGCCTCCGTACCAATAAAAACATTTATAAAGTACATTCTCTTCATAAAGTACATCTTCTAGAGTAAAACACAACTTGTCGACTAGTCTTTGAATATCATTCATTTCTTTTTTCCTATCATTTCCAATGTCTTTGCTCCAACACGTCCGTCGGGTTTCAATTCATTTGCCTTTTGAAACTGGATCACTGCCTTTTCTGTTTTTTCTCCAAAATATTCAGAAATGATAATATCATATCCAAGTGAGGAAAGCCACGTTTGAAGTTGTTCTACATCAGCACCCTGACAACCTTTGTATAATTCACGTTCTCCCAAAGTCTTTATAGTAGATGATGATTGATTGGAACTTGAACTATAAATTCCAGTAGTCTCATAGGAACTATTAACTTTTTTCCTTATTGTGGTTGTTGTCGTAGTACTAGGTATTGAAGTGGGAGTATATGTAGGAGCTGGCGTAACATATGAAGAACTTGATCCTGAAGAACCTGAATAATGTGAGGAATGCGACCTATGAGAACTATGGCTTCTGTGAGAACTATGACTACGATGCAAAAGCAGCATATGTCCATCCTCTGGATTTACCATATTTAATTTTAAAACCAATTTTGGCTTCAAGCTT
This sequence comes from Flavobacterium plantiphilum, assembly GCF_046000495.1. Lineage (NCBI taxonomy): Bacteria > Pseudomonadati > Bacteroidota > Flavobacteriia > Flavobacteriales > Flavobacteriaceae > Flavobacterium > Flavobacterium plantiphilum. Next base: position 620,614 of record NZ_JBELQA010000001.1, read on the forward strand.
TTGGAAGGGATTGATGATGTATAGTCGTCATCAATGTTGCTATTTTCAAAATTAAAATCAGTAGCGTGGATTGATTGTATTGAGGAAAGTGCTGCAACTGCAATTGATAGAGACTTACTCATCAAGTTTTTCAAACCTTTGAAATAACTCATATTTTATTTATTTACAATTGAAGAGATGAGGCAGTTCTCTTGAAGAATTTTCTTATGTTGCTAAATTATAATAAATTACTAATAAAACAATTATTTAAGACAGAAATAATCAATGTGTTAAAAATATTTTATCATCTTTATTTATAAATACGTTAGATAAAGCTCCACAACCCAAGCAACTATAAAATCTAAAATTCCATACCATTCCATCCTTCAAAAGTATTTGAAACATAAACTGACCGGAATTACTTCCGACCACTATTAATCATAGATTACCTTTTTTATTTTTTTGACAAAGGAAGGTATCTAGTCAGGGAATTTTATTGATTGTCGATTGTATTATGAGTGTGACACTTGCACCAAGCAGAGGCATTATACGAGAACACTTCGGACAGCGATTTTTACTTTAAATTATTAAATTCATATAAAGTAAAATCTGTCAAATAAATAACTGATTTAGTTATAAAATATAAAAATTGAAACATAAAAAAAACGAACAAAAAACGATACAATATTACTACAGAAACTTTAAAAGTTAACCAATAGTCAATAGCATCAAAATTAAAATCAACAGTTGATAAATGAAAGTTTAGTAAAGAAGTAAAAAAAGAACTTGCAATTACAAAAAATATACAAAGAATTGCAACAATAATCGAATATGACAATGTAAAAGAAAAATTTTTGAGATAATTGAACGTTCTATTGTTTAATGTATTAGTTTCTGTTCTAATCTTCAATTCAGAAATATTTTCGTTTTCTTTTTGCTTTATAGTTTCTAATTTAGATAATTTATCAGGAATTTTCAACAAAACACTATACATCAATCCTGAAAACAATGATAAAAGCATTGCTAAAATCTTTGAGTCTTCAATAAATTTTTCATTCTTGTAATAAACAAGAAAAATGCTGAGTCCGAACATTGTGAGATACACCAAAACCAATTCAAGTTTATTGGTAGTATTATCTTCGTTTTTACAAACACTCTGCATAGCGTTAATATAAATATTCCAAATCTTTTTTATCATTGTCTTTCTATTTTAGAATAATGACCTTCGATTAATTCACGTAATAAACTGTCACAAAAAGATTTTAACTCCGAAAAATTAGGAATACCGTTGTCGTCAAAATTGACTCTACCATTTAAATAAATTCGTGGCATAACATCATGAGTATCTAATTCAAATTTAGATGTTTTTTTTGTTGCTAAATTTTGTAGGACTACTTTTTTCTTTACCGAATCTGATAATCTAGCACTTTTCAATGCTAAACTAGAAAATATTCTATTCAAAACAGGAACTTTGTCAGGAGTGATAGTATTACTACCAGTTGGTTTTATACTAATTTCAATATGATATTTATCGCATAAATTCGAAAAAGCAGTTTCTTCTGTTAAAGATGAGGATAGCACATTTGTAATGTAATTCATCTCAATAATTTTACTATTGCCTTTAAATTCATCTCTGATACAATTCGGTAATATAGGGTGAGGGACTGCCTTATTGTATTTACCTGATATTTTAAATAAATCTGCAATATGCTGTATGAATTCTCCCCTAATACTAGCCCCTCCATAGATTTGAAAAAACAGATATCCTACATTACTCTCTAATGGAAAATGTAAGTAAAAAAAGTATTTATCATTAATAACAGTTCCTTCTAAATCTTCTTCTTCTTCCCTATTTGTGAGAGGTGATTTTGTTTTACCTGAGCCTTTAGAACCGCCTTTTAAAACACCCCAAACATTCTCATCAGTTGTATCAAAACCATACTCCGTTATATCTGTGGATAATGTAAAAGCTTTATTTCGTAATTCAGTATACCCTGAGTCGATATGGTTAATGAAAACTTGAACAAATTCACTAAATAGATTATTTGCGGGATTTATACCTGGAGTATTTAATAATACGTCTTTTAAAGTATTATTTAAATTATTGGATAATGGTTTTAAAGCGATAGTAAAAACTTCTAGTTTAACACTTTCTGGATTATTCATTTATTTTTAGTTTTATTTTTTTAATATTGATTACTACTTCTTACATTGTAAAGTACTTTTCCTTTAGACAGCTTTTGCTGATAGGAGAAGGATTAATATCTGTTTTATATCTGATAAATTAACGTTTTAAGCAGTATTACTACCAAATTCAACAGTAATACAATACTAAATTTCAAAACCACCCGCTATAATAAATTTTTGAAGCATATTATGCGTTTTTATATTTACTCTAAATGCTGGAATTGTTGTTGCTTCGATTTTTTCAAAATAGGCTTTTGCCTTACCTTTATCAATTGTATTTTTTAGTTCATCAAAACGACCGTATTCATTGATATTCATCTCATTTAGACCAGAGTCCATTAAGTTGCGAAGTTTTACTTCATCTAGACCAAATATACTAGCTATTTTTTTTATTTGATCATTCTTGGCGTTGTATCGGTACTCTGTGATGTATTCTCTAAATGTTTTACCACTTTCAATTACTATAACACCGCTTTGAACATCGTGTATGAAAATATTAGCATACTTCTGTTCTTCTTGTGTAAGTGAAGCAAAGGATTTATGCAGCTCATCAAGTGTATTTTGTAATTCTGTAGCATCTACACCTTCTTTTCTTAATACTTTTAAGTATTTATTGAAACGAGAGTTCATGTAATCGACATCTATTTTATCGGTATCTATTTCTGTCAAATACCCTTCAATTTCATAGGGTACTTCCGCGATTCCCATACCACCGCCTGCTCCGTTAAACAATTCTTTATAACGAAGTGCTAAAATCAAATAGGTCTTTTCGTCAAAATCTAATTTGATTTCGCGCTTTTCTTTTCCTTTGCCAAATTCGTATTGTAATTGACTCCATTTAAAACCCTGTATTTTTGCTGCTTCTAGAAATTGGTTCAATTTTTTAAATAGTTCCGCAAATCGACCTCGTTCTGGAATACTATCCGGTACTCTTTCGAAATTTTGAATTCCTGCCGAATTAAAAAGTTGTGCTATTTCATTATAAACATAATTTAATGAATTTAGATTTCGGTCTAATTTTTCTACAAACAAATCTACTGGCCTGTCTCCTGAATACAATTTTATAGCATCCTTAATATTGCGTTCCATAGTATGTGGAAATCGGTAATACCGTATGGTTCCAAATGGTTTTTCTGGACCAAAAAGACGATTGGTTCGAGAAAATGCCTGGATTATATTCTCATATTTTAGCATTTTATCTAAGTACAAGGTATTAATCCATTTAGAATCAAAACCTGTAAGCATTTGATCTACTACAATTAATAAATCAATTTGTTTTTCAGGACTATTTTCTATTCGTAAGTAAGGCTGTTTGTGTGCCAATCTCGAAGCAATATCTTTCTTGAATTTTGCATGGCTTGCCAAAGTGTAATCTCGCTCGTATCGTGCATTGTAATCTTCAAGTATTTCTACCAGTCCATCTTCTTTAAAACCTGCATTGCCCACATTATCAATATTGGGGTCAAAAAGCGCTGTTGTTTTTAAGGTTGGTTGTAGTCTTTTTATCAATCGGTAATAATCAATGGCTTCATTGATGCTACTGGTTGCAAAAATGGCATGAAATTTATTGTTCTGACTCAATACCAACCAATTTTCTATAATATCTTCCGCTACTTTTTCTTGATGTTCTATACGTTCGTATTGTGATGTGGGAACATAATCTTCTATGCCTTTAACATAATTCCCTGTAGTTTCGGTATAACCAGTCATTCTCACAACGGTCATAAATTTATTAAAGATTTCTCTTTTTTTGGGATCAGCTAGTGCTTCGGCTTCATCAACTGCTTTGGCTTTTTCTAAAGCTACTGCTTTTCGCAAATCACGGTCTTTGTAAGTCAACATTTTGTAGGGATCAAATCCCAAAACATTTTTATCTCTGATACCATCGGCTATGCTGTAACGGTGCAATTCATCACCAAAAACCGTCGAAGTGGTATTTAGTTTCTTTTTGTTTTCGTCTAAAATAGGCGTTCCAGTAAACCCAAAAAAGATAGCCGAAGTAAAGGTGTTTTTAATATCGATAAGCATATCCCCGAAAGTAGAACGATGTGCTTCATCTATAATGAAGACTAATCGTTTTTTATTGATTAACTCAATGTCTTCCGTATTTAAACCTTCTTCTTCATTCTTGATATTACTCATTTTTTGAATGGAAGTAACAATCAAGGTATTCGCTGGATCAATACTCTTTAATTTGCTTACTAAAACCCCTGTGTTTTCGGTAGCTTGTACATCTTCGTTTTCATCCGAAAAACCACGGTATTCTTTTAAGGATTGTGTACCCAACTCAATGCGATCCATCAAGAAAATCACTTTGTCTGCATCTTGAGAGTTGGCTATTAATTGTGCCGATTTGAAGCTGGTCATAGTTTTACCCGAACCCGTTGTGTGCCAAATATAACCACCTAAAGCGTGTTTGCTCTTCCAATCGGTTTTGGCTACTTTGTCGGAAATGGCATTTGAGGCATAGTATTGATAAGAACGCATTACTTTTAAAACCCCATCGGTATCATCTGGCACAGTATAAAATCCTATAAGCTGGTGCGCCATAGGAATAGACAGTAATTTAGAAGCAATTTGTGCCCATTGATTTATGGGTTCGTTGTTGAAATCCGCCCAATGAAAATAAAAATCTTTATTGAATTTTCCGTCGGGGCCTGGATTGGCAAAATAGACGGTTTCTTCGGGTAGCATGGCTACAAAAACCTGCACTAAAGCAAACAAGCCTGTAAAATTGCCCGAACGTGCATAATTTTCTATTTGGTGGCAGGCTTGGCTTACGGCTACGCCACTTCTTTTTAACTCGATATGAATTAAAGGCATGCCGTTTATTAATAACAATACATCGCCACGCCTGTCATTGAGTATTTTAGATTTGCTTTTAAATTGCGGTTGCTGTACAATTTGGTACCTGCTATTTCCACCTGCAATTTCGTGACGGTCGTATATTTTTAGACTTATTTCTTTACCAAAATGCAAAGTATCTGCTGGATTGTCGCGTTTTATAGCTACCGTTTTACCGTTTATAAAACCGTTTAGTTTAAGCGGTGTGCGAAGTGTGGTAATTTGCTCCAGAATTTGTTGCATTTCGCCCTCGGTAAGCGGTGTATCGTTTAAACGGTCAATGTCTCTATTATTCTCAAAAAGGATGTTTGCCCAATTTTGAAGCAAGTCGGCTTCCGTTGGGTTTTTTATCACTTGACTGTTCCAGCCCTTTTGGGAAGAAAGTGCCAGTATTAATGCTTCTTCAAAATCAGATTCTTTGGTAAATGTCATTTTTTATACTTTTTTAGCGACTTTATCATTTAGTCTTGTGCTACAAACATTTTGGTAAAACAGGCTTTTTTGATGTTGTTGAGTTTATCAAGTTGCGTTTTATGTAATGCAATTTGATTGTCAAGATTTTGAAAATAGGAACCTATTTTTTGTTGTTCAATTTTTGATGGAAATTTTATTGACATATTCAGAAACATAGGTAATCTCAACGATTTAACAGTAGAACCAACTGCTTGATCTAAAAAGTATTTCCTAAAAAGATGAATTTGATACTGTAAAAACCTGCCGTCAATATCTTTAGAATTCATTATAGCATAAGTTCTTTGATGTAAATCAAATTTGCCATTGAAATATTTTGGTGTAAAATCAGAACCTTCACCTGCAATTATTATAGCCTCACAATCAAATAAATAAATATCACTTCTTCTTATCTCTTCAGAACGGTCAAAAAATGTATATTCTCCCTCAAGATCAGAATCTTCACGATTTGATTTTCCAGTTGTAATTCTTGCAATTTTACCAAGCGTATCTTCCTCCCAATCCTCGGTAAACCCTTTAAATCGAATTTCTGGTACCAATGCACCCTTTTTAGGGAACATTTTTACCAACATTGCTTTTTTGAGGATAATAAGCTGATCGTGTTTTTTTTGTTGTAGCGCTATAAGGTTGTCTAAGTTTTGGAAGTATGCGCCTATTTGTTTTTGTTCATCTAATGAAGAAGAAAGTTCAACTTTTAACGATAATAGGTTTTCTGGTTTAACAGATTGCCGTTTTACTACTGTACCTTCTTCATATTGTAATGCTCTTAATTTGAATTTTTCACTTTTCACAATTAACTCCATAAAAGAAGGTTCTTCTTCTGTCGTAAAAGTTACATAAATTGGAGATATTACACCTCTTCCATGTTTGTTTCTGTCTATTGCTCCATATTTAAGATTAGAAGGATTATAAACAATGTCATTAAATTCGGTTAGTTTATAAACCTTATTTTCTTGGTCTAACGTTAAATGATCTCTGTTGTTTGATTTTCTTTCGCTTCTATCAATGACTCCTTGCCCTGAAGCAAATGCTAAAATAGGAGCATCTTCAGAAATTTTTTGCATTTCTTTACGCTCAGTTAAGAATTCGCCTAATTCTTGTTGTATCCAATCCTCCGTAAACCCTTTAAACCGAATTACTGGATTTTTATTCTCTTTATCCATGTAACAAAGCTTTAAATTCGTTTAATCCTTTCATATCAAAGTCATTGCCCTCTAACTCGCCTATTAATTGGGCTAAAGTAGTTTCGGCTTCGGTTATTTGGTTGGCAACGTCGGCGTAGGTCGTGCTGTATTTGTTTGCTAAGCTTTGTATTTTGGCAGTCAAATCATCTACCATCGTTTTGGGTAAATTGTTTAAAGAAGTGACTACAGGACTAATCCATTTTAGTTCGAGCAACTCATACACTTGTTCCTTGGTGAGTGCTTCAATAGTGGTTTTGGTTTGTAAGTGTAGTTTGACTTGTTCTTCCTTAACTGTTTTTTTAGTTTCTTTTTCTTCTGTAATTAAGGCCTCTACTTTTAGTATGTTGGCTTCGTACGAATCTTTTTCTACACTGCCGTTTTTCTTGCTATCGGCTTTAATTTGTTTGGCTAGTTTTATCACTTCGGCATTTACAAAACCGTCTTTGGCTTCGTTTACGGTGTCTTCTTCTTTGTCTTCTTCGGTTAATAATTCTAGAAGCTCCTCGAATTCTGGTGTAATTTCAACAAGTCTATTTTCTTTATGCTGTATAATTTGTAGTTCTTTTTTTAAGTACGTTTCCTGTACGAGTTCAAAAGGAATAATGCGTCCTTTCCAACCTTCTTGTATTTCTACCTCTTTACCGTCTTTCTTTTTCAGTACCATGTTTGGGTCTACAACTGTGGTAGCTTCAAAACCTTCGGTTTGTATGATTTCTAAATCTATTTTTATGGCTTCCCATTGGTTGTCCAGCAATTGGTAAGCTTCGTATTTATCTATTAGCGCAATGGGTTCTAATCTTTTAAACATGTTATTGCCTAATATCTCTTCTTGTCTAGGAACGTGTACGGTGAGCATATTGTCTAAAAGTTCTTTTTTTAAGAAAACATCAAAGTCAAGAAAGGACGCGGTGAATTTTTTTATAAAAGCGGTAACACTGGGATGTTCGTGAATTGCTTTACTGATGTTATCTACTTTTAAATTGGCATTTACCTCAGAAGTTTTAGCAAACAAGGTTTCTCGTAAATTTGGAAATGCTTGCCAATACTTTTCCAGTTCGTCTATTTCGTTTACTGGAATACCGCCAAACATTGACGCATAAATATCCCAACTTTCGGCATTTTCAGATGAATCAACATATCTTGGTATATTCAGGTTGTATTCGTTTTCCCTGATGGTATCACGTTCAACTACTTTGGAAAACTTTGGAATTGGTTTCCTATCGCGTATAGTATCAGCAATTCGTTTGATATCCGAAGCTCTTAACTTATTATTTTTTCCGTCTTTAATGAATCCTTTTGAGGCATCAATAATAAGAATATCAGTATTTTGTCGTACTTGTTTTAGTACAATAACCACCGTTGGAATACCAGTACCAAAGAAAATACTTGGTGGTAAACCAATAATGACATCGATATGATTGGCTTCAATTAGTTTTTTACGAATGGTTCCTTCTTCGCCACCCCGAAACAACACTCCGTGTGGCAATACAATGGTCATAATTCCGTCTGGCTTGATGTGAAATAAATCGTGAAGCAAGAAAGCGAAATCTGCTTTTGATTTTGGAGCCATTCCAAATCGCGCATAACGCGGGTCCGAATCTTTGTATGTAGGATCCCATTTTTGCGAATACGGCGGATTAGATACCACAGCATCTACATATAGCGCACTGTAGGAGTGGATCGCATCGTTTTCATCAAAATAAGGCCAATCGTCTTCTAGTGTGTCCCCATTACGCGTAACTATATTATTGACATTGATGTCTCGCATTATCAAGTTCATACGAGTCAAGTTGTAGGTATTCTTTTTTAATTCTTGGGCATAATACTTAATGTTGTTTTTATTATCCATGTGTTTGGCAACACTTGCCCCAATATTGATAAGCAAAGAGCCTGAGCCACTACAAGAATCATAAATTTGAATTTCTTTTCGATCCTTTAAATGATTGGAGATGATTTCGGACAATAAAACAGAAACTTCATGAGGTGTATAAAATTCACCCGCTTTTTTACCTGCATTAGCGGCAAATTTCTCAATAAGATACTCGTAGATAAAACCCAGTACATCATAGCCTTGATTTCCATCCATGGGAATGTCTTTGATCAAATGTAATAGATCGCTGATCGATTTAGTTTGTTTTGAAGAGCTATCTCCGAGTTTGCTTAATCCCGTTTCTAAGGTTTCAAAAATTCCGTCGAATAACTTTTTGTGCGCCGGACTAATTAAACGACTAAAAGCAGAAAGACCTTCTCTTACATTAGAAACATCAAAGTCTTTGCCTGACTTGATCCAAGTTGAGAATAAATTGTCATACGCAATAAAATAGCCAATATTTTGTTTGATGTGGTCAACTGCCTCCATATCATTTTCAGAAAGAACTTTTATATCACTTTCAGCAAAATCTTGATCTTTACAATATTGTAATTCTTTGTCTGATAGATATTTGTAGAAAATAAAACCTAAAATGTAATCTTTATATTCATTCGCCTCAATTTTAGATCGCATTTGGTTCGCTGATTCCCAAATTTTGGCTGCAAGCTGTTGTTTATTCATGTGTATTTTTTGTTTGGTACAAATGTTAGCTTCTATTAAAATTATATTAATATGCCCAAATTTTAATGTACAATAATACAAAAAAGCAAACAAAATAAAGGAGAGGAAAGTCATAAACAATTTAATGTTATTTAAAATAGTATTGCTTAGAAATGACAATTAACAAATTCATCATTCTATTTCTTCCTTCTTGTCTCCTAACTCCAATTAACTCCTCTCGTTCTCAGCCTCTAGTAAAACTTTTTCCTAAAATAAAAACCTAACAACCCGTATAATAATTACACTTAATATTTTATACCACTCTATAACTATAATTTTGATTAATAATCAAATCTATAATTTTATAGAGTAAGGAAAAATATTGTAGTATAACATTATGAATAATACAGTTAGTTTTAGTACATTAAATAAAAAAAGATGCCGAAGCATCTTTTTTCCAGTGGTATTGGGATTAAATTTATTATTCTTTATTTAAATCAATTTTATATTCAAGTAATTTTTTAGGATCAATTCCTAAACCCTTTGCTAACTCTAAAAAAGTAGTAAAAGCTAAATTCCTATTTCCATTCTCAATTTCACTAATATTACTTTTTGTCAAATTACTATTAGTTGCAACAAAATCTTGACTTAAGCCTAATTCTTTTCTAACACTTCTTAAGTGCTCTCCAAATTGAATCAACCTCTTGTCTTTTTCCTTACTCATTTTACAAAATGACTAAAAATATTTTTCAAAAAAGTTATAAGAACTTATAACAAAATCAATTTATTTGTTATATTTGTCTTAATTCAATAATCAATTATAAAATTGATTACTTGATAAATTTTAATATTTTTGCGACTCTTCAAAAAAAACATTGAAGCATTCGCTTTGAATTTCGTCTTAGAAAACTGGTAATTTTAAAGGAACGAAATGATAAGTAAGATGCTCACGCCATAGGCGTGGGCTCACTTATTGTTCCTCGGTATACCAGTACCTCTAAGGCAGTAAGCTGAGTTCCACGCTTTTTTTATACTCTAAACTCACTTAGCATTCTTAGCGGCACCTCTTCTCTTTTGTTTTCAAGTTTCGCATCATCAAATCGAACCTTCTAAACCAGTATGCCTATGCAATAAAAAAATCAATGTTCGTTACTCGACCGCTATTAACTATTCACACTTAGGAACCAATAAAAAAAAGCCCTCTAGACAGCGACCAAACTTCCTAGAGAGCCAGAACTAACAAAACCGAAGTTTCATTAAAACCATTTCAAAAGTATGAATAATTATTCATTTGTAAAGGGTTGGGCCAGCTATAGGCGGTCTTCCCTAGTCTTTTTATTGGTAGTCTGCTGGACGCCAATACTATCTGCTCAAAAGGTTTCAGTAAAAGGAATCGTCAACGATGCTTCCGGTGCTATGCCCGGGGTCACCATCACCATCAAGAACCATCCCCAGACAGGAACCATTTCCGATAGCAAAGGACATTATCAGCTGCTTGCCTCGCCTATGGATACCTTAGTGGTGTCTTTTGTAGGTTGTAAAACAGCCTATATCCCTATTCAGGGGCGTTCGGTTATCATGATTCATCTGGTGTTTGATACCACCAACTTGCAAGAGGTACGCGTGAATGCGGGGTATTATTCAGTTAAGGAAAAGGAACGCACCGGAAGTATTGCCCGCATTAGTGCCGCAGACATCGAAAACCAGCCTGTGACTAATGTACTGGCTACGATGCAGGGGCGTATGCCCGGGGTGAATATCGTCCAATCGACAGGAACTCCCGGTGGGGGCTTTGCGATCCAAATACGAGGACAAAACAGTCTGCGTCCCAATGCCAATAATCCACTTTACATTATCGACGGCGTACCTTATGCTTATGATCCTATTGGCTCCCCACAAACCTCTAGTGCGTATCCCTCCACCACCAGTCCCCTCAACAGCATCAACCCGAGTACCATTGAAAGTATTGAAGTCCTCAAAGATGCCGATGCTACGGCCATTTATGGTTCTCGTGGGGCTAATGGAGTCGTACTGATTACGACCAAAAAGGGAAAGGCTGGGAAAACACGTTTCACCGTCAACGCCTCCACGGGGGCTGCTAAGCTTACGCGATTTTTGTCGCTGTTGCATACCCAAGACTATCTGGCGATGCGCCGGCAGGCCTTTGTGAACGATGGAATCTCATATAGTGCCTGGGACTATGATGTGAATGGCACTTGGGATCCCAACCGCTATACCGACTGGCAAAAGGAACTCTTAGGAGGAACTGCCACCCAAAACAGCCTGCAGGCAAGCCTCTCAGGTGGTAGTGCGCAGACGCAGTTTTTGCTTAGTGGGAGTTACCACAACGAAGGCAGCGTTTTGCCTGGTTCTTTTCAGTATGTCAAAGGAGGCAGTCAGCTCAACATCAGTCACAGCTCTGAGGATCGGAAGTTCCAACTGACTTTTTCGGCTTCCTATACCAGTCAAAATAACGACCAGCCTGCCTTTGACTTTTCTTATGATGCGCGTTCCTTGCCTCCTAATGCGCCTGCACTCTATGATGCTCAAGGGAATCTGAACTGGGAGAATGGAACCTGGGACAATCCGCTGCGCTACCTGAACGCCGAATTCAAAGCTAAAACGGATGATTGGATTGCCAACAGCCTGCTCTCCTATGAAATCCTCGACGGCTTGTTGCTCAAAACCAGCTTGGGCTTTAGCCAGCTTTCCACGACCGAAACCCGTACCAATCCCTCCTCGATTTACAATCCAGCATATAATTTCACCAGTGCCAATTCTACTCTTTATAGCAACAACACCCGCCGCTCTTCCTGGATTATAGAACCCCAATTGAACTGGTCTAAAAGCTTTGGCAAAGGAAAATTGGATTGCTTGGTAGGGACTACGTTCCAGAGTCAACAGTCCAGCCTTTTGTACCAGTCGGCTACGGGATTTCCTTCGAACGCCCTTATTTATAATTTGGCTGCTGCCAAAACCATTAGTGTTTCCAGAAACGACCAAACCCAATACCGCTACCAAGCCCTTTTTGGACGGCTCAACTACCAATACCTCGAACGCTATATTGTGAACCTGACCGCCCGAAGGGATGGCTCCAGTCGTTTTGGCCCCGGGAATCAATTTGCCACTTTTGCTGCTGTGGGTGCCGCCTGGCTGTTTTCGAAGGAACGGCTCTTTGATGATGTCTCTTGGCTGAGTTTTGGGAAACTACGAGGGAGTTATGGTAGTAGCGGTAGTGACCAAATTGGGGATTATCAGTTTTTTGACAGCTACACTACCACAGGGATTAATTACAACGGCAGCATCGGACTGGAACCCAGCCAGCTCTATAATGCTAATTTTGGATGGGAGACCAATAAAAAATTGGAGCTAGCCTTAGAACTGGGCTTTTTTCAAGATCGCATTGTACCCTCTATCGCCTGGTACCGCAACCGTTCTTCCAATCAGTTGGTGGGCATCCCCTTACCGGGTACTACTGGTTTTGCTGTTTTACAGGATAATTTGGACGCCACGGTAGAAAACCAGGGACTGGAACTGAGCCTGAATACGATCAACTTTAAAAACCCGCATTTTAGTTGGACTACAGCCCTCAACCTGAGTTTTTCCAAAAATAAGTTGATGCGCTTCCCGGGCTTATCCAGTTCTACCTACAGTCAAAAATACCGCGTAGGTCAGCCGTTGAACATTGCGCTACGCTATGCGTATTTAGATGTTGATCCCCAAACCGGAGTGTTTCGTTTTGAAGATGTGAACGGTGACGGTACGATTAGTGCTCCTGAGGACAAACAAACGGTGGTGGATTTAAATCCTGCTTACTACGGAGGACTCTCCAATGCGCTGCGGTATAAAAAATGGCAACTTTCTTTTTTATTGCAGTTTGTCAAGCAACGAAATTATCGCTATCCGATGGGAGCCGCAGGCTTGATGAGCAATCAGTCCACTAGTGTGCGTGATAGTTGGCAACAAATAGGTGATGTGGCTTCCTACCAAAGATACACCACAGGAAGCAACTACCCTTTGCTGCTTTCTGATTATAATTATTCCGAAAGTACGGGTGCTATTACAGATGCTTCTTATTTGCGTTTGAAAAACATAGCGCTCTCTTATGAACTGCCGCTTCCCCATACTAGTACCCAGTGCAGGCTGAGCGTACAGGCACAAAATCTACTGACTTTTACGAAGTACCCCGATGGTGATCCTGAATTTAGTTCCTATGGCTTTTTGCCTCCGCTACGAGTGATTAGTGCCGGCGTTCAATTAACCTTTTAATAGCAGAAACATGAAAACATTAGACATGCTAAAAAAATACCTGCTGCCTTTGAGTAGCCTTCTTTTACTAGGAGCCAGTTGTGATTCCTTTGTGGCGGTGGATTTACCCGAATCGCAACTCAGCCGAAGAGCCGTTTTTGAAGACAAGGCGACTGCTACGGCTGCCCTTGCCGCTATTTATGCTAAGATACGAGATACAGGACTGCTTATTGGGGATGGAAGCGGTCTCTCCAGCCAACTGGGCTGTTATGCTGATGAGTTAGTCCCCTTTGGGAGTCCAACCAAAAACAGTTGGTTCTTTTATAACAACAGCCTCTTGCCTACCAACAGCAGCATCAGCCAGTATTGGAACAATTCTTACAACCAAATTTACGCCGCCAATGCGGTGATTGAAGGGCTTAAAGGCAGTACATTAACTGAGGAAACCCAAAAGCAATTAAAAGGAGAAGCCCTTTTTATCCGTGCTTTAGTCCACTTTTATCTGACGAATCTCTATGGTGCGATTCCTTATGTGATGGTAACGGATTATACCACCAACAGCCGTATCGATAAAATCCCTACTGCCGAAGTGTATCAAAAGAGCATTAGCGATTTGCAAACGGCTGTTTCGCTATTGCTTCCCACCTATCCTTCGAGCGGTCGGCTTCGGGTGAACCGCTATGCGGCACAAGCCTTACTGGCTCGGGTGTATTTGTATGCCAGGCGGTATGCTGAGGCCTCGAACGAAGCCTCAGCGGTACTGAATGCTTCAAACCTATATCAGTTGGAAACAGACCTGAATCAGGTTTTTCTCATTGCTTCTAAAGAAAGTATTTGGATGCTCCAAGCCGCTAATGCGGGACAAAACACCAAAGAAGGCAGCCTTTTTATCCTAACGGCGACACCGCCGACCAACGTGGCGCTGACAGAAAATCTAGTAGCTTCCTTTGATCCCTTGGATGAACGTCGGTTGCAATGGATACAGACGATTTCCAATAGCAGTACCAGCTGGTATTATGCCTTTAAATACAAGGAGCGCAATACCACGCCCAGTTCCAAAGAATACTCGGTAGTCTTACGACTGGCAGAACAATACCTGATTCGAGCCGAGGCAAGGGCGCAGCAGGGAGATTTGATTGGTGCACAGGAAGACCTCCATGTGATTCGCCACCGTGCTGGCTTGCTCCCTAGCACTGCCTCCACTAAAGAGGCACTGCTATTGGCTGTTTTGCAGGAAAGAAGGAAGGAACTCTTTTGCGAACAGGGTCATCGTTTTTTTGACCTGAAGCGTTACGGACAATTGGATGCAGCGCTGGCCACTGTAAAAGCGGGTTGGACCACTACCGATGCCCTATTTCCACTGCCCCAAAATGAATTGAATACCAACCCGAAGTTGCTGCCACAGAATACGGGTTATTAAAAAGAAACGCTTATGAATAGTAATTTGATTGTAAGAACTCCGTACGCCCGAGCTGCGTACGGTTTCCCATGGATTGTCTTTTTTGTGCTGTTTTTGTTGCTGCTGCCCTTGCTTTGCCAAGGGCAAGTAGGGACTCAAAAAAGAATCGAAGTCAAAGACTACAGCCAATGGGGGCATTTAAAACTGGAGCAACTCTCTTCCAATGCCCAGTGGGCTAGTTATAGCATGCAGTACGATACTGGAGCGGATACTTTGTTTGTGCGTCAGACTTCCGGTAGCCTGCGCTATGCACTGCCACAGGCCAGAAACAGCACTTTTGACCAACAAAATTGGTTGGTTGCCCTGCAGGGTCAGGAATTGATTATCTTGGAGCTGAGCAGCGGCAAGCGAGAACGGATTACTAATGTCCAAAGCTATGCCTATAGCGCTGTTCGTAATGCTTTTTATATTTTGCAAAAAGAAGCCTCTAGTCACACACAGCTGCTGGTTCGTTCCTCTACTAGAGGGAAAAGTAGCGCTATTGATGGGGTGACAAAGTTTTCCATCAGCCCCAATGGGGCATACTTAGTGTATGCTATGCAAAACAAGAAGACGTATCGACTTTGTATTCAGGATTTAGCATTAGGCACCACTAAGCTCATACTTTCTGATACGGTTCAGGATTGGGATCATTTTTACTGGGATAAAAAGTCTCAGGCGGTAGCCTTCCTCAGTAAAAAGAACGATAGCCATCCCAATATGGCATTGTACTATTATTTATTGCAGGAACAAAAATGTTTTCTGCTTCCTACGGCTGCTGCCGATGGTTTTCCCCAAGGAGCTCAACTGTACTATGATTTTCAAAACAAGCTTTTGATTTCAGATGATTTACAGCGGGTGTTTTTCTCTGTGATTTTTCCAGAGCAAAAGCAGTATCCCCAAGACAAAGATCAGGTCGAGATTTGGAACGCCAGCGATCCGCAACTCTTTCCGGCTTCGCTGGGTATACAGCCCTATATTAATCTACCCAAGGTAGCGGTATGGACTCCTGCCAAGGGGCGCATTCTGCCTATTACTTCCACGGCATTCCCCAAGCTACTGCTCAATGGCAAGCAGCAGCTGGCGCTTATCTCTAATCCCATTACTCTGGAACCCTCGGTGGCTCAGGATGTGCCCAGGGATTATTATTTGCTGAATTTAGACACCGGGGAACAACAATTATTCTTAGCCAAGCAATCCAGTACCAAGGGCGAGATCATGCCCTCGCCTACTGGAGAATACATCAGCTATTTTAAGGATAAAAACTGGTGGATTTACACTGTAGCTACCGATACCCATACCAACCTAACCGCAGCTTCGGGGATCGTATTTGATGGAAAAACGAGTCTGCTGGGTGGAGACAATGCGTTTGGCAATCCTGGATGGACTCCCCACGATCAGGAATTGTTGCTTTACGACCAGTATGATCTTTGGCTCTTTAAAGCAGATGGCAGCGGTTATCGGCAGTTGACCCATGGAAGAACCAAACGCACCCAATACCGACTGATCCGACTGCCTGATTTTTCGTATGGACAATCCCTGTATGATGGCCCTGTCCCTATGGCGTATGACCTAAAAAAAGGGTTGTACCTGAAAGCTCGAGGCTATTTAGAGCAAAGTGGTTATTATCTCTTAAAAGGAAAGAACAAACTGGAGCAGATAGTCTATGAAGAGGCTTTGGTGGACCAGTTGATTGGTAATGCAGCCGGTACGGCGTTCCTGTACAGGCAACAAAGCTTTGAAACGGCGCCGCAAGTCTGCTTTAAAAAGATAGGTCAAGCCTCTCAGACCCTATACCAGAGTAATCCCCAGCAAGCGAAGTATTTCTGGGGAAAGGCTTCCTTATTTACTTTTGAAAACTCCAGGAAAGACATTCTGAAAGCCGTACTATTTTATCCTGCGCAGTACAATCCTCAAAAAAAATACCCGATGATCGTGAACATCTATTCGGATCAGGCCTATAAGCGTCACCTCTACACGAATCCCACAGTACAGTCTGAGAACGGTTTCAACAATACCCATTATAGCTTAAACGATTATTTTGTGCTCTATCCTGACATTGCACATGAAACACAAAACGTAGGGGCATCGGCTGTGGATTGCAGCGTTGCTGCCGTACAAAAAGTAATTGCCGAAGGACTAGTGGATCCTGAAAAAATTGGTTTGCTGGGGCATTCCTTTGGAGGTTATGAAACGACCTATGTACTCAATAAAACCAAGTTGTTTGCCACAGGCGTGGCCGGAGGTGCTATCACGGATTTGCAGCGCAATTATTATTCGATCAGTTGGAATTATAAAAGACCTCAGTTTTGGCGGTTCTATGATGGCACTTACAAAATGAATACCAGTCCACTGGAAGATCCTGAGCTGTATCGTAGAAATTCCCCCATCACTTATGTCGATCAACTCCAGACTCCCCTATTGCTATGGTCTGGGAAAAAAGATACTCAGGTGAACTGGAGCCAAAGTCTGGAATATTATCTGGCGTTGCGACAATTGAAGAAAAAGAGTATAGCTTTATTCTACCCCAATGGCAACCATACCTTACTGCAGCTACAAGACCAAATAGACCTCAATCGCAGAATCAAGCAGTGGTTTGATTATTATCTCAAAGACCAAGCTGCTGCAGATTGGATTGTTAAGGGGATTAAAGAGTAAGGGTTTTAAAAATAAGGCTGTAGCAAGAAAACAATAGTAAATACCTTATACGCTCAGTAATAATCAAAAAGAGGATTCGAAATGTACAATACAAACACTACTACCCATCCAAAAGAAAATTCCAATCCAGCGCAAACGGATTTAGAAACCTACTTTTCCCATTTCCGTTCCGATATTGTAGGCATCGACCAAGAATTTGAATCACCGTACGGCATACAGAAAATCATCTATGCCGACTGGACCGCCAGCGGCAGATTATATAAGCCTATTGAAGATAAGTTAGTACAGCAAGTGGGAGCTTTTGTTGCCAATCCCCATACTGAAACCGCTGTTACGGGGGCTGTGATGACCTTAGCGTATCAAGAAGCAAGGCGGATTATAAAAAAACATGTGAATGCTGCTGAAGATGATGTATTAATTATGGATGGATCAGGAATGACAGGCGTGATCAATAAGTTTCAGCGTATTTTAGGGATCAAAGTAAATGAAAATCTAAGAGCGTATACCCATGTCCCCGATGCACTTCGTCCGCTAGTGTTTATAAGCCACATGGAACATCATTCTAACCAAACTTCCTGGTTAGAAACCATTGCTCATGTAGAAATCATCCCTTGCGATAAGGAAGGGTTATTGTGCTTTGATCATTTTGAAAGTCTTTTAAAACAGTACCAGAACCGACCCCTGAAAATTGCATCAGTAACAGCCTGTTCTAACGTGACTGGAATACGGACAGATTACCATCGTATAGCTGAAATGATGCATCTTTGTGGTGGCCTTTGTTTTGTTGATTTTGCCTGTTCAGCACCCTATGTGGCAATCGATATGCATCCAGAAAACAGTCAAGCTTATTTAGATGCTATATTTTTTTCTCCACACAAATTCTTAGGAGGCCCCGGCACTTCGGGAGTACTGCTTTTTAATAAAAAATTATATCAAAACAGCATTCCTGATCATCCCGGCGGTGGCACAGTGACTTATACCAATCCGTGGGGCAATCACAATTATATTAAGGATATCGAGACCCGTGAAGACGGTGGAACCCCGGGATTTCTTCAGACCATAAAAACAGCTTTGGCTATTCAACTCAAAGAGCAAATGGGAGTGCCTACTATACTGGCCCGGGAACAGGAACTCAATGCGATTGTATTTGACAGGCTTTCTACAATAAAAAATCTTCATATTTTGGCGCAGCAGCACACCGAGCGTTTGGGGGTGTTTTCTTTTTATATTGAAAACTTGCATTACAATCTGGTGGTTCGATTGCTCAATGACCGTTTTGGGATTCAAACCAGAGGCGGATGCTCCTGTGCGGGCACCTATGGCCATTATCTGTTGCATCTGGATGTTTCTACATCGCAATCCATTGAAGCCAAAATACTGGAAGGCTGTCTGGTGGATCGTCCCGGCTGGGTCAGAATGTCCATTCATCCGACAATGACTACTGCAGAGGTAGTCTTTATTTGCGATGCTATTGCAGCCGTAGCCCAGAACGCCATACACTGGCAAAGGGATTATCGCTATGATTCCCACAAGAATGCCTTTTTACCTCAGGGAGGGCTTACTACCGAAAAGGATATTATCAAAGATTGGTTCCATTTGTAATAAGGATATCCAAAGTAAGAATCCGTTAAAAGAGACCAGAAAAGTTTTTGAGTTTGGCATTATTAAAGAAATAAAAGAATAAAACTGTTGTTATTTTGATTGTTTATAATTTTTAATAAACAGTCGTTAAAGAACACAAATTGGCAAATAATAAAAAAAGCCTTCTTTTTCAATTATGAAGGAAGGCTTTTAAAACAGTTGAAATGCTATTTAAAAATTATAACTAATCATCCCTTTTAAGAAGAATGGTGTTCCAGGGGTAAAATGAATTTCTTCTACAGAATAACGGAAAACCTTTTGTATTTACTAATTTAATGAAGAAAGAAGGCTTGTATGATGTAATTGGTTGGATTCAAAAATACGCCTTGTTAGAAGCTGTAAACGAACCTAATTTAGTTAGATGATTTCAAAAGTAAGCATAGAAGCTGAAGTAAAAAATGGCTTAACCCAATTGAAATCGGCTTTTTTTAATACCCCGTTTAAAGTAGTTGACATTCGTGAAGACAAAAAAAATCCCTTGTTAGAACTTATTTTGATGAGTTCTTCACCTGGAGTTTTGGACGAGGATGAATTGTATTTTGATTTCACTTTACATGAAAATAGTCAGATGGAGTTTACAACTCAATCTTTTCAACGCTTGTTTACCATGGAAAAGAGTGCTTTTCAAGAAACAAATGTGACCTTGAAAACCAACTCTTTTTTATGTTATTTGCCACATCCTTGTGTACCTCATAAAGGTTCTAGTTTTAAGAGTAGCAATACGATTTATTTAGAAAAAAATGCTTCGGTACTTTGGGGTGAAATTTTTACTTGTGGAAGAAAACTAAAAGAAGAAGTTTTTGAATTTAAGCAATTTCAGCCGCTGACAAAGATTTATCAGGAAAATAGATTAGTGTTTTTTGAAAATTTATATTTAAAACCATCGGAATCTAATCCGGTGAATTTAGGACAGTATGAAGGTTTTACGCATCAGTTGAGTGTGGTTTTTTTGAACGAATCTTGCGATGTAAAGAACTTAAAGAAGCAATTGGACACTTATTTAGAGGATAAAAATTGTGTGTTCGGAATTTCAGAAACGCCAACAAATGGCTTGGTTGTGAAAATTTTGCATGACAAAGCCGAAAAACTATTATCCTGGATGAGAGAAATGACTAAAATAATCAAACAAAATGAATTTTAATATACTTTGCTTAACGGTAATTTCTATAAGTGCCTTGCATACTTTTAGTGGGCCGGATCATTATTTACCGTTTATTGTTTTATCCCGTTCTAAAAAATGGAGCTTAAAAAAAACAATACTTTGGACTTCATTGTGCGGACTGGCTCATGTTTTAAGTTCGGTATTATTAGGACTAGTGGGCATATTTTTAGGCTGGACATTAGCCAAAACTTTTGACATAGAATCTATTCGTGGCGGATTTGCTTCCTGGATGTTGTTCCTTTTTGGATTAGGCTATGTGTTGTATGCCCTTTATAATATGAATAAAAACAAAATTCACAAACATTTTGATACTTCGGAAGAAGGAGAGATTTATGTTTTTGAACACCAACATGGACAAACGGTAGCACCAAACCAACGTTTTAAAGTAACGCCTTGGGTGATGTTCTTCATTTTTGCATCTGGTCCAAGTGAACCCATGATTCCACTTATTATTTATCCCGCTATTGATTATTCATTAACTGAGGTTGGAATCCTAATTGTAGTCTATACGCTAGCAACCATTTTAACCATGCTGTCCATGGTTTTAATTGGTTTTTTTGGTGCTAATTCCATCAACTATAAAGGATTTGAAAAGTTTATAGAGCTCATAAGCGGTTCAATCATTTTAATATGTGGATTCGGTATGATTTGGTTGGGATGGTAAAAACATAATAAATTACCTACTGCTTCACTAATATCTATTCCTGATCTATCTGCTAATGCAATTAACCACCAGATGTTCTCTCCTAGTTTATGTTTAAGTTCAGATTCAGAATAGAATCAATTACTTTAGAGGTTTATAAATTCTGGTGGAGTGCCAGAGATTGCAATCGAACACATGATACCTATTTTAACATTTTTTGAAAATATAAAATGAAGTGGTGAAGTTTTGGGAATTTACGTTCGGGTGGGAAATTGAAGCCGAAAGGCTCAACTAAAACACAAAAAATTCAACCGAAGCACTGCGCTTGAATCATGTGCTTCAACTCGTCTGAGTCAAAATCTGTGTAGACGGAACGTTGTTTTTTTTTCCTCTTGTATTGTAATTGTGTTAATCCCGTTTCAAATTTTTTTGCTGTTATAAATTCAAGTTTCTGTTCAGGCCTTCTGTCCTTAAAAAGTCTTGTTCCATTGCCTAATAAAATTGGTATGACCGAAATTGTAAAATCGTCTATTAAGTCGTGCTTCAATAATTCATTTATTACTTCAGCACCACCGTCACAATATATATTCTTTCCTTTTTCAGACTTCAACCGTTTAACTAATTCGGTGATATTTCCGGTATAAAAAATTGTTCTGCCTACTTGTGGTCTTTCTGTTCTTGTTATGACATAAACATCTCTCTGACCGTTGTCATAATGAGATGAACCGATTTCTTTTAATACATAATCATAGGTTTTTCTTCCAATAATTATTGTGTCAATTTTGGATATAAATTCTGAATAGCCATAATCCTCTCCTTCTTTTTCTACAAGTTTAAGGAAGGTTAAATCATCATTTGGTTTTGAAATGTAACCATCTAGGCTCATTGCAATGAAAAGTGATATTTTTCGCATCTGTTTTAAATTTAACGTTTCTGCAAATTTACTTTTAGGCAGACAATTATACTTTGTAAAAATGCGACAAATTAAAGTAGTGATGGTAAAAGCCCGGTATTACGCTTGATTTCATTACAAAGGTGTGAATGATCATAATAACCACACTCATAAGCTATATCTAATAAGCTCTGATCTTGCTTGGAACTTTTGATTACACGTAAAGCATTCTGAAATCGAATAATATTTGAATATTCTTTTGGTGATAATCCAATGTGTTTTTTAAAATTTCGCTCGAGTTGTCTTACGGTTGTGAAGTTTTTTTTTGATAATTCATAAATACTAATTTGCCCGTTTGTTAAATGTATATCATTGATAACTGGTTGTAATTGGCTGTGTTTGATTTTTACTCTTTCGGAATAGAAACGGTCAAAGTAATGGAATGGGGTGTCAAATATTTTATCAATATCAAATGAATTGTATTTTTCAAATTCAACGGTATCGTTAGTCAACTCGTTTTGCGAAGCATACTTATAGAAATTAGCAAAAGTTGCAGGTTTTAGGCATACACCAAGTAAATGTGTATCGCAGTTAATAAAGCTGTCTTTAAACGAATTCATTGCACCGACTATATAAGTTTTTCCAAACTCCATAGAAACTGAGCCATTGTCCGTCAAACAAGTATCTCCCAAATTTATTAGTATACCAGCACAGCCATCTGGAAAAACCCGTTCCCTTTGAGGTTCAACATCGTTTCCTTTCAGTTCCCAATAGAAATGAATAAAAGGTTCTAAATCTTTATAAGGTTTTATTATTTTATACTCCATCGGTTTCTTGGTGTTGTTCGATACAATGTTGATATGTTATAAATACCTAATACGATGTATTATGTATCTTGCTCGTTATAGAAGTACATTCACTACGTCATCAAACATAAGGTTTTACAATAGTACAAAAAAAAAGATATTTTTTTAACACAGTAAAAATTTTGAATTTGATCCGTAAATGTTAACTAATTTGTAGAGTATGAACAAAAAAAACGCCAATGTCATCCAATGGCGTTACTTGTCTTTATGTGGGCTGTCAGGGACAGTAATCGAACACTTGATACCAATTTTGACGTTTTTTGAAAACCTAAAATAGTATAAATGTGAAAAAAAAAACGCCATTGTCTTCCAATGACATTGTTTGTCTTCTTGTGGGCGACGGGGGTTCAAACCATGAAATTTACTCCGTTTAAAATATTACAGTTTATAAAATACAATTCGAGTTTAGCACCGCTATGAAAACCATTAAATTTTTATAAAATTTTTCTTATTTTATTTTATCACAAAA
Organism: Flavobacterium plantiphilum; assembly: GCF_046000495.1. Lineage (NCBI taxonomy): Bacteria > Pseudomonadati > Bacteroidota > Flavobacteriia > Flavobacteriales > Flavobacteriaceae > Flavobacterium > Flavobacterium plantiphilum. The sequence continues at coordinate 643,826 of NZ_JBELQA010000001.1, forward strand.
GAAAATATCCTTTACCGCACAGCAAAACCAATACACCTCAATTGTAGAATCAAGAAGTAATTTGATTACTATCTGACAAGGCAGACGGCAGCAGACTGAATTGTTAAGGGACTCAAAGAGTAAGGACTTTGTTCTAGCTACAACATAACAATGCAGTTCCTAGTAGGAACTGCATTGTCTTTTTTTTAAAATATTATGTAAAACTAAAAAAGAAAGAAATATGAGATGTAAAATATTTATAATGTAAACATACACTAATCCAAATTAAAAATCTGACCTAAATGTTCCTCCATAACAAAATAGGGATCATTAGTTTGGGTTACGGATCTTATGTGAATTAAACTGGTTTTACTCATCATTCTTAACATTTGTCGACGCTCACATTTTAAAATTTCCCCATTTTCTTCCCGTTGACCAGCTACAAAAGCATTTCTACCATGGGCACATAAGTGATTGTTGACAAAAATCAGGTCTCCGGAATTAGGAATGTACTCACTATTGATAAGCTCCTTTGCCTCGTTCCAGAATTCTGTTAAATTATAAAGAGTCTCAGGAGTTTGTCCTGCATTATCGTTAAATATTTGTTCCGCAGCATCAAAACGTATAAAGGGAAACTTCTTATTTCCATATAAAACAGAAGTGGTAGGACCTACCGTTGCATCTTCATCATAATTGGCATCTTTTGGACATTGATAAATAGCTTCAAATAATTTTTCCATTGTCTCATTAATTGCTCCATGAGAACGGATGGAATATAAAGAGGAAGGAACTTTCTCTTCATTTCTTAAATACAGAAAACTTAAAAAATCGGCCTGATTATGTAAAAAAGCATCCTCAGTATGTACATACAGATCCGTTTTAGACCCCGAACCCGTTTGTGTTGCAGCCATTTTTAATTTACTTAGATAATGTACCGCTTACCGCAAACGGAGAGGTAAATTATCCAAGTATTAAAGAATTTCTCGAATCAAGAACTTTAGCTTAAGTGTCGTTACAATAATTATAAAATAAAAAAGACCTCTATCATTTCGAATAGAGGTCTTCTTTATTAGACAAGAAAAATTAAAACTTAAATGTTAAATTTGCTAAAATTGTTGTAGGTGGTTGTGGAGCTCCCCATGTACTCCAATATTTCTCATTGGATATATTATTAATCTTGATTCCAACTCTCCAGGTTGGTTGTTCATAAAATACTGTGCTATTAAATACAGTATAGGAAGGAATATAAAAAGTATTAGTGGTGGACATGTAGCTTTCATCAACATAATTAGCCCCAAAGCCAATCCCTAACCCTTTTAATTTATTTTGTAATTTATAAGAAGTCCAAAAGTTCCAAACATTTTCAGGCGCATCAGCTGCCTTATTACCTTCAAGAGATGCTGTAGCCGATTTTACAATACGATTATCATTATAAGCATAGCCAGCAATGATATCTAAGCCCGCAATTGGATTTGCAATTAACTCAAAATCCCAACCTTTACTGACCTGTTTACCGCCTTGCTCATAAGTTAAATCAGCAAATCTCATTACAGCATTGTCATTCGTAATATTGTAATAACTTACCGTGGTGCTTAATTTTTTGTTGAAGGCTTCTACTTTTATACCTCCTTCATATTGATTAGCATATAAGGGGTCCAGCACTAATTGATTGCCATCGGGCTGATTTACCGGAGCTAAGTTTTGAAAACCGTTCATGTAATTTCCAAATAGTGAAACCTGATTTTTTACAACCTGATAAACCACGCCTAGTTTTGGAGATAATGAAGTTTGATTGTATGCCGGTGTAGTTCCGCTTTCCTTACGATCAAAATTATCTATACGTAAACTTAGCATAATCGATAATCTGTCTGCCATACTAATTACATCTGAAGCATATGCACTAAAAGTATGTTCATTTCTACCCGCTCTTATTGTAGGTGCCAGCAACACAGCATCAATTTCATTTTTTCTGATTGGAGCAAAATTTGTTGCACCATCAATGGTTCTAAAAGGTGTTGCAGGAGTAGGAATCGTCGAGAAAGTATCGGTATAATACCTGTAATTGATTCCCGTCAATAATTTGTGCTTTAAAGGACCTGTTGTAAATTCACCATTAATATTTTCTTGGATATTGGTGTAATTACTTGATATTGGACCAAAAACAGTGGCACGAATCGTTGCTGTAGTTGGAGAAGTCCAAGTAGGCGAAACCTGATAACTATACTCAACATCCTCCCCTACAAAAGAAAATAAAGTAGTTGATTTCCAGTTTTCAGAAAACCTATATTCTCCTTGAACAAAAGCCTTTGATGCCGAAGATTTAGCGTCGGCATCTTCATGAACTAATGACTTTTTGTAATCTAATTTTATATCACCAGGATTAGTTATTCCTGAAGTATTTGAAACTGCAGGATATAATGGTTTTGTGTTATTACTATTAAACAATTCGGCATCTATATTAAAAGTAAGTTTTTCAGAAGCTTTATAAGTAAGACTAGGTGTAACTTCTAGGGTTTTATTAAAGCCATAATCTAAAAAGCTTTTTTCTTTATTGACAGCTACATTAAGCCTAAAAAGAACATTTTTATCTTTTGTTAAAGGTGTATTTATATCAGCAGTAAGACGGTTTAAACCAAAACTTCCAGCAGTATACCCTATTTCTGTTGCTGCTGTTTCAAATGGTTTTTTTGTAACCAAATTAACTACTCCTCCAAAGGAAGATGCCGATGACCCGAACAATGTTCCCGATGGTCCTTTTATTATTTCTATTCTCTCAACGTTTGCAATACCAACTGAGGAACGACCAGATAAAGTTTCCATACCATTTCGGGAATTAATTCCAACGGTAAACCCTCTAAATATCGCTGCGAATCCTCCCGAAGGATAACTAAGCGGGACAACTCCCGGTGAATTCCTAATAGCGCTACCTATTTCTACTATAACTTGATCTTGTAATAATTCTTTGTGGATTACACTATAAACCTGTGGGTTTTCTAGATTAGATATTGGCATTCTAGCAACATACTCTGTTTTTTTAGAGAAGATGCTTTTTTTACCACTTACTTTAACTTCTTGTAACTCTTTATTTGAAACATTGAGTTGCAAACTAAGAAATGTAGTCTTATTTGCTGTAACAATTACTTCTTTTTCCAGAGTTTCATACCCTGTTAACGATACTTGTAAGATGTAGTTATTGGGTTTTATTCTGTTAAATTCAAAAGTACCATCTTCATTAGAAACTGTTCCATATTTTGAGTTTTCAAGAATGATGTTTACTCCCACAGCTTCTTCACCATCAGACGTTGTGATTTTTCCTTTTATTTTACCATGATTTTGTTGTCCAAAGGAGGAAAAGACTGTTAACAAGAAGCTGATTACCAACAAAAACTGTAATTTTCTTTGATAAAGATATTTCATTGATTTTTAAATTTGATTAAAATTATTATTTTTATTTAGAATTAATAAAAATACACAAATGTAGAAATTAATAACAGTTTAACAAGTAATACTCATCTTTTTTTTACAATAAATCGGGTTGCTCTTACACTGCAGTACTTCTTGACAACTGCATTATCTTATTTAAACCAACCAAAAAGGGGTTATCAACGATGGTCTGAAGAATAATCGTTTTGGGTTAACAATGTTCTTTTGCCTTTGAAATTCGTGCTTTATAGAATAACAAAAAAAGCTTCACAGGTGCCAATCAATATTGTTTGGAAGTCGTTTGTTTATTTCATATAGTAAAGGAAAATTATTTGGATGGTCATTTATACATTCTATTTTGATGGAATACTCATCGTGACAGAATGAGATTTCCAGGCCCTTATGGAACTATTTACGAACCATTTTTTGCAGGATTTGAAGAAATTGGCTCTAACTACGTAGTGTTTGAAGGTTCAAAAATAGTTCGTAAAGTCAAAACATATTCTTATTTGGTTGTTCTGTTTTGTAGTAAACTATCTATTAATGAATCTAAAAACAGTAAACAATTAATTCCTTTAAAAATAATATCTACTTTTACTTAAAATTTAATGCTTTATTCTTTTGAAAAATATATTAATCATTGATGATGAAGACAAACTAAGAGGTTTACTTACTAGAATCATAAAATCGGAAGGTTTTGATGTTATGGAAGCAGGTGATTTAAAATCAGGTTTCAAAAAATTAGAAATGAACAATATTGATGTCATTTTATGCGATGTAAAATTGCCCGACGGAAATGGTGTTGAATTTCTTGAAAAAATTAAAACCAATTTTCCATTAGTCGAAGTGATTCTATTGACTGCTTTCGGGAAAATTGCCGATGGTGTTCAAGCCATGAAAAACGGTGCTTTCGATTATATCGTAAAAGGTGACGACAACGATAAGATTATTCCGCTTTTATACAAAGCTATAGAAAAATCGCAATTGCAGAAGAAAGTAAAACAACTCGAAAAACGTATTTCTGATAAATATTCCTTTGATACTATCATCGGAAAATCAAAAGCATTGGAACAAGTTATTGATTTGGCTAAAAAAGTAGCCAAAACTGATTCGACCGTTTTATTGACGGGTGAAACCGGAACGGGAAAAGAAGTTTTTGCACAAGCGATTCACGAAAACAGCAATCGAGTTGGTAAATCTTTCGTGGCCTTGAATTGCAGTACGTTTAGCAAGGAAATTCTGGAAAGCGAATTATTCGGACACAAGCAAGGTGCTTTTACAGGAGCTTTGAAAGATAAAAAAGGATTTATTGAAGAAGCTAATGGCGGAACTTTATTTCTTGATGAAATTGGTGAAATGCCAATCGATTTACAAGCCAAGCTGCTTCGCGTTTTAGAAACTAACGAATACATTCCTGTTGGAGAAACGACATCTAAAAAATCCAATTTTAGATTAATTGCTGCAACCAACCGTGATTTAAAAACCGAAAGCGAGAACCATAATTTCCGTTCGGACTTGTATTTCCGGTTGAATATTTTCGAAATTATTATTCCGCCATTACGTGAACGAATAAAAGATATTTCGCCTCTAACGAGTTATTTTGTGAAGCAATTTTCAGCTAAAACCAATAAGAAAGAACTCCAAATCTTGCCTGATTTCCTTCAAAAATTAGAAGCTTATCATTGGCCAGGAAATGTTCGTGAGTTAAAAAACATCATAGAACGCTCGGTAATTTTAGCAGATGACACACTAACTCCAGAAGTTTTGCCTTATGAAATGCAACACATTCAGGACAATTCTAATAAAACAATGTCGGCTTTCTCCATGCAAAGTATCGAAAAATTGCACATTCAAAAAGTGCTCAACTACACCAAAGGCAATAAGGCTGAAACTGCACGATTATTAGAAATCGGAATCGCTACTTTATATCGCAAATTAGACGAATACAATATTCATTAGTTTTACCGCAAATTCGCAAATTAAAAAGACTAAAATTAATTTGCGAATTTGCGGTTATTCTAAATTTAAATCCTTCCAAAACGATAAAAGCCTATCAAAATGATAGGCTTTTTTATGCTCCATTTTTGGCACAACAATTACAAACACAACATCTGCAACAACTTAACAATATTTTCTTTTTATTGGAACAGCTTTTGGCATCAGGCGAATGAACATAAAAATTCATTCTTATGAAAAATCAAGTTACCAATATTTACAAACAAGCCGAACGATTTGCTGAAATTACAAAATCAGCTATCGTTTCAGGAAATATTGTACGAGCCAAAAAATGCTTGGCTTTAGCCGAAAAATTATTTGCTACCGGAAGCTCCGAAACTAAAAATGCCATTTCTAATGTCTATGTTTTCTCGGTTTCTACTTTTATGGAACTGCGTCATTGCAATATCTCCAATCTCTTTCCTCAATCGCTCAAGGCGGAATATCTCAAACAAATAAACAGTTCTGGAGTATGATGGCAATTATCCTTTCTGTAAGCGGATTGATTTATTCGCCTTGTTTTTTAAAATGATTCAATTCTATGAAAAATCTAAATTATGATACCACTTTTCATCATCGCCATAGCGGTTTTTATTTACATCTGCTATGTTTTAATTAAACCCGAAAAATTCTAAATATGAACTCTGAAATACTCGGAATTATCGTTATGTACGGATTGGTTATAATTTTAGCCATTCCGCTAGGTCGTTACATCGGTAAAATATTCAATTATGAAAGCACTTGGTTGGACAGAATTTTTAATCCAATCGATAAACTATTCTTTAAGATTGGTGGCATCGATCCATTCAAGGAAATGAACTGGAAACAGCATTTGTTAGCTCTTTTGACCATCAATGGGGTTTGGTTTATCATTTCGATGTTGGTTTTAACCAATATGGCTTGGCTGCCATTTAATCCAGATGGAAATCCGTCCATGAGTGGCGATTTGGCATTCAATACTTCTGTTAGTTTTGTAACCAATACCAATTTGCAACACTATTCCGGCGAAAGCGGATTGTCCTATTTAGGACAATTAACGTTGATGCTTTGGCAATTTATCAGTGCAGGCTGTGGAATGGCAATTTGTGCCACAGTTTTTATGGCTATGAAAGAGAAAACGTCTGCAACTTTAGGAAACTTCTATAGTTTTTTCGTGAGATCTTGTACCAGAGTTTTATTGCCTTTGTCATTTATAGTAGCCATTATTTTGGTGCTGAACGGAACTCCAATGACATTTGAAGGTAAAGATACCATTACCACTCTTGAAGGCAATGAACAAAATGTCAGTCGCGGACCAGTAGCAGCTTTTGTCGCCATCAAACAATTAGGAACTAATGGCGGAGGATTTTACGGTCCAAATTCATCAAATCCTATGGAAAATCCGAATTACTTGACCAATATCGTTGAGAATGGTTCCATCTTTTTGATCCCGATTGCAATGGTTTTTGCACTAGGATTTATCTTGAAACGTAAAAAGTTATCATGGACCATTTATGGCGTCATGACTTTAGGTTTTCTGATGCTGTTAATTCCTGCCGTAATTAGCGAAGTCAATGGAAATCCTGCTATTTCCAATATGGGAATTGCCCAAGATATGGGAAGTATGGAAGGAAAAGAAGTGCGATTTGGTGCTGCTGCTTCCGCAAATTGGGCTACTTATACAACAGTTACAAGTAATGGTTCTGTAAATGCAATGCACGACAGCATGATGCCAATTGCAGGAATGACAACACTTCTCGGAATGATGATCAATTGTTTTTATGGCGGTGTTGGCGTTGGATTTTTGAACTTTTACATCTTCATCATTCTCGCAGTTTTCATCAGTGGATTAATGGTTGGAAGAACTCCTGAATTTCTCGGAAAGAAAATTGAAGCCAAAGAAATGAAAATCGCCATGATGATTGCCTTGTTGCATCCTTTTTTAATCTTGGTTGGAACTGCTTTAGCAAGTCATTTATATGTTGGAGACCCAGTAGCATTATCCGGTTGGTTGAACAATCCAAGTTATCATGGATTTAGTGAAATGCTTTATGAATTCACCTCTTCTTCCGCCAATAACGGAAGTGGATTTGAAGGTTTGGGTGATAATACGCCGTTTTGGAATATCGCTACAGGAATTGTAATGTTGTTTGCACGATACTTACCAATCATCGGACCTGTTGCCATTGCTGGAATGTTGGCCCAAAAACAATACATTCCAGAAAGTAACGGAACTTTAAAAACGGATACTTCCACTTTCGGATTGATGGTTTTAGCAGTGATATTTATCGTAGCTGCTTTATCGTTCTTTCCAGCTTTAACTTTAGGTCCAATCGCTGAATATTTTTCGGCTAAATAATTAAAATATCATGAGTAAATCTCAAAATAATTTATTTCAAAAAGAGTTGGTTAGCGAAGCCTTCAAACAGTCTTTCGTGAAACTCAACCTCAAAATTATGTTCAAAAATCCAGTAATGTTTACTGTTGAAATTGGAACAGTCATAATGTTTTTTGTCTGTCTTTGGATTTTATCCGGAGAAGGTTCACAAGGAAGTTTTGCCTATAATTTCACCGTTTTTTTAATCTTATTTTTAACCTTGCTGTTTGCCAATTTTGCCGAAGCCATTGCCGAAGCAAGAGGAAAAGCACAAGCCGATAGTTTGCGAAAAACCCGAGAAGAAACACCAGCCAAATTAGAAAACGGTCAGACCATTTCTTCTGCCGAATTAAAAAAAGGAGACCTATTTGTTTGCGAAGCTGGCGATATTATTGCAACAGATGGTGAAATCATTGAAGGTTTGGCAACCATAGACGAAAGTGCCATTACTGGCGAAAGTGCTCCGGTAATTCGTGAAGCTGGTGGCGATAAATCATCAGTAACTGGAGGAACAAAAGTATTATCCGATAAAATAAAAGTAATCGTAACTTCTGAACCTGGCGAAAGTTTTTTGGATAAAATGATTGCCTTGGTGGAAGGTGCAAGCCGTCAAAAAACACCAAACGAAATCGCCTTAACGATTTTATTAGCCGGGTTTACATTAGTGTTCATTATCGTAACCGTAACGTTGGCTCCATTTGCAAAATATGCGAATGCACCAATCACGATTGCAGCTTTTATTTCGCTTTTCGTATGTTTGATTCCAACCACTATTGGCGGATTATTATCAGCTATCGGAATTGCCGGAATGGACAGAGCTTTACGTGCCAACGTAATTACAAAATCGGGAAAAGCCGTGGAAAATTCCGGAGACATTGACGTTTTGCTTTTGGATAAAACGGGAACCATCACCATTGGAAACCGAAAAGCGACTTCTTTTTATCCAACAAATGGCGTTTCACAGGAAGATTTTATCAAATCGGCTGTGTTGAGTTCGCTTGCTGATGATACGCCAGAAGGAAAAAGTATTGTTGAACTTGCTGGACAAGAGGTTGCCAATAAATTATCAATCGAAGGTGCAACTTTAATCAAGTTTACTGCCGAAACCAGAACTTCTGGTGTGGTTTTGAAAGACGGCACCAACATTAGAAAAGGTGCTCAAGATGCTGCGAAAAATATCGCACTTCAAGCAGGAAATTCGTTTCCTGAAGATATTGCACAAAAAGTAATTGACATCTCATCTAACGGTGGAACGCCTTTGGTTGTCATCAAAAACAACCAAGTACAAGGGGTAATCGAATTGCAGGACATCATCAAAACTGGAATGAAAGAACGTTTTGAACGCCTACGCAAAATGGGAATCAAGACGGTTATGGTTACGGGTGACAATCCGCTTACGGCAAAATTTATCGCAGAAAAAGCTGGTGTCGATGATTTTATCGCTGAAGCCAAACCTGAAGATAAAATGAATTACATCAAAAAAGAGCAAGCTGAAGGAAGATTGGTAGCGATGATGGGTGACGGAACAAATGACGCTCCTGCCCTAGCACAAGCCAATGTTGGTGTAGCCATGAACAGCGGAACTCAAGCTGCAAAGGAAGCTGGAAACATGGTCGATTTAGACAATGATCCAACCAAATTAATCGAGATTGTAGAAATTGGGAAACAACTTTTAATGACTAGAGGAACGCTAACGACCTTCTCCATTGCAAATGACGTTGCTAAGTATTTTGCTATCATTCCGGCACTTTTTATCACAGCGATTCCTGCATTGCAGGGTTTGAATATTATGGGATTACACAGTCCGGAAAGTGCTATTTTATCGGCAGTTATTTTTAATGCAATTATTATTCCGTTTCTGATTCCTTTGGCTTTACGAGGTGTTGCTTATAAACCAATTGGTGCATCGGCTTTGTTGCGTAGAAATTTATTAATCTACGGAATTGGCGGTATGATTGTTCCGTTTATTGGAATAAAATTGATTGATATGGTAGTGTCGATGTTTGTGTAGTTAAAGTAATTAGAAAAATAGAAATCATGAAATGAGCTTTTTTGCGAATTACATAACACCATTAAAAAAACAATAAATATATAGTTATGAAAGAAAATATAATACCAGCAATTAGATTAACATTGTTTTGTGCGGTGTTTTTCTCCGGAATTTACACGTTGAGCATTCTCGGAATAGCACAATTGTCTCCCAATCAAGGAAAAGGTGAAATTGTTACCGTAAACGGGAAAAAACAGCATATTAATGTGGCTCAAAAATTCACAGAAAACAAGTATTTCTGGTCCAGACCATCTGCTGTAGATTATAATGCTGCCGGTTCTGGAGGAAGCAATAAAGGCCCAAACAATCCTGAATATTTGGCAGAAGTACAAACCCGCATTGGTGCCTTTTTACATAAAAATCCATCCGTAAAGCGTAGCGAAGTTCCATCGGAATTGGTTACAGCTTCCGGAAGTGGACTAGATCCTAACATTTCTGTGAATGGTGCCAAAGTTCAAATTGAACGAATTGCAAACAGTAGAAATTTGTCAATGGGGAAAATACTAGAAATTGTTCAAAATAATACAGAACGCCCTCTTTTTGGAATGTTTGGACCTGCTAAAGTTAATGTTTTACAATTGAATATTGAATTAGATAAATTAAAATAAGTATTAAGAATTAAGATTGTGAATTTAAAACATAATTCTTTACAAACGGAATGCCTAGCCCAGATTGCTTCGCCAGTTCGGCTTCTAGCCTCGCATGCTGGATTAGTTTCAAATAAAAAATAAAATTAGGATGCGATTGCTTCGTACCTCGCTATGACAAATAAAATGAAAAAAATAGTATTTTCAGCTCTTATAACTATCGGATGTGCAACAATAAATGCTCAAGAAATAGATACAGCCAAAAGTCCGTTGACGTTTTCAGGTTATATTGAAACCTATTACAGTTATGATTTTGGAAATCCAGACAATCATGTTCGTCCCGGGTTTATTTATAGTCACAACAAACACAACGAATTAAACTTAAACTTGGGATTGGCAAAAGTGAACTATGCAAAAGATAATGTTCGTGGAAATTTGGCAATTATGACCGGAACGTATGCCGAATACAACTTGGTAGCCGAACAGGATTTGCTGAAAAATGTTTTTGAAGCCAATATTGGTGTGAAAATTTCATCAAAACATAATTTGTGGGTTGATGCCGGAATTATGCCAACTCACATTGGTTTTGAAAGTGCGATTGGGAAAGATTGCCAGACTTTAACCCGAAGTATTTTGGCTGATAATTCACCCTATTATGAAGCTGGAGTAAAAATTGGCTATACGTCTCCATCCGAAAAATGGTATTTGGCGGCGATATATTTGAATGGTTGGCAACGTATTCAGAAGATTGACGGCAATCAAACTCCTGCTTTTGGAACACAAATTATGTATAAACCAAGTGGTAAAACTACATTAAATTGGAGTACCTTTATAGGAAATGAACAGCCTGATGCTGACAGAAAATGGCGTTACTTTAATAATATTTATGGTCAGTTTCAGTTTTCTGAAAAAACCAATTTAACTGCCGGATTTGATATTGGTGCTCAACAAACAGTAAACGGAAGTAGTCATTATGATGTTTGGTATTCGCCCGTTTTGATTTTGCAACACCAACCAACTGCTAAAACTCAAATTGGGGTTAGAGGAGAATATTACCAAGATAAACAAGGTGTTATCATTGCAACTGGAGCTAAAAACGGGCTTAAAACTTACGGCTTTTCAACAAATTTTGATTATTTAGTTTCAGATAATGTGATGTTCAGAATTGAAGCTAGAAATTTATCCAGCAAAGATGATGTGTTTTTGAAAGATGGAAATCCAACTAATAGCAATACTTTTTTGACGACTTCGTTGGCGATTTCGTTTTAATTTTTTGCCACAGATTAATGGATTAAAAGGATTTTTGAAATCTGTGAAAATCTTTTTAATCTGTGGAAAACTTCATTGTTTAGTTTGTTTCAAAAGTGATTATGGAAAAACAAAATAACGCCCAGCATTTCCTTGATTTAATTCAGAAATCTCGAAAAGGAAAGTTTAAAATCTACATTGGTATGAGTGCCGGTGTGGGAAAAACGTTCCGTATGTTGCAAGAAGCGCATACGCTTTTGAAGAACGGAATCGATGTTAAAATTGGTTATATAGAAACCCATTTTCGGAAAGAAACCCATGAATTGCTTGATGGCTTGCCTGTAATTCCCAGACGAAGTATTTTCTACAAAGGAAAAAATCTCGAAGAAATGGATGTGCAAGCCATTATTAATTTACGTCCCGAAGTCGTGATTGTAGATGAATTGGCTCATACCAATATCGAAGGAAGTAAAAACGAAAAACGTTGGCAGGATGTTTTGGAGATTTTGGAAGCTGGAATAAATGTGATTTCCGCCGTTAATATTCAGCATATTGAGAGTTTAAATGAAGATGTGAAACGCATTAATGGCGTTGATGTTCAAGAACGCGTTCCCGATAATGTGTTGCGATTGGCGGATGAAGTTGTGAATATCGATTTGACTTCGGAGGATTTGATTTCGCGGTTGAAACAAGGAAAGATTTATACGCAAGATAAAATCCAAACTGCATTAGCCAATTTTTTTAAAACCGAACAAATCCTGCAATTACGAGAATTGGCTTTGAAAGAAGTAGCCAGTCAGGTGGTTCGGAAAGTGGAAAATGAAGTTCCTAAAAATTTGGCTTTAAAGCATGAAAAATTACTGGCTTGTATCAGTAGCAATGACAAAACCGCTAAAATCGTAATCAGAAAATCAGCCCGATTGGCAAGTTATTACAACGGTAGTTGGTATGTTCTATATGTCGAAATGCCAAAGGAAAGTCCCAACAAGATTGCGTTGGACAAACAGCGTCATTTGATTAACAATTTCAAATTGGCCACACAACTTGGTGCTGAAGTAATCAAAATCGAAAGTTCGAATATTACCGAAGCCATGCTGAAAATCGTGGAGCAAAAAGACATCACAACGGTTTGTATTGGCAAGCCGCATTTCAATTTATTTGAAGTAATTTTGTCTACAACTATTTTTAGAAGATTATTAAATAATCTATCGAAATCAAATGTTGATCTTGTAATTCTGTCTTGATATGAAAATTAAAACCAAATTAAACCTCGGTGTTGGGTTGTTATTTACCTTGATTATCATCCTTGCTTTGGTAAGTGCTTTTTATATTTTTTCGATTAAAAAAGACACTCAAAATATTCTGAAAGCCAATTATATAACATTGGAGTATTCCCGAAACATGCTTTCTTCTTTGGATGAAATTAATAAAGATGAACCTAAAGCCATTCATCTTTTTGACAGGAATCTCAAAAATCAACTCATTAACATTACGGAAGAAGGAGAAAAAATAGCGTCTCAAAATTTGCTGAACAACTTTAATCTTTTGAAACAAAATCCAAAAGATGAAAGTCTCAAATCGCAAATTCGACAAGATATTTTTGAGATTATGAAACTCAATATGAATGCGATAAAAATTAAAAGTGATATTGCTAAAGAAACTGCTGAAACTGCTAATTTTTCGATTGCAATTGTGGGAAGTTTGTGTTTTTTAATTGCTTTTAACCTATTGATCAATCTGCCCAATAATATTGCCAACCCTATCAAAGAATTGACGCTAAGCATTAAGGAAATTGCGAATAAAAATTATTCTGAACGGGTTCATTTTACCAATCATAATGAATTTGGTGATTTAGCAAAATCATTTAATACTATGGCTCAAAAACTAGAAGAATACAACAGTAGTAATTTGTACAAATTATTTTTCGAAAAAAAGCGATTGGAAACACTAATCAATAATATGCACGATCCAATTATCGGATTAGATAATGAAGCTATTGTTTTATTTGCGAATGATGAAGCTTTGAAAATAATAGGTTTAAAATCAGAAGATATTATTGGTAAATCAGCTTCTACCCTAGCCTTATCGAATAATTTGATACGGTCTTTAATTTTGAAAGAAAAAACTAATAATTCACAAAAAAAACAACCTTTAAAGATTTTTGCCAATGGAAAAGAAAGTTATTTTGATAAAGAAACCATTAGCATCACTATTACTCCAACTGGTGAAGAAAAAGAAATCAATGTAGGAGATGTTATTATTTTAAGAAATATTACCATTTTTAAAGAATTGGATTTTGCTAAAACTAATTTTATAGCCACCGTTTCACATGAATTAAAAACACCTATTGCCTCTATAAAATTGAGTCTGCAATTATTAGAAAATACATCAACGGGAACTATAAATGAAGAACAAAAACAATTGGTGGAAAGCATTAAAGACGATAGCCAACGGTTATTGAAAATTACAGCCGAATTACTCAATTTAGCGCAACTAGAAACAGGAAATATTCAGTTGAATATCGAAAAAAGTGATCCCAATGAAATTGTAAATTATGCTATTGATGCTGTTAAAATAAAAGCCGAACAGAAAAACATTCAATTAGTTACAGAAACTCCCGGAAATTTGCCAAATATTAGAGCAGATAAAGAAAAAACATCTTGGGTTTTAATTAATTTTTTAACCAATGCCATCACTTATTCCTCTGAAAATAGTACTATTATTGTAAAAGTAATTTCAGAAAATGATCAGGTTTCTTTTAGTGTGACTGATTTTGGTAAAGGAATTGATGCTCGTTATAAAAATAAAATTTTTGATAAATACTTTCAAATTCCAGGAAGCAGTAAATCTGGAACTGGTTTAGGACTTGCTATAAGCAAAGAATTTATTGATGCGCAAAATGGGTCAATCTACGTTGAAAGTGAACTGGGTCTGGGGAGTACATTTGGAATTTCACTACATGCAGTTTCCTGAAAAAGACATAAAAAAAACTCCTTATTTGCTTAAGGAGTTTCTTTGTGGACGATAAGGGTTTCGAAACATACAAGTTATATTCTGTTTAAAATGTTACAATTTACAGATACAATTCGATTTTAGTACCGCTATGAAAACTCTTAAATAATTATTAAAGGTTTCTTAGTTTATTTTCCCAAATAGACAAATGCACTTTTCTGTAGCAGCAAGACCAAATAAACATGGAAGGAATCAAAGACTTAGATATTGCAGTAACTATAACGTAACAATGCAGTTCCAAATTGGAACTGCATTGTCATTTTCAAAACTCACTAACGGGAGTTCTCAAGGGCGGTACAAAATTTCGGTACAGTTGTCTGAGGAATCTTTACCAAAGGCCTGCGGTCCTGAAGTAATACCAGCACGACAAACAAAGTCTGAAGGGGTGTCACTACAGTTCACTTCAACATCACAGTTCCCCTGATTGTTCAGGAGATATCCTGTTCTTTGGGCAGTACTGCTAGCTGCAGCGCTTTGCATCGCGGTAGTGGCAAAAGCCCCACTAATTCCTAAAATGGCCACTGTAAGTGGCATCATTTTTTTTAAAATCTGCGTTTTCATATCATAAGTATTTAAATGAAACATCGATCTACTTTTTTCTACAGGTGTTCGATCTTAATCCTGATACTGGCCAAGTATATTTTTAAGGACTACTCTTTTTTTTGGTTCCTTTTTTCAATTCTTTTTTGAGCAGAGTATTCCAGTTATAAACTGCTAAATGTGTCCCAAACAAAGCATAAAGATGCTCGTTGGCAATAAAAAAAGCACTCATTTTTTTTCCCGGTAGCCGATAAAGAGCAAAGCTAAAACGGTAACTTTTGTTTTCTAAATTATAAAGGTCTAAAATAGAGGCCTCCTGCCATAGTTTATCGTTTTCCAATTGCCCTTTTACCAGCGAGTGTACAAACAGCAGATGCTGTTCTAAAGCGGCATGTGCATTGACAATTAATGGTGGTGCAGCCATTTTTCGCTGCTGCTTGTTTTTTAGGTAGGCTATTTTTATTTTTGCCTGAGTTGTAGTATCAATGGTGTGTCCCCGATAATCCAATTCCAAATTATCTTTTCCTACCAGAAACACATTGCGGTAGTAATAAAGATATACCCATCTGTTCCAGGAGGCATTATATAAAAGCGTTCCATCTGTATCAAAAATACCATCTATTTTCTGTTGTAAAAGGGTCGAATCGTAGCGTACTCTTTTCCTTTGGACCGCGTCGAAAATACCCAAGATGTGCGCGCCATCCTGCCCAATATTGGATCGTATCACAAAAGCACCATTAGTCATCGAAACTGCTTTGGTAAAATAGGGACTGCCACGAAGTTCAGTTGTAATAACCCAATTGGACATATTTCCTTTATACATCCGTCCCACTACACCATCGACCAAATAAAAATACGGAGGTTGCAACAGTATTTTGACACTTTTAAAAAGAAGCTTTTTCGGAGCATTGGAAATACTGATGGACTTTCTGTTTTTCAATAGTGGATCTACACTCAATAGCTGCAAAGGATTACTATAATTGCCTAAATAAATCCTGTCCTTAGCAAAACCTGCAAAATAATAGGAATTGTATTTTAAATCTATACTGGATTGGAAGCTTACAGGATGTTGGGGATAGCGTCTTATAAAGGGATTATGATACTGCATGATGGCTTCAGAATACAGGAACAACGCAATCATAAAAGTGACACTAGTAACAAGGCTTATCACAATAATGTTGACAGTCCTTTTTTGCAGCAACCGAGTAGTCGCAGTGGGATTAAGACTAAGATAAAATACAATGGAGACAATAGCTAATAATACAAAAAAAAGATTGAACAGGAGATGGCTGTTCCAACTCATCTTTTCCAATATGCCACCGCAGGAACAGGGGACAAATGAAGTATAGTGCAGCACTATAAAAATATAACTGCTAAACAAAGTCATTAGGATTAAGGAACCTAAAAGACCAAAATAACGCCAGCTAGTCTTAAGCAAAGTCAACACTATAACTATCTCTGCGAAAGGGACGAGATAGGAAATCTCAAAAGCAAAGGCACTCAATAATGGAGATTGTCCCAACTGCACCTGAAAATTTTCAAAATCAAGAATTTTACTAATGGCTGCGTAGCTAAAAAGCAGAATGTACAATAGGACAATTATTGTTATAATGCGGGTTCTGTTTTTAACTCCAATTTTCATTTTAATCCGTTTTAAGAATTTTTCGTTCAGTACTTTTTCAAAAGTAGCATGGAATCAAACTATATAACGTACTCAAAACCAGCAAATAATTTTAAAAATCCTGCCAAATTATGAGGGAGGCTGAACTAAAAAAAGTGTTTACTCCCTATTGCTGACAGGAAATAAACACTATGTTTTTTAAGGGATTATTTTTCCTTTGTTTTTTTGAAACTATTTACAGTCTTCACTCAGGCTGGTGAGTTTTTCATTTAAGGCGACCAGTCCCGCTTTTTCCAAACAATCCTGAGCAATATTTTGCATGCCCAGTAACTCCTCTGGAGCTATACTTTTTAAAAGATCCGAAGGGGTTTCTTTTTGATTGATTCCCAGGCTGATCACATGGGACAATAACAATACTTCTTTACGTGAAATTTTCAGATCAATCTTCACCAGCTCACTCATACCCGGAATACTCAACACCGTATCATACACCTTGGCTACATCATTTGTTGTAATCATAATTCACAGTTTTAAATTAATACTCTTTTACATTACAAAAATAAATAGGCTAGATGAATTCATCCTAATCAAAATATGATGAGGATTGGTCAAGGCGCAAAGCTTCTTTAATTTAGTAGTAGCAAACGGAATAATGAACCTGATAAAATGTATGTTATGAATTTCAGAAATAGTAAGTTAACAATAAATGAAGCCAAAGAAACAGATCTTATAAATTACCTATCAAATCTGGGCTATGAACCTTCGAAAATAAGAAATAATGATTACTGGTACCGCTCTCCATTACGAAATGAAAAAAAAGCTTCTTTTAAAATCATTCGGAGGTTAAATCGCTGGTACGATCACGGTCTTGGAAAAGGTGGCAATCTGATTGATTTTGGAGTACTTTATTTCAACTGTAGCATTGAGGAACTCCTCCAAAATTCAAGTAGAAATTTTTCTTTTCAACAGCCAAAAATTCAGCAGACAGATTACAATACTATAAAAGAGAATAAAATTATAATTCATAAAGAAATGTCCCTTAGCTCCCCTAGCCTTTTAAGTTACCTACAACACCGTAGCATTCCAATTGAAATTGCACAACAGTATTGTGTAGAAGTTCGTTACACTTGGGCGAAAAAAAATTACTTTGGAATCGGTTTTAAAAATGATTTAGGAGGCTTTGAAATTCGTAATCCTTATTTCAAAACAAGCAGTTCACCCAAAGGAATTACCACCTTCTCCAATGGCAATATTGAGGTGATTGCATTTGAGGGATTCATGGACTTTCTTTCCTTCAAAGCCATGACCAAAAACCTTCCTGAAAAAAGTCAGGACTTTGTCATTCTAAACTCCATTACTTTTTTTGAAAGAGCACGTCCTTTCATGGAAAATCACGAATCAATCCGACTTTATTTTGATAGAGATGAAACGGGACAAAATTATACAATCTGTGCACTTTCTCTGAGTACTAAATATTGTGATAAAAGCCAGCTTTATAAAAACTACAAAGACTTGAATGACTGGACTATGAATTTTGGAAAAACAGAAGGAAGATCTTTGGACTTAAAATAAGATCTCACAAAGTCATTTCCTGAAGATCACAGATCAATGTTATAAAAAGCTGGAATATTAAAACTTACAGTAATTTGTAAATCATTAGAATCAGCTAAAAGATTGCCACGTTCCTGCAATCGGCAAGATGTCCGTTTGTTAAACAAACGAGATCTTGCTGCCTTTTTACTCGGAACTCGTTGGCAGTGGCTCTGAAATGAATAAAAGTTTGAAAAACACGAAAAAGATAGATGATGAAAGCAAAAAAATCAAACAGAACCCGCATTATTGGTTTACGACTATTAACCAGTGAATATGCCAAATTAGAAAAAGAATGGAATGCTTCAACTTGTAGAAAGCTAAGTGATTATGTACGTAAAAGACTTTTTCAGAAACCGATTGTAACCACTTACCGAGACGCTTCTCTGGATGATTTCATGATAGAAACTATACAGCTTAAGACAGAATTGAATGCAATAGGCAGCAACTTCAATCAGGCTGTAAAAAAACTCCATACACTTCAGCAAATTCCTGAATTCAAAGACTGGATTATCAACTATGATTTGCAAAATAAAATCCTTTTCAATAAGGTCGAAGAAATCAAAAAACACATTCAAAAAATTTCTGAAAAATGGTTGCAATAATTAAGACCGGGAACTCTATTCATAACATTTTTAATTACAATGAGAATAAGGTAAAGCAAGAAGTAGCAGCTTGTATTGGCGAAGGAAATTATCCTGCTGATGCTGACCAATTGAGTACAACAATGAAACTAAACAGACTGCTAAAACAAGCTGCTTTAAATGATAATGTAAAACGAAACAGTGTTCACATTTCATTGAATTTTGATCCTTCTGAATCTAATTTAACTAAGGAAAAATTAATGAATATTGCTAATACATATATGGAACAAATTGGTTTTGGGAAGCAGCCTTATCTGGTGTACCAGCACCATGATGCAGGCCATCCGCATATCCATATTATTTCAATTAAAATAAGAGAAGACGGCAGCAGAATTGACACCCAAAATATTGGACGAAATCAGTCCGAAACGGCCAGAAAAACAATTGAAAAATCTTTCGGTCTTACAGTCGCTGAAGGACGTGAAAAAAAACAAAATCAGAAACTTCAGCCCATCAGCATGGGAAAGATTGAGTATGGGAAAACAGAAACTAAAAAAGCAATAGCGAACGTTTTGACAGGGGTGCTGAATTCATATCGGTATTCGAGTGTTCCCGAACTAAATGCAGTATTACAACAATACAATGTGTATGCTGACCGGGGAAGTGGAAATTCGAGGATATTCCAAAAAAAAGGATTAGTTTATCGCATACTCGATCGAGACGGAAAACCAATTGGTATTCCCATAAAGGCGAGTGACTTCTACAACAAACCAACCTTAAAGTTTTTAGAAGAAAGATTTGTTGCCAATAAAACGAATAAATTATCCGATAGAAACCGAATTAAAAATACTATTGATTTGGCTTTTACAGGAAAAGGAACATCACTTCCTGACTTGATAAAAGTATTGAAAAAGGATGGAATTCATATCGTTTTAAGAAAAAACACCGAAGGCTTAATTTACGGGATAACTTATGTAGACCATAGTACTCAATGTGTTTTTAACGGAAGTACTCTTGGTAAGCAATATAGCGCTAAAGAGATACAAGAGCGTTGCAAATTAAGTACTGCTGGCAAACAAAAAAATTCAGACTCCTTGAGAGATCAATTACAAAAATCTGAATCTCCGAAAACGAATCAAGAAAATAAAAATACTTCATTTGATACTGTTTTATCTGGTAATTACGAGAAGCTATTTGAAAAAACAACCGAAATTCTAACCCAATCAGAACAGTCTACAGCTTATATTCCGAAACAACTGAAAGGAAAACGAAAAAAGAAAAAAAGAAGAGGACAATCTGATAATTAATAAAACTGGAAATCATGGCTATGCAAACTGGAGAAAACGAACAGGCTTTGAGGAAAATATTGGATATGGCACGATTCATCAGCATCATAATACTGGGAATCCACTTTTACTATTATTGCTATGCCGCATTTAGAGAATGGCATCTTGTGAGCGAGCTTGGTGATACCATTTTGAAAAACATTCTCAAAACTGGAATGTTCGGCAATTTTCATAAATCCAAACTCTTTGTGCTTGGATTTTTAATGATTTCTTTAATGGGAGCTAAAGGGAGAAAAGACGAAAAGCTGAACTACAAATCAGCCTTTGTTTATATCATAACAGGTATAATACTTTACGGTATCAGCTCCTTATTTTTTTACTTAAAAATGGAAATCACACAGGTTGCATTGATTTACATAGCAACGACTTCGATTGGATATCTTTTGATTCTTTCGGGTGGAACTTTGCTATCCAGAATTATCAAAAGCAAATTGAATCACAAAGATATTTTCAATAAGGAAAATGAAACCTTTCCACAGGAAGAACGACTACTGGAAAATGAATATTCAATCAATCTTCCCACTAGATATTACCTGAAAGATAAAGTTCGAAACAGCTGGATCAACATCATTAATCCTTTTCGCGCATTAATGGTATTGGGAACTCCCGGTTCCGGGAAATCCTATTTTGTGATTCGGCATGTGATTACACAGCATATTCGAAAAGGCTTTACAATGTTTATTTATGATTTCAAATTCGATGACCTTTCTAAAATAGCTTACAATACATGGCTGAACTACAAACACATTTATCCGGTAGTTCCTCAGTTTTATGTTATTAATTTTGATGATCTCAGTCGCACGCATCGCTGTAATCCCTTAGAGCCTTCTGCAATGACAGATATCACAGATGCCGCAGAATCAGCCCGGACTATTCTACTGGGACTCAATCGGGAATGGATTAAAAAACAGGGAGACTTCTTTGTGGAATCCCCAATCAATTTCCTAACGGCAATCATTTGGTATTTAAGAAAGTACAAAGATGGTAAGTTCTGTACCCTTCCTCATGTCATAGAGCTAATGCAGACCGATTATGATCAGCTCTTTACCTTACTTAGAACAGAAAAGGAAATTGAAGTATTAATTAACCCTTTTGTCAATGCTTATCTTAACGATGTGATGGAACAGTTGGAAGGACAAATTGCGTCTGCCAAAATCGCAATGGCAAGACTTTCTTCTCCCCAACTCTATTATGTCTTATCTGGTAATGATTTTAATTTAGACATCAATAATCCCGAAGAACCTAAGATTGTCTGCATGGGAAACAATCCTCAAAAAATACAGATTTACGGGGCCGTCTTATCACTATATGTTAGCCGTTTGATAAAACAGGTAAACCAAAAAGGCAAACAAAAAAGCAGTCTGATTTTTGATGAATTTCCAACTATTTATCTGAATAATATGGATAGTTTAATTGCTACGGCCAGAAGTAATAAAGTGGCGACCTGTTTGGGAATTCAGGACTTCAGTCAGCTACGCAAAGATTACGGTCGTGAACAGGCAGATGTGATTATGAATATTACCGGAAATATCATCAGTGGACAAGTAACCGGTGATACCGCTAAACAATTATCCGAACGATTTGGTAAAATTATGCAGGACAGAGAAAGCCTTTCCATCAATAGTAGTGATACCTCGATTAGCCGTTCTAAACAATTGGAATCAGCCATTCCTCCTTCCAAAATTTCTTCCTTAAGTTCGGGTGCATTTGTAGGTATGGTGGCTGATGATCCAGACTGTAAAATTGAACTCAAAACATTCCATTCTGAAATTATTAATGACCATGAAGCACTCAAAACTGAGCAGAATAATTATAAAGATATAGCCGTAGTTCGTAACATTGACAACAACATGGTTCAGCGTAATTATCTTCACGTAAAGCAAGATATTCAGGATATTATTCACTCAGAAATGGAAAGACTCTTAAATGATCCGGCCATGAATTACCTGATACTCAAGAAATAATTTTTAATTAGGTCATCAAATTTAGTAATGAACAAAAACTTATCGATCCATTTAGGATGATCTAACTAAACTACTTCATCGTTCATTTAATAACTTTTGCTGGACAATACTAGATTAAGCTATCAAATTCATTTGAACATTATACTGCTTACCAGCAGAATATATCTGAATTTTATAAATTAAAAAGGCCTTGATTTCTCAAGACCTTTCTTTGGTATAGCATCCTTTAATTTATTTAAAATTCCATCCTAATGTTATTCCAAAAGCCAGAGGTCTGATTTTTGCATTTTTATCAATACTGTACAAACCATTAGCTTTTCTTTC